>NZ_JAWOUO010000009.1:0-195989 GCF_033339435.1 Vibrio sp. 378
GAAGTGCTGTCATTACCGATGTCGCCTTACTTGAGTGAGCAAGAGAGAAGTGTTGTGGTCGATGCAGTGAACTCTTTCTCTCTTTAAATTAATTATAAAACCAGGCCAACCTAAGGGGGGGGCTGGTTTTTGAGTTAAGAAAAACAAAAAATTAGGTTTTAAGTGAACTTACTCAAAACGTCTATGCTTAGCTTTCTTGCTACTGGCATAAAAATGCTCTCCGGCCTAGTTATCAACAAAGCTGTTTCTGTATTAATCGGGCCTTCCGGTCTTGCATTAATTGGCCAATTGCAGAATAGTCAAGGCTTGATCCGCGCTTTTTCGCAAGGGGGGATCAATTCAGGAGTAACTAAATATACTGCTGAATATGCAGACGATACAGACAATACAAAGGTGATTTGGAGCACTGCTCTTAAAATTACATTACTTTGTTCAATTATAACTAGCATTCTAATGATGACATTCTCTAGTGAAATGTCGAAGTATGTTTTTGATACAGAAGAATATAGTTATGTTTTTTCTTTGTTTGCTATCACAATAACATTGTTTTCGCTAAATCAATTGGTACTATCCATACTAAATGGTTTGAAGGAAATTAGAACTTATATTTCCATAAATATTACACAAAGTATCTTTGGCTTAATTTTAACGCTGGTTCTGGTATATCTTTATGGGTTGGATGGTGCTCTCATTGCATTGGTGACAAATCAATCTTTAGTAAGCTTTGTCTTATTAATTAAGTTAAGAAAGCACAACAAAATTATAATAAAAAACTTCACATCAAAGTTTGACAAGAAAAGTAGTAGAAGGTTATTAAACTATACATTGATGACGCTTGCATCGACATTGGCAGTTCCAATGTCTATGATAGTTATTCGAAATTATGTAGGTGAAAATATATCTTGGGATGCCGCAGGGTATTGGCAAGCAATGAACTATATTTCTTCAACTTACTTATTAGTGATTACTACAGCTCTTGCTACTTATTATCTTCCAAGGTTGTCTGAAATAAAATTAGAAAGTGAGTTGAGAAAAGAGTTACAGATAGGCTTTCTAGTAATAGTCCCACTTGTGTCTATTATTTCAATTTTTGTTTATCTATTGAAAGACTTTATTATATGGGTTCTTTTTACAAAAGACTTTTATCCTATGTTAGTGCTATTTAAGTGGCAGTTAATAGGCAACGTATTAAAAATGTCTTCATGGCTCATTTCATATTTGATGCTTTCTAAATCAATGACGAAAGAGTTTGTTATCTCCGAAATAGCATTCTCTGCATCATATACATTCTTGTGCTTCTATTTTGTTAACAATATGGGAATGGAGGGGCTAAGCTTTGCTTACTTCCTAAACTACTTGATTTATTTCTTTATAATGATGTTTTGGATGAGTCGGATTATCAGAAAAAAATATAAATAGAACTAGGTATAAAATATGAAAAAGGTTTCTTTTGTTTTACTTGCTTACAACCAATCAGATTTTATTGAGTCGGCTATAAGAGCTGCACTTGAACAAGATTATGAAAATATTGAATATGTTTTTTCCGACGATTGTTCGAATGATGATACATTCGAAATTATTGAGAGAGTTTGTGCTCAATATCCACATAAAAACATCATTTTAAATAGAAATGAAAAAAATTCAGGCATTTCTCAACATGTAAATATTGCTTTGAGCAAGGCTACAGGAGAAATAATTGCCATCGCTGCGGGTGATGATTTGTCTTTACCATCAAGAGTCAGCCAAGCCGTAGAGTGCTTTGTTAGAAATGAACAAGTTTCGTTTTTATCTTTTAATGATGAGAAGATTGATGAGAGCGGAGAAAAAATTGGGCGCTTGAGTGATTTAGAGAGTGATCAGCGTTTTACGCTTGCAGACTACACTTCAGGAAAAAAAATCGTTACTAGTGGTGCGTCAAGAGTGTTTAGACGAAACATTATAGACTCATTTGATGCATTAGAGCCAACATGCCCTACGGAAGATACCCCCTTCCTGCTTAGAGGCTTATATTTGGGAGAGGGGATGATTATCAATTATCCTGGCATTTACTATCGAATTCATGATAGTTCATTATCTGCTCCTGCAAATTTAGTTAAAATGAAGCATGAAAGAATAAAAAAACAATATCTTCAAGATATGGAGAAAGCGATAAAGTTAGGCCTTATATCAGATATAGACACAAAGTTAGTGAATGAATGGATTGATTATATCAGTTTAGTAAAGGATAAAGCTGCAAGTAAAGGAATAAAAAAAATAGCCATATACTTTAAGCTGATAACGAATCGAGTTTTCTTAAACAAATTATTTCAGTAAAAATGACAAATAAGTTACTATTCCTATTCTATTGCTTACTACTAGTTGCAGTTTTTGCATTCTCGCCATTCTTTTTATTTTATTTGTCCGTTACTCTTCTTCTTATTCAGAGTTATAGCTTTAATGCTGAATTTCGGTCAATGCTAGTGAGTAGTGCCTTTGCGTTTCTAGGAATCATTGTAACAGCGATGAGTAATGAACACTTTGCTGTACGAGGCGATGACTTCACTACGTATTATAATAACTACTTGGAAATTTATAATGGTCACTACAGTGATGCAATATTTCAATTTTCTGGGGGTATCGAAGTTGGTGTCCCATTACTAAATTTACTCATTTATAGTATAGTGGGGGAGCCACTTCCCTACATGTTTAAGCTGTTTCATGTTGGTTTTATTCTTTCTCTACTGGTTTTTGTTTGCCTTAAAATTGTTAAGTATTATAATCTTAAGGCTCGCGATTTTTTCTTTATACTTGGTCTTTCTTTAATACTTTTCAAACTTAACTATGTGTTTTTGATAATGAGGCAGGGCTATGCAAGCTTATTCATAGCATTGGCAATATTCTCTTTAGGGAAGTTTAGGTATTTATTTCTGGCCATTGCATGTACATTTCATCTGTCTAGCATAGTAATATATCCACTTTCTATCTTTGTAATTAAAAATAAAAGCTCTAAAAAATTAAAATTGTTCATTCTGACTAGTGTGCTTGTGAGTGCTTTTATTTTGGTAAACGTAAAAATACTCACATCTATTAACTTTAATAATGTGATTCTGACAAAGCTTACATATGCTTTATCAGGAATGCTTGACTCTGGAATGATGTTTCAATCGATAATAACAAACATTAAAGGTCTTCTGTTCTTTTTGGTGCCATTTGTAGTGTTGTTTGTTCGAAGAAAGTTAGATAAGACCTTTTACCCATTTTTAGCTATGACAGTCTTTGTTATGAGTACATCCTACCTGCCAAGCCTGTCTTTTCGCGTTACAATGCCTATCTATGCATTATTAACTGGTTTTTTATACTTTAACTATTTGGGTAGAACTAAGCTATGTTTGGGGTTAGTTTTCCCTATACTCGTCTTCAGTCTATTTAACTCGACATATTTCTCAAAGTTAAACTATGAAAGATACACAATGTTTGATACGCAACCGTTCTATTTTATTCCATCACTATTTGAAGACAGAGCTTTTAAGGTCGATAGGTTTTCGTTACCTAAGGTTTCAAATAAAGAAAATGAAAACAAATTATAAAACAAGAGACAATAATGAAAAAAATATTATTAGTTAACAGGGGGACTTGCAATAATTTGGGAGACCAAGCTATTAATGTTGCTTTTGAAAAGTTTCTTAATAATGAAATTGGCTGTGATGTTGTGTTTGAAGACTATACTTCTAAGTCTCAAAATGTGAATACCATTAACGCTGGTCAAGATGTAAGTCCTTTAAAAGGGTTGCTTAAAAAAATTCTTCCTCTGAACCTAATTTGGTTTTTTAGAAACTATAGTCGAGTCAAGAAATGTATCGATAAGAACTTGCCTGACTTAATAGTCGTTGGTGGGGGACAGTTACTGCTTCATGGCAGATTTAGTATTGCTGCTTTCACTTGGGTCTATCTTGCAAAGAAACTCAATAGGAAAATAGTTTTTTCTAATGTGGGCTATGGAGGAAGTTATTCTTGGTTAGAAGATAAACTTATTTGTTGGGCTGTAAATAATGCAGATGGTATAAACGTCAGAGATAACAGGTCATCTAAGATGATAGATGATTTATATAGTGTGAAATCAGTTGTTTCTGGAGATGTCGTATTTACTGAAAAAGTCTTAACATTTTGTCCTGAAAAACAGACTCTTATCGCTTTGGGCATTACTGCGCACTCTGTATATAATATGTATAACTCCAAACTTGAACGGGATGAATATTACAATTTATGGTTGGAGCTTTTAAGGAAGAACAACATATCAATCTCCAATGTCGTATTGACCTATACTACTCAAGAAGATAGCGTCGAATGTGAGCTTTTCAAAGAATATATAAAGAGAGTGTATAATGTTGATCTTGATATTCTCTATAATAAAACTTTGGATGATTATAAGAGTAATTTAGAGGCAGTGTCTCTTGTCGTTTCTGGGCGTATGCATGGTTTGATTTTGGCTATAAATAGTGGCTGTAGAGTCATTACATTTCCTATTTCTAATAAACTTAATTCTTTTGATGATATTATTAACTCCGAAGATCTTGTTGAATTTAGAGAACGAACTAGAAAAGAAACTAGAAAATTCATTAATAGTCATTTGTAATTTTGTGAGGTTGATGTGAAATTAGGTGTTTATGCCAACTGGAATATATTTCTAGCTGAAGATGGCTTTTATGTCGAAGGAATACATAAAAAGTATCTTGATCAGTTCGTTGAAAAAACAGCACAGGTTACATTACTATGTTCCTCATCTAGGAATCATGATATTCCAAAAAACTTTGAATTTGTTTCTACTCAAGATGTAAAACTCATACAGTTACCTGATTTTAATTCCTATTTAGGGGCCTTAAAAAAAAGCCATTCAATTTGGAATGGGATGAAAGAACTCCTTTCTGTTTCAGACTTTGTTTACTTAAGAACACCAGAACCATTTAGCTGGTTTGCAGCTATACTCAAAAAAGATCAAGTTCTAAATTATCATTTTACTTCAAATCCTTTAGAGGTGCTTAGGGGTAGAATGAAAGATGATTTCCTTAAAAATCTATTTAAAATATTAATTTTTTATCCAGAGTATTTTCTTATTTCACTTAGTGCTTATTTTAACTCCTGCTCTGCTAATGGTAGTTCTGTACTAAAAAATGTTCCTTTTTTTATCAGAGATAAAATTGATGTTTTGGTAGAAAGTAGTATTTTATCTACTGATGAATTTTCTTCACCTAATCTATTGCCAAATGAAAGCTTTAACTTTATTTGTGTTTCTCGTCTTCAAGAAGGTAAAGGTTTAGAGTTATTGATTGAGGCTTTCTCCGAATTAAAAAAAGAAAATGCAAGCCAGTCTTTTTCTTTGTCTATTGTTGGCAATGGTCCAACTTTAGAATCATTAGTATGTTTAACTAAAAAATTGCATATTGAAGATGATGTTAAGTTTCTAGGTTTTATTCCAAATGGTCCTGAACTCAATCAGGTGTATCAGGAGCATAACATTTTTGTAAATCCATCCATTTCTGAAACTGGACCTAGAACATTAATTGAAGCTCTATATAACAATTTATATTGTATATCTACTGATGTTGGTTATGTCCGTGATGTGATCGATGGAAATGATTCGTTAGGGGTTTTAGTCGAGCCTAATTGTAAAAAAGCGCTGGAGGCTTCATTGAAGTCAGTGGTCCAAAACTTCGACCTATCTGATATCAATAGTATTAATAGACGAAACTTGATTGAAGGTTACACATTGGACTCATTTATTAGTAATGTTCTCAAGAAAGGCTAAGGGTTAAGTATGAAGAAAAGACTAAACTTTTTGTATAGTTGGTTTGTTTGGGGGGGGACTTTTTTCTTTCCTGATGCTCCTATTATAATGAGGTTCAGAGGGTGGTTATACTCTTTGTTCATGCCTAGTTGTGGTAAGAACTTTCAGGTTGCTTCTAGCGTCAGAATATTAGGCTTGGCGAATTTAAGTGTTGGAGAGAATGTCTTTCTAGCAACAGGCGTTGTTATAAATGCTCGCGAAAGAATAACTTTGCATGATGAAGTGCTAATAGGTATTAATACTTTGCTTGTTTCGTCAAACCACACTAAGAAGAACGGATCTTACAGGTTTGGAAAACCGACAGGTTCCCCGATTATTATCGGCCAAGGAACTTGGGTTGCTGGTAATGTTGTTGTCGGCGCAGGTGCGAATATTCCCCATAGTAGCTTGATTGGAGCAAACTCATACGTTAACAAGAAGCTTACTTCAGTAGGCCTCTACGCAGGTAGTCCGGTTAGATTGATCAAAGAGGAACTCTAAATTGACTTCTATGGTTTCTATAATCATGCCAACTTACAACTCTGAGCAAACAGTTGTAGAAAGTATTCAAAGTGTACTATCCCAAACGTACAAAAACTGGGAACTTATAATAGTAGATGACCTTTCTGTCGATAACACTTGGCAAGTCATTCAAACATACGCTGATAAGTACGACAATATTCGTGTATATCAGAACAAAGAAAACCAAGGGGCTGGTGCAAGTCGTAACTTCGCTATAGAACAAGCAAAAGGTCGCTTCATTGCATTTTTAGATTCTGATGACTTATGGCTGGAAAACAAACTAGCAGAGCAGATTCCATTCATGCTAGAGAATAACTATCCACTCACATACACCCACTATAGCCGTTTTAATAGTGAAGAAGAGCTAAGCGTTGTAACTGCGCCAGAATATACAACGTACAAAAAACTCATGTACAGTAACGTTATAGGATGCCTAACTGCCGTTTACGATACACAGAAACTAGGTAAGCGATATATGCCTCTAATTCGTAAACGTCAGGATATGGGATTGTGGTTAGATATATTGAAAGAGACCCCAAAAGCTTACTGTTTACCTAAGCCGTTAGCAAAGTATAGGATGGATAGTGGTATGACAGCTAACAAATTTAGCGTTTTGTCATATCAATGGAAGTTCTATAGAGACGTAGTAGGCTTGAGCTTGCCAAGAAGCCTATTTACATTTTCTGTCTATGCCGTTAAAGGTACGATGAAACACCGAACTAAGCGCAAATCTTAGTTTCGTTAACCCTAGATAGAGCCGACCAAATATGCACACAAAAAGAGCAGCGACCGTAAGGCGCTGCTCTTTTTTCATATCTATGATCCGTTCGATTAAATTCGCCGTGTTTTAGCGACCCATCCCAAATAACACCGTTTTGACTGTAAGGAAAAGAATTTTCACTTCCATTATCCAGTTTTGGTGTTTGATGTAATAGACATCGTATTTATGTTTCCAAATAGCATCTTCTACCGATGCGCCGTAAGGGTATTTTACTTGAGCTAGGCCAGTTACCCCAGGTTTAACGGCGTGACGGAAGCGATAGTAAGGAATGGCTTTTTCCAACTCAGAGATGAACACTTCACGTTCTGGGCGAGGGCCAACCATCGACATCTCTCCCTTTAGTACGTTGATTAACTGAGGGAGCTCATCAATGCGAGTTTTACGAATAAAACAGCCGACTTTCGTTACGCGCGCGTCATTTTTGGTTGCCCATTGGGCTCCGTTCTTTTCTGCATCGTTTCGCATCGAGCGAAACTTAATCACTTCAAACTCTTCATTATACTGGCCGGTACGACGCTGTTTAAAGAATACCGGACCTGGCGATTCAAGCTTAATGAGCAGTGCCGTAATGAGCCCTACAGGAATAGCAACCCATGACAGCATGAAAACAAACAACAGATCGATGAAGCGTTTTTGCCAGCTGTTCTTACGATTAGAAAGGATAGAAAAAGCTTTTTGGTGTAAGAAGTAGCCGCTGTGCAAAAGCTCTGTTTCAGTATATCCGAGTGAACGGTCAAAATAGCTCACTAATGGCTCAACCCAAGCACCTAGCTCTGTCGCCGCGACAAGAAATGCTTGCTGTTCAGGATCTAGATGCGAGCTTTTGAAGTGGCAAAGCGTTTTGCTCTTGAAGTCTCTAAGAGCATAGTTATTAACCTGAGCGTTAATCTCAGGATGCCTCTTAAGCACTTGAGCAATTTTTGCTTCGTCTTCTTTTGGACAGTAGATATAAAGGCAAGCATTTGATTCACTTGCGGATAACTCGTCCAATGCTGATGTTATGCTGATAGAATTATGCTTAGTTAATTCAGAAGCTTCTCGTTCTTGAAGCGTGTCGCTCATACTGTCTGTCATAGGAATGGAATAAGTTGTTATCGACTAGCCAATTGCTTACAAGTCGGCGATTATAATTTATTTCGTATAGAAATTATATCCCTTAATCCAGAACATGCTCATAACTTTGTTAATTTTCTTGAACCTGAGTCCTTGTCTATGACTTGTTTTTGAATCTTAACGAAATTATATCAATGAATTCGAAAAACTATGTTTGCGATATATTATATTGCCTCGAAATTAAATGATTGTTCATTTCACTATATAACGCAATTATATCCGAGGGTTATCAGTTGTTGATAAAGCGATCTTTTCGACGCTTGTTCACCATGAATAAGGTGAACTTCTTTCGGAGGAGTAGGAATACCAGAAACAAACTGTATTAAATCGTCCCTATCCGCATGTGCAGAGTAACCTGACATGGTATGTACTTGAGCCTCCACTCTAACGCGCCTTCCTTCAATCAATATGTTCTCTTCTCCATCCTGAATTCGCCGACCTAACGTCCCTTCTGCTTGATAGCCTGCAAATAGCACATCATTTCTTTTATCTGGCAGCAATGCTTCTAAATAATTGACGACACGTCCACCTTCACACATACCAGAGGCCGCAACCACGATAGCAGCTTCTGCCGTGCTTGCGAGTCGATTGACGAGCTTTAAATGGTCAGTGTGGCTTTCGACGGTAATACATTGATCAAACGCAAGAGGGTGTCGGTGATGCTCGATTCGCTCTTTCGCTTCAGCTCCCCAAAGCTTTTTAAATTGCCGATAGGTAGTAGTTACCTTTTTAGCCAAAGGAGAATCGAGAATAATAGGCAGAGAATCTTGCAAGGCGTGCTCATGAATAAGCTGTTCTATATCAAACAGTAACTCTTGAGTTCTCCCGACGCTAAAAGCAGGTATAACAATTACGCCACCATCCTGAAGTGCATGCTCAATAATAGAAAGCAATCGCCTACTGCGAGACTCAACATCTTCGTGAACTTTATTGCCGTATGTTGATTCGATAAACAAATAGTCAGCTTTTTCAGGCGATACCGGGTCAGGTAGGAGAGGCGTGTTACGAGGTCCCAAATCCCCTGAGAACACAACAACTTCATTGTTTGATAAATGAAACTCAACATATGCAGACCCTAAAATGTGTCCTGCTGGTTGAAAGCGAAGATAGGTATGTTCTTCTATCTCTATCCATTGGGAATAAGAGCAAGGGCGAATAAGCGTTCGAATAAAATCGAGCAAGCTTTCCCTTTGATGGCGCCTCATGCCTAACTGGAGCTTTAATCCATCTTCTAACATAAGCGGTACGAGCTCAGCGGTGGCTTCCGTACAGTAGATAGGTCCCTTATAACCTGCAGCCAATAGCCAAGGTAGCCGACCAACATGATCGATATGAGAATGGGTTAGAACAACCGCTTTGAGATCAGAGATAGAAAAGTCGATATTCAAACTCTCCTGCTGAGCATTATCTTGACCTTGTAGCAAACCACAGTCGATCAGCACACTTCCATTTTGTAATACGAGCTCGTGACAAGAGCCAGTAACCGTATTTTTCCCACCGTGGTGCAGTACTTTCATAACGAAACGACGCCTTTTCCTTTGTTAACCCACGCTTACGAGTATTTGCTTTCATATATAGCGACACGTCGCGACGTAAAAACGGCTCAGTCAATCGCGCAATGAACAAGGTAAGCAGAAAGTGGTGAATAAGTGAGCGTATTGTAGGCAAGGATAATGAGAGTAAGAAAACAGCAAAACCGAAAGTTTAGAGAGACTTAGATATTCGTCATAAATTTGACTGTGTAGCATTGCAACCTGTTGTGATGCAATTCATATTATTGCAACTATTTTCACTTAGACTTCTGAGATTAACGCGCTAGCTATACAAACATCAGCTATGCCGGAAGGAGTTTAATAATTAGTAAGCCAACAAAAAAAGCGTCACGTTTATGGCGAGTTAAGTGTCAGAAAAAAGACATTTTTTTGCAAGCTTTTTGCACGTTCTACTTTTAGTTGCAACGTGTTTACTATACAATTCGTCTCCTGTTTGGAAACGCAACCATTAAACACTACGTATAAAACTTGCTTCTAGGAGCCAGACCTAGGGGCGGTAGCGTGCCCAAATCATCTGTTAGTCTCTTTCCTAACAGAAGAGAGACCAAGCAAGATAATTTTTAATAATAATAAGCACCTAAGTGCATTTCTGGCAAGATTGATTTATAAAAAACGAGAACTATTACAAATTTATGTAATTCCCTTTTGTCAGAGGGACGCTCAAAGCTAACAAAGTGGCGAGCAAATGTTGGTTAGGCATAGGTTACAATTTAAATCTCCATTTCTCATACCTATCAAAACCAAATACTAGGTTTATAGAAGTACATAACTACCGGCCCAAACCGTTAGTTAGTGTATTCAGCTTTGTATTTGGCCTGCCTATAAAAGGCTGAGAACCGATGACCGTCACGAGCTAGTGTCGGTGGAACTCAGTTACTTACATATTCAATATTAGAAATTAGCGTTTGCAATGCGTTACAACCCACGTTGGCTAATGTGGTTTTGTCACGCCAAAAAATCACCTGCTCATTCTTAGAGTTCGGCGTGTCTAGATACGAGCGAAGCAAGAATCAGCAGTATCGGACCTGTGATGCAATGGAATCCGTAAAGGGAATCAGTCGGATGCGTTATAGATTTACCTCAAACTTATTTAATAACACAGTTGGCTACCATGAATAATGCATATTTATTTGTATTTATTTTGTCGTTCGTTCTACTTTTTGTTATGCGCAAAGTTGCTAAGCGCGTAGGTCTAGTAGATAAACCCAATGCAAGAAAGCTCCACCAAGGAGTAGTACCCCTTGTAGGAGGCATCTCCATTTTCTCTACTATACTGGTCGGGTTCCTTCTGTTCCTACCAATGAATGACAACCTATCACTCTACTTATCTTGTTCGGCTGTGCTTATAGTGCTCGGCGCATTAGATGACTACTACGATGTAAGTTTCAAAATTCGTCTTATTATCCAAGCTGGAATATCCCTTGCGATGATTTACATCGGAGGCCACAGCTTACACGATTTAGGCTACTTAATGGGGAGCGAAACCATTGCCCTTAATGAAGTCGCTGGCGCAGTGATCACCGTTATTGCGGTAATAGGCGCAATTAACGCATTTAATATGGTTGATGGCATAGACGGCTTGCTGGGCGGGTTAGCCTCGGTCACCTTTACAGCATTAGGTATTGTGTTTGCCTACAACGGAAACGAATATTTAGCCACGATCTGTTTAATGATCGTGACTGCGATGCTTCCTTACATCTTCATGAACTTAGGTTTCCCACTTGGTCGTCGCTTTAAAATCTTTATGGGTGATGCTGGCAGTATGTTTATCGGCTTTACAGTGGTCTGGATGCTGATTCGCGGCACGCAAGAACCAGGAGCGGTAGCCTTCAAGCCAGTCACAGCACTGTGGTTAATAGCTTTACCGTTGATGGACATGGCAACCATTATGATCCGTCGTATTCGTAAAGGTCAGTCACCATTCCAACCAGACAGAGAACATCTACACCATATTTGTCAGCGTATTGGGCTTTCACCAGGTGCAACGTTAATTTTCATCTGTTCGATGGCATCGATTTGTGCTGCGGTAGGCTTATGGGCTGATTTTACTAATGTAAGTGAATCAATAATGTTTATTACTTTTTTGGTTCTATTTGGCTGCTATTTCTTTTTAATCTCTCATATTTGGAAGTTCTTAACATATTTTAATAAAGTGTTTAATAAAAACCTCCATATAAGAACGGAACTAAAGTAACGGTTTGATTTTAGGCTAGCGTTATTATTATTTTATAATTTAATTTTTTGGAAAAATTGAGATGACTTTATATAAAGATATACTTGAAGTTGAGGGTGGACAGGTCCCTAAAGGTATTGTAACTGTATCTGGAGCTAAAAATTCTGCCACACGTCTTTTAGCTGCTGCCACTATTTGTGACGAACCTGTGACTTTAACCGGGTATCCGACAAACTTAGTTGACTCAAAGCATAAAGAAAGATTCCTTAATAATAATGGCGTAAAGACTAAAATTGATGGAGACTCTCTATATATTAATTCTGAAGCTTATGAGCCACGTAAACTCGATGATTATTTCTACCCAATTCGAACAACATATCTGTTAGTTGCAGGACAACTCAAGCGATCTAGAAAAGCTTACATACCGTATCCTGGAGGGTGTAATATAGGCGCGAGAAAATATGATGTACATATATCTATTTGGGAAGAGTTCGGTTGTAATGTCGAGGAAAAGGAAAATTGTATAGTTGTAACTGCTCCTGAAACGATAGAGTGTTGTCAATTCGAGTTTCCTATCTCGACTGTTGGAGGAACAGAAAACGCTCTCTTAATGGCCTCTATAGCCAAGGGCACCTCTGTATTATCTAATGCCTATATAACTCCGGAAATAGAAGATCTAATAGAGTTTTTAAGAAGAAGTGGTGTGGAAATAAATGTAATTGGACAAAGTTATATTAAAGTCACAGGCTGCAATGTATTAAAAGGGCATACTTATCACGTATTACCGGATAGGATAGAAGCATTAACATGGCTAGTATATGGTGCAATATCCGGAGGGGATATTTTAATAAAAAATGTTCCTTTTTCCTCTATGGAAATTCCATTAATGTACCTTAAGAATGCTGGGGTCGATTTTTTTCAAAATAGCGATAGTATTTATATTGGTCCTTCTTGTATGGTGGATGGGCATGCTCATTCATTCGAAGTCGCATGTGGCACCCACCCTGGAATTATTTCGGATATGCAGCCTTTTTACGTGATGTTAGGGTTAATGTCTGTAGGTAAATCTAGAATTCATGATTATAGATATCCAGAGAGAATTAGCTACTTGTCTGAGTTACAGAAATTTATAAACTTAGAACTAGAGGCATCTGTTGGACAGATAACAACGAATGGCCCTGTGATATTTAATGCATCCGATGCTTCAGCAACTGACTTACGCGGTACTATGGCTGCGGTTTTAGCTGCATTATGTGCTCCTTCTGGAGTCTCCAGAATTACAGGAGTTTCAATGGCACTACGTGGATATAATGATCTCATTATTAAATTAGATGGTTTGGGTGTGAAAGTGAAATATTCTAAATGATTTCTTGTTCTTAGTTATTAAAAGTAAATATAAGTTTTCCCTTGACGGACTTTAACTATTAAGGGGGAACTTAATAAATTATCTTTCACATGGATTAGGTGTTGAGAATTTTCTCCTTAAAAATGAATATAAAAGAAAATGTTAGTCTTAGTTCTTTTTCTCATTGGAAAATTGGTGGTAAAGCAAAGTATTTATCAATAGTAAACAATGAAAAAGAAATTTTAGAAGCGATAGAGTTTGCTAAGGTGAGAAATTTACCTTGGTTAGTTGTTGGAAATACATCAAATTTATTGTTTTCGGATTCTGGATTTGATGGTGTCTTAATTAAACTAGATGGAAAGTTTAAAGATATAAGTCTTTCCAACGATGGGGTTGTAAACATTGGATCTGCATGCTTTACCCCAACTACTGTAAGGAAATTAATTGCTAAAGGTTTTTCTGGATTGGAACACTTAATTGGCATACCTGCCTCATTTGGTGGAGTGATCTATATGAATGCTGGTAGCCAAAGAAAGTCTATTTCGAGTAATATACTCTCGGTATTATCTATTGATGAAAGTGGAAATATTATAGAGAGAAGAGTAGATAAATGTGCTTTTGATTATAGAGAAAGCTGTTATCAGTCATTGAATGAAATTATATTAAGTTGTAAATTGAAGTTACAGCCTGGATGCAAAATCGAGTTGAGAAGGAAATGTCTCGAAATTCTTAAAGAAAGGCGAATGAAGTTCCCTCGTAAAGAGCCTAGTTGTGGTTCCGTATTTGTTAGTAATCCGAAAATGTATGAAACTATTGGTCCTCCAGGAAAAGTTATAGAAGATGTTGGTCTAAAAGGATATAAGTTTGGTGGAGCTCAGATTTCGGCCATGCACGCAAACTTCATAGTTAACCGAGGAAAAGCTAGTGCAATAGATGTTCTAACCTTAATTAAGTTAGCATATAATGAAGTTTATCAGAAGACCGGATTTAGACTTAAGTCAGAAGCTATCTATATAACTAGAAGTGGAGAGCAATATAGAGCAGATATAGTTGCTAATAATCTAAAGAGATTTGTGGAGCTATAGTTATGGGCACCGATACTTTTAGGAAAAGTATAGCTAGATTGATCGGTAGTTCGTTCCTTGCAAAAGTGATATCAATATCTTTAACTCCAATATTAACCAGACTGTACGAACCAGAAGATTTTGGAGTTTATACAGCAGCGATGTCAATCATGACAGTATGTGGAGGATTAATATCACTTCGGCTTTGTGATGCTATACCTATTGCAAAGTCCAAAAGACAAGCAAGAGGAATTACAGAGCTATCTATTTTAATTAGTTTTTTTTTGGCTCCAGTTTCATATTTTTTTGTTTCACCTTTCTATAATTCAAGTGAAGTCACGTTTAAATATATGGAAATATCAATTATCATATTTGGTGCTATATTGATTTCTGTATATGAAACTCTAACCTTTTACTCCGTTAGAAAGGCTGAGTATAAAGTCATTTCCATAACTCAGCTGCAACAGTCAGTTGCTGGTGGAGGAGTTAAAGTACTAGGTGGCTTGATTGGAGCTGGCAGTATTGGCCTTATTTTCGGCTCTGCGTTTCAACAAGGCTTTGGCATAGCATATATGCTAAAAAAATATAAATTATTTAATAGTAGTTTAGATGTGTTTTGTCGAAAAAGACTGCTGTTAAATTATGCAATATTTAGGAAGTATAAAGAGTATCCTCGTTTTAGGTTACCATCTAGAACTGTTCTTGCTATATCTCAAGCATTACCAATAATATACTTTACGAAGGAATATGGTAATGAATCAGTAGGTTTTTTAGGGTTGGCAATGTCAATGATATCTATCCCTGCTACTATGATTATAGGCAATGTAAGAAAAGTTTATTACGGGGAAATATCTAAGATAGGATTGTCTGAATCACAAAGAATTATGTCTTTGACATTGAGTATAATAATGAAAATGCTAGGTTTAGCTATAGTTTTTTCATTGATTTTATTTTTGTTTGCGGAGCAAGCATTTTCCGTATTATTTGGTGATAATTGGATTGAGGCTGGGCTTTATTCTAAGGTTTTATCAATTCAAGTCGCAGCCAACTTTGTCGCTGGTCCAATTGTAGATGCATTTAATGTTATAGGTAAGGTAAGGTATTATTTCTATTTTAATCTCTTTAAACTGATACTTGTAGCTACTTCATTGTTTTTTTCATCTTTATTTTCTTTGTCTGAGATAGATACACTGGTTTTCTTATCTATATCAGTAGCATTATATTATATTATACAATCTATATGCATACTTACTCTTATTGGTCGGTTGGGATATAAAACTTATAGATAATCAGTGATTTTTATTCTTTGAGGTTTTGTTTTGGAAAAGAAAGGTCGAGTGATAGTTTGTTTTGGTAAAGGTGGACATGAAGCTCAAGCACTACGCCTCGTAAAAAAATTAAAAGAACGAGATGATAGACTAAAATTTTTTGCCTTTACTGATTCGGAAAATATTAGTGTTGATATTTTTGATAAATGTTATTTAGCTACTGAAGTTCGAGATAAGTATGATGCGAAATTAATGAATATGATTAATGCATCTATAAAAAATATTAAAATTTCTTGGTATCTTGTTAGAAAAAATAATACAACAGGGATAATATCATGTGGTCCAGGTATCGCTGTTATCCCAGCTTTAGTCTTTAGGCTATTTGGGAAAAAAGTTATTCATATAGAAACATGGTCTAGGTTTACAACTAAGTCAATGGCAGGTGCCTTGATGTACTATTTATCAACAGACTTTTATATTCAGAATGAATCATTATCTGAATTATACCCGAGGGCTAAATATTGTGGAAGGCTTTAACATATTTGTTACGGTAGGTACAACTCCATTTCCATCTTTGGTCGAACATTGTAAGGATATAATTGTTAGAAATAATTGGAAGGCTGTTATCCAGGCGCCGGGATATGATGCCAATAATAATGTTCAATCTATAGAGTTTAATTCTTTCGTTAGTGATATTAATGAACTATATAATACTGCGGACTTAGTGATTTGTCATGCTGGGGCTGGCACATGTTATAAGTTGGCCGAATTAGGAAAAAGATTTATTGTTGTACCTAACTTAGAGCGTTCAGATAAACATCAATTAGATTTGGCTGGATATTTTGATAAGAAAAATTATGCTGTGGTTTGTTATGACTTGCTAGAACTTAAAAGTGCTATTAATAAGACTATATCCAATTCTTGGAATCCTAGCAAATATAATAAAGAAGAGTTTTTCTCTACAGATGAAATTATTTCTAAACTGGTATAGTAAATGAAAACATTAGTAATAACTAACATGTATCCAGACTCAAGAGGAAATAAAGGTATATTTGTAAAGGAACAAGTTGAAAGCTTAATAAGGTTTCATGGTTTAAACGTTGATGTATTCAACTTGGATAAACCTAAATTTGGTTTTTTTAGAAAGTATATATGTAATATTTTTCCTCTTGCCAAAAAAATATTTAAATATAATCCTAACATTATTCATATACACTATGGACTATCATTTTTCCCTGTTTTACTTCTACTGCCAATTATTAAACTTAAAGGTATTAAAGTAATTGTTACATTTCATGGCTCAGATGTTTTAGGTGGTTCAAGCTTAGTAAAGCTAATCAGCCAGTTAGCGTTTTATCTTTCTAATAAATCAATTGCAGTTAGCGATGAATTAAACGGTGTTCTAACTAATAAGCTAACAGAAAGCTCAGATAAGCTTTCTGTTATACCATGTGGTATAGATACTGATTTTTTCAATCCTAATAACAGGAACATACAAACTAACGAAAAAATTATTATATTTCCCAGTAGCCCTGATAGGCCTGAGAAGAACTTTGACTATTTTCTAGATGTATTTACTAATATATCAAAATCCCACAATGTTAAATATAGAGCACTTGAAAACTTGTCGAGGAAAGAAGTCAAGGAATTGTATAGTATTTCATCTTTAATGCTTCTCACATCGGATAGAGAAGGCTCACCACAAGTTGTTAAGGAGGCCTATGCATCCGGATTGCCTGTAATTAGCCGAAATGTAGGTGATGTCGAGAGGTTAAGCCATATTTGTACAGGAGTTTATGTGGTTAATTCAAAAGAAGAAATGATAATTAAGGTTGGCGAAGTATTAAAAGCTTATGAATTGGAAGGCATGAAAAGTGATGAGACAGAAAGTGTATTTTTAAACACTTATTCAAATAAGATAATATCTGGAAAAATAATGGAGTTATATAAACAATGTTGACATTTTTAGCTTTCACTATGGACCAGGGAATTGGAGGACACTATTATAGTTTAAAAGCTCTTTCTGAACAGTATGTTGACTCAAAGGTAGTAATTATTGGTCATACAAAACCAAGGGTGAAATATGATAATCTTACTTTTATATCAATAAGAGATAATGGATATTGTGGTGCCTTTAGTTTATTATATAAAATAATAAATGTAAACGATACATTACATTGTTTTGATGAGCATTCATTTAGCTTTGCTAGAGTCGTATCTATCTTTAAAAATAATCCTTTAGTCCTTACTAAGTGTGGAGGTAAACCTTTACGTTACTATCCAAGGTGCTATTCTATATCAGTGTTTTCAAAAGAAGACCAAGAGCATTTTCATAATAAGAACGTTTCAAGTTATTTGATACCTAATAGAATCAATAGAAACGAAATTATGGCTCTTGTAAATGAAAGAACGAAGGATAATTTGTTTTTCGAGCGTTCCTTTGAAAGAAGAGCAATATGCATTGCCCGAGTTGGAAGAAAGTATCGTAAAAAAATATTATCGGCAATTAATCTAAGTTATAAACTAAAAAAATTAGGACATGATCTTAGTGTAGATGTTGTTGGTGTATTGGAGGATGGGCATGTCTTAAGTGAATTAAAAGACTTGTGTAATTATTTATCTATACAAGATCGAATATTTTTCCATACTGATAAAAAAGTTACGACGGATGCTGTACGCTGGTTACCTGATTTTGACTTTTCAATTGGTACAGGGCGAGGTGCTATGGAAGCCATGTGCTTAGGTGTTCTCACACTAGCTCCAGTCTCCAACTTGGATATACCAATTTTTGTTGATGACAATACTTTTGGTTCTTTATTTGAAAAGAATTTCTCTGAAAGATCTGTTTCAACCCTCTCTGAGTCAGAAGCATTGACCAAGATATCTAATTTATTTACGAAGTCTGATTTTAATAGAGAGAGATTTTTCTATCAAAATATATTTAATGAATATTTTGATATATTGTCGGCACCAAAAAAATATGATGAAATATATTCAAAAGCTCAGCGGCAGAGTTTTTCTGGGATTGTTGATGTGTTTTGTAACTTCATTTACCTTAAGTATATAGAAAGGCAGAAGTTAAAATGACAACAGTTTTATGGGGTTTGCTCTCTCTTTTATGGTTATTAAAAACTATATTAGTATCATATGATTCTGTTGCGATTGGTATTATTGTTCCATTAATAATTGATATTCTTGTGATATTGTTTTTGGTTGGAGGTGACCATTTTAGAAACACGTTAAATAAAGGTGGGATTTTTAAGGTTTTAATTTATGTAAACATTTTTTTGATTTTTTCTACTGCTATTGGTGTTATTCAAGGATATTCTTTACTTACGTCTGTTTCTACTTATATTAGGCTTGTTACTTGTCAATGTATATTTATATTCGGTTGCCTATCATACTCTATTCCCAGAGTTAGAAAATGGTTTTTTGTAGTCGTTTTTTTATCAGTATTTATACACTTAATTGCTGGTGCTCTTGGGCCTGTACTTGCTCTAGGAGCAGAAGAAATTGATGGTGTGGTAAGGTATTCCGGGTTGGCTGGGAAAATAAATATTTTGGCCAATTTTGCTCTATTTTTTGCTGTTTTATTTTATGTTTATTATGATTCATCAAAAAGTAATTTGACCCTGTTAGCATTCTTATTGTCTGTTTTTGTTGTGTTCGTTACAGGAACAGTAAAGAATGCTATTATTCTTATATTATTTATAAGTTACTTGTCTTTGGTAAAGTCTAATCGAAAAATCATTATCATTCCTTTGTTTTTTATTATTATTGTCCCTATCGGTATATATATATTTCAACATACTTCTATCTCCGCTAGAGTGTCTGAATTTGTGGAAACAGGAATAAGTATTAATATTGAACAAGGAGAAAAAGTAGGGAACTCTTTTAACTGGAGGTTGATGCATTGGCGGTTGCTATTGTCTGACTGGTTTAATGAACATTTCTGGTTTGGAACTGGTTTAGGGCATTATGTGGTTTTGGATGCTTTAACAACTCAATCTGGTATTACTTTTGATCCTCATAATGATTGGATTAAATTTTTGTTGGAGTTCGGCTTTTTGGGTTTTCTATTTTTTATTTATTTCTTATGGAGATTACTACAGTTTACATTTTATCTTTCTAATAAAGATCCTCTATCGAAGGGTGTTTTTTACTCATTGTGTGCTAGTCTAATCGCCATGCTCTCTGCTAATGTGGTATATAGTTTACCTATATTTTATTATTTTTGGGCTTTATTAGGTTTTAGTTATTATAAGGGGTTAACTAATAACGAAGACAATTCCAACTAAGATGTATCATTAAAGCATATCATATGGTGATGCCAGTGTTTATATATGGCTAATGATTTAACCAAAATTATAAGTGCTTAGATATTGCTATTAACTAAAACTTATAAAGATACTCATTATGGACGATGAACTTGCTTAGTGCTCTACTCGGTATTTTATTAAAGTGATTTGGAAGTATCACATGCTAAAAGTAAGATGAGCTATTGAAATCGTAACTTTACTTAAGTGAAAACGTGAAATATTTGAATGAAACAATGATAAATAAAATTATAGCAGCTACATTGGTAAGTGGGACTTTATTTTCTTTCTCTCAATGTGCATATGCAGAAACTCCAGCTATATTAGTAAAAGAATTACCTTCTAACCAAAGTTTTACTGGTTTGACTTTTATACCCAATGCCCAAGTTCAAAACTACGGGAGCTTTGGCTTTGACTTTGCACATGGGTTACCGCTTAGGAATAACGTCTCTGATATAGAGTCTTTAACGTTCTCTCTCGGACTAATCGAAGGGTTAGAGGCACAAGGCCGAATCGTGACTGAAGACTATAGTTCTAATGGGTTTGTTGTGGGGAGTGTTAGAGACCTATCAGCCTCTTTTAAGTATCAACTTCCTTTTTTTAAAGATTTTAATAAACTCAAGTTGGCAGTTGGCGTGCAAGATCTTGGAGGAGAGTTAAACTACTTTAATACGAATTATATAGTTGCTGACTACTCTTTCGATTTTGCTCCAGTTCGAATGTCGTTGGGGTATGGTCAGTCAGATATTCCGCTTGGTGTTATGGATGGCCCATTTGGTGGTGTTGAGTACCAACCATTCAATTTTATTCAGTTGGTAGGTGAGTACGACTCAGAAGAGTTTAATTCTTCAGTAAAAATTTTTACGCCAAAAGAGCTGCTCCCGTATGATATAACAGCTTCTCTTAGTTATCAGGTCTATTTAGGCCATGACACTGATACTAAAAATGTATGGAATGCCGCTTTTTCAATCCCTCTGATATCTGATTACACACGCTCAGTTAGCTTTTCTCAAAACGATATGTCTTTGAGAGATAAGCTTTTTGTAGAACAGAAGAAGTTTCAAGATGCTTCGATCTCAACTTTGGTGAGTGCGTTAAAAAACGAAGGTTTCGTTAATGTTCAAGTGGGGTTAGTCAATGGTAGAGTCGTGGTGGCTTTAGAGAACCGTCGATACAACCATAATCAAGCAGATGGATTAGGTGTAGCTCTGGGGATTGTATCGAGTCATTTTGGTCAAAATGCAGCGCAAGATATTGGCGCTGCATCGGATCAATTTGAACTTGTGATGCTTGCCAACCAAAAACCAGTGGTCAGCGTTTTGTCTAACTCTAACTGTTACCAAAGTTTTGTCAATGGTAGCGCAGCTTGTGATGACATTCAGTTTATCACGCGCGATTTGTCGGAAAGATTAGACATGGTTGATTGGAAAACGGAGCGAGTTAATTCAGGCACTTTAGATTCGCAGATAGTACTTTCCCCTATGGTAAGGCATGGCGTAGCAACCGAGTACGGTGTGTATGATTACTCTTTTGCCATGTCCAGCAACTTATACACCTACCTATGGTCTGGCGCGGCAATAGATGTTCGTCATATTTTACCTTTAGCAGAAAGTGATGATTTTGAAGAGGGTGGGTATTTCGAAGACAGCGCGTATGAGAGCGAGATTGATCGTGCAATGGTGCATCAGTTCTTCCGTTTACCATATGTCGATATTGCTAACCAGGTCTCTCTAGGCTTGGTTAAGTCGGATTATATCGGTGCGCGTAGCGAATCAGCTTGGTTCTCTCAATCGGGCAACCATGAGTTGGGACTAGAGATGAGCTACTTCCAACATCAAGACGAAAAAGACAAAAATGGTTATGCGAATCCAGATCGCCAAACCTTTTTAACTCGTTACACATTCTCTATGCCAGAGTGGGATTGGCAGTTTAACGCAACTGCTGGCGAGTTTTGGAAAGGGGATGTTGGCGCAAAATTCACGACCTCACATTGGTTTGAAGACATAGAAGTATCTGCAAGTTATCAGGTGACAAAGTTTAACGATACAGACGAAGAGCAGTTTGTCACTGTGTCGGTAAAGCTGCCATTAACGCCATGGCGTGATATGTCTCCGGGAGTGATACAAGTTCGTGGTAACGAGGCTTATGATTTCAACGTTACGACGCGAGTTGGCAATGATTATAATTACTTAGCGGCAGGCCAAGGGGATGAACTTGTGATGGATAATAGCATGCTTCGTCGCTACTTTAACCGAGGCCGTTATGGCCAAGAGTACTTTGAGCAGAACAAGCTGCGCATTCGCAACGCTTATTTGCGTTACTTGGGTACTCAATTGAATTAAGTTGTGTTGCTAGTTAGGCTTTTAGTTAATCACTGTACTCTACCGAGAGTGTAGGTGTTTTGATATGCTAGCGTCAGTTAAATAATAGGAAATAAAAATGAAAATTGCTGTAGCAGGCACGGGCTACGTCGGTTTGTCCAATGCCATGTTATTGTCACAAAGCCATGAGGTTGTGGCGGTTGATATTATCCAAGAAAAAGTGGACTTGTTGAACGATAAGAAGTCTCCAATTGTTGATTCGGAAATCGAACATTTTCTTGCAAACAAAGAACTCAACTTTGTCGCGACGCTAGATAAAGAGCTGGCTTACAAAGACGCAGAGTTCGTTGTCATTGCCACACCAACGGATTACGACCCTCAAACGAACTACTTTAACACCTCTTCAGTTGAAGCAGTGATTAAAGATGTGATGGCGATTAACCCAGGTGCGGTTATGGTGATTAAGTCGACTGTACCTGTGGGTTATACTGCGCGCATTAAAGAGGAGCTCGGTTGTCAGAATGTTATGTTCTCTCCGGAGTTTCTTCGCGAAGGCAAAGCACTTTACGATAACCTACACCCGTCTCGCATTATCGTTGGTGAGCGTAGCGAACGTGCAGAGAAGTTCGCCAATCTTTTAGTTGAAGGTGCGGTAAAAGAAGACATCTCGGTTTTGTTTACTGACTCTACAGAAGCCGAAGCGGTTAAGTTGTTCTCAAACACATACCTAGCGATGCGCGTAGCTTATTTCAATGAGTTAGATTCGTATGCTGAAGCACACAACCTTGATGCTCGCCAAATTATTGAAGGTGTTGGCTTAGACCCTCGCATTGGCAATCACTACAACAACCCATCATTCGGTTACGGTGGATACTGCTTACCGAAAGATACAAAGCAATTGTTAGCAAACTACCAGGATGTTCCAAATAACATTATCGGCGCTATTGTTGATGCAAACCGCACGCGTAAAGATTTTGTCGCAGAGTCTATTCTCAAGCGAGAACCAAAAATTGTGGGCATTTACCGCTTAATTATGAAAGCTGGCTCAGATAACTTCCGAGCTTCGTCTATTCAAGGCATTATGAAGCGTATTAAGGCAAAAGGCATCGAAGTCGTGGTGTATGAGCCAGTACTTCAGGATGATGAGTTCTTCCACTCTGCCGTTATCCGCGATATTGAAGAATTCAAACAGATGTCTGATGTTATTGTTTCTAACCGCATGGTGGAAGAACTTGCTGATGTGGCTGATAAAGTTTACACCCGTGACCTATTTGGTAGCGATTAATTAGTCTTTATATTCAAATAATATAATAGGCTCCCTTTAGGGAGCCTTTCTTTTAGTTGGTAATGGTTATGATTAAAAAATGTTTATTTCCTGCAGCGGGTTACGGTACACGTTTCCTTCCTGCAACTAAGTCGATGCCGAAAGAAATGATGCCAGTGGTGAACAAGCCATTGATTGAATACGGTGTTGAAGAGGCGATTGAAGCCGGTATGGACGGTATGTGCATCGTCACTGGTCGTGGTAAGCACTCGTTAATGGATCACTTTGATAAAAACTACGAGCTAGAGCATCAAATTAGCGGTACAAGTAAAGAAGCGCTGCTTGATGATATTCGTTCTTTGATTGATTCTGCGAGTTACACTTACATCCGTCAGCGTGAAATGAAAGGCTTAGGTCACGCTATTCTTACGGGACGTGAACTGGTCGGTGATGAACCGTTTGCTGTTGTGCTCGCGGATGACCTTTGTGTGAATGAGGACCAAGGCGTTCTAGCTCAAATGGTTGAGCTGTACAAACAGTTCCGCTGTTCAATCGTTGCGGTACAAGAAGTGCCGGAATCAGAAACGCATAAATACGGTGTGATTGCTGGCGAGATGATCAAAGATGATATCTTCCGCATTGATAACATGGTGGAAAAGCCAGAACCAGGCACTGCACCTAGCAATCTAGCGATTATTGGTCGCTACATTCTAACACCTGATATCTTTGAACTGATTGAAAATACAGAGCCGGGTAAAGGTGGTGAGATTCAAATCACCGATGCGTTGATGCAACAAGCTCAATCTGGTTGTGTTTTGGCATACAAATTTAAAGGTCAACGCTTTGATTGCGGTAGTGTAGAAGGCTACATTGAAGCTACAAATTACTGCTACGAGAACCTTTATAAGAAAGATTCCAGTGCGGAGCTAGCGAAAAAGCCAACCGTGAAAATTGCCGAGCCAGCGTAAGTCGGAACTTCCTATTAGGTACTCCGACGGTACAACACAAACAAAAAGGGATGCATGATGCATCCCTTTGTTATTTTTACTCTCAGTAAAAACGAGATTAAGCTTTTGCTTTAGCCGCTGCTTTAGCGATTGCTGCGAAGCTTTTCGCGTCTAGAGAAGCACCGCCAACGAGAGCGCCGTCGATGTCTGGTTGTGAGAAGTAAGCTTCAGCGTTTTCTGGCTTAACAGAACCGCCGTATTGGATGATTACTTGTGCTGCAACTGCTTCGTCTTTCGCTGCGATTAGTGCGCGGATAGAAGCGTGGATGCGTTGTGCGTCTTCAGCTGTTGCTGCTTTACCAGTACCGATAGCCCAGATTGGTTCGTAAGCGATGATTGCGCCGTTTAGAGCTTCAACACCGTAAGTGTCGATAACTGCGTTGATTTGACGTGCACATACTGCTTCAGTTTCGCCAGCTTCGTTTTGCGCTTCAGATTCACCGATACAGAAAACAGGTGTTAGACCGTTTTCTTTTAAGAAGTTGAATTTCTTAGCGATGAACTCGTCAGATTCGTTGTGGTATTCACGACGCTCTGAGTGACCGATGATGATGTGAGTAGCACCGAAATCTTTCAGCATTTCTGGAGACATATCGCCAGTGAACGCACCGCTGTTGTTTAGGTCAGTGTTTTGAGCACCTAGGATGATCTTGTTACCGCCTTCAGCGATTACGCGCTCTGCTAGGTCGATGTAAAGTGCTGGTGGAGCGACTGCTACGTCAACACCTTCTACGCCTTCAAGTTCAGCGTTAAGACCAGTTAGCAGCTCAGTTACCATTGCTTTGCTGCCGTTTAGTTTCCAGTTACCCATCACTACAGGACGACGCATAGGAATATCTCCCTTATCTTTAATGTAAATAGTCAATTAATGTAAAAAATCTACGTAGGAATATAACAGAATAATGTGAACAGATCATGATTGGCGTCATGTCTTGTCCGGCTTTCTTTGTTGATTCGACCAAGCATCGATCCTGTTATTTTTGTCAAAAGCAACCGATTGGTGATCGCGTAGACAGAATGATAGTTCATTCCTCGGAAATTGCTGCTGAGATTGGTATTACTACGCGCTGGAATTAATTGTTGTAGAAAGGAATCAAAATGCCAAATCTCGTTTTAGAGTATTCAAACTCGGTGGAAGAACGCGTCAATGTTCAGGGGTTGCTGGAGGATTTACATAAAACGGCGTTAGAAAGTGGCCTTTTTGAACTCGCGTCAGTGAAATCTAGAACGCTCCGGTGCCACAATTGGTTAATAGGAGAGGAGGGAGATAGCCTCGATTTTATCCATATCAACTTTGATTTGTTATCTGGTCGCTCCCAAGAACAAAAGCGAGAACTGTCACGAGCCTTGATGGCGACTCTTCAAGAGCAAGCTAGTCACGTGCACAGTTTAACGGTCAATATCCGAGACATGGATATAGATAGCTTCCAAAAGGTAGTGAACTAGGTGGTGCTGGATTGCCCGAGAATAGCGAGAGGTTATTGTTACGAATTCTCAGCCTGGCTCTGCTTGTTATATGGGCGTTGTGGGCACCCAGCTATCGGTGTCCTTTCCAAACTATATTGACTCGGCTAATCTATAACCTTTCTATTTTGGGGTAAAATTTGATGTCGACTAAAGAGTTACTGTTTTCTTTTCAAGGACGTATAGACCGTAAAACCTACTGGATTTGGAACGTCATTTACTATGTGTCCATTCTAGGCTTTGGTGCCGGTATCAGCCAGCTGCTTCCTACTCTCTCCTATGTGCTTCTTCCTATTTTCTTGGTGGTTCTGTTGATCCCTGATTTGGCGATCACCACCAAGCGTTGGCACGACCGCAACAAATCGATCTATTGGCTAGCACTGAATATTCCGTTGATTATCGGACGAATTGCCACGCCAATGACCAGCCCTGCCGCGCAAGAGCCGTCGACCCCACAGATGTTCGTCGCTTCCATTTCTCTGATTTGTGGTTTATGGATTCTAATTGAATGTGGTCTCTTAAAAGGAACATCAGGACCAAACCAATATGGCCCTGAGCCGGAGTAATTACTTCAAGTATCGAGCGTGCTGAAAGTAGATTCTTAGTCTCGCTAAGGCTCGCTAGAATGACGAATTCTTTTGATTTAGAGGCTGTTAAACTCACCGTCATTCTGAACTGCGAGGGACGAGCGTGATTCAGAATCTATCGTCCGGTTGAGCAGTGGTTAAGCTGAGTGTGAAAGAGTAGGAGCTTGCTGATACCAGATTCTTAGTTTCGCTACAGCTCGATTGAGTGACGAACTCTTTTGATATAGAGACTGTTAAAGCCATCATCATTCTGAGCAGCGAGGAATGAGCGTGATCCAGAATCTATCGTCCGGTTGAGCAGTGGTGAAGCTGAGCGGGAAAGAATAGGAGTTTGCTGTTATGAGACTCTTAGTCTCGCTAAGGTTCGCTAGAATGACGAGCTCTTTTTATTTAGAGGCTCTTAAAGTCATCGTCATTCTGAACAACGAGGGACGAGTGTGATTCAGAATCTATCGTCCGCTTGAGCCCTGGTTAAGCTGTGTGTGAAAGAGTAGGAGTTTGCTGTTACCAGATCCTTAGTCTCGCTAAGGCTCGCTAGAATGACGATCCTTTTTGGTTTGGAGGCTGTTAAAGTCATCATCATTCTGAACAACGAGGGACGAGTGTGATTCAGAATCTATCGTCCGGTTGAGCAGTGGTGAAGCTGAGCGGGAAAGAATAGGAGCTTGCTGATACCAGATTCTTAGTTTCGCTGCGGCTCGCTAGAATGACGGACTCTTTTGATTTAGAGGCTGTTAAAGCCACTGTCATTCTGAACAGCGAAGAATGAGCGTGATTCAGAATCTATCGTCCGCTTGGGCCCTGGTTAAGCTGTGTGAAAGAGTAGGAGTTTGCTGTTACCAGATCCTTAGTCTCGCTAAGGCTCGCTAGAATGACGAACTCTTTTGATTTAGAGACTGTGAAAGCCATCGTTATTCTGAACAGCGAAGAACGAGGTGATTCAGAGTCTATCATCCGGTTAAGCAGTGGCTAAGGTGAGCGGGAAAGAATAGGAGCTTACTGTTACGAGATTCTTAGTCTCGCTAAGGCTCGATTGAGTGACGAGCTCCTTTGATTTAGAGTCTGGAAAGCCACTGTCATTCTGAACAGCGAGGAACGAGGTGATTCAGAATCTATCGTCCGATTGAACAGTGGCCAAGGTGAGCGGGAAAGAATAGGGGCTTGCTGTTACCAGATCCTTAGCCTTGCTAAGGCTCGCTAGAATGACGATCCTTTTTGGTTTGGAGGCTGTTAAAGCCACTGTCATTCTGAACAGCGAGGAACGAGTGTGATTCAGAATCTAGGCGCAGAGTGCTCCGAGTTTGAAATAAACTGACTGAGCTCGCTAATTACAATGGAAAAGTAACAGCGAATAATGAAGGAGAATGAATCATCGATAAGACACCTTGCGTTTATATCCTAACGTCAAATAACAACGCCGTTCTCTACATAGGTGTTACCAGTCAGCTGCCCCAAAGAATATGGCAACATAAAAATGGAGTGGTGGAAGGATTTACTAAGAAATACAACGTTCATAAGCTCGTTTACTTTGAGTTATTCGACGATATGGCTAATGCTATAAACCGAGAAAAGCAGCTCAAGCAGTGGAAGCGTGAGTGGAAGTTAGCCTTGGTAAGAGAAACGAACCCTAACTTTCTCGATCTATCTACTGAGTATCAGTAAAAATCATCCCTATCTTTAAACGCATTTAAGCGAACCACATTCGCTTTTTGAGTCGGTGCGGCTTCCCCTTGTAGCGCTGCTTTGAACTTCACGACCTGTTTTTGCAACTCGTTCATCAATACCACATTGGTGTGATGAGGGTTTTTACACGTGCTGATGACTCTATCGATGTGGCTTTGTTGAGCCCACAATCTTTCTTTCATATTTTCTGATGCGCTCTCGATCATCTCTTTCGCCATCTCATGACGAAATTGCTCAAAAGCTTCTGGATCTCGCTCTGCCATTCGAACCATTTCATCGAATGGAGGAAGCGTTTGGGATGGGATATGACGTAGATTAGACATCGATGCTCTCCAAATCCTTATGGAAGTTGCCTTTAGTTACTAAAAGCCTATACCACTAGAAAGAGGAGAGAGGATGAATTCTTTAGCCGTCTCACTTATAAGAGAAGCTTTCAAGCTTTAGATTGAATAAGTGCGGCATGTCGATGTTTGGTTGTGGTGGTTACTGCAGTTGTTGGATGCGGTAAACGCAGCGTCTTTGGCCGCTAATGATGTGTTCGGTACGCTCTACTTTGGTGTCACGTCCAAGTAAAGACTGAAAGACACTCAATTCTGATTGGCACAAGCTTGGGCAGCGAGTTGCGGCTTTACAAATCGGACAGTGATTTTCGATCAAGATAAATCCGTTCTCATCTTTCTCGAGCTCGGCCATATAGCCTTCTTGCTCTCTTAATGTGACAAGTGTTTCTAGTTTGCTTTGCAGAGAGTCGCATTGCTCAAGATGCTGACGATAACTTTGTAACGTGAGTTTTTCTCTTTCCGATGTGACTTTGTCCAGTCCATCTTTGCCAAAGATATGTTCGACAGCTTCTATAAACTGAATGGTCAACTCACCGTGACGGTCAGCAAATTGCTCATGACCTTTTTGAGTGAGAGACCAATGACGAGCAGGGCGACCAACTTTTACTTTTACGTCATGGATAGAAAGAATGCCATCATCTTCTAAACTTTGCAGGTGCTGACGAGCCCCCATGGTTGTCATACCTAGCTCAGAAGAGAGTTGTTTTGCAGTGACGGAGCCATCACGCTTAACGATTTGCAATATCCTATCTACGGTCTTCATATACCCACCATTTATACGTCAGTACATATTATGCGCGATAGGGTTAGTAAAGAAAAGTGTTGACTTAATTTGAGTGTGGATTTGTAGGGGCTATGTTCATATGAGCCAATATATGTCGTCATTCTGAACAGCGAGGGACGAGGTGATTCAGAATCTACTGTCCGGCTGTGCAGTGGCTAAGTTGAGCGGGAAAGAAGCGGAGTTTGCTGTTACCAGATTCTTAGTCTCGCTGGAGCTCGCTAGAATGACGAGTTTTTTCGATTTAGAGCTTGCTATGGTAGCCGTCATTCTGAACAGCGAGGAACGAGGTGATTCAGAATCTATCGTCCGGTTGAGTAGTGGTTGAGGTGTTCAGGAAAGAATAGGAGCTTGTTACTACTAGATTCTTAGTCTCGCTGGGGCTCGCTAGAATGACGAGTTCTTTCGATTTAGAGCGTATTAAAGTCACCGTCATTCTGAACAACGAGGAACGAGGTGATTCAGAATCTATTGCCCGGTTGTGCGGAAAGAAAGGCTCAAGCTCAGACTGAGCGAGAGCCTCGAGAAATGCTTAAAGAATAATATCGCGTACTTCTGGATCTTTACGATCTAAGTAGTGAGTCGATTTGATGCGGCGAATAGTTCGGCATCGACCGCGCACGAGCAGCGTTTCTGTGGTCGCTATATTGCCTTGACGAGAGATACCTTCCAGCAAGTCACCTTTAGTGATGCCTGTAGCTGAAAATACCACATTGTCGCTACGAGCCATGTCTTCCATTTTGAGGACAACATTCGCTTTTACGCCCATTTCATCGCAGCGTTTTAGTTCATCTGCACCGTAAATGCGGTTTTCTTCAGTATCGCCTTTTACCTCATGACGAGGAAGCAGGCGACCGTGCATGTCACCGTCTAGCGCTCGAATTACCGCTGCTGATACAACCCCTTCTGGCGCACCGCCAATACAGTACATCATGTCCACTTCACTGTCTGGCATACAAGTTAGAATAGAGGCAGCCACGTCACCATCAGGCACCGCAAAAACACGTACGCCCATTGCTTGCATTTCTGCAATAACGTCATCGTGGCGAGGTTTCGCAAGGGTAATAACGACTAGGGTATCAAGTGGCTTGTTCAGGGCCTTTGCTACGTTCTCTAGGTTTTCTTTTAACGGCTTTTCTAAGTCAATTACGCCTTTTGCACCAGGGCCAACAACCAGTTTTTCCATGTACATATCTGGCGCTTTAAGAAAGCTGCCTTTCTCACCTGCGGCAAGTACGGCTAGTGCGTTCGATTGTCCCATTGCCGTCATACGCGTTCCTTCAATCGGGTCGACTGCAATATCTACTTCATCACCACCAATACCCACTTGCTCACCAATGTACAGCATTGGCGCATCATCGATTTCACCCTCACCAATGACAATTTCACCACTGATATCTGTTTTGTTCAGTAGCGTGCGCATAACTTCAACAGCTGCGCCATCGGCTGCGTTTTTATCGCCACGGCCAAGCCATTTGTAACCAGCCAGAGCTGCACCTTCAGTCACACGGGAAAATGCCATTGCTAAATCGCGTTTCATGATGTCTCCAAGTAAGCAAGAGGGAAGAAGAATTTGCGCGGCGATTCTATCACAAGGTCGAGTAAACGTTTGCCTTTTTGCGAGGCTTTTACTTTATCTAACTTGAATTTGATCAATACTTAGGGCGATTTTCAGCGTAGCGAGACGCAAAATCCTTGCTCAAAAATGCTTCGGCGACAAGAAAAGTCAGCGTTTAGTGAGATTGCGCTGATTTTTTGACCGAATGATGCAAAATATCGAATATAGTGAGTGTTTCTCATCGCGACGCTGAGTAGAATGAACCTTATATAGGTTAGGTGTGCATCAATCTCGCACATCGTCCCAACGGAATAACATAGGTAGGCCAAGATGTCTTTTGAAGTACTAGAACAACTAGAATCTAAAATTCAAACTGCAGTTGACACAATCACTCTTCTTCAGATGGAAGTCGAAGAGCTGAAAGAAGATAAAGCTAAACTTGCGGAAGAAGCGAACGAGCTTCGCTCTCAACGTGAAGAGCTAGAGCAAAAAGCACAACAAGCACAGCAAGAGCACGCACAATGGCAAGAGCGCATTCGTGCACTACTTGGCAAAATGGACGAAGTGGAATAATTCGGCTTCTTCATTCCAAATTAAAAACACCCGCGTTAAGCGGGTGTTTGTGTTTTAGGGAAGTAGAAAATGTTAAGACAAGGCTAGGCGCTAAGAGCCAAGAGAAGACCCTATAACTTAGGCGCCTAAGACTCGTTATGCTTCTTCATCCAACTCTAAATCAATATTCAATGGTTCAGGCGACAGGATAATTCCGGTGCTATCAGCATAAATATAATCTTCAGGTAAGAAGCTGACTCCGCCAAAGTTGACTGGTACATCCAATTCACCAATACCCTGGCTGGTCGCTCCAACAGGAATAGAAGCGAGGGCTTGAATGCCTAAATTCATATCTTCAAGTTCATCGACTTCACGAACACAACCGTAAACGACAATGCCTTCCCACTCGTTTTCTTCCGCAATGGTTGCGATTTCTGCATCGATAAGGGCTTTACGTAGGGAACCGCCACCGTCAATTAACAAAACGCGACCAAGTCCATCTTGCTCTAATGTCTCGCGGATCAACGAATTATCTTCAAAACACTTGATGGTGGTGATTTGCCCGGCAAATGAAGCGCGACCGCCAAAGTTACTGAACATTGGTTCAACCACATCTACCTGATCGAGGTAGATATCACAGAGTGCTGAGGTATTGTATTCCATAGCGTACCTTTCTAAACAGAAATTGGTTGTCTTTGAGTATATCTAGGCATTAAGTCAATGCAATGACAATCCTTTTTTAACTTACTAGAGTTTGAGCTACCACAATTGTTGCAAACAAAACGTTGGTGACTAGAGAACATTTCACGATGACTGGCATCATGGGTGCTATCTGAGCGGGCTTTTGTGTATGCCAAACTGCTTTACCATGATCGGCCACGAAATAAATACTAAGTAAAAATGGCAAGCTAATCCAAACGGGTTTGTCTTGAATTAACAAGTAAGCTGCAAAGGCAAGGATAGCACCACCAAGTAAAATAAAGTGGTACTGTTTGGCTTTACGTTGACCTAAGCGTACCGCCACCGTGCGTTTACCACACTCTCGGTCGTTCTCTATATCACGCATATTGTTGATGTTGAGTACTGCAACGGCGAGTAAACCGCAGCCTAAAGCAGGTAAGAATAGCGTGGTGTCTACGTGACCAGTATGCAAGAAGTAGGTACCGGATACACCGAGTAGACCAAAAAACAAGAACACTGATATATCGCCAAGCCCCACGTAACCGTATGGTTTGCTACCCATGGTATAAGCAATGGCGGCGAGAATGGCCAGAATTCCCAGCCCGATAAATGTGACAATGCTTTCCAGTGAACTTAGTGAATAGAAAACCAACACCAAGCCTGAAATGGCGGTCAGAACGATGTTAAAGATAATCGCTTGTTTCATCTGTTTAGCACTTACCGCGCCTGACTGCATCGCTCGTAATGGGCCGAGGCGTTTGTCGTTATCTGTACCTTGAACGGCATCGCCATAGTCGTTTGCCAGGTTGGACAGAATTTGCAGCAATGTCGCGGTTACGAAAGCCATGATGGCAATCGTCAGTGAGAAATGACCCGCCGAGTACGCGAGCACGCTACCTGTTAAGATAGAGACCAATGCCAGAGGTAATGTTTTTGGACGAGCGGCTTCAAGCCAGATCTGTAGAGATTGTTTCATGGAAATTTCGTGCTAGTAACCAATGTGCCCAGTATAAGCACAAAGAGGCAGATACGCTATTGACCTAAAACAACTCAACTAGAAGTCAAAGGGCGATTCAGAATCGATCATCCGATTGTGAAGTGTTACGGTGAGAGAGAAAGAATAGGCGTTTGCTGTTAGCAGATTCTTAGTCTCGCTTAAGCTCGCTAGAATGACGAGATCTTTTGATTTAGGTGTTGTCACAGTGGTCGTCATTCTATACAAAAAGCCCAGAAACAAGGTTCTGGGCTTTGGTGGGATAGATTGCGGTTAAAGAATAAAGCGGCTTAGATCTTCATCTTCAATTGTGTCGCCTAGGCGCGCTTTCACGTAAGCGGAATCAATAACGAATTTAGCGCCAGATTGCTCCGCTGCGTCGTAAGAGATTTCATCCATCAAGCGTTCCATTACGGTGTGTAAGCGACGAGCACCGATGTTTTCTGTGCTTTCGTTGACCGTCCATGCCGCTTCCGCGATTTGCGTGATGCCGTCTTCTGTGAATTCGATGTCCACATCTTCCGTTTTCATCAACGCAACGTACTGCTCTGTTAGAGAGGCTTTTGGTTCTGTCAGAATGCGTTTGAAGTCGTTGCTGCCTAGTGCTTCTAGCTCAACACGAATTGGTAGACGGCCTTGCAATTCTGGGATCAAGTCAGATGGTTTTGCCACTTGGAATGCACCAGATGCAACAAACAGAATATGGTCTGTTTTTACCATGCCGTGCTTGGTTGATACCGTGCTGCCTTCAATCAATGGAAGTAGGTCGCGCTGAACACCTTCGCGTGAAACGTCTGGGCCTGAGCTCTCGCCGCGTTTACAGATCTTGTCGATCTCATCGATAAATACGATGCCGTTGTTTTCAACGTTGAAAATCGCTGCTTCTTTCAGCTCTTCTTGGTTAACCAGTTTCGCCGCTTCTTCTTCCGCTAACGCTTTCATTGCGTCTTTGATTTTCAGCTTACGTTTTTTCTTAGTGTCGCCTGCCAGGTTTTGGAACATGCCTTGCAGCTGGTTAGTCATCTCTTCCATACCAGGAGGCGCCATGATCTCTACGCCCATTTGTGGTGCGGCTACGTCGATTTCAATTTCTTTATCGTCTAGTTGGCCTTCACGCAGTTTCTTACGGAAGATCTGGCGAGTGTGAGAAGACTCTTCCGTTTGCTCTGCTTGACCCCAGCTATCACGTGCTGGTGGCAGTAGCGCATCAAGAATGCGTTCTTCCGCTTGCTCTTCTGCGCGGAATTTCACTTTCTCCATCGCTTGTTGATGCGTCATTTTCACAGCGACATCGGTTAGGTCACGGATGATGGTTTCAACTTCTTTACCAACGTAACCCACTTCGGTGAATTTTGTCGCTTCAACTTTGATGAAAGGGGCATTTGCCAGTTTTGCGAGGCGTCGTGCGATTTCAGTCTTACCAACACCAGTAGGGCCAATCATCAAGATGTTTTTTGGCGTCACTTCGGCACGCAAGCTTTCTTCAAGCTGCATGCGGCGCCAGCGGTTACGAAGTGCAATCGCAACCGAACGCTTGGCTTTTTCTTGACCGATAATGTGGCGGTTCAATTCATGAACGATTTCGCGAGGCGTCATTTCAGACATATTCTTTCCTTACTTCGTTACGATTACGCGGTTGGTTTTTCAGGCTCTACTGTTGAGTCTAGCTCTTCTACCGTGTGGTGATGGTTAGTGAAGACACAAATATCACCCGCGATATTGAGAGCTTTTTCCGCGATCTCACGAGCATCTAGATCTGTGTTTTCTAGTAGGGCGGTTGCGGCAGCTTGTGCGTAAGCACCACCAGAGCCAATCGCAATCAGGTCGTGTTCTGGCTGTACGACATCACCATTACCGGTAATGATTAACGATGCGGTTTCGTCGGCAACGGCAAGTAAGGCTTCGAGCTTGCGCAAAGCACGATCGCTACGCCAGTCTTTGGCTAGCTCAACTGCCGCTTTGGTTAGGTGACCTTGGTGCATTTGCAGTTTGCTTTCGAAGCGCTCAAAAAGGGTGAAGGCATCCGCAGTACCGCCGGCAAAGCCCGCTAGTACTTGGTTGTTGTATAGGCGGCGAACTTTGCGCGCATTACCTTTCATTACGGTATTGCCTAGAGATACTTGGCCATCACCCGCGATGACGACTTTATTATTTCGACGTACAGATACAATGGTAGTCACAGTCGACCTCTTGATTATTTCTCTTTGGATTTAATTCAGTATATGGGGGAGGAGAAATGGGGATTCAAGGGGGCAAAAAGAAAGGCCCTAGGATCTTAGCTCCTAGGGCCTGAGTTTAAAGATTTTCTTTCCAAATCGCACACGGCTCGATTTTCGCGCGTTGCAGTTTATGACGGTCACGTTCTGCATCACGTTTGAACTTATACGGACCTAGCACCACGCGATACCATGAACTGCCTTCTTTCTTACGAATCTTGCTCGACATCCCTTGGAACGCGATTGCAAGCTTGCGCTCTTCGGCTTGTGCCTGAGTTTTGTACGCGCCACACTGCATGATGTAAGGAATTTTAGAAACTTCAATTTCTTTGGCCACAACTTCAACTTCACGTTTCGGTAGTGACTCAACATATTCCCATTTTTCTTCTGGTGGTGGCGGCAAGTCTTTTTTCGGCTTTGGTTTGCTTACAGTGGTTGTTGGCTGCTTCACAACTGGTTGTTTAGGTTCTGGGTCGCTACTCAAAAGGTAAAGACCATAGCCAAAACCGCCCACGAGCAAGATAGCGAGCAGGCCACTGCGCCAAGGTTTTTTTCTTCTCGGCGGCTGTTTTTTTGTCGACTTTTTTGGGGCGCCTCGCCCCCGTCTTACATAATCTCTATTTGCCACGGTTATTTCTGGTCATCAAGGATTCTTGCAAATATGTTAATCCAGAACGAGTTGAGAAAACACCCTATTGATAGAATCTTGATAGCTAAAGCGCGACAACGCCCGAGTGTAGGAGTGTGTTTCCGTTCTCGCTTACATTTATTCAGGGATACACAAAAAGCAGGAGGGGTAAATAAAAAAGCGGCGCCTTAGCACCGCTTTGGGGATGAATACCTAATCTTTAGGTTAAGGGCGCTGTGGTGGCGCTGCACTTCCACGAATGACGAGATTAGTTTCAAGCAGACGCGAGCCTGAATGCACGTCGTGGCCTTTTAACATCTCGAGCATCATTAGCATCGCTTGTCGACCAATCTCATAGCGAGGTTGAGAGATGGTGGTCAACGGTGGATCGCAGTACTGAGCGAAGTTAATGTCATCAAAGCCCACAACAGAGAGATCTTGCGGTACTCGTAAGCCAAGCTTTTTCGCTTCTTGAATTGCGCCGATGGCCATTGTGTCACAGTGACAGAAAATAGCCGTTGGTGGTTCTGGCAATTCGAGCAGTTTACGAACGGCTTTTGCTCCGCCATCAAAAGAGAACTCAGTAATGACACTATATTGTGGATCTTTATTGATGCCGGCACGGCGCAGGGCTTGTTGGTAGCCTTGCTGGCGGAACTGACACAATATTGCTGTGTCTGGTCCAGAGATTTGAGCAATGCGTTTATGACCTAATTGAGTCAGGTAATTCACCGCTTCAAATGCTGAGGTCAGGTTATCAATATGTACTGTCGGAAGCTCGAGCTCTGGCGCAAATTCACACGCCATTACCATCGGAGGTAAGTTCTTTTGCTCTGGCTTACTGACATCGAATGGTAGATCTGTACCAAGCAGTAGCATTCCATCTGCCTGCTTAGTAAATACGAGGTTAACGAAAGAGCTTTCGCGTTTCTTCTGTTGTCCGCTATCACCCAACAGGACTAGATAGCCATGTTCCATGGCTGCATCTTCAATACCGCGAATAATTTCAGAAAAATAAGGATCACAGATGTCGGGAACGATAGTAACAATGGTTTTTGATTCGTTTCTACGTAAGTTACGTGCTAATGAGTTTGGAGAATAACCCGCTTCAAGTACGGCATCTTCTACTCTCTTTCTTGTAGAAGAAGAGACTTTCTCTGGATTCATTAAGGCTCGAGATACCGTAGCCGTAGACACTCCCGCAAGCTGGGCAACATCCTTCATTGTCGCCATAGTTTTTAACCTCTCATTTATTTTTTGCCAAGATGACGTTATTCCGGTTTGAAATCAGAGTAATCAAACCGAGTTAGAGCTGTGTTTGCTCTTCGCTCAGTTCGTGTTAACGAGTGGGAAAATGGATTCTTCACCGCGATATCAATTTGTGGGAATAGTCATTGTTTTAATCTAAGCCTGTGCAAACAAGTCACTTTAGACTTTTCTAATTTGGATAGTCTATTCATTTCTAAAGTGAAAGTTACGGTCTGTTTAACAAAAATTGTAATCTTGGTGTGATTCTGGTCACATTAAATGGTAATTCATTACATAGTTAAACGTTTGCTAGCTGAGATCTTGTGGTTCTATGTCTAAATTCCAGCGCACTTTCTTAGCATTTGGCAACAACTCAATAGCAGGTTTGGCACTGGTTAATAACTTTTGCATCAATGAACGATGCTGAGTTTGCAGTAATAGTTGCCAACGGTATTTACCAGCCCGCTTGGCCAAAGGTGAAGGAGTAGGGCCTAACACCATGCAGGAATCATCGAACAGAGGGTGTGACTCTAACGTAAAGCGAACCTGACGCAGGAAGTCTTCAACTACCTCACTTTGGTTCGCCTCTGCTTTAAACAGAGTCAAGAAACTATAAGGCGGAAGCTGAGCCAGTTTGCGTTCTTCCAGAGCAGTCATAGCAAAGTGGCGATAGTCTTTTTGAAGTAGGGCCTGCAGCAAGCTGTGCTCAGGATGGTGGGTTTGTAGGATAACCTCGCCAGGTTTACTTGCGCGGCCGGCACGACCTGCGACTTGAATAAACAACTGCGCTAGTCGCTCGGAAGCGCGGAAGTCACTACTATAGAGAGAGCCATCAACATCCAAAAGAGCAACGAGCGTTACATTTGGAAAATGGTGCCCCTTAGCCAGCATTTGGGTGCCAATCAGAATTTGATGTTCACCTTTACGAATCGATTCAAGGGCATCTTCCAAACTACCTTTGCGGCGTGTGCTGTCTCTGTCGATGCGAATGGCGTTGTATTCTGGAAATAACTGAGCCAATTGTTGTTCGAGTTGTTCCGTTCCTACGCCGACGGTAACCAGTTGAGTTGAACCACACCCCTGACACTGATGAATTACCGGTTGTTGTGAGCCGCAGTGATGGCAGCGTATTTCGTTGCTGTAATGGTGGAACGTGTAGTACGCATCACAGCGTTTACATTCTGCAATCCAACCGCATTCATGGCACATCAAAGCGGGCGAAAAGCCTCGGCGGTTAAGAAACAACATTACTTGATTGCCAGCTTTTAAATGCTTGCGCATCTCGGCAATCAGTTGGGCAGATAAGCCACTTTCTAAATACTGACCTTTTACATCTAACACTTTATTAGTGGTTGGCACGGCAGAGCCAGCTCGTTGGGTTAGTGTTAAATGGTGATATTTGCCTGACAAGGCATTGTGCAATGTCTCCAGTGCAGGTGTGGCTGAGCCCAGAACAATCGGAACTTGTTCTTTATGAGCGCGCATTACAGCAACATCGCGTGCATGATAACGCAAGCTATCTTGCTGTTTGTAAGAGGTGTCATGTTCCTCGTCCACAATGATAATCCCGAGATCAGCAAAAGGCGCGAGTAGGGCAGAGCGTGTGCCGATAATGATTCCGGCCGCTTTGTCGCGTGCAGAAAGCCACGCATTCAGACGCTCCGTCTCGTTTAACCCGGAGTGGATGACGTCAACTGGCACATTAAAACGGCGTTTAAAGCGGTTGATGGTTTGGGGCGTTAAGCCAATCTCTGGTACTAAAACCAAGGCTTGTTTCCCTTGCTCTAAAACTGGCTTGATAAGGTTGAGGTACACTTCTGTCTTACCTGAGCCCGTGACGCCTTCTAATAAATAGGAGGCAAAACCTGTTTGGCTATTTACACTCGCAATAGCCAGCGCTTGTTCGTGGTTGAGCTTTGGCTTTTCGACGTCGCATTCAACGTGCTGTCCCCACTGGGTGATTACAGGCTTCTTCTCGATACGTTCAATCCAGCCTTTCTCTTCTAAAGACTTTAGTACTGTTGAGGCTATCTCTTGGTCGACAAATTCCTGGTGAGGCAAAGCGCCGTTAACCAACATTTGCAAGACCTTCTGTTGTTTGACCGCTCGACGATCAAGCCCTTGCATCAGCTTGTCTTTACCGGATTCGGTAATTTGCCACTCTTGTAGCGTCGCAAAATCTGCAGGCTTTCCTTTACGTAGAGCTGCTGGCATCGCATTGTGTAGCGTATCTCCAAGTGGGTATTGGTAGAACTGGCTGCACCAAGTCAGCAACGAATAAAGCTTTTCAGACCATATCGGCTGAGAATCAAGAACTGCTTTGATTGGCTTGAGTTGATCTTTGGGAAAGTCCGAGTGATTAACCATCGCGGTGACGATGCCAACTAACGTTTGGCGTCCAAAAGGTACGGAAACACGTCCACCAATGATCGGAAACAGGTGCCCCGGAATGGCGTAATCAAATTGTTTGTCGAGCGGAACGGGTAATGCCACTCTAGCAATGGTTGGACGCATAAATTCTTAGCTATTAAAAAAGAGGGAAAGGAAATGAGAGTCTATTAAAATCGGTATGGAAATTCGAGTAAAGCAATGCGATTCAGCGTGAATCGTGCCTCTATGATTAGTCTGGCTAAAAAAGTGGCGAAAAAGTTGCCAAATGTGTTGATCCGAGCAATGTGATTCTTTACTATATCGCGCCTTGAGATATGGCTTCGGCAATTAGTTGATGCGGTATCCCATTTTATTATTAATTGCGTGTGGTGTGCGGCTTAGATTCGTATAGCGACACGGCCTACTATTGAGGTTATCCCATGAAAGCTGGTATCCACCCAGAATACAAAGCAGTAAAAGCGACTTGTTCTTGCGGCAACTCTTTTGAGTTCAACTCTACTCTAGGTAAAGAGTCTATCCACCTAGACGTATGTGACAAGTGTCACCCATTCTACACTGGTAAGCAACGTATCGTTGATACAGGCGGCCGTGTTGATCGCTTCAACAAGCGTTTCGGTGCACTATCAAGCGGTAAGAAATAATAGCAGCCGCTATTACGATTACAGTTTAGAAAAGGACGCTTCGGCGTCCTTTTTGTTTTAATGGCTACCAAGCGAAGAGGAACGTATAGGGTTTGGAATATTCCCGATTATTTTTCACTCAGCGCTTGCAACCTAAAGTGTGATCTGTATAATGCAGCGCACTGGTTAAGCCAGTTGTGAACCAATGAGCAGTGAGGAGCGAGCAAATCTAAGGATTTGCGAGGTAATGTATACTCAGCTTATGTTCGCGGTTAATACAATTAGCTATCTTTTCTTCGGAAAAACTATCCTCAAAGGTGACTTTGGTATATAGGGATAGTTAATCGAAAATTAACTGACAATGCGTCCTAATCTTGGATGCTACGGTTTCACATAAATCAATCGGCATTCTCTCGTCTTGACGAGTTTGAGTGGCGATATTGTTTGTGTAATTTATTAAATTTGGAGCTCTGTCTCATGCAGAACCAACGTATCCGTATCCGCCTAAAAGCTTTCGATTACAAACTAATCGATGCTTCTACAGCGGAAATCGTTGAAACAGCTAAGCGCACTGGCGCACAGGTTCGTGGTCCAATCCCACTGCCAACTCGTAAAGAGCGTTTCACAGTTCTTATCTCTCCACACGTTAACAAGAAAGCACGTGACCAGTACGAAATCCGTACTCACAAGCGTCTAATCGACATCGTTGAGCCAACAGACAAGACTGTTGATGCTCTAATGCGTCTAGACCTTGCTGCGGGCGTTGACGTTCAAATTAGCCTAGGTTAAGGGAGATTAGAAGTATGATTGGTCTAATCGGTCGTAAAGTGGGCATGACCCGCGTATTTACTGAAGAAGGCGTTTCTATCCCAGTAACAGTTGTTGAGGTTGAAGCTAACCGTGTTTCTCAAGTGAAAACTCTTGAAACTGACGGCTACGCAGCAATCCAGGTTACAGCTGGTTCTAAGAAAGCTAACCGTGTAAACAAAGCTGAAGCAGGTCACTTTGCTAAAGCTGGCGTTGAAGCTGGTCGCGGTCTTTGGGAATTCCGTTTAGAAAACGGCGAAGAGTTCGAAGTTGGTTCAGAACTAACTGTTGAACTATTCAACGAAACTAAGAAAGTAGACGTTACTGGTACATCTAAGGGTAAAGGTTTCCAAGGCGCTGTTAAGCGTTGGAACTTCCGTACTCAAGATATGACTCACGGTAACTCATTGTCTCACCGTGCTCCTGGTTCTATCGGTCAATGTCAGACTCCAGGTCGCGTATTTAAAGGCAAGAAAATGGCAGGTCACATGGGTGCTGAGCGTGTAACGACTCAAAACCTAGAGATCGTACGTGTTGACGCTGAGCGCAACCTGCTTCTTATTAAAGGTGCAGTCCCAGGCGCAACTGGCGGCAACGTGATCGTTAAACCAGCTGTTAAAGCATAACGTCTCAGGAGTAAGTAATGGAACTAATGGTTAAAGGTGCCGATGCACTAACTGTTTCCGAAACTACTTTCGGACGTGAGTTTAACGAAGCTCTTGTACACCAAGTAGTTGTTGCGTACGCAGCAGGTGCTCGTCAAGGTACTCGTGCTCAAAAAACACGTTCAGAAGTTTCTGGCGGTGGCGCTAAGCCATGGCGTCAAAAAGGTACTGGCCGTGCGCGTGCTGGTACAATCCGTAGCCCAATCTGGCGTACAGGTGGTGTTACTTTTGCTGCGAAACCACAAGATCACAGCCAAAAAGTAAACAAAAAAATGTACCGTGGTGCTATGAAGAGCATTCTTTCTGAGCTTGTTCGTCAAGAGCGTCTAATCGTTGTTGATAACTTCTCAGTTGAAGCACCAAAGACTAAAGAGCTAGTTGCTAAGCTTAAAGAGCTTGAGCTAACTGACGCTCTAATCGTGACTAGCGAAGTAGATGAGAATCTATTCCTAGCTGCTCGTAACCTATACAAAGTTGACGCACGTGATGTTGCTGGTATCGATCCAGTATCTCTAATCGCGTTTGACAAAGTTGTAATGACTGCAGAAGCAGTTAAGCAAGTAGAGGAAATGCTAGCATGATCACTGAAGAGCGTATCCTAAAAGTTCTACGTGCACCGCACATCTCTGAAAAAGCAACTATGGCAGCTGAGAAAGCGAACACTATCGTTTTCAAAGTAGCTAAAGATGCGACTAAAAAAGAGATCAAAGCAGCTGTAGAAAAGCTATTTGAAGTTGAAGTTAAGTCTGTAAATACTCTTATCACTAAGGGTAAGACCAAACGTCAAGGTCTACGCCAAGGTCGCCGCAGCGACGTTAAGAAAGCGTACGTTACTTTGAAAGAAGGTCAAGATCTTGACTTCGTTGGCGGCGCGGAATAACAGGAGTAGTTAAAAATGGCTATTGTTAAATGTAAGCCGACTTCCCCTGGTCGTCGTCACGTTGTTAAAGTTGTTAACGCTGACCTACACAAGGGCAAGCCATACGCACCTCTTCTAGAGAAAAACTCTAAGAACGGTGGTCGTAACAACAAGGGTCGTATCACAGTACGTCACATCGGCGGTGGTCACAAGCACCACTACCGTGTAGTTGACTTCAAACGTACTAAAGATGGTATTCCAGCGACAGTTGAGCGTCTTGAATACGATCCAAACCGTAGCGCAAACATTGCTCTAGTTCTTTACAAAGACGGTGAGCGTCGCTACATCCTAGCACCTAAAGGTGTTGTAGCTGGTGATGTTATTCAGTCTGGTGTTGATGCACCAATCAAAGCTGGTAACACTCTACCAATGCGTAATATCCCAGTAGGTTCAACAGTACATAACGTTGAACTTAAGCCTGGTAAAGGTGGTCAGCTAGCTCGTTCGGCTGGTGCTTACGCTCAAATCGTTGCTCGCGACGGTGCGTACGTAACTATCCGTCTACGTTCTGGCGAGATGCGCAAAGTTCTTTCTGAAGGCCGTGCAACAATCGGTGAAGTTGGTAACTCTGAGCACATGCTACGTGAACTTGGTAAAGCAGGTGCATCACGTCATCGCGGTATCCGTCCAACGGTTCGTGGTGTTGTAATGAACCCGATTGACCACCCACATGGTGGTGGTGAAGGCCGTACTTCTGGTGGTCGTCACCCAGTATCTCCTTGGGGTATGCCTACTAAAGGCTTCAAGACTCGTAAGAACAAACGCACTGACAAGTACATCGTACGTCGTCGTAACAAGTAATCTATATAAAGAGGAATCGCCATGCCACGTTCTCTCAAGAAAGGTCCTTTTATTGACCTACACTTGCTGAAGAAGGTAGAGAAAGCGGTGGAAAGCGGAGACAAAAAGCCTATTAAGACTTGGTCCCGTCGTTCAATGATCATCCCTACGATGATCGGTTTGACCATCGCTGTCCATAATGGTCGTCAGCACGTACCAGTATTTGTAACTGATGAAATGATCGGTCACAAACTGGGTGAATTCGCACCAACACGCACTTACCGCGGTCACGCTGCGGATAAGAAAGCTAAGAAGCGCTAAGGAGTAGATAATGGAAGCAATTGCTAAACATAACTTTGCTCGCATTTCGCCTCAGAAAGCTCGCTTAGTTGCGGATCTAATCCGTGGTAAATCTGTTGACCAAGCTCTAGAAATCCTAACGTTCAGCAACAAAAAAGCTGCTGCACTAGTTAAGAAAGTTCTAGAGTCTGCTATCGCTAACGCGGAGCACAACGAAGGTGCAGATATTGACGATCTGAATGTCGCAAAAATCTTTGTAGATGAAGGCCCAACCATGAAGCGTATTATGCCTCGTGCTAAAGGTCGTGCGGATCGTATCTTGAAGCGTTCAAGCCACATCACTGTTGTTGTAGCAGATCGCTAGAGACTAGGAGAGTAAGCAATGGGTCAAAAAGTACATCCAAATGGTATTCGTCTAGGCATCGTTAAGCCTTGGAATGCTACATGGTTTGCTAACACCAAAGATTTCGCTGACAACCTAGACGGCGACTTCAAGGTACGTCAGTTCCTTACAAGTGAACTGAAAAAAGCGTCTCTATCACGTATCGTTATCGAGCGTCCTGCTAAGAGCATCCGTGTGACTATTCACACTGCTCGTCCAGGCGTTGTTATCGGTAAGAAAGGTGAAGACGTTGAGAAGCTACGCGCAGCTGTAGCTAAAATTGCAGGTGTACCAGCGCAAATTAACATCGCTGAAGTACGTAAGCCTGAACTAGATGCGCAACTTGTTGGTGACAGCATCGCGTCTCAGCTAGAGCGTCGTGTTATGTTCCGTCGTGCTATGAAGCGCGCAGTACAAAACGCAATGCGCCTAGGCGCTAAAGGTATCAAAGTGGAAGTAAGCGGTCGTCTAGGCGGCGCTGAAATCGCACGTTCAGAGTGGTACCGTGAAGGCCGTGTGCCTCTACACACTCTACGTGCTGACATTGATTACGCAACTTCTTCGGCTCACACTCAATACGGTGTGATCGGCATTAAAACTTGGATCTTCAAAGGTGAAATCCTAGGTGGTATGCCAGCAGCTAACGCTGTAGAGCCTAAAGGCGACAAGCCTAAGAAGCAGCGTAAAGGCCGTAAGTAAGGAGTCGACAGATGCTACAACCTAAACGTACTAAGTTCCGTAAGGTTCAGACTGGTCGTAACCGTGGTCTAGCTAAAGGTACTGATGTAAGCTTCGGCGAATTCGGTCTTAAAGCTGTTGGCCGTGGTCGTCTAACTGCTCGTCAAATCGAAGCGGCACGTCGTGCAATGACACGTCACGTTAAGCGTCAAGGTAAAATCTGGATCCGTGTGTTCCCAGACAAACCAATCACAGAAAAACCACTTGAAGTTCGTCAAGGTAAGGGTAAAGGTAACGTTGAGTACTGGGTAGCCCAAATCCAACCTGGTAAGGTTATGTACGAAATGGGTGGTGTACCTGAAGAATTGGCACGTGAAGCGTTCCGTCTTGCGGCACGTAAACTGCCTTTCAAAACTACATTTGTAACTAAGCAGGTGATGTGATGAAAGCACAAGATCTACGCGAGAAAAGCGTTGAAGAGCTTAACGCTGAGCTAATGAATTTGCTACGCGAACAGTTCAACTTGCGCATGCAAGCTGCGACTGGTCAACTACAGCAAACTCATACTCTGAAAGCTGTACGCCGTGATATCGCACGTGTGAAAACTGTTTTGACTGAGAAGGCAGGCGCATAATGAGCGAAGTAAAACGTACTCAACAAGGTCGTGTTGTTAGCGACAAGATGGACAAGTCTATCACTGTTGCTATCGAACGTTTCGTAAAACACCCAATCTACGGTAAATACGTAAAACGTACGACTAAAGTACACGCACATGACGAGAACAACGAGTGTGGCCTAGGCGACACAGTTGAAATCGCAGAGTGTCGTCCACTGTCTAAGACTAAGTCTTGGACTTTGGTAAAAGTTCTAGAAAAGGCGAAGATTTAATCTCGTTAATTCTATGAAACTAAAGCGGCTCCAAAATATTTTTGGAGCCGTTTATTTTTTGACTACCCAATCACAAAAAAGGGTGGTACAATTCGCGTCCCTTTTAAAGAGGCAGCCCGACCCGTGATGGGTCTAGTTATTAATATTTAGCGGAGCACTAACATGATCCAAATGCAAAGTATGCTGGACGCAGCTGATAACTCAGGCGCACGCAGCGTAATGTGTATTAAGGTTCTGGGTGGCTCTCACCGCCGTTATGCACATATCGGTGACGTCATCAAAGTTACTGTGAAGGAAGCAATCCCTCGCGGTAAAGTTAAAAAAGGTGATGTTCTGAAGGCGGTGGTAGTGCGCACCCGTAAAGGCGTACGTCGTCCTGACGGTTCTGTCATTCGCTTCGACCGAAATGCTTGCGTATTGCTAAACGACAATACTGAGCAACCAATCGGTACACGTATCTTTGGTCCTGTGACACGCGAACTTCGTGGCGATAAGTTCATGAAGATCGTTTCACTGGCTCCAGAAGTTCTGTAAGGAGCACGTAGAAATGGCAGCTAAAATCCGTCGTAATGACGAAGTAATCGTTCTTGCTGGTAAAGACAAAGGCAAGAAAGGTAAAGTAACTAAGGTTCTAGCAACTGGTAAAGTTATCGTTGAAGGTATCAACCTAGTTAAGAAACATCAGAAACCTGTTCCAGCTATGGGTATCCAAGGCGGTATCGTAGAGCAAGAAGCAGCTATCGACGTTTCTAACGTGGCTATCTTTAACGCAGCTACTGGTAAAGCTGACCGTATCGGTTTCCGTTTTGAAGACGGCAAAAAAGTTCGTTTCTTCAAGTCTAACGGCGAAACCGTTTCTAACTAATAGAAGTAATTTGGAGTTCTACTATGGCGAAACTGCATGATTACTACAAGTCGTCTGTAGTCGCTGAACTGACCAAACAGTTCGGTTACACAAGCGTCATGCAAGTCCCTAGAATCGAGAAAATCACCCTAAACATGGGTGTTGGTGAAGCAATCAACGATAAGAAACTGCTAGAAAATGCAGCGTCTGATATGGCAACGATCTCTGGTCAAAAGCCACTTATCACAAAAGCGCGCAAATCTGTTGCAGGTTTCAAAATCCGTGAAGGCTACCCTATCGGTTGTAAAGTAACCTTGCGTGGCGAACGTATGTGGGATTTTCTTGAGCGTTTAATTAACATCGCTCTTCCACGTGTACGTGACTTCCGTGGTGTTAGCGCTAAGTCTTTTGACGGTCGCGGTAACTACAGCATGGGCGTTCGCGAGCAAATCATCTTCCCGGAAATCGACTTTGATAAAGTTGATCGAGTACGCGGTCTAGACATCACTATTACGACGTCTGCTGGTACTGATGAGGAAGGCCGTGCTCTGCTGGCTGCCTTTAACTTCCCATTCCGTAAGTAAGGTGAAGGGTTACTGTTATGGCTAAAAATTCAATGAAAGCACGTGAAGCAAAACGTGCGAAGCTAGTAGCTAAGTTCGCTGAAAAGCGTGCAGCGCTAAAAGCTATCATCAGCGATGTAAACGCATCTGAAGAAGATCGTTGGAACGCGGTTCTTACACTGCAATCTCTTCCACGTGATTCAAGTGCATCACGTCAGCGCAACCGTTGCAACCAAACTGGTCGTCCACACGGTTACCTACGTAAGTTCGGTCTAAGCCGTATTAAGGTTCGTGAAGCTTGCATGAAAGGCGAGATTCCGGGTCTTCGTAAGGCTAGCTGGTAATTGCCACTTAATCATTTGGAGTAAATCATATGAGCATGCAAGATCCGATTTCGGATATGCTGACCCGTGTTCGTAACGGTCAGGCAGCAAACAAAGTTGCTGTAAAAATGCCTTCTTCAAAGCTTAAAGTTGCAATTGCTGCACTACTAAAAGCTGAAGGTTACATCGTTGACTTCGCTGTTGAAGGCGAAGCAAAACCTGAGCTAGAAGTTACACTTAAGTACTTCCAAGCTAAACCAGTAATCGAGCAACTTAAACGTGTTTCTCGTCCAGGTCTACGTGTTTACAAGAAGAAAGATGAACTTCCTTCTGTAATGGGTGGTCTTGGTATTGCTATCGTTTCTACTTCCAAGGGTCTTATGTCAGACCGCGCTGCACGTAAAGCAGGTCTTGGTGGTGAAATCATCGCTTACGTAGCTTAATAAGGAGTAGACTATGTCTCGTGTTGCAAAAGCACCTGTCGCTATTCCAGCTGGCGTAGAGGTGAAACTAAACGGCCAAGAAATCACTGTAAAAGGTGCGAAAGGCGAACTAACTCGCGTTCTTAACAACGCAGTTGTAATCGCTCAGGAAGAAAATAACCTGACTTTCGGTCCTAAAGAAGGTGTTGCTAACGCATGGGCTCAAGCAGGTACTGCTCGCGCTCTAGTTAACAACATGGTTGTTGGTGTTACTGAAGGCTTTACTAAGAAGCTAACTCTTAAAGGTGTAGGTTACCGTGCTGCTATCAAAGGCAACGCTGTAGGTCTAACACTAGGCTTCTCACACCCAGTTGAGCACGAGTTGCCAGCGGGTATTAAAGCTGAATGTCCAAGCCAAACTGAAATCGTGATCACTGGTGCTGACAAGCAACTAGTTGGTCAAGTTGCGGCTGACATTCGTTCTTACCGTGAGCCTGAGCCATACAAAGGCAAAGGTGTTCGTTACGCAGATGAAAATGTGCGTACTAAAGAAGCTAAGAAGAAGTAAGGTAACACTATGGATAAGAAAGCATCTCGCATCCGTCGTGCTACACGTGCACGTCGTAAGATTGCAGAACTGGGTGCGACTCGCCTAGTTGTACACCGTACTCCTCGTCACGTGTACGCACAGGTTATCGCGGCTAACGGCTCTGAGGTTATCGCAGCAGCTTCTACTGTAGAAAAAGCGATCCGTGAGCAAGTGAAATACACTGGTAACGTTGATGCAGCTAAAGCAGTGGGTAAAGCTATTGCTGAGCGCGCTCTAGAGAAGGGCGTAACTGCAGTTGCATTTGATCGTTCTGGTTTCCAATACCACGGTCGAGTAGCGGCGCTAGCAGAATCTGCTCGCGAAGCTGGTCTGAAATTCTAAGGTAGGGTTGGAAGATGGCTAAAGAACAACAAGTTCAAGCGAATGATTTGCAAGAAAAGCTAATCGCAGTTAACCGTGTTTCTAAAACGGTTAAAGGTGGTCGAATCATGAGCTTCACTGCACTAACAGTAGTTGGTGACGGTAACGGTCGTGTAGGTTTCGGTTACGGCAAAGCTCGTGAAGTACCTGCAGCGATTCAAAAAGCAATGGAAAAAGCGCGTCGTAACATGACTACGATCGCTCTAAACGAAGGCACTCTTCACCACCCAGTGAAAGGTCGCCATTCGGGCTCTAAAGTTTACATGCAGCCTGCTGCAGAAGGTACTGGTGTTATCGCAGGTGGTGCGATGCGTGCAGTACTAGAAGTTGCTGGTGTACACAACGTACTATCTAAAGCGTACGGTTCTACGAACCCTATCAACATCGTTCGTGCAACGATCGATGCACTAGGTAGCATGAAGTCACCAGAAATGGTTGCTGCTAAACGTGGTCTAACTGTTGAATCTATTTCGGAGTAAGAACACCATGGCAACTATTAAAGTAACTCAAACTAAAAGCTCAATTGGTCGTCTGCCAAAGCACAAAGCTACTTTGCGCGGTCTAGGTCTTCGTAAAATCAACCACACAGTAGAACTTGAAGATACTCCGTGTATTCGCGGTATGATCAACAAGGTTTACTACATGGTTAAAGTTGAGGAGTAATCAGAATGCGTTTGAATACTCTAGCACCGGCTGCTGGCGCGAAAACTTCTGCGAAGCGAGTAGGTCGTGGTATCGGTTCAGGCCTAGGTAAAACTGGTGGCCGTGGTCACAAAGGTCAAAAATCACGTTCTGGCGGCAGTGTTCGTCCAGGTTTCGAAGGCGGTCAGATGCCTCTGAAACAACGTCTACCAAAATTCGGTTTCACTTCTCGTAAGAGCCTAGTGTCTGCTGAAGTTCGTCTAGCTGAGCTAGCGAAAGTTTCTGGTGACGTAGTTGATCTAAACAGTCTTAAAGCTGCTAACATCATCACTAAGAACATCGAGTTTGTAAAAGTTGTTCTTTCTGGTGAAATCAACAAAGCAGTGACTGTTAAAGGTCTACGTGTGACTAAAGGCGCTAAAGCTGCAATCGAAGCTGCAGGCGGTAAAATCGAGGAATAATCTCGAGGAACGAGGTACAGATGGCTAAGAAACCAGGACAAGATTTTCGTAGTGCTCAGAGCGGCTTAAGTGAACTAAAGTCGCGCTTGTTATTCGTAATTGGTGCACTTTTAGTATTCCGAGCCGGCTCTTTTGTGCCGATTCCTGGTATTGACGCTGCTGTACTTGCCGATTTGTTCGAACAGCAAAAAGGTACCATCGTTGAAATGTTTAACATGTTCTCCGGTGGTGCTCTTGAGCGTGCATCTATATTAGCATTGGGCATCATGCCGTATATTTCGGCATCTATTGTTGTCCAATTGCTAACTGTAGTTCATCCAGCGTTAGCTGAACTCAAAAAAGAGGGTGAAGCAGGCCGTCGTAAGATAAGCCAATACACACGCTACGGCACGCTTGTACTTGCAACCTTCCAAGCTATAGGTATTGCAACTGGCCTACCAAACATGGTCGACAATCTGGTTGTTATCAACCAAACCATGTTTACGCTAATTGCTACCGTAAGTTTAGTAACCGGTACCATGTTCTTGATGTGGTTAGGTGAACAAATTACAGAGCGCGGAATTGGTAACGGTATTTCGATACTGATTTTTGCAGGTATTGTTGCTGGATTGCCTTCTGCAATCGGTCAAACAATCGAGCAAGCGCGTCAAGGTGAATTGCATGTACTTCTTCTGTTGCTAATCGCGGTATTAGCTTTTGCAGTAATTTACTTCGTTGTTTTCATGGAACGTGGTCAACGCCGAATCGTCGTTAACTATGCGAAACGTCAACAAGGTCGTAAAGTATTTGCTGCGCAAAGCTCGCATTTGCCTCTTAAAATTAACATGGCAGGTGTAATTCCAGCGATTTTTGCATCAAGTATTATCTTGTTCCCAGGAACATTGGCTCAGTGGTTTGGTCAAAACGGTGAGAGCAGCGCGTTCGGTTGGTTAACTGACGTGTCTTTGGCTCTTAGCCCAGGTCAACCGTTGTATGTAATGCTTTATGCAGCAGCAATTATCTTCTTCTGTTTCTTCTACACGGCGTTGGTTTTCAACCCGCGTGAAACAGCAGATAACTTGAAGAAGTCTGGTGCATTCGTACCCGGTATCCGCCCAGGTGAGCAGACAGCGAAATACATTGATAAAGTAATGACACGTTTAACCCTTGCTGGTGCACTGTACATTACCTTTATCTGTCTGATTCCCGAGTTCATGATGGTCGCGTGGAACGTACGTTTCTACTTCGGCGGTACATCGCTACTAATCGTAGTTGTTGTAATTATGGACTTTATGGCACAGGTACAGACTCATCTGATGTCTCAACAGTATGATTCTGTGTTGAAGAAAGCGAATCTGAAAGGCTACGGCCGTTAATCCGGCGGTAGACTCAGTTTCATTTACGGAGTTTAGCAATGAAAGTTCGTGCTTCCGTTAAAAAAATCTGCCGTAACTGTAAAGTAATCAAGCGTAACGGTGTCGTTCGCGTGATTTGCAGTGAGCCAAAGCACAAACAGCGCCAAGGCTAATTAGCAGAAATTTTTACTTGAAAATGAAGGTTGGGTCGAGTATATTCCTCGGCCTACCTTTTGCGTGCAAAAGAAGTAGTATTCCGCAGCGTATCCATAACGGGCTTTGCTGCGGCTAATTCTTTTATAGAAACACTTAGGAGTGAATAATGGCCCGTATAGCAGGCATTAACATTCCTGATCAGAAACATGCAGTAATCGCTCTAACAGCGATCTACGGCATCGGTAAAACTCGCTCTCAAGCTATCCTAGCTGAAGTGGGTATTGCTGAAAATGTTAAGATCAGTGAACTAACTGAAGAGCAGATCGATCAACTGCGTGATGGTGTAGCTAAGTACACTGTAGAAGGTGATCTACGTCGTGAAGTATCTATGAACATCAAGCGTCTTATGGACCTTGGCTGTTACCGTGGTCTTCGTCATCGTCGCAGTCTACCACTACGTGGACAGCGTACTAAAACCAACGCTCGCACCCGTAAGGGTCCGCGTAAGCCGATCAAGAAATAATCGGGAAGGTAGAGTACAATGGCTAAACAACCAACTCGCGCTCGTAAGCGCGTACGCAAGCAAGTTGCAGATGGCGTTGCGCACATCCATGCTTCTTTCAATAACACAATCGTAACCATTACTGACCGTCAAGGTAACGCTCTTGCATGGGCTACTGCAGGTGGTTCTGGTTTCCGTGGTTCTCGTAAGTCTACTCCGTTCGCTGCACAGGTTGCTGCTGAGCGTTGTGCTGAAATGGCTAAAGAATACGGCCTAAAGAACTTGGAAGTTATGGTTAAGGGTCCTGGTCCAGGTCGCGAATCTACTGTTCGTGCACTAAACGCCGCTGGTTTCCGCATCACAAACATCGTTGATGCTACACCAATCCCTCATAACGGTTGTCGTCCACCTAAGAAACGTCGCGTATAACGTTTCTAGGACAATTGGAGAAGAATCATGGCAAGATATTTGGGTCCTAAGCTGAAGCTTAGCCGTCGTGAAGGCACTGACTTATTCCTTAAGTCTGGTGTTCGCGCGATCGATACCAAGTGTAAAATTGATAACGCACCAGGTGTACACGGCGCTCGTCGCGGTCGTCTATCTGAGTATGGCGTTCAGCTTCGTGAGAAGCAAAAAGTACGTCGTATGTACGGCGTTCTAGAAAAACAATTCCGTAACTACTACAAAGAAGCTGCTCGCCTAAAAGGCAACACTGGTGAAAACCTACTTCAGCTTCTTGAAGGTCGTCTTGATAACGTAGTTTACCGCATGGGCTTTGGCGCAACTCGCGCAGAAGCACGTCAGCTAGTTAGCCACAAAGCTATCCTAGTAAACGGTAAAGTTGTAAACGTTCCTTCTTTCAAAGTAGCGGCTAATGACGTTGTTTCTATTCGCGAGAAAGCTAAACAGCAAGCTCGTATCAAAGCAGCTCTAGAAGTTGCTGAACAACGTGAAAAACCAACTTGGATTGAAGTAGATGGTGGCAAGATGGAAGGTACATTCAAGCGTATGCCTGAGCGTTCTGATCTATCAGCTGACATCAACGAACAATTGATCGTCGAGCTTTACTCTAAGTAAGGTTTAAACTAAAGAGAGGACACAATGCAGGGTTCTGTAACAGAATTTCTTAAGCCACGTCTAGTTGACATCGAACAAATCAGCTCGACTCACGCAAAAGTAACTCTTGAGCCATTAGAGCGTGGCTTTGGTCATACTCTGGGTAATGCACTTCGCCGCATCCTTCTATCTTCTATGCCAGGTTGTGCTGTAACAGAAGTAGAAATTGAAGGCGTACTTCATGAGTACAGCACGAAAGAAGGCGTTCAAGAAGATATTCTTGAAATTCTTCTAAACCTTAAAGGTTTGGCTGTGCGCGTTGCCGAAGGCAAAGATGAAGTGTTCATTACTTTGAACAAATCAGGCTCGGGCCCTGTGGTTGCAGGTGACATCACCCATGATGGTGATGTAGAGATCGCTAACCCTGAACACGTAATTTGTCACCTAACGGATGACAACGCTGAGATCGCAATGCGTATCAAAGTTGAACGTGGTCGTGGTTATGTTCCAGCTTCTGCGCGTATCCATAACGAAGAAGACGAGCGTCCTATCGGTCGTCTACTAGTAGATGCTACTTACAGCCCAGTAGACAAAATTGCCTACGCTGTAGAAGCAGCTCGTGTAGAACAGCGTACTGATCTAGACAAGCTTGTTATCGATATGGAAACAAACGGTACTCTAGAACCTGAGGAAGCAATCCGTCGTGCAGCTACAATCCTAGCTGAACAATTGGATGCATTCGTAGATCTTCGTGATGTACGAGTTCCTGAGGAGAAGGAAGAGAAGCCAGAATTCGATCCGATCCTACTGCGTCCTGTAGACGATCTTGAACTAACAGTTCGCTCTGCTAACTGTCTGAAAGCAGAAGCGATTCACTACATCGGTGATCTAGTACAACGTACTGAGGTTGAGCTACTTAAAACGCCTAACCTTGGTAAAAAATCTCTTACTGAGATTAAAGACGTACTTGCGTCACGTGGTCTGTCTCTGGGCATGCGCCTAGAAAACTGGCCACCTGCATCAATCGCTGAAGATTAATCGATACTAGTTAGAAGGATTAGGTCATGCGCCATCGTAAGAGTGGTCGTCAACTCAACCGCAACAGCTCACATCGCAAAGCGATGTTCAGCAACATGGCTAGCTCTCTAGTACGTCATGAAGTTATCAAGACTACTTTGCCAAAAGCAAAAGAGCTACGTCGCGTAGTTGAGCCTTTGATTACACTAGCTAAGACTGACAGTGTTGCTAACCGTCGTCTAGCATTTGCACGTACTCGTGACAACGAAGTAGTTGCAAAACTATTTAACGAACTAGGTCCACGTTTTGCTGCTCGTCAGGGCGGTTACACTCGTATCCTAAAAGCTGGCTTCCGTGCTGGTGATAAAGCTCCAATGGCTTACATTGAGCTTGTAGATCGCCCAGCTGCTGAAGAAGCTGCTGAGTAATCAGTTCGTAAGAACGAGAAAGCCGAGCATTAGCTCGGCTTTTTTGTATCTGTAATTCAGTAAACCTTTATATCCAGCCTGCATTTATTTCAACCGATGCAGACTGGCAATTTAAAAAGTGATTATCACTTACGCTTATTTACTAGTATTCCACAACCCGCCCAACGAACTTAGAAGCCCTTCGCTAGCGCCTTGCTTGTTCAAGTAATCCAAGATTACTGGAGCAAACTGACTGATCATAGATGGGTCTAAACCTAACGTATCGAATGCACTTTTTACTGCACTGATATTCTCAATATTTCCTAGTAAGCTTTGTGCTCCTTGCAAGTTTGAAAGTCCAGGAATCAAAGACTGTAATTCACTACTATTTTCTTGCGAAAGCTGGCTTTGAGCCAAAGCGAGTAGTGCACCACTGCCTCCGGCTGCTTGCTCAGTGGATACTGGTAATTGGCTAGTTAGCATGTCTGTTAATGGAGACGACTCGGTGTTCAAGCTGCTGCCGACCATGTCCATCAGGCCACTTTCTTTACTTTTTTGAGTGACTGAATCTAAGAATGCGTGCGCACTACCAATGTTGATTGATAGGAGTGCTAGAGTTAGGAGTGTTTTACGCATAGTACCTCCAAAGGTTGAGCGTTTTTTAAAAGTGATTTTATTTTTAAAGGCTATCAGAGTGAAAGGTTCAGAGGTGAGAAAGTTTATTCAGTTTAGACAAAAAAACGGCGCTAGTGCGCCGTTTTATTTAATCATAATTGAAAATGGTTTCAATTAGATAATATCTAATAGTTCTACTTCGAAAACTAAAGCTGCAAATGGAGGGATAGCCGCACCAGCGCCACGCTCACCGTACGCAAGATCTTGTGGTACGTATAGCTTCCACTTAGAGCCAACAGGCATTAGTTGTAGTGCCTCTACCCAACCTTTGATTACACCTGTAACAGGGAATTCAGCAGGTTGACCGCGAGATACAGAGCTATCGAATACAGTACCGTCAGTTAGCTCACCGTGGTAGTGAACGCGAACTGAGCTTTCTGCTGTAGGAACTGCACCAGTACCTTCAGAAATGATTTCGTACTGAAGACCAGAGTCTAGAACGTTAACTTCAGGTCGTAGAGCGTTGTCTTTTAGGAACGCTTCGCCTTCTGCTGCCGCAATTTTTGCTGCTTCTTGGCGAGCTGTTTCTGCACGAGTGTGAAGTTCTTGTAGTGCTTTGTTGATTTCATCAATTTCGATTGATGGCATGTCACCAGTTAGTGCTGTTGCAATACCCGCTGCGATAGCATCAACGCTAAGACCTTCAAGACCAGAGCCTGCAAGTTGCTGACCCATTTGCAGACCAATGCCGTAGCTTGCTTTTTGTTCTGCAGTTTCAAATTTAATTTCAGACATGAATGTCGCTCTTATTAGGAGTGATAAAGGTAACAGGATATCAGTTTCGAGCTTAGGTTTAAATGATTGCGACTGAATGCTTAATTGAGGCGGCCAGGTTGTGACTTATCTCTTACTCCAAGTGAAATTTCTGCTAATTTAATCCCAATTCCATTTTAGTTTGGTGAAAAACATATACTCTCCGCGTCGGTATTTTTATACTGACCGTAGAAGTATTAAGGGACTCATTACAATGAATCGTCGCAGAAAGAAAAAGCAGCAAGTCGACTATGTCGAATTGGTTAAACAAAAATTCGCTGCTATCGACTGGAAGCAGCCGTTCAACAAAGAGCAATGGTTGGAGCGTATACAGCCTGTTAAGCAGTTTTGGTTGCGTCTGCCTAAATTTCATCAGCGTGCTTTGATGGTCTTAGTGCCATTGATTCTGGTACTCCTTGTTATTCCTTTGCCAAATAAAACAGATCAACCAGTTGAGCAGACTGAGGTCGATCATCAACGCGTAGCGATTGAGCTGAACGCGCAGAGTTTAAGCCAGCAGAGAACCTCTCAGAACTCTGGACCGAAATCTGAAGACTGGAAAGAGTACACGGTTAAAAATGGTGATACATTAGCGCAGGTTTTCAGAAGTAATCAGCTCTCTATGGCGGATCTTAGCGCTCTGGTCAAAATAGAAGGCAGTGATAAGCCGCTAAGCCAAATAAAGCAGGGACAGTTGATTCGCTTTAAGCTTAGTGACGAAGGCGAGTTAGATATGCTACAGCTGGAAAAAAGCGGGCGGTCCGTTATGTTTTTCCGTTTGTCGGATGGGACCTTTGGGCGTAACAAGTAAACGCTTCAAATGAAAAGACGCGAATATATCGCGTCTTTTTAGTTAGTTTTTTAATTCGATTAGTTTTCATAGTAACCAATCGAATTGAAACTTATAGCGCTACGGATTCTTTCCGCATATCCACATGAGGGATACCATCTTCAAGGTAGCACTCTGAGATAACCTTGAATCCATGACTTGCATAAAACTGGATGAGGTGTTCTTGAGCACCTATATCTATTGTCTGCCCTGGCCATAATGTTTCGCATTGTGCCAATGCCTTGTCCAATAACTTATGACCTAAGCCACCGCCTCGCGCGGTCTGCTTTGTCACCACTCGACCAATACTCACATTGTCATACGTAGTGCCTGCGGGCAGTAATCGTGCGCAAGCAACCAGTTCATCACCGTGATAGCCTATTAGATGATAAACGCCTTCGAGTGTGTCCTTACCATCAAGTTCAGGATAAGGGCAGGTTTGTTCAACAACGAATACATCCACACGCAATTTCATCATTTCATACAGCTGTGTGGTTGTTAGCTGAGCAAAGGGCAAAGTAATCCAAGTGAGCATGTTGTCATCCGTAATGAGAATAGAGTGACTGACTTTACTTTGTTTTGAGCTCATACTCATTAACAAAGGTTAATTAGCACTGGTTTTCCCACCAAATCTGGTGATAATGTGCCCTCTTTCCATCTCACCTGAGGATATCCCCGTGAGCAAACAAACATTCGATCAAGTAGGGCTTAACCCAGCGTTACTTGCCACACTTGATTCCCTGAACTATACCCACATGACGCCAATTCAAGCTTTGAGCTTGCCTGCAATCCTAAAACATCGTGATGTCATCGGGCAGGGTAAAACGGGCTCAGGTAAAACCGCTGCATTTGGTTTAGGGGTTTTATCGAACCTCAACGTCAAACGCTTTCGTGTCCAGTCATTAGTATTGTGTCCAACGCGTGAGCTTGCAGACCAAGTAGCGAAGGAAATTCGTACTTTAGGTCGCGGCATTCATAATATTAAAGTGCTTACTCTCTGCGGTGGGATGCCTATGGGGCCACAAATTGGTTCGCTGGAGCATGGTGCGCATATCCTAGTTGGTACTCCTGGTCGTATTTTGGATCACCTTGAAAAAGGCCGAATTGATCTTAGCGAACTGAATACCTTGGTGCTAGATGAAGCTGATCGCATGTTGGACATGGGGTTCCAAGACGCATTAGATGCAATCATCGATGCAGCGCCAAAGCAGCGTCAAACTCTACTTTTCAGTGCTACTTTTCCAGAAAAAATTGAGCAAATTGCGCAGCGTATAATGCAGACACCGGAAGTGATTAAGGTGGAATCGACGCATGATACCTCAAGCATTGCGCAGTACTTCTATAAAGTTGAAGGCTCGGAAGCACGTGATGAAGCATTGGCGAATTTGCTGCTGACTCACCAGCCAGAGTCCGCGGTGGTTTTTTGTAATACCAAAAAAGAAGTGCAAAGTGTCGCATATGAGTTGCATCACAAAGGATTCAGCGTTATCGATATCCATGGGGACTTAGAGCAGCGTGAACGCGACCAAGCATTGGTGCAGTTTGCTAACAAGAGTGTGTCTATCCTTGTTGCAACAGACGTTGCAGCGCGTGGTTTGGACGTTGATAATCTTGATGCTGTCTTTAACTTTGAGCTATCGCGCGATCCTGAGGTTCATGTGCACCGTATTGGTCGTACAGGTCGTGCGGGTAGTAAAGGTTTAGCGTTCAGCTTTTTTGGTGAGAAAGACGGTTTACGTGTAGCTCGTATTGAAGAATACCTAGAGATGGACGTGGTACCAGCAACATTGCCTGCCAAATCAAATCAGCAGCCATACCAAGCGAAGATGGTGACGATTAACATTGATGGCGGTAAGAAACAGAAAGTACGACCGGGTGATATTTTAGGTTGTCTGACAGGAAAAAATGGTATTCCAGGCTCTCAAGTCGGAAAGATCCATCTGTTCCCTGTGCGCGCTTATGTTGCCGTCGAAAAGTCTGTGGCTAAAAAGGCTCTACAAACCATTAGTAACGGCAAGATGAAAGGGCGCCAGTTCCGGGCGCGAATTCTTAAATAGCTCAAATAGCAGAGAAAAAGCTCTTCGTTTGAAGAGCTTTTTTCTTTTTTGAGTTTATTTGAGAGTGTGATCTTTGGTTAAGCGTGCTTTGATTCGACTCAAACTGATTGGTGTAATGCCCAGGTAGGCCGCAATTTGACTATCGGTAATACGTTGCTTTAAATCTGGGTAATGAGCGCAAAATAATTGATATCGTTCCTCTGGAGAGTAGAGCAACATAAAGCGTTCTTTATTCTCTTTATTAACCAGTTGGTTTTCGAGTAGCTTTAAGTAAATGGCGTGCTTTTCTGCTCGCCAGTGATGCAACGTTTCAATTGGCAAGCAAAATAGCTGACAAGCGCTCAGCGTTTCCAATAAGTAAGGCGAAGGTTGGTCCTTTATTATGCTCTCAAACCCGATAACCCAGTCCTTCTCCCAATAAAATTCTTTACTGAATTCTTTGCCGTGCTCAGTAAGATAGCTTGCGTGGCATAACCCCTCAATGATGAAGTAAAGGTGTGAGCTAAACTCCCCTTGGTGATTAAGAATGTGGCGTGTAGGCAGTTCGAGCAACTCACCATTTTCAATAAGTTGGTTTGCTTCTGTCTCTAAAAAGCCATGTTTGACTAAGTCTGAAAAAAGATCGCTGTGCATGTGATAACTCAGAAACGGTTTTCTTTATTTTAACGGGTTTTATTGATAACAAAAAAGCGGCTCATGAGAGCCGCTTAGTGTTGCTGTCAAATCAACCTTATTTATTCAAATCGATTTGATAAATCGCGAAACCAATGTCATCTGTTGACACGCGCTTCATTGGGTATTGTCCTTTCTCTTTGATGAATTGCGCCGCTTTATCGCTAGGGGAGGTTTCGAAACGAATATCTAGCTTGTTATCGGACTTAATCGGTGCGAAAGACCAGTTGTTGTCAGCGCTTGGTGTCACTTCTCCTTTTTCTTCACTCACGCGAGAAATATAAGTGGCGACGACAGAGCGGTTTTCATCTGGTGCGTCAAATGCAATGAAATCTGGGCCTGTACCAGGGAAAGTATTGCTATAAGCACGGTAGTTATTGGTTGCGATGATGAAATCTTGCTTCGGATTGACAGGCTTACCATTGAACGTCAGGTTCACAATACGCTGAGAATCCGGATTAATCACTTTACAATCCGCATCGTACTTCGGCGGTTGGGTAACGTCGATTTGGTAGTTAACCCCATCAATAACATCGAAGTTGTAAGTACGGAAATTATCCCAATCAATCAAAGATTGCGGTTTAGGATTGTTGATGTCGATGTGGTTGAATTGACCCGCACTGCACTCTAGCCATTCGCGAACTTCTTTACCTTTCACTTTCATCGCAACCAAGGTGTTTGGGTATAAGTAAAGATCGGCCGCATTACGGAAGGTGAGCTGACCGGATTCTACTTCTGTAAAGTTATTCGGATCGTTCTTACGACCGCCGACTTTAAATGGTGCTGCCGCACTCAGTACTGGAATGTCAGAAAGGTCTGGGTCGCCTTGAATAAAGCGTTCTACGTAGTCTTTCTGAGCAAGGTTAACGATTTGAATGGTGGGGTCGTCCTGCACTAATGCCAAGAAGCTGTACATGACATCATTTGCTTTGCCGATTGGTTGGTTTACAAATTCACGAGTGCCTTTGTGATCATCTTCTAACGCTTTCACAATATCTTCATCGGCTTTAGCTAATGACTTCTTATTTACTTTATCGAAGATAGGGCGTGCTTCTGCTTGGCCTTCGATGACTTGCCATCTGCCGTCTTTCTCTTTCAGCATCAAATCCATCACACCTACGTGACTTCCCCAGCGACCCGGCATCACGGACGTTATACCATTGATGGTCCCTTTATCTATATCAACACCAGGTAGGTTTGCGAAGTCTTTCCCTGGGAAGACGGCGTGAGAGTGGCCAAAAGCAATTGCATCAATACCTTCAACTTCTGTGAGGTAGTAAACAGAGTTTTCAGCGCCTAGCTTGTATGGATCAGTAGAAATGCCCGAGTGTGGAATCGCCACAATCACGTCTGCGCCTTCTTTCTTCATTTGAGGAATCAGTTTCTCTGCTGTTTCCTTAATGTCTTTAGCAAAGACTTTGCCTTCTAAGTTCTTCTTATCCCACACCATAATTTGTGGTGGTACAAAGCCGATGTAACCCACTTTTATTTGATGCGCTTCGCCGTTTGTGTCTTTAAATGTGTGAGTTTTGATGAGGTAAGGCTTGAAGTAATGCTCACCGGTTTGTTTATCAAATACGTTTGCATTGATGTAAGGGAAGTTTGCCCCCTTCAACGTCGTTTGTAGGAAATCTAAGCCATAGTTGAACTCATGATTGCCAATGTTGCCCACATCGTAGTCTAGCTTGTTCATCGCTTTGTAGACTGGGTGCACGTCGCCGGGATTAATCCCCTTTGCCGCCATGTAATCGCCCATTGGGCTGCCCTGAATTAAATCGCCGTTATCTACTAGTACCGTGTTTTCTGCCTCAGACTTAGCCTGTTTCACTATTGTCGCAGCGCGACTTAAACCGATTTGCTGTGATGGTTGGTCTTTGTAGTAATCGTAATCCATCACGTTGGTGTGAATGTCGGTGGTTTCGATAATACGAAGCTTGATGGTATCGGCCATTGCTGGGCCAGCAAGCGTTAGCATGCCACTTAATACTGCGAGGGAAATAGGATGAACTGCCACTTTCATTTGGTGCTCCAATTCAATGATAAGGGGAAATCGTACTGCGTAATGTATCAAACACAGGTGCAACTCGATGATAAAGATACAGAAAACTGTGAACATTAATCAGTTTACTGAACCTTATTCATATTAACCGCCGACTTTTTCACGCTTTTGAATGAGACCAAACAAAAACTTCTTAGCAGATTTTTGAATAAAAAATGAAATTTTAGAATTTCAGGTAATATAAACGCCCCGCCATAATGCTTGCATAACGATATCAATGGACGATGAGCAAGCACATGGCAACGAACGATTCAGTCACTTCTTTTCCTAAACCAAAGCCCCGGTTAGTTTCTGACAACCCAGTAGCTGGTGTTACTCGTTTTGCAAAGCAATCGCTACAGCCTGGTGAAGTCGCCTTAGTAGGTGCAGGACCAGGCGATCCTGAACTTCTGACGGTGAAAGCACTGAACTGCTTGCAGCAAGCTGATGTGGTTTTGTACGACTACTTGGTGTCTGAAGAAATCATGGCATTGATTCCAAGCGATACGATTTTGGTGTGCGTTGGGAAGCGAGCTGGGCATCACAGTGTGCCGCAGGAGAAGACGAATCAGCTTTTGGTGGATTTTGCCAAGCAGGGCTACAAAGTAGTGCGCATTAAAGGTGGGGATCCGTTTGTATTCGGTCGTGGTGGTGAAGAGTTAGAAGTGCTTGCTGATGCCGGCGTTCGTTTTCAAGTTGTCCCTGGCATTACCGCAGCAGCTGGCGCAACCGCTTATGCTGGTATTCCACTGACTCATCGTGATTATGCGCAATCGGCCATCTTTGTGACTGGCCACTTGAAAGAAGAAAGTGATGAGATGGATTGGTCCACGTTGGCGCGTGGGAATCAGACTTTAGTGATCTACATGGGGCTGATGAAATCACACTATATTCAGAATCAACTCATTAAGCATGGTCGTTCAGCGTCGACTCCGATTGCCATTATTGAGCGTGGCACGCAGATTCAACAAAAAGTATTTACGGGAGAACTCTCCCAACTCTCTGATTTATCGAAGGAAGCACAGTCGCCATCTTTGATTGTTGTCGGAGAGGTAGTGCGACTGTCTCAAAAGTTAGACTGGTTTTTGTCTAGTACTGAATTCAACAAAAGTGCTATTGCCAACTCCATATAATTTCAGACCAAAGATTAGAGACGTAATGCGCCTTCAAGCTTAAAAAGGAAATACAAAACATGGACCAACAACGTTTAACTCACCTTAAACAACTCGAAGCGGAGAGTATCCACATCATCCGTGAAGTTGCGGCTGAGTTTGATAACCCAGTCATGATGTATTCGATTGGTAAAGACTCATCAGTGATGCTGCACCTTGCGCGTAAAGCTTTTTACCCAGGTAAGATTCCATTTCCATTGCTGCATGTTGACACCGATTGGAAGTTCCGCGAGATGATTGAATTTCGTGATCGCACCGCGGCCAAATACGGTTTTGAGCTTTTGGTACATAAGAATCCAGAAGGTCTAGCCATGGGCTGTAGCCCGTTTGTTCATGGTTCTTCTAAGCACACTGACATCATGAAGACTCAAGGCTTAAAACAAGCGCTGAACAAGTACGGTTTTGATGCTGCCTTTGGTGGTGCGCGCCGCGACGAAGAGAAATCACGGGCGAAAGAGCGCGTGTATTCATTCCGCGATAAGAACCATACATGGGATCCTAAAAACCAACGTCCTGAGCTATGGAAGACGTACAACGGTCAGGTTAATAAGGGTGAGAGCATTCGTGTATTCCCACTGTCTAACTGGACTGAGCTTGATATCTGGCAATACATCTATTTAGAAAACATCGAGATCGTGCCGCTTTACCTCGCGGACAAACGCCCAGTTGTTGAACGCGATGGCATGCTGATCATGGTGGATGATGATCGTATGGAGCTTCAACCGGGTGAAGTGATTGAAGAGAAGAGCGTGCGCTTCCGTACCCTTGGTTGTTATCCATTGACCGGGGCCATCGAGTCTGAAGCAAACACTTTAACTGGCATTATCGAAGAGATGCTGGTGGCAACGTCGAGTGAGCGCCAAGGCCGAGCGATCGACCACGATCAGTCAGGATCGATGGAGCTTAAGAAACGTCAAGGTTACTTCTAAAGGATCTAAGGAAAGATAATGAACAGTGCAGTTGAAGCTCAATTAGCCGAGCTTGGTATCGAAGGCTATTTAACACAACACCAGTACAAGTCGTTACTTAGATTCTTGACTTGTGGCTCGGTGGATGACGGTAAAAGTACATTAATCGGTCGCTTACTCCATGACTCAAAACAAATTTATGAAGATCAGCTAGCGGCAGTGCATTCAGACAGCCAACGTGTGGGTACCACGGGTGAAAAGCCCGACCTTGCGTTGTTGGTCGATGGCTTACAAGCTGAGCGAGAGCAGGGGATCACGATTGATGTGGCTTACCGCTATTTCTCGACGCAGAAACGTAAATTCATCATTGCAGATACTCCTGGACACGAGCAGTACACACGTAACATGGCTACAGGCGCATCGACATGTGACTTAGCTGTGATTCTGGTTGATGCACGTAAGGGCATTCTCGATCAAACTCGTCGTCACTCTTTCATTTCCAACCTGTTGGGTTTGAAGCACTTTGTTGTGGCGATCAACAAGATGGACTTAGTGGATTACTCCCAAGAGCGCTTTGAAGAGATCCGCGACGAGTATTTGAAGTTCTCTGAGAATCTGACAGGGGATATTGATATTCAAATCATCCCGATCTCAGCGCTTGAAGGGGACAATGTGGTGGATAAAGGCCAAAACCTGACTTGGTTTAAAGGCCCATCATTGCTTGAGCTTCTTGAAACGGTCGATGTGGATCAAGAAAAAGGCGCGGGTGAATTCCGCTTCCCTGTGCAATACGTTAATCGTCCTAACCTCGATTTCCGTGGTTTTGCGGGGACCATTTCTTCTGGTTCGATCAAAGTCGGTGATGCCATTAAAGCATTGCCATCGGGTAAAACGTCAACAGTGGCACGTATTGTGACCTTTGATGGTGATATCGAAGAAGCTCGTGCCGGATTAGCTGTCACTCTGACGCTAAGCGATGAGATCGATATTAGCCGTGGCGATTTGATTGTTCTAGATAATGCTCAAGTGGAAACCACAAACCATTTGCTTGCCGATGTGGTGTGGATGACAGAGCAACCCCTGCAACCGGGTCGTGACTATGACATCAAAATCGCAGGTAAGAAAACCGTAGGTCATGTTGAAGCGATTCGTCATCAATATGACATTAATAATCTCTCGACTCATAGCTCGGCAGAGCTGCCATTGAATGGTATTGGTTTGTGTGAATGGTCTCTTAATGAGTCAGTTGCGCTGGACAATTATCAAGACTGTGCAGATACCGGTGGCTTTATCATTATCGATCGTCTGACAAACGTGACGGTTGGTGCCGGCATGGTTAAAGAGAGCCTCGCCGTGGTTGAGCGCGATCTGACGGACATCTCTGCGTTTGAAGTTGAGCTTAATGCGCTTGTCCGTAAACACTTCCCACACTGGGAAGCAAAAGACGTCAGCCAGTTTCTGAAAAAGTAACTGGCTTACCCAAGTACGATAATTTCAGGCTCTGTCTGCTGTTGTACTTGGGGCGTCGCTACCTAACTGAATTGCGAAATGTCGTTAGGTATTCTCCTAATACCAGAATGCTTCGGTGGAGCCCAAGAAAACCGAGCATTCTGATGTTCTTTTCGCTTGCGCTGATTTTTGTCTGTTTACTCGTTTGTCGGTGTTTCATGGATAAATGAGTCGTTGTTGTGCCCTTTGGGGCTATTTGGTAAGGAAAGGCTATGTGGGAACAAGGGTTTGTGTTAGCGATTTTGCTTGGCATTATCACTTGCTTGCTTGTCACGAAAATTAAGCCTAGTTACGTCTTTGCGGGTGCCGCTTTTATTGCATTCATGGCTGGGATGATGGATTCAGCCACTATCGCATCCAATTTTACCAACTCTTCATTGTTAACCCTGGTTCTATTGATTCTTGCATCCTGTGCTCTAGAAAAAACACTGCTGATCAGTTGGGTGAGCCGAAGTATCTCTGAGGGCCAGTTAGGCAGCGTGATTGCTAAGCTCGGTGTATCGACCGCCTTGCTCTCTTCATTTACGAATAATACCGCTGTGGTTGTTTCATTGATTGGGGCGATTAAGCGTAATCAGCAGCATGCACCTTCGAAATTACTTATCCCCTTGTCTTACGCCGCCATTTTTGGTGGCACATTAACTTTGATTGGTACGTCGACTAACTTAATCATCAACAGCTTTGTCGAAGACGCAGGCTTACCGAGCCTGAGCTTTTTTACACCTACGATGATAGGTTTGGCTGTGCTGGTGGGAGGGATGCTGATTCTTATTCCACTGAGCTACTTGCTACCGAATTATGATGATCAAAACCAAGAAGATTTACCTTACTTTCTTGAGTCTCGCGTTGAGCCTGGCTCACCGCTAGTTGGGCGTACGATCAGCGAGAATAATTTACGTGCGCTGCGCAAACTGTTTCTTGCAGAAGTGGTGCGCGATGGTGTTACTGTTTCTTCTGTGGGACCGGATTTTGTGCTCAACGCAAAAGACCGCCTGTTATTTTGTGGCGATGTTGAGAGCGTCGCGACCCTGCAAGAAATTCCGGGCCTCAAGTTGTTTGGTCAGCAGCACTTAAATGGGCAAAACTTTATCGAAGTTGTGGTGAGCTCGTCGGCGACATTTTGCTACAAAACCCTCAAAGAGAGCCGATTCCGCGACCGATTCGATGCCGTTGTTGTGGCGATTCGCCGAGGCCACGAACGCCTAGAAGGTGGCTTGGGTAGTATTACCTTAGCGCCAGGAGACACGTTAGTTCTGGTTCCAGGAAAGCGTTTTGAGTCTGAACGCCGAGCTCATCGTAAAGAGTTTGTTTTAGTGCATGACTTGGACTCTAGCGCTCGGCTTGATACGAATAAGTCTTCTATTGTATTACTGGGCTTTGCAGCCGTAATTGGATGCGCTCTATTAGAGTTAGTACCGATTATTAAAGGTCTAGCTGCGTACCTTATCGCGCTTATTGCGTTTGGTATTGTGCAGATTTCAGAACTGCGCCGCCGTTTTCCGATCGATATCGTCGTGATTGTCGGTTCCGCTTTGTCTATTGCTCAACTGATGATCTCTTCTGGATTGTCAGAAAGAATGGGAGTGATGTTTATTGAAGCGTTTAATGGCTGGGGAGTATTTGGTGCCTTGGTGGCGACTTATATCATGACATTGGTACTCACTGAATTGGTGACAAACAATGCCGCGGCTGCGCTTTCTTTTCCTATCGGCTATAGCATGGCGGTGGGTTATGGCGTGGATCCGATGCCATTCATCATGGCGGTTTTGTTCGGCGCGAGTGCGAGCTTTATCTCTCCCTACGGTTACCAAACTAACCTGCTGGTGTACAGCATAGGAAATTACAAATTGACCGACTACGTGAGAATTGGAGTGCCAATTTCGATTGTGTACTCTGTATTAGTACTTACTTTGATCCCGGTCTTTTTCCCGTTTTAATTCCGATATTTACAAGGATACGTTATGACTGCCGAAACGACGGTAAAAGATGAAAACATTGTTTGGCACCAGCATTCGGTTGATAAACAGTTTCGTGCTGAATTAAAGAAGCAAAAACCTGCCGTATTGTGGTTCACTGGCTTATCTGGAGCGGGTAAATCAACCGTAGCGGGGGCGTTGGAAAATCGCCTTGCAGCATTGGGTTACCACACCTATTTATTGGATGGTGACAATGTACGACATGGTTTGTGTAGCGATTTAGGTTTTTCTGAACAGGACCGTCGCGAGAACATTCGTCGTATTGGTGAACTGGCGAAGTTGATGGCAGATGCGGGTTTAATTGTTCTGTCGGCGTTTATTTCACCGCATCGTGCAGAGCGGAAGTTAGTGCGCGATTTATTGCCAGAAGGCGAGTTTATCGAAGTGTATGTCAATGCATCTCTAGAGGTTTGCGAAGGTCGAGATCCTAAGGGTTTATACCGTAAAGCCCGTGCGGGAGAGATTCCTAATTTCACTGGTATTGATTCGGAATATCAAGCGCCAGAGAACCCTGAAATCGATTTGCCCGCGGGAGAAAAGAGTGTCGATGAGCTGGTGGATTTGTGCTTAATCGATCTTAAACAACGCGGTGTGATCCGATAAAAAAGCATTTAGATCATAGGTGACCTAAAGCTCTTTGAGCAGCTGGAGAAGTATTTGGATCATAGGTAGCCAAATGCTTCTCAAGCTGGCTAGACGGTATGATGAACCGTACTTTTAGCTTCACTATGGACACTAAATCTATGATTTAACAGTGCAAGCATTTGATCGTAGTATTCGGCATGTGGTTTGTTTCCGAGCAAGGTACAGAGCTCATTGCCTGTGGGTGTGAAGCGGTAATATAAAAGGCGGACACCTTTACTGTTTACGTTCAGTGACAAGTTTTTACCTTGGTAGGTGAGGACCAACGGTGTCTCGATACTAATTTCGCCAGATTCAAGTTCGGCACTGTGCAGCAGCCCTAATTCAATTAAGAGCAACAAGCTTGAATACGGCAGTTGAAAACTTCCCATATTTAGGCTGTTAGCGACGTCTCGCTTGCCGAAGCTAAATATGCCTCCTTGCGCTTTGTAACCAATCAGCAGTTTTCTGCTGTGATCCCCTCCAAAACTGCACGCTAAAGAGGCGGCTCTTTGCAGAGTTTGTGCTTCCTTTGGTGACATATCCTTGAGGGTTTTCAACGCTTTCATGGACGTTGAACCCGGATTGGTCACTTCACGCTTCATCACTTGAGCCCATAGCTTTTGCATCGCGCTGTTATGGATGTCTTGAGCCATCTCAAAAAATCGATGCAACCAATCTTGGTCTGGCTCTCCCGCTGTCTCATCTCGGCATGAACTGTGCGCTAATTTTAAAATCTGTTCTAAGTTTTTTTGTCGCTGTTCTTGGCGTCTTTGCTCTCGCAATTGGGCTCTTTCAAACGCAGATTTGGCTGGCGGGCCGGTTTGCAGTAAGGCGTCAAGACCGTGTATTTGGGCAATGGTTTTTACCTTACTAGCACTGTCTTTTATGTAGCCTTGTTTCTTTTCTTGTTGCGTATTTTTTTTTGTGTCTGACTGATGTTCGATGACAACAGGTTGCTTTGTCGGGTCTGCCATTCGTTTTCCTACCAAGAACTGCGCGGTTCGCACGTTTAAATTTACACCTTATCTGACCAAGCGACCAGACAGGAGTTCTCAGTTTTTGAACGAATAGGGCTATTCAAAATGATAATGAGTTGTTAAAATTGTTATCGTTATTTTGGAGGGGCTATGAAGTTCTCAGAAGCAGGTAAACTCAAAAAGCACCTGTCGATAGCGTTTCTTTTGGTTATTTATGTGGGCGTATTAGCGTATTTATCTCGTTATATCGTGTAGCACAAAGCTAAAAAAGGCGCCAGTGTGACGCCTTAGGTGTAGCGAGGCTTATCGACGACTTAAATTACATATCGTCGTAGGCTTCTATTTCTGATCCCTCAATAACGTAAGCCGTTTCTGCTAGTTCGTGGTTTATCGTCTCGGTTTTCAACGTTCCAACCACATATATAACATCCCACAACTCTTGAACAGGCGCGCCTTTCGGAAACTTCACGTAAATGATCTGGTTTGGAGGCGGTGGTGGCACGTGAATACAAGCTCCAAAGTATGGCACTAATAAAAACTCGGTGACGGTATCGGCATCACCTTCAAGTGGGATAACAAACCCTGGAATTTTAACTTGGCTTCCGTTCAGTTCTGGTCGAACATTACCAATCTTGGACTGCTGCGCTGCGCCACCACTGTGATCAGATGCAGGCATGCCTATACTGTCGAACAATTTACGCTCTTTTTCTGGAACAAGGTCAATCCAGTCAAGCTTCAATGGTTCTTCGCTGGCCATAACAGGCGCTGTGAATGCGACGACCAGCAAGCAACTTGCGAGTATTTTTTTCCACATTTTATTAAATCCTTATTGTCATTCCGTCACTCAGTGACTGTCGGTAGGCGCGGAGTGCGGGAATGAAACCAATCACAATACCAGCGCATTGTACGAAACCTAATAGCATCCACTCATAAGTAGATAAGATGCTTAAGGTGAGATGTATTCCATAGTGCTGTTGGATGATCGGCTGCGCGATAGCAAGAATGGCATACAGCCCAGTAACGCCAGTAATAATACCAGCAGCAGTAAGCAAGCTAGCTTCACTAATTAAGAGTGAGAAAACATGACGAGGCCTTGCTCCCATGGCACGCAAAATCGCCATTTCACGGCGGCGTTCCTGTAGGCTAGTTAATAGACTGCTTAACATACCTAACAACCCTGCAATCACGACAAAACCAGATACTGCCATTAGGGCTTGCTCTGCAACCGACATCATTCCCCATAACTCATGCAACGCAACGCCGGGCATAATGGCGCTAAGCGGCTCTTTGGGGTAGGTGTTAATTTGTCTTTGCAGGGCGAAAGTTTGAATACGAGATTTCAAACCAACGAGCATAGCGGTAATTTGTTTGGGCTGAAAGTCTCTGTTTTTGAGATCTTGTGCCTTGGGTGTCGGGCCCAAACGCGCACCACTTTCCCACCCAACGTGAATGGCTTCGATGGCTTCCAATGATACATGGACAGTTTTGTCGACTGGTGTTCCTGTAGGTGCAAGGATACCGACAACTTTAAATGGCAGATTGTCATGACGGCTAAAGCCAACGTCGCTAATGCCGTGGGCAATGATGATTTCGCTACCGATATCATAACCAAGTTGTTTAGCGACATCAGAACCTAGTACGGTTTCAAATAAACCATTGAATTCTCTACCCTTGCTGAATGTTAGTGGTTGCTTACTTCCAAACTTGTAATGCTCAAAGTAACTGTGATTGGTTCCCATAACTCGGAAGCCTTTATGCGAGTCGCCAAGCGAGATTGGAATAGCCCAATCGACTGAACGATGATTGGCAAACTCTTGGTAGCTTTTCCAATCGATGTTGTTGGTCGCATTACCAATACGAAACACAGAATAGAGCAATAGGTTCACTTGCCCAGAGCGTCCACCAATAATGAGGTCTGTGCCTGAAATTGTATTGGCGAAGCTATCCTTGGCTTGAGTTCGGATACGCTCGACGCCCAAGAGGAGTACCACTGAAATCGCAACGGTCATGATGGTTAGAATTGCCGTCGCTTTGCGGTTCATCAAGCTCTTCCAGGCGAGCTTTACAACAGCACTCATGATATGGCTCCTAGGCTAGATACTTGATTAATGTCGGGTAGATTGAGCGTGCGATCGAATAAGGGTTCGAGTGTTGGGTCGTGGCTAACGAATACCAGTGTGGCATTGGCTTGATTCGCTTGCTCCATGAGGAGCTCAATAAATGCCTTACGATTGTCATAGTCTAAAGCTGAGGTTGGTTCGTCAGCGATCACTAACTCTGGATGTCCTATCAGAGCTCGAGCCGCAGCCACACGTTGTTGTTGACCAATACTCAATTCAGAGACAGGGCGTGTATGAAGCTCGTTTGGCAAGTGCAGTCGTTCTAGTAGGGCCTGAGCCTGTTCATTTAATGTTTGAGATGAGGCACCTAAATGGGCACGGTCACGTCGAGTTTTACTGAACTGACATGGCAATAATACGTTTTCAAGTACGTTAAGGTACGGCAATAAATTGAACTGTTGAAAGATGTAGCCAATATGATTGGCGCGAAAGCGGTCTCTCTGACTGGCACTTAAACTAGCAAGGTCAGTATCGAGTACAGATAGAGAGCCTGAAGTTAATGTGTTAATCCCCGTCAACAAAGCGAGCAAGGTCGATTTACCGCAGCCACTTGGACCTTTGATAAACACATGCTCGCCTTGTGTAATGTGTAATTTGGGGATGTGGATGGTTGGGTTGGTTGAACCGGGCCAGAAAAATTGGGCATCCTCTAGCTCGACAACATTTGGTGTGGTTTCAGTCATATTAAATCACCAAAGCTGTGGCGTGTAAGTGGGTACTCACACGCCACTCGTGTTATTTGATTACGATTTGGGTGTTATCTTTGCTTAATTTAATTGCTGATTGCATGGTATCAGTGAATATATTGACGCTGATGGACTCTGTAGTTGGGAATTGGTTAAACCAATCGGTTTGGATTTGGCTAAGCTGATTAACTTGTTCGCAACTGAAGCGATATTGCACCGAAAATTCACCGTGACCGCCATGATCGTGCGCCTCATCATGATCGTCATGGTGGTCATGTTTATCATGATGTTCATTATGATCATGGTGTTCGTGCCCTTCATGATCGTGATGTGCATGGTCATCATGGTCGTGCTCACTATGATCATGTTCCTCATGAGTTTCGCTTAGGTTGTGGCTCACGTAAGCTTCTTCAACATTACAATCAGCTTGTGAGTTAATAGCGAACAATGCGTTGCTGTCTTCGAGTGTAGCGACAGCTTGTTTAAGCGCTTGCTCTTGTTGCGCGTTTTCTGGAGCATGTTCGAAACCCACAACATCAGCTCCAGGAGCTGTGATCTCTACTAACAGATCTTTGCCATCTTGGGCGATATTAAACTCGACGTGACCATGCACATGAGCACCATGCTGGCGGTATTCGTTTGCATTCGCTGCTGTTGATAAAGTGAGGCCAATAGCAAGGGCTAAAACGTGTTTTGATGACATTGTATTTTTCCTAATTTTACTGGCATTAACCAAAGGCGGTATTGCTCAGATTCGAGTTTCACTAAGTTATTATTCCTGACACACTAGGTGCGGAAATGAACTCAATAATTTTGAGTGTGGAATAGTTTGGAAATTAAGCAAAATAAGGAGGGGCACGAGCAGCGCCAAGAACTTCTTCGCCGTACACGAGATGCAAAAAAACATGATGATGCTGGGCGCGCGTAAAAGTCGGTGTAGAGAGGGTAGGTTGTACCTTTGCTATACCGTGCTGAACACCAGAAAATAATTGGCAATGATGATGGGTATGATGGTCGGGCGTCAGATCGACTTGATGAAGTACAACCGCAAAGTTCCAAGCGATCAGCAACGCAACACTGAAAAATAAAGCAGTGCGATACCAATATCTTAGTATTTTTTGCTGGTGGTGGTACATCTGAGCTCCTCTTACCGACTGTTATAATATAACACCCATAATGAGTAAAAGTTCACTCTTTTGTTGGTTAGCAGAAAAATTTAACTCAACACATACGTGCCGAAAAATATTGGTAATACTCTCTGATGGAAGTGTCGCACTTATAAAGAGCAGAGTTGTCACTGCCCATGCTTCTAATCAAATTCATATAGCTCCTTACAACAAGAACAAGGAGCCATTCAATGAAGCTAGATGTTCTGTTTAATAAGCTCAATAACTTTTGTTATCTCATCTTGCTCAAGTGCGCCCTCTTTGACAAACAGAACTTTGCCCGTTTTGTCTTGAACAATAATAGCCGAGCTTTCTTCTTTCAGGTCCCAAGTATTAGCAACTACGCCATTTTCATCAAGAACCATGGATGACCAAGGAAACTCTTTTTTGCTGTCTTGAGCTGAAGACTTCACGAAAGAGCCTGTCCCCCAAATTGCATCATCTTGGTTGATGATAGTCGTCGTCTGGTAGCTTTCTTGTGGAAAATTTTCCGCTGTTATTGCTGACATTAAAGGGGCATTCATTTCTTTTGAACTGCTACGGCCTGCGATGGCTTGAATAACACGAACTTTGCCTTGCATATGTTGAGTTGTCCAGGGTTGGTATGCAACGCCTTCGCCTTGTAAAACAATCTCGCCGTAAGCGGCAACATTGACAGGAGGAACGCTTTTACCCACTGACAAGTTGTGTGCAAAGGTCAAGCTTGGCGTTAAGGCCAATAGCAGAGGTAGGAGAGTCTTAGTTTTCATATTGTTATATTCCGTACGAGGTTTGGAAGCTTCCAGTATATATCCAGATCCTAGAAATTTGTAGGACCGTTGATAACATTTATTTAACGTATGGAGTGGTGTAATCTTGCGTTATATTTAGAATTTGCTAAAATGAGTCCCGTCGCAAATTGCGCATTAAGATTGCAGAGGAAAAATAAGCAATCCGTGTTTTCTCAAAGGAATTGAGGTGAGTTATGCTACGTGAGTTTGCTGTGTATCGACCATTACAAGTGGCCCGTTTTGTTAAAACGTTGTTCAAAGGTCAGTTTTTTATTGTCGGGGTTGGCTGTTTTCAGTTCGACAATGGCAAAGTGTTACTACCTGATGTCAACGATCATAAAAGGCTCACCATCTTTAAAGAAGTCAACCAAGTGATAGCATCATTATCGGCTTAGTTAGCTTGGTACCAACTTAGATTTAGAAAAGAGCGACCATATCGGTCGCTCTTTTTGTTGTTGGTTAGGTTTATCCTTGGAGGCTTGGTGGGAAGCAAACTCCCGTTCCTCCGATGCCACAGTAACCATCAGGGTTTTTCGCCAAATATTGCTGGTGGTAGGTTTCCGCAAAGTAATACGGACCTGCTGGTTGTATTTCGGTGGTGATGTTCGCGCGCTGCTCTTCTTGCAGTGCTTGCTGATACAAGAGTTTCGATTTCTCTGCGCTCTCGAGCTGCTCCGTCGAATAAGTGTAAATTGCAGAACGATATTGAGTACCTAAGTCGTTACCTTGACGCATTCCCTGAGTTGGGTCGTGTTTTTCCCAAAAAACAGCCAGTAGCTTTTCTAATGAGATGAGGCGTTCATCGAAAACGACTCGTACGACTTCTGTATGACCCGTTTTACCTGTACAGACCTCTTCATACGTGGGATTGGGTGTGTACCCCCCAGCGTAACCGACCGAAGTAGATACAACGCCGTCGAGTTGCCAAAATACGCGCTCAGCGCCCCAAAAACAGCCCATTCCGAGCAAAATCTGCTGTTGGTGTGACGCCAGTGGCGCCTTTAGGTTAGATTTATTTACAAAATGATGATCGTCAATCTGCATTGGTTGATCTCTACCTGGCAAGGCATCTTCTATACTGATCAATGTTTGTTTGTTGAGCATGGTATTTGTCCTTCAATACGTGTCTTAAATTTGCGAACTTTTTCATTTCGTCTGTATCTGATGCTGTGATGACATAGACCGCGTTAAACCTATTAATATTACAGACTTAGAATCTAATTGGCGTTATCATTATTTACGTTTACTTAACCTCATTCAGCCATAAAAGCATGATAAAAAAAGCTCTCCCCACCATTGTTGGCCTGTTTGCCTTTTCTCATGGTGCCTATGCCGATGTTTCTTTGACTTTGAAAGGCATTGATGGCGCTTTAGAAGAGAATGTCAGTGCGTATCTATCATCTATTCCAGAGAAGGATTACTCCACTTCTCTGCGTTTTCAAGCGAGATTAGATCAAAGTATCACTGAAGCGCTTAACGCGCTTGGGTATTATCATGCAAAAATTTCATACTCTATTCCTGAAGCGAATGATGAGTTAATTGTGCTCATCAAGCCGGGCTTGCCAGTGAAAGTGAAAGTCATGGATGTGGTCATCACTGGAGAGGCCAAGGACGATGAAGAGTTTGCAAAACTTATTGAGCGCTCTCCGCTCAAAGTTGGTCAAGTTTTGAATCAAGGCCAATACGACAGCCTTAAGTCAGGCATTCGTAACTTGGCGCTTCAGCGTGGTTACTTCAATGGTGAGTTTACGCTAAGTCGATTAGAGGTTATCCCTGATCTGAACGAAGCTAATGTCCGTTTGCACTACAGCAGTGGAATACGTTTCAATTTTGGCGACGTTTCTTTTATTGGCAACCACATCTGGGAAGACCGTGTCGCATCACTACAACCTTTTAAAGAAGGGGACCCATACAACGTTTCGAAGCTGGGCGAGTTTAACCAGAAGCTATCAAATACGGAGTGGTTTTCCTCAGTTTTTGTTGAGCCTGAATTGGATAGGCTTGATGATGGCCGAGACTTGCCAATTAAAGTGTCTTTATCTCCTGCTTCGAAGAATCAGATCGAGACGGGTATTGGTTACTCAACGGATGTCGGCGTTCGAGGAACGTTGAAGTGGAAGAAACCTTGGGTGAGCTCCCGAGGACACAGTTTCAACACTGCTTTATCCCTATCTAAGCCAGAGCAAACTGTGACTGCTTCTTACAAAATTCCTTTAGAAGATGTCGCTAACGATTATTATCAAGTTCAATATGGGCTTAAAAACCTAGACAACCGTGACACGCAGAGTATCGAGTCTAACCTTGCAGTGGAACGTCATTGGTTAGCAGACGGTGGTTGGCATAATACCGTTTATGTTCGTCATTTGTACGAGAGCTTTACGCAAGGTTTACAAGATGATGAATTCAACTTCGTACTTCCAGGTGCGACATTTTCTCGGACTAGGGTTCGAGGGGGCAATATGCCAATGTGGGGAGACAAGCAAAGCATCACTATTGAGTATGGTGATACCGCTATGCTTTCTGAAACTAGAGTGCTCCGCTTAATTGGCTCGACTTCTTGGATTCGTGGTATTGGAGAGAATCATCGTGGTTTGTTCCGCTTAGAAGGTGGTGCGAATATTACCGATGAACTTGAAAAGCTATCACCGTCGCTGCGTTTCTTCGCAGGTGGTGACAATAATATTCGTGGTTACGGCTATGAATCTATTTCACCTGTGGATGAGAGTGGTGCTTTGACGGGTGGTAAATACATTGTTAGCAGTACATTAGAATACCAATATCGTGTTTATGGAAACTGGTGGGCTGCAACGTTTTACGATATTGGTGATGCGTTTAATGAAACACCAGATTGGAAATCAGGTGCTGGTGTTGGTATCCGCTGGGCGTCTCCGGTGGGCCCTGTTAGTTTTGATTTTGCATGGGGGTTGGATGCAAAACCAGAACGAGAGTTTCGTATCCACTTCTCATTGGGGCCTGAGCTATGATCAAAATGATGTTTAAGTGGACCAAATGGCTGTCGCTCAGTTTGATTGGTCTATTGCTGTTGCTCATCATTATTGTCGCGACAGTTTTGTTTACCCACCCAGGCCTCAAATTTGCTTTGTGGGGAGCTGAAAAAGCATTACCACAATTGCAGATTGAAAAAGTGCAGGGTTCATTGTTTCCTCGCTTCGAACTGCATAACGTCAGTTTTGTCGATGAGTCTTTGAATATCGACGCCAAAGTCGAGCGTTTAGCTTTGGCAGTGAACTTCCGCTGTTTCTTTGACCCTAAGGTCTGTGTCGATGAGTTAAGACTGCAGGGGCTTGACTTTAAGATGCCTGAGCTACCGCCAGCAAGCGAGGAGCAAGAGGAAACACCACCACTGCGTTCTATCAGTACGCCAGTGCCAATTTTTGTTAATAAAGTCAGCTTTAATGATATCAATGTCAATGTGCTGGGCAATCAAATTGATTGGCAAACATTCTCGACCGCTTTGTCGATGCAAGGCGATCGTTTGGTGATCGCACCTACCGCGTTGAAAGACATTAATGTGGCTTTAGCACCAAGTGAAGCTGAACCTGAAGCGGTTGTTGAAGAGCCGAAAGAAGCCGATGCTACGCCGCAAGATATTGTGTTACCCGAAGTATGGATTCCGCTGACGGTGGAAGCGCGTCGTCTTGATATTCACAATTTCAAACTGGCGGGTGAAACGCCAGTGATCGTCAATCATCTTGGTTTGGTTGCAAGAGCAGGCGGTGAACGTGTTGATGTCAAAACATTAGAGCTCGACATGCCAGAAGTGGAAGGCAAGTTGAGCACACAAGTGACGCTTTCTTCTGATTACCCTATCAAAGCGCAACTGGACGCGTTAGTGAAGCACGCGGATGCTAAGGGACAAAAACTGTCGCTTTCGGTCTCGGGTTCGGTTGGTGATTTGTCACTAAATGCTACGCTTTCTGAGCTTGTACAAGCGGAGATCAAAGGAGATATTCAACCGCTTAAAACGCAGTTACCGTTTGATGTCGCGATTAAAAATGTACAGGCGCAATGGCCGCTATTTGGACAAAGCGATTACCAGGTTTCTGTACCAAGCTTGGCGGCAAAAGGCTCACTTGATGGCTACGAAGTCGCATTAGAAACCAAAGCTTCGGGCAAAGATATTCCCGCCGTTGATGTCGCACTAAACGGCAAAGGTACGTTAGAGCAAATTGACCTCGAAAGCCTTGTAGTGAAAACCTTAGGGGGCGAACTCTCTGGGAAAGTCATGGCCAATTGGGCCGCGCCAATCAACTGGCAAGCTGACTTAAACCTGAAGAACATTCAACCAGGATTGCAGTGGAAAGAAGCCGAAGGGGATATCAGCGGTAATCTTTCGACTTCGGGGTCGTTAACAGAACAAGGCGGTTGGCAAGTCAGTTTGCCTAAGTTAGACATTGACGGCATTTTGCGAGGGTATCCGCTGAATGTTGAAGGGCAACTTGAAGCGTCTGATAAGAACGGCAAAGGCGAAGACATCCAACTTACCACTCAGGGTTTAGCGCTTTCTCATGGCCCGAACCAACTGAGTGCAAAGGGTAAGATCGATAAGCAAATTCTGATGGATGTTGAGGTTAACTTCCCTGATTTTGCAAAAAGTGTTCCGGACCTTGCAGGTAAAATGCAAGGTAAAGTCGCACTACGTGGTAGCTTGAAAGAACCAGACATCAATCTTGATCTCGCTTTAAATCAGATAAACTGGCAGCAACAGGCGAACGTAGAAACGATCACCTTAAAGGGTGATGTGAAGCCTCTGCCAGCACCAAAAGCGAACATAAGCCTAATTGCGAACAACATTACCTATGACGACATAAAAGTTGATAGTGCTGACCTTGAAGTCTCTGGGGATGAAAAACTGCATCAACTGACGCTCGATGTAGTGTCTGACCTGGTGTCGACCAGTTTAGAAATTGAAGGGACATTCCAGCAGAAACCAGAAATGATTTGGGATGGGGCGCTGCGCCGCTTGACGCTGAGCTCGCAACAAGGCCCGTGGGCGTTGCAAAAATCGACCGCGGTGAAGGTCAATATCGACAAACAGATCGCGAACGTTCAAGCGCATTGTTGGTTGCAAGCGGAGTCGAGCGTATGTCTAACCGAAGACATTAGTGTCGGTAAGAGTGGCCAGGCGAAGTTAGCTATCAATGATTTTGATTTTGACCAAATCAAACAATTCCTGCCGCCAGAAACCAAGCTGCAAGGCTCGGTTAATGCACAGGCTTTTGCTAAATGGGCACCAGAGAAAAAGCCTGAAGTAACCTTAAGTGTCAATATGCCAAAAGGCCAAGTTGAACAAGCGCTTGAGCAGCCAATTAAAGTCGGTTGGGAAAGCTTCAACTTTAAAGCGGCATTAGCGAAAGACAAGCTTGATGCCGAGTGGCTATTTGATGTGAAAGATAACGGTGACTTGTCTGGTAAGGTTTCTTTACTGAATGTCTCGTCTGAAAAGCCCACTATTGATGGTAAGGTTTCACTCTCTACGTTCCACTTGGACTTCTTGGCACCGTTGATTGGTGAGTACAGCTTGTTTAAAGCAAACATGAATACTGACCTAGCGATATCAGGTGACGTCATGCATCCGAAGGTGAATGGTCAGTTCTTGATTGACCAAATGAAGCTACAGGGTGAAGTCACACCGATAGATATAAACTCAGGGCAGGTCGTCATCAACTTTAAAGGCCATCAAGCGGACTTGGATGCCGGGATTCTAACCCCGGATGGTGAGTTGAACGTTACCGGTGATGCCGACTGGCAGGACTTACAGAACTGGCGTACTAAAGCGCGTGTATTTGCTAAAGAGCTCAATGTTGATTTGCCCCCAATGGTAAAAATCAAAGTTGAGCCTGACATGACAATAGATGTGACTCCTCAGCTTGCGAAAATTGAGGGTGATATTAATTTGCCATGGGGCAGAATTGTCGTCGAAGAGCTTCCACCAAGTGCGGTAGGCGTATCGAGTGATACCGTTATTCTCGATAAAAACTTGCAGCCAGTGGACGATGTCGCTGCGATGCCGTTTGATGTGGAAACGAACATCAACATTAAAATTGGTGATGACTTCCAACTTGCCGCTTTTGGTTTAAAAGGTGGGTTGAAAGGGAACCTAAACGTGACACAAAAAGACAAAGGTCCGTTCATCGTTGGTGAAGTGAATGTTGTCGATGGTTCCTATCGTTCGTTTGGTCAGGACTTATTGATTAAAGAAGGTAAGATTCTGATGAATGGTCCACCAGATCAACCTTACTTGTCTATCAAAGCGATTCGTAATCCAGACAATACCCAAGATGATGTCATTGCGGGGGTACAAGTGTCGGGCCCAGCATCTGATCCGAGTATAGAAATTTTCTCAGAGCCAGCGATGAACCAAGCCAATGCGCTTTCTTATCTACTTCGTGGTCAAGATATTGATGGTGAAGCCGGTGGTAATGCAATGACGACTACCTTAATTGGTTTAAGCTTGGCGAAGAGTGGTCGTGTGGTTGGTGAAATCGGTGAAGCCTTTGGCGTACAGGATTTACAGCTGGACACTGCTGGGTCGGGCGATGATTCGCAAGTGACGGTGAGTGGTTATATTCTGCCAGGTTTGCAGGTGAAATATGGTGTCGGCATCTTTAACTCCCTAGGTGAGTTCACTGTGCGTTACCGATTGATGCAAGACTTGTATTTAGAAGCGGTATCTGGTGTAGATAGCGCCGTTGACCTACTCTATCAGTTTGAGTTCGATTAAAGTGCTTTAACCTAAGCATATACAGTCATGACTAAGGAGTGGTTATGCAGCATTTGATTTTTGTCTACGGCACGTTACGCAAGGGAGAGTACAACCATCAGTATTTGCGCTCGGCGCAGTTTCTTGGTTTACATGAAACGGATGCTCAATTTGCAATGTATGACTTAGGCCCTTATCCAGCGTTGTCTGTTGGGCAACGCTCGATTCAAGGTGAAGTGTATCTGATTGATGATGAAACCTTATCCGAGCTAGATAAGTTGGAAGATGTGCCAGTGGAATATCGCCGAGAGAGCATCGTCACGCCGTTTGGCCAAGCTTGGATCTACTTATATCAAGATACTGAGCAATTAACCGAAGAAATCTCTTCCGGCGATTGGTGTCAAAAGGTGTGAGCTATACTGACATTATCAAAGCAACGAGCTAAACACTAAGGAGTCACGATGAAAACATTCGTAATTGGAGTAATGGCGTTGCTTCTTGCTGCATGCGCACAAACAACACTACCGACTTCGAATAATGTGACCGATTGGCAAGTGTTTGGTAAGCAGTCAGCTTTAGATGGATTACGGGAGTTATCTGAGGAGCGAATTGCGAAGCTGGATGATGTTAACCATGCGACGCCAGAACTGATAATGGCTTATCAAGCGGGTTACCAGCAAGGCAAACAAGAGTATTGTGAGCAAAGTGCTTATATGCTCGGTGTTATCGGGCGTCCGTATTTTGGCATTTGTGATGATGTTGACCCCTTCTTTCAACATGACTACGACGCTGGACGAATGTCTTCAGCAGGCGCACCTATCTAGTTGACACAGGTAAGATGAAAGCAAAAGAGCTGCCCTAGAGCAGCTCTTTTTAATTTTGTATCAGCAGTGATGCTTATTTTTTCTGAGCTCGCTCGTAAGATTCTAGGATTTCAGCTTTAGCGGCAGCAACATCTGCCCACCCATCCACTTTCACCCATTTGCCTGCTTCAAGCTCTTTGTAACGCTCAAAGAATTGCGTGATCTGCGCTTTCAGTAGTTCTGGGATATCGTCCACATCTTGGATGTGCTCGTACTCTTTCGAGATTTTTGAGTGGGGAACCGCAAACACTTTTGCATCTTCACCCGATTCATCTGTCATCTTCAAAACGCCAACAGGACGGCAGCGAATGACTGAACCTGGCATGAGTGGGTATGGTGTTGGTACCAATACGTCGACTGGGTCGCCATCAAGAGACAGGGTATTGTTCACGTAGCCATAGTTGCATGGGTAGAACATTGGTGCAGACATGAAACGGTCGACAAATACAGCACCAGAGTCTTTATCTACTTCGTACTTGATTGGATCTGCATTTGCAGGAATTTCGATAACGACATAGATATCTTCAGGCAGCGACTTGCCTGCTGGTACATGGTTTAAGCTCATTAGAATATTCCTTTTCATTAACGATGAGTCACACAAAAGCGGCTTCATCTGATGATAAATTCGCGTTTCACTTTAGCGACAAAAACGCGGCAGGTAAACACCTGCCGCGTTGGACAAAGGTCTGAAATTATTCTTCGTCGCGGTGCAGTTCAAGGAACTCTTCAACTTTGCGAACCATGTTCTTCGAACCCACAAAGAAAGGTACACGCTGGTGCAACTCAGTAGGCTTGATGTCCATAATGCGATTCACGCCGTCCGATGCAATGCCGCCAGCTTGCTCAATGAGGAATGCCATAGGGTTACATTCGTAAAGCAGGCGTAGCTTGCCTTGTGGGTGGCTTTGTGTGCTTGGGTAAAGGTAGATACCACCTTTCAGTAGGTTGCGGTGGAAATCAGCAACCAGCGAGCCAATGTAGCGAGAAGTGTATGGGCGACCGTCTTCTGGCACGTTTTCTTGGCAGTACTTGATGTACTTCTTCACCCCTTGAGGGAAACGAATGTAATTACCTTCGTTGATGGAGTAGATCTTACCATCATCAGGAATCATCATGTTTTCATGAGAAAGACAGAAGCTGCCGATAGATGGGTCGTAAGTAAAGCCGTTTACGCCGTTACCAGTTGTGTATACCAACATGGTGGAGGAGCCGTAAATTACGTAGCCCGCAGCCACTTGTTTGTGACCAGGTTGTAGGAAGTCTTCTTCAGTTGGTGGAGTACCGATTGGAGAAACACGACGGTAAATCGAGAAGATAGTACCAACAGAGACGTTCACATCGATGTTAGAAGAACCATCAAGTGGGTCCATCAGTACTACATATTTGGCGTTTTGGTTGAGTTCTTTATTGAACGCAACTGCTTCGTCTTCTTCTTCACTGGCAACGCCACACACTTGATCACGAGCTTCAAGCGCGGCTTTGAACTTATCGTTCGCGTAAACATCGAGCTTTTGCTGATCTTCACCTTGGACATTTTCCGTGCCTACAGCACCAGTGATATCACCGAGACCCGCTGCGTTGATTTCGCGGTTAACGATTTTTGCAGCTAAACGAATGGAGGCTAAAAGGGATGATAGATCACCGCTAGCGTGGGGGAAATCCGCTTGTTTTTCGACAATGAACTCGCCTAGGGTGCGCAGTCCTGACATGGTTAATCCTTACATTTTCATTTCATTGGGGGTAGTGCGCAAGTGAGCATCTCTTTATGGATGTTAAACGATTGCGCTGGATGTAAGTTTAAGTCGCAGATCTTTTTAATGGTAATGAAGTAACTGTTTGAGATCTCAATTTATTTGTAGACTTATTTGAGGGATTCATCAGTAAGCAAGAGGTTGTACAGTCTGTGTTCAACCTTGTCATATTTGTGAAAGGGACTGCAAGAAGAAGGCTAAAGTCACTCGCTTTTCAGGCGGTAATCGCGATAATGAAAGCATTAAAAAACGCATTACAAGGTTTAGTTTATGCACATTCATATCTTGGGTATCTGTGGCACATTTATGGGCGGCGCAGCGATTCTAGCGCGCCAATTAGGACATAAAGTCACTGGTTCTGATGCCAACGTTTATCCGCCAATGAGCACACTGCTTGAGTCTCAAGGTATTGAAATTATTGAAGGCTTTGACCCGTCTCAACTCGAGCCTCAACCAGATCTTGTGGTGATTGGTAATGCGATGAGCCGTGGTAACCCTTGTGTCGAGCATGTGCTCAACACTAACATGCGTTACACCTCTGGCCCGCAGTGGCTCAACGAGTTTTTGCTGCATGATCGTTGGGTATTGGCGGTATCGGGTACACATGGGAAAACGACCACGTCGAGCATGCTTGCTTGGATACTTGAAGATTGTGGTTATCAACCGGGTTTCTTAGTCGGTGGGGTACTCGGTAACTTCGGAGTGTCTGCTCGTTTGGGTGAAAGTATGTTTTTTGTCGTTGAAGCGGACGAATATGACAGTGCTTTTTTCGATAAGCGTTCTAAGTTTGTGCATTACCATCCTCGCACTTTAATCATGAACAATCTTGAGTTTGATCATGCTGATATCTTCGATGATCTAGAAGCGATCAAGCGCCAATTCCATCATTTAGTGCGAACTGTACCGGGCAATGGATTGATCTTAGCGCCGAGAAAAGATCAGGCGTTAGCGGATGTATTAGAGCGTGGCTGCTGGACTGAAAAACAGTTCTCTGGTGAGAATGGTGACTGGCAAGCGCACAAATTAGTGCTTGATGGCTCGAAATTTGACGTTGCGTTGCAAGGCGAGAAGGTTGGTACCGTCGAATGGAATTTGGTGGGTGACCACAATGTGGATAATGCGCTGATGGCAATCGCTGCTGCACGACATGTTGGAGTCACTCCGGATCTTGCTTGCCAAGCATTAGGGCGTTTCATCAATACCAAGCGCCGTTTAGAGCTGAAAGGTGAAGAACAAGGTGTGACGGTTTACGATGATTTTGCGCATCACCCAACGGCAATTGAACTTACTGTCGGTGGTTTGCGTAACAAGGTAGGTGAAAAACGCATCCTAGCTGTGTTAGAGCCGCGTTCTGCAACCATGAAGCGTGGCGTACACAAAAACACACTTGCAGAGTCACTACACAGTGCAGATGAAGTCTTCTTGTTCCAGCCAGATAATATCGAGTGGTCTGTGCAAGACATTGCCGACCAATGCACACAGCCAGCGTTTGTCGATGCGGATATAGATAACTTTGTAGCCAAGATCGTCGAACGTGCGCGACCAGGTGACCAAATTCTAGTCATGAGTAACGGTGGCTTTGGTGGTATTCACGGAAAACTTCTTGAGCAGTTAAAACAAAAAGCCTGATTGATATGCAAAACAAAACACAACCCTCTCACAAAAAAGCCATCACGTTGGCATTAACGGGGGCTTCTGGTGCTCCCTATGGCCTTCGTCTTTTAGAATGCTTGGTTGCGGCGGATTATCATGTCTACGTTCTGATTTCTTCGGCGGCTCGTGTCGTGATGGCAACCGAGCATAATCTTAAGCTACCAAGTGGCCCAGAAGCAGCACAGCAAGCATTAGTAGAGCATCTGAACTGCAATCCAAATAACATCACCGTTTGCGGTAAAGACGATTGGTTCTCGCCGGTTGCGTCTGGTTCTGCTGCACCCAAGCAAATGGTGGTTTGCCCATGCTCTGCGGGAAGCGTTGCGGCCATAGCACACGGTATGTCGGACAACTTGATCGAACGGGCCGCTGATGTAGTAATGAAAGAGCGCGGGCAGCTGTTGCTCGTGGTTCGCGAAACACCATTCTCAACGCTGCATCTGGAGAACATGCACAAACTGTCGCAAATGGGCGTCACCATCATGCCAGCAGCTCCAGGCTTCTATCATCAGCCAAAGAGCATTGAAGACTTAGTGGATTTTATGGTGGCGAGAATTCTTGACCACTTAGGTATTGAGCAAGGTTTGGTGCCTCGTTGGGGTTATGACCAGCGATCGTGAGCTGATTGTGTAACCACTCAAATACCTTTACAATTCATCCAACTCATCGGGGAGCAAACCCATTTAGCATTGAGTCAATCAATGCATTGGGGCGCTGAGACCTAAGTGTTTAACTAGGGACCCGTATTACCTGAACCAGATAATGCTGGCGTAGGAATTGAGTCTGGATATTGGAAGTCCTTAATAGCCGCCTCAAACCCTGTGCCGCTCAACTTATTTCTCTGAAATACTCATGGAGAGCGAGCAGTGAAACCCACTCTAAATCTGATTGCCTTAGCTGCAATCACCTCTACTTCAGCGTTTGCCGCTGAAAACACATTAACCATCTATACCTACGACTCTTTTGCCGCAGATTGGGGGCCGGGTCCTAAAATCGAGCAAGCTTTTGAAGCAAAATGTGGCTGTGACGTTAACTTCGTAGCGTTGGACGATGGCGTGTCGATTCTGAATCGTCTTCGTCTTGAAGGCGGTAATAGCAAAGCGGACATCGTATTAGGTTTGGATAACAATCTGATGGCAGAAGCGAAGAAAACCGGTCTGCTTGCCGAGCACAATGTGGATACGGCTAACACAGTGTTACCAAACGGTTGGAGTGACACGACGTTTGTACCGTACGATTACGGCTACTTCGCGTTTGTGTACAACAAAGAGAAACTCGCTAATCCGCCGAAAAGCATGAAAGAGCTGGTGGAAACGCGCGACGATCTGAAAGTGATTTACCAAGATCCGCGGACTTCAACGCCGGGCCAAGGCTTAATGCTATGGATGAAATCTATTTATGGCGACGATGTGACGCAAGCGTGGCAGAAGCTAGCGAGCAAAACCGTAACGGTCACGAAAGGTTGGTCTGAGGCGTATTCTATGTTCCTCAATGGTGAGTCCGATTTAGTGCTTTCTTACACCACTTCACCTGCGTACCACTTAATTGCGGAAAACGATTCGAAGTTTGCTACGGCGAATTTTGCTGAAGGCCACTACATGCAAGTTGAAGTAGCCGCCAAAGTGAAAGGGGCAAAAAATTCAGAACTTGCTGATCAATTTATGAGTTTCATTTTAAGTGATGAGTTCCAATCGGCGATGCCAACGGGTAACTGGATGTACCCAGTCACTGACGTTGAGTTACCTAAAGGTTTTGAAACTTTGAGTGTTCCAAGCAAGTCGTTGAGCTTTAGTGCTGATGAAGTGGCAAAAATGCGTAAGTCTTGGATTCGCGAATGGCAAAGCGCATTGACGTTTTAGCTGACGTTTCCATCCTCATCTGAATGAGATAGGTTTTACCTTTGAATTCTGTTCCAAAAATAGGTTTAGGGGTCGCGATGATCATCGCGACCTTTGTTATTTCTGCCCTAGGTGCTTTGATTGTTCAAGCCCCTTCACTTGATGTGTCTGTGGTATGGGGCGACCCGTACTATCAACATGTCACCAAGTTCAGTTTCTACCAAGCGTTTCTTTCCACATTGCTCAGTGTTGGCTTTGCCATTCCAGTAGCGCACGCACTTTCGCGTCGCCAATTTATTGGTAAATCATTACTGCTTAAGCTGTTTGCATCGACACTGGTTTTGCCGGTTTTGGTTGGTGTTTTTGGGCTGTTAGCGATTTATGGCAACAGTGGTTTGTTGGCGCAGTGGTTGCAAAGTTTCGACACTAAACTGCCATTCTCTATTTACGGTTTGAACGGCATTTTACTCGCCCATGTGTTCTTTAATTTACCTTACGCGGCACGATTGCTTCTGCAAGCCTTGGAGTCTATTCCTGCCGAGCAGCATAAGCTTTGCGCGCATCTTGGGATGAGCCATTGGGATAAGTTTCGCTGGGTAGAATGGCCGCGTTTAAGGCAGCAGCTTCCCCACGTTTGTGGGTTGGTGTTTATGTTGTGCTTTACCAGTTTTGCCACTGTAATGGCGTTGGGGGGCGGGCCAAAATCCACCACCATTGAATTGGCCATTTACCAAGCGATTAAGTTTGATTTTGATTTACAAGCTGGGGCGTTATTGGCGCTGTGGCAGATGCTGTTATGTGGACTGCTTGCTATTGGAGTGCAGAAGTTAACAAGGCCTGTTTCTATCAGTGCTGGAAGCACATCAGTACAGCAATATTTAACGAAGGATCATGGGTGGTCAAAAGCTTGGGATAGCTTTTGGATCATAGGTGTCTTTTTACTGGTAATACCGCCGTTATTGATGGTGTTACTGAGTGGTATCAACCAACAAGTTTGGACAGTATTAACCGATGAGCGTTTTTGGTCTGCGCTATTGAACTCCCTCAAAGTCGCCTGTGTCGCTAGCGCGCTTGCGGTCGCTGCAGGGGTGTCCATACTATTGACCAGTCGCCGTTGGCGGTTGCAGTACAAAAACACGCGAGCCGATCAGATAGAGTTAATCGGCACCATTATTTTGGTGACTCCAGGTCTGGTGATTAGCACCGGTTTATTCTTACTACTGCGCGCATTTACCGATGTTTTTAGCTTGGCATTTTTTGTCGTGATTTGGGTGAACGGTTTGATGGCTTTGCCTTACGTGATCAAAACGCTAGCGCAGCCAATGCTGCACATTGAACAACAGTATCAGTATGTATGTGCCAGCTTAGGCATGCGTGGCTGGCAACGGTTTAAAGTGGTGGAGTGGCAGGCGCTACGCAAGCCGTTTGCACATGCGTTTGCGATCAGCTTTATGTTTGCAATAGGGGATTTAAGTGCCATAGCACTGTTTGGTGGACAAGAGTTTCGTACCTTACCTCTGTATTTGTTCCAGTTGCTTGGCAGTTATCAGATGGACGCAGCTGCGGTGGTATCGGTGACCCTATTGTTGTTGAGTGTGGGCTGTTTTGCCTTGATTGAGAAAGTATTGAAAACGAAGGAGAGAGCGTAATGTTAGTGTTGGATGATGTGCAGTACACCTACCAACGTGAACTGTTTCGTTTTGACTTAACGATTGAGCAAGGACAGATTGTGTCGCTGATGGGACCAAGTGGGGCAGGGAAGTCAACCTTGCTGGCGTTGGTGGCAGGATTCATCCATCCTGACCGTGGTGATATTTGTGTTGATGGTGAGTCCATTGTGCGTAAAGAGCCTTATCTGCGTCCGTTCTCTATGTTGTTCCAAGAGCACAATTTGTTTGCTCATTTATCGGTGCGTGACAACATCGGTTTGGGCTTACACCCGGGGCTAAAGCTCACGGTGGACCAAAATCGTCAGATTGAACAAGCCGCGCAGCAAGTTGGTGTTGCAGAGTACCTCGACCGTTTGCCAGAGCATCTTTCTGGTGGCCAGCGTCAACGTGTTGCCTTAGCGCGTTGTTTTGTTCAGCCTCATCCCATGTGGCTATTGGATGAGCCGTTCTCGGCGCTTGATCCGGTGTTGCGTGAAGAGATGCTGAGCTTGGTAAAAAAACTGGCAGCAGAGCGGGGAATAACCGTATTGATGGTCACGCACCATTTAAGCGATGCCAAAGCGATTGCCAGCCACTTTGTGTTTGTGGCGGATGGTAAAGTGGAAGCCGCGGGTGATATGTCTGCATTGAGTGAACAGCATGCTAGTGAGAAGCTTGCGGCATTTATCCGAGCCGCATGCTAGTGCCTGATAGTTGCTAGGTCATGCTTCTCCGCAACACAAACCATGCCTAGGGCCAAATTCAAATTGAGATCTTAAGCTCATGATATGGTCAATCATTGCTTGTACGCGCCGTGGGCGGTTTGCTCCAGGACGATAGACTAGATAAATAGGCATTGGTACCGTGTGCCATTGCGGTAACACTCTGACTAAGGTGCCACTTTCTAGCTCTTGCGTCATGTTCTGCACAGGTAAGTTAGCGATGCCTAGTCCTTTAAGTGCGCCTTTCAATATTGCTTCTACAGTTGTACTTGAGAAGTTACTGGTTATTGAAACATTGACGGTATTATCGTGTGAGATCAGCGTCCAAGGCCCTATTTCTGAAACATATTGATACCTCAAACAGTTGTGTTTTGTCAGATCTTCTGGCGTTTCAGGTACGCCGAACTCAGCTAAATACTCAGGGCTAGCAGCCAGGACTCGAGTGGTATAGCCTAATTTTTTTGCGATCAATCGATCATCAACTATCTGACCGACTCGAATTGCCATATCAAAGCCGTGTGAAAACAGATCAACAAAATCGTTCGATGCTTCTAACGCAATTTGTACTTTTGGCCATTGTTTTAAAAATGGCAAAAAGATGTGTTCCGCCATATACGCATCCAACGCTGGTGGCGCGGAAATACGCAGCCGGCCTTGGATCTGTTGTTCCATCTCCTGTACGTCATGGCCAATTGAGTGGAATTCCTCAACTAAGCTTGCAGCACGCTCTAAAACCATTTGGCCAGCTTCGGTGATCACTAACTTTCGGGTTGTGCGCTCTAGCAGTTTGGCTTCAAAGTGTTGTTCGAGTTTGGTTATGGCTTTACTAACAGTAGATTTTGGTAGGTTTAACTCCAGCGCGCACTTGGTTAAGCTCAGTAGTCGACAGCTTGTGACAAAGATAGAAAGCGTTCTAAAGTCAATTGTTTCTAAATTGCGAACAATCACTTTCAATTATCCATATTGTTTCAATATTAATCTGATTATAGTCTGGCACCTCATCCTTAGCCATCAAGTTATTGTCATTTGAGGTAAACACCATGTCCAACTCTGTAGACTTATTTTCTCCTATCGAACTCGGTCAATTAGCATTAGATAACCGTGCCATTATGGCGCCTTTAACGCGAGCTCGTGCTGGCGCAGACCATATTCCTAATGACCTTATGGTTGAATACTACGCTCAACGTGCGAGTGCCGGACTTATCATTGCTGAATGCACCATGGTGATGGAAGGTACGTCTGCTTTCATGGCAGAGCCGGGCATTTACAACGAAGAGCAAATCGCAGCTTGGAAAAAGGTAACGGATGCGGTTCATGAGAGAGGCGGTAAGATTGTACTGCAAATTTGGCATGCGGGGCGAGCTTGTCATCCTGATCTGAATGAAGGAAAAACACCTGTAGCGGCGAGCGCATTGGCCATTCGTGATGAATTAGTCCATACCCCTTCGGGTAAGCAAGCATATACGGTACCACGAGCACTCGAAGTGGATGAGATAGCTTCCATTGTTGCGGCGTTTAAACAAGGTGCAGAAAACGCCAAGAAAGCCGGCTTTGATGGGGTCGAGATACATGGCGCCAATGGTTATCTTATTGATAACTTCCTTCGTGACGGCTCAAATTTACGTACCGATGAATACGGTGGCTCGGTTGAAAATCGTGCTCGATTTTTACTTGAGATAGTGAAAGAAGTCGTTGAGGTGTGGGGACCCGGAAGAGTCGGTCTGCGTACATCTCCGCTAAATGGATTTAATGACATGAAAGACAGTGATCCAGTTGGTTTGGTGCGTTACTTAGCAGAGCAACTTAATTCTTTCGATCTTGCTTATTGGCACGTGATGCGTGCGGATCTGAAAGGCGTACAAAAAGCAGATGTTCTCAAGCCAGCACGCGAAAACTATCAAGGTCACTTAATGGCGAACGTGGGCTACAGTGCACAAGAAGCGGCAACAGCAATTGCAGAAAACAAAGTTGATGTGGTCGCATTTGGCGTTCCCTTTATCGCAAACCCAGATTTAGTTGAGCGATTTAAGAAAAATGCACCTCTTAATGAGGCGAAACCAGAACACTTTTATTTGGGTGGAGCAGAAGGTTATACCGATTACCCAGTGATGGCATAACCCTTACTTGTTTCATATAAAAAGGACGCTAATGTTAGCGTCCTTTTTCGTTTCTGTATTTACTTAGCCTTGCGGTTTTACGACCATCACATTGATTGGAGAATATTCCACAACCTTACTCGCGACAGAGCCAAGCATTACTTTATTGATTTTAGAGCGCTTGTGGCTTGGCATAATGATGAGATCAGCGCCTAAACGTTCTGCATAATCAAGAATGGTCGCGTAGGCCTTGCCTTCAGCAACATGCACTTGGTAAACCACATCTTCAGCAATATGCTCATTAGCGAAAGTTTTTAGTTGCTGCTTCACGTCTTGCTTCATTTTGGCCGCAGCATCTTTCGGAAAGTATGTGGCAACCATCGACATGTGAATACCAGGTAGTACAGTCAGAAGATGGATTTGAGCATTTGCTTGCTTTGCCTGCCAAACCGCTAGTTCAACCGCTCGGTCTGAAAAGCCTTGGTCATTTAGATCAACCGGAACAAGAATTTGTTTGTACATTCAATGTCTCTCATTAAGGCCCCTTTATCCTCGGGGCCAAATCGGTTATGCGCTCAATTGTTCCTTACGAGCACGACGTTTTTGGTTCATTGCAAGCACCAGCAAAATCATTAAGCATGGTACAAACACCCACTCTTTCATCGGACGGTCTGCATCCTGGATAACCCACTTGATTTCCCAATCAAAGTCGATACCTGCGGACTCTGCTGGACTACCAAATTCAACCATATCGACAATCATTTTGTTGTCACTTTCGGTCAGCATCAGACCCATAGATGAAATACGTGCGTCTGCAGTTGTCGCACTGTCTTCGAATGGAAGACGAACCGTTTTCTCAATGTAGTCGCCCTCAAGGTTTTCACCGGCAACACGTAACTCCAATGATTCTCCTACATTTAGTGTTTCCGTGATTTGAGCTACCTCAACGCCAGGAGAAAGAACTTTCGCTGGGTACAGCATGTCCCACCAAAAACCTGGACGGAAAAACGAAAACGTCAGTACTAATAATAGGACTGTTTCCCACCACTTGTTACGCGTGAACCACCACCCTTGAGTTGCCGCAGAGAAAATCAGCATTGCAATGATCGATGAGATGACCGTGAGTGCCAAATGCCACCAAGAGTCGATCCCCATTAACAATAACTGGGTATTGAACACAAACATGAACGGCAAAATAGCGGTTCGAATATCGTAAGTAAAACCTTGGATACCGGTACGAATTGGATCTGATTTCGCAATTGCGGCTGCTGCAAAAGCTGCAAGACCTACAGGTGGGGTATCGTCGGCCAAAATACCAAAGTAGAAAACGAACAAGTGCACCGCTATCAACGGAATAATCAAGCCATGCGCCGCGCCGAGCGTAACAATAACCGGCGCCATTAGCGTAGAGACCACGATGTAGTTCGCCGTTGTTGGCAGACCCATCCCCAGAACCAAGCTAATGATGGCGGTAAACAGCAGCATAAGAATGATACTGCCACCAGAGATAAACTCGACGAAGTCGGTCATCACTAGGCCGATACCCGTTAGTGTAACAACACCAACAACGGTGCCCGCTGCCGCGGTTGCAACGCCGATACCAATCATATTACGCGCACCAGAAACTAAGCTCTCGGCAAGATCGACAAAGCCATCTTTGGTTTGCTGAAGCATATCACCTTGCTTTGACAGCAGTGCAATCAACGGACGTTGAGTAAGCAAAATGAAAATCATGAACACCGTTGCCCAGAATGCCGAAAGACCAGGTGAGAAACGTTCGACAGTCAAACACCAAACCAATACGACGATAGGGAGTAGGTAGTGCAAGCCTGACTTAACGGTTGGGCCAGGATCAGGTACTTCTGTTAATTCTGCATCAATCTCAATTGCGCCATCTTGCACGTGATTTGCTGAGACTTTCACCAACCCAACGTACGCGATTAATAGTGCGACGGTAACAATTGGTGTCGCGGCATCACCAAAGACGTCCTTTGTCCAACCCACTCCGTAGTAAACCAATGCGCTGATCACACACAATCCTAAGATTGTGCCAGTAAAGGACAGCAGACTTTGTACTAGTGTTGGATTGTGGCGACGAGGAAGGCCTGTCATGCCTGCTTTACATGCTTCAAGGTGAACAATGTAAATTAAAGCAATATAAGAGATTAGCGCTGGAAGTAGGGCAGCTTTAATCACCTCAACGTAGGAGATACCGACGTATTCCACCATCAAAAATGCTGCAGCACCCATGATTGGCGGTGTTAACTGACCATTGGTTGAAGCCGCTACCTCTACCGCACCCGCTTTTGTGCCGGGAAAGCCAACACGCTTCATCAGTGGAATGGTAAAGGTGCCAGTTGTTACTACGTTTGCGATTGAAGAACCAGAAACCAGACCAGATAAACCTGATGCAACAACGGCCGCTTTAGCTGGGCCACCTTTCATATGGCCAAGCAACGAGAAGGCAACTTTAATGAAGTAAGCACCAGCACCAGCGCGTTCCAGCATTGCTCCAAACAATACAAACAAGAAGACAAAAGAGGTAGAAACACCTAGCGCAACTCCAAATACGCCTTCAGTTGTTAGCCACAAGTGAGACATGGCCTTGTTCAAGCTTGCCCCTTTGTGCGCGATAACGTCAGGCATGTAAGGGCCTGCAAAGGTGTAAGTAAGGAAAACAGCAGCCACGACCATTAATGGTGGACCAAGTGCTCGGCGTGTTGCTTCTAAAAGGAGGAGCATACCGATAACAGCAACAACGATATCTACTGTTGTCGGTGCGCCTGAGCGTCCTGCTAGCTCAGTATAAAAAAGGTATATATAGGCTGCTGAAAAGCTGCCTGCCAACGCGAGTATCCAATCAACAAGAGGGATATGATCGCGAGGAGAATTCTTCATCGCTGGATAAGCAGTGAAAGCCAAAAAGATCGCGAAAGTAAGGTGGATAGATCGCGCTTCCGTGTCGTTCAGTACGCCAAAATTGAAAATAAATGGTAACGGGGATGCGTACCATAATTGAAATAGTGACCAACACAGAGGAACAAACCAAAGGATTCGTCCTTGCATTCCCGAAGGGCTACGTGCACCTGTGTCTGCCTGAGCCACCATTTCTTGCACATCTTGTGACGGAGCTTGATTCGTCGCCATGTACTTTTTCCTTATTATTGATGGTCCTGTCTGATTTTTATCGAGAACCACACTTCGCCTCTATCAGTGTAGTGAATGGAGCGAAGTTTGCTTTCGAGTATTTTGCTGCCTGAACTCAAAGTGTTGATTGTTGGATACTCTGTTAGGCGGCGTTTAAGTTTTCTTGGGTATGAGCTCGCAGTTTTCAGAAGAAAACTGGCGAATGAAGCATACAGTTAGAACGTGCTACAACCTGTATGCTCAAACAGGCAGAAAATATTCTTTCCTGCCTGTATGTAGAGTCTGAGGTAATTACTTAATTAGACCCATTTCTTTGTAGTATTTTTCTGCACCTGGGTGAAGAGGAATAGAAAGACCAGCTTTCACCATGTCTTCTTTCTTCAAGTTTGCGAATGCAGGGTGTAGACGTTTGAAGGTATCAAAGTTTTCAAACACAGCTTTTGCCACGTTGTAAGCGACATCGTCTGAAACATCAGAGGTCGTTACCATTGTTGCTGCAACACCAAAGCTGTTTACGTCTTTGTCTGTACCGCGGTACATACCAGCCGGTACTGAGCTAAAGGCGTAGTATGGGTTGTCGGCAACAATTTTATCGATTTTAGGGCCTGTTGCTGAAACTAGCTTCGCATCACATGATGTGGTTGCTTCTTTGATTGAACCGTTCGGGTGGCCGACCATGTAAATGAAGGCGTCAATTTTGTTATCACAAAGTGCCTGAGAGCGTTCAGAGCCTTTTAGCTCAGACGCCAATTTGAAGCTGTCGTTTGTCCAACCCATCGCTTCCATGACAACGCCCATCGTTGCACGGTCACCAGAGCCTGGGTTACCGATGTTTACTCGCTTACCTTTCAGGTCTTCAACGTTTTCAATACCTGAATCTGCACGCGCAATGATGTTGAAAGGTTCTGTATGAAGAGAGAACATTGCGCGTAGCTTCTTGTACGGGCCTTGTTCTTCAAACTTGCTCGTACCGTTGTAGCCGTGGTACTGCCAATCCGATTGCACGATACCAAAATCTAATTCGCCTGCACGGATAGTGTTAACGTTGTAAATTGAGCCACCAGTCGATTCTACTGAACAACGGATGTTGTGGTCTTTACGACCTTTATTTACCAACTTACAGATAGCACCACCAGTTGGGTAGTAAACACCTGTCACAGAGCCAGTACCGATGGTAATAAACTCTTGAGCGTTAACTGCGCCTGCGCCCATTACGGCTGCAGCGATAGCGCCTACTTTGAGAAGTTTGTTAAATGCCATGAATTTCCCTTCCTTATATTCATTATTTACCCGGAAATAACCATAAATCACTTCTGGAGTTTCCTATTTGGAAACGGCACCTTTTTCAATCCAATCGTTTGAAAAAGCGAGCGAATCATAACAAAAAATTGGCAGAAAATTATCCAATTGTTAAATGTTATAGTTGATAAGTCTGAATTTTGTATCAGGGGATAGGATTCAATTTGTGATTTAATTCTTTTTATAACAATTACTTAATTAACGTTTAGTGACTGAAATGAAAAAAATCAATTGCGTGATGTTAATCACAAAATGGGTGGTTAAAGAACGAGCGGAGTAAGCAAAAAATTTACATAAATTATGGGCTACAAAATGAGACTTCTTTTATAACCCACAATGAGTTAGCTGATTGAAGCTTTATAGAACTTAACCAGTATATTCGAACAGCTCGCACACTGATTTGAAGAGTTGCTCAGTCGTAATTGCCATGGTTGGCGTAATGAAAATGGTATCGTCACCCGCGACAACGCCAAGAATACCTTCGGATTTACCGAGTGAATCAAGCAAGCGAGCAATCAACTGTGCTGCACCTGGGCCGGTGTGAATTACCACTAACGCTGCATTACGATCGATGTCTAGTACCAGTTCACGCAGAGAGCTGCTGACTGTTGGGACACCTAGCTCAGCAGGAAGACAGTAAACCATTTCCATTTTTGCATTGCGCGTACGGACGGCGCCAAATTTAGTCAGCATACGTGAGACTTTAGATTGGTTGATACTCTCGAACCCTTGCTGTTTGAGTGCGTCAACAATCTCGCCCTGTGAGCCAAAGCTTTCTTCTTTTAACAGGGCTTTAAAGGCGCGAACTAAGTTGTCTTGTTTTTCTGAATTGCGCATAGTCATTACAAATCTCTTATTACGGGTCAGCAATTTTGCATATTCTCGCATATATATTCAGGCGGTGCCAAAGAGTCCCAGGATTATGTTAGATGCGTCACTGTAAACTATATACCACATAGAATTCTTTAGCGCGCTGAAGTAGGGCTGTATCTGTTTTCTTGAATTCCTTGTCATTTCAACAGAATAAAAGAATAATCCAAGCCCCATTTGTAGCACGGTAACAGCGAGTTGCGCGAGGTCGCAAAGCTAGCGTTAATTGATTGTAATCAAGTTGTGATTCCGATAGCTTTATTTAAGTTGGTTACAAACTACCCTACGAATACGTTTATAAGAGAAATACTCTCAAGGAGAACTACATGAAAGTAGCCGTTATTGGTGCCGCTGGTGGCATCGGTCAAGCCCTGGCCCTTCTACTTAAGAACCGTCTTCCTGCTGGTTCTGATCTAGCCCTATATGATATTGCTCCAGTAACTCCTGGTGTGGCCGCTGATCTTAGCCACATCCCTACGCCAGTTTCTATCAAAGGTTACGCTGGTGAAGATCCTACTCCAGCACTAGAAGGCGCGGATGTTGTGCTAATTTCTGCTGGTGTTGCGCGTAAGCCAGGTATGGATCGTGCGGATCTATTTAATGTAAACGCTGGTATCGTTAAATCGCTAGCGGAGAAGATTGCGGTTGTTTGTCCGAAAGCTTGTGTTGGTATCATCACAAACCCTGTAAATACAACAGTGCCAATTGCTGCTGAAGTTCTTAAAAAAGCGGGTGTTTATGATAAGCGTCGTCTATTTGGTGTAACAACGTTGGATGTTATCCGTTCAGAAACGTTTGTTGCTGAGCTAAAAGACAAAGATCCAGGTGACGTTCGCGTGCCAGTAATTGGTGGTCACTCTGGCGTAACGATCTTACCTCTACTGTCTCAAGTGGAAGGTGTTGAGTTTACAGCTGAAGAAGTAGAAGCATTAACGAAACGTATTCAAAATGCAGGTACTGAAGTTGTAGAAGCGAAAGCGGGTGGTGGTAGTGCAACACTATCAATGGGCCAAGCTGCATGTCGCTTTGGTCTGTCTCTGGTTCGTGCTCTTCAAGGTGAAGAAGGCGTAGTTGAGTGCGCTTACGTTGAAGGCGACGGCGAACACGCGACGTACTTCGCGCAACCTGTGAAACTGGGTAAAGAAGGCGTTGAAGAAGTACTAAGCTACGGCAAACTCAGCGATTACGAAAAGTCTGCATTAGACGGTATGCTAGAAACACTAAATGGCGACATCAACATTGGTGTTGAATTCGCAAAGTAATCTAGAAAGCCTATATAAGAAGAAAGCCGATCATTTTGATCGGCTTTTTTGATCCTTGATTTCTCAACTTCGTAAAAATGGTCGAATAAAACCACGTAGTGAAGGAGAAGATGATGGAAGCGAGTCGAATCCGTAAAGGCATGGTTGTTGAGTGCCAACAAGGCGTCGGTACGATATTAGTGGTCGATCATGAAGCAGAGACAGTATTGTTGTCCAAACAAGGGACTGAACAGCAGCTCGCCGTTAGCTTTGATGAAATAGAAGATGATCCACAACTGCATGGCGGTAGTGACAGATATTACTAGCGCCTCCGGCGTCGTCATTAGGTATCAAACGTAAAAAAGGAAGAGCATGCTCTTCCTTTTTGCTATAAGTCTTGCGTTATGGGTAGCTATTGATTACTTCGTGCGTTGTACTGCGACATGAGCCAGAGTAACAAGCGCTTGTTTGTATTCAGACTCTGGCAACACTGATAGTTCTGCGATTGCTTTGTCTGCTTCTTCTAGAGCTTTTTGCGTTGTGTATTCCAGAGAGCCTGCTTCTTTCATGACCGCAAGAATTTCTTCTAAGCGATCCATGCCATTCGCTTTCTCAATCGCTTCACGAATCATGATGGCGTTTTCTGGTGTGGTATTACGCATAGCATGGAGCAGAGGTAAAGTTGGCTTGCCTTCGGCCAAGTCATCACCCACATTTTTACCCATGTCTTCGCCATCAGAAGTGTAATCCATGACGTCATCAATGAGCTGAAACGCAGTGCCTAGATACTTACCGTAATTTTGCATTGCGATTTCCACATGCTCAGGAGCATCATTTAAGATTGCACCGATTTGAGTTGCGGATTCAAATAAGCGCGCAGTCTTAGAGTAGATGACTTGCATGTAGCTTTCTTCTGTCGTGTCAGGGTCGTTACAGTTCATCAACTGCTGTACTTCACCTTCGGCGATCACGTTTACGGCATTGCTCATTAGTTTAAGGATCTTCATGGATCCTAGTTCCGTCATCATCTGAAATGAGCGTGTATAGATAAAGTCCCCAACTAATACGCTAGCCGCATTGCCAAATGCTGCATTCGCAGTGGCTTTACCACGGCGCATGTCTGATTCATCTACCACGTCATCATGCAGCAAAGTCGCTGTATGGATGAACTCAATAAACGCAGCTGCCATTGTATGACCATTGCCTTGGTAACCAAGTGCACGGGCTGACAGTATCGCTAAAAGCGGTCTTAGACGTTTGCCTCCACCACTCACGATATAAAAACCGAGCTGGTTGATTAAAGAGACATCAGAATTAAGTTGGGCTTGAATTGTTTCATTCACTTTTGCCATGTCATCGGCAGTAAGCGCTTGGATAGTTTTAAAATCCATCGTATATCCGGCTGAAGTTAGACCCTGCAAGGCTTATTCGATTTATATAATTGTCGAATAATACACTAAAAAACGTTGATTAATACATTACTAAAGGGCATGATTGCCGCACTTTTCTTTGGCGATTAGCTTTTCGCCAATTTTTTCAAAATATGGCTTGTCATAGGAGCATCTATTCTGTAGAATCTGCGCCCTATTGATGATTAGTTTAGCGCACACCCTCAAGAAAGGCTGTGCGGAAAAAGCGGAGTAAAATATGTACGCTGTTTTCCAATCTGGTGGTAAACAACACCGTGTAAGCGAAGGTCAAACTCTTCGTTTAGAGAAATTAGACGTTGAAACTGGTGCAACTGTAGAATTTGATAAAGTTCTTCTTGTTGCTAACGGCGAAGACATCAAAGTTGGTGCTCCTCTTGTAGAGGGCGGCAAAATTGTTGCTGAAGTTGTACAACACGGTCGTGGCGATAAAGTTAAAATCGTTAAGTTCCGTCGTCGTAAGCACTCTCGTAAGCAACAGGGTCACCGTCAGTGGTTCACTGAAGTGAAGATCACTGGTATCAACGCTTAATCTATTAGGAGAGTTTAACAATGGCACACAAAAAAGCTGGTGGTTCTACTCGTAACGGCCGCGATTCAGAAAGCAAACGTCTAGGTGTTAAGCGTTTCGGTGGTGAATCTGTACTTGCAGGTAACATCATCGTTCGTCAACGTGGTACTAAGTTCCACGCTGGTAACAACGTAGGTATCGGTAAAGACCACACTCTATTCGCTCTTACTGAAGGTAAAGTGAAGTTCGAAGTGAAAGGTCCTAAGAACCGTAAGTTTGTAAGCATCGAAGCTGAGTAATTAGGTTTTTAACCAAATTACTTAATAGCTTTAAGCTGAATTCAAAAGCCCTGCCGAATCGGCGGGGTTTTTTATTTGTGGCAGTCGACATATCGAAGTTTCTCGCTAAGATCCTAAGCGATTTGAATCTGGGAGCTTAGATCTGTCATCTGCTAAAATTGTCGGATGACATAGTAAGATTTAATCCACGCACGAAGTAGTCGGAGTAAAAGATGAAGTTCGTAGATGAAGCGGTAGTAAAAGTTCAGGCTGGTGATGGCGGTAGTGGCGTTGTCAGTTTCTGGCGTGAAAAATTCATCACTAAAGGTGGCCCTGATGGCGGTGATGGCGGTGACGGTGGTGATGTTTATATCCAAGCCGATGAAAACCTAAATACCCTGATTGATTACCGTTTCCAGCGCTTCTACGAAGCTGAGCGTGGTGAAAACGGTCGCGGTGGTAACTGTACAGGTAAGCGTGGTAAAGACATCGTTCTTCGTGTACCTGTGGGTACGCGCGCTGTGGATATCCACACAAATGAAATCGTGGCGGAAGTTGCTGAACACGGTAAGAAAGTGATGATCGCAAAAGGCGGTTGGCACGGTCTAGGTAACACGCGTTTCAAATCTTCAGTAAACCGCGCGCCTCGTCAGAGAACATTGGGTACAAAGGGTGAAGTACGCGAAATTCGCCTTGAGCTATTGCTTCTTGCTGATGTGGGTATGCTTGGTCTACCTAATGCTGGTAAATCAACCTTTATCCGCGCAGTATCAGCAGCAAAACCGAAAGTCGCTGATTACCCATTCACGACGTTGATCCCAAGCTTGGGTGTCGTAAGTGTCGTACCAGAGAAAAGTTTTGTTGTTGCAGACATTCCTGGTTTGATCGAGGGTGCAGCAGATGGCGCTGGCCTTGGTATTCGATTCTTGAAGCACTTAGAGCGTTGTCGAGTGTTGCTGCACATGATCGATATTATGCCAATTGATCAGTCCGATCCGGTGCAAAATGCATTGACGATCATTGATGAACTAGAACAATACAGCGAAAAACTGGCAAGTAAGCCGCGCTGGTTAGTGTTCAACAAAGTTGATCTAATGCCTGAAGAAGAAGCGAATGAGAAGATCCAAGAAATCTTAGACGCACTAGGTTGGGAAGACGAGTACTTTAAGATCTCGGCGATCAATCGTAACGGTACTAAAGAGCTTTGTTACAAACTGGCTGACTTTATGGATAACCTACCTCGCGAAGAGGAAGAAGTGGCTGAAGAAGATAAAGTTAACTTCATGTGGGATGATTACCATAAAGATGCGATGGCGGGTAAAGACGTTATCACTGAAGATGACGACGACGATTGGGATGACTGGGACGATGAAGAAGATGACGGTCACGTTGTCTACGTTCGTGACTAATCAGAACGGTCAAACAATGCCTGTTTGCCTATAATTCATTAAGCCGCAATTATTTATTGCGGCTTTTTTTGTATCTAAATCATATTTAGGTGATGTGATTTACGGCACAATAACTGATACGTCGTGTTTTTTTGAGGGTTAGTTTGGCCCTCGCGCGTATGAATGAGTAACACCCTAAAAGGAATTAGACTTATTTATGACTCTAGAAACCATACCGCCTAGAGAGTTGGCGGTATCTACTCAACGATCGATTTCTCGTCTTGTCGCCCAAGCCGGACAAATGCTACTTGCTCATGGTGCTGAAAGTACTCTTGTGAGCGATATTATGCGTCGTATTGGCCTTGCTTGTGGGGTGAATGAAGTTGCGGTAGCACTATCAGCTAATGCATTGGTTGTGACGACGGTAATGGATGGGCATTGCATCACCACCACCCGAAGCTGCGCTGATCGTGGCATCAATATGCGCGTTATTACGCAAATTCAACGAATCTGTATCATGATGGAACGTGGTTTGCTCGATTCAACCATGGCGCAGAAAAAGCTGAACGCTATCAGTCCAGAGCGTTATAACCGCTGGTTGGTGGTGTTTATGATTGGCTTGTCTTGTGCGGCATTCAGTCATCTAGCTGGTGGTGATTGGGGAGTATTCATTATGACCTTTTTAGCTTCAGCTGGTGGCATGATCGTTCGCCAAGAAATTGGTCATCGTCATTTCAACCCTCTATTGAACTTTGCTGCGACCGCTTTTGTGACCACCTTAATTTCAGCACAGGCGGAAATTTACCAAATCGGTAATCTACCTACCGTAGCAATGGCATCGTCAGTATTAATGCTTGTACCTGGTTTCCCACTCATTAACTCTGTCGCAGATATGTTGAAAGGCCACATTAATATGGGGATTGCTCGATTTGTGATGGCTAGTTTACTAACGTTGGCGACATGTTTGGGGATCGTTGCTGCGATGAGTTTAACTGGAATTTGGGGGTGGGCTATCTAATGAGTTTATTTGATTTGATGTTTGGCCTTTTGAATGACATGTTTTTTGCGGCGATTCCCGCTGTAGGATTTGCATTGGTTTTTAACGTACCACAAAGAGCTTTAGTGTATTGCGCTGTTGGTGGCGCGATTGGTCATGGTAGCCGCTACTTGATGATGCAGTTTGGCATTCCTATTGAGTGGGCAACCTTTTTTGCTGCGACGTTAGTTGGGATGATTGGTGTGTACTGGTCTCACCGTTTTCTCGCGCATCCAAAAGTGTTTACTGTGGCTGCTTTGATCCCGATGGTGCCGGGTGTGTTTGCGTACAAAGCAATGATCGCTATGGTAGAAATCAATCATGTTGGCTACTCACCCGAGCTTGTCGCAACCTGTATGGAAAACTTTCTTAAGGCCATGTTTATTATTGCAGGTTTAGCTGTTGGTCTTGCGGTTCCAGGGCTGTTATTCTATCGCCGCAGACCAATTGTATAAGGACCTAACATGATCATTAGTATGATTGCCGCTATGGCCGACAATCGCATCATTGGCAAAGACAATCAAATGCCTTGGCATCTTCCCGCCGATTTCGCTTGGTTTAAGCGTTGTACCATGGGAAAACCGGTTGTGATGGGACGCAAAACCTATGAGTCTATTGGTCGCCCTTTACCAGGTCGCTTGAATATTGTTATTAGCCGTGATGAGACACTAAAGATCGAAGGCGTCACTACCGTAACATCGATTGAGCAGGCTCTGGAAGTCGCAGGTGATGTGGAAGAAGTGATGATCATTGGTGGTGGTGCGATTTACACCACTTGTCTGCCTATGGCCAATAAACTGTATGTAACACACATTGAAGCGGCCATTGATGGTGATACTCAGTTCCCAGATTGGGGAGACGAGTTTAAGGAAACTTACTCAGAAATGTATCAAGCCGATGAGAAGAACGCCTACAACATGCGCTTTACTGTGTTAGAAAAGTAATTCGAGATTAACACCGCGTAGTTAATACGGTAATGCCGTTCGTGTAACAGCGAGTGGCCATCCCAACCTACCGTCATCCTGAAAAGCGACGAAAGAGCGAGATTCAGGAGCCTCTATACGAGTACCTTGTTGTCAAAGGTATTTCTATCTATTCGCAGCGCGAGGATATTAGATTCCTAGTCTCGTTAAGGCTCGTTGGAATGACCCTACAGGAGGTGTTAAGTGACAAGTATTCTTCCTACTATGGATTATCGACTGTCATTCAGTGTTTAACTTAACGCATCCTGAGTAAAAATTTTCTTATCTTCCCAACGGATCATGGTTAGGCTTCCGCCCCAAACGCAGCCAGTATCTAGCCCGATGACTTCGTTGTTCATATAGCCTTGTAGTGCAGCCCAGTGCCCAAAGAGCACCGCTTTATTTAAGTGAATACGTTTAGGCACATCAAACCATGGAATAAGTTCGTTACCGGAAACTTGTTGCGGTGGCAATTTACAATCCATATCCAAACGACCATCAGGGAAACAAAAGCGCATCCGCGTAAAAGCATTGATAATATAGCGGTATCGGTCCAAACCCTGTAGAGAGTCATCCCAGGAATCCGGTTGATTGCTGTACATGTTTTTTAATAGCCAAGGCAGCTCTTCACTTTGGATGATGCGCTCAACTTCACGGGCACACTTTCTCGCTGTTTTTAGATTCCACTGCGGTGATATGCCAGCGTGACACATCACGAACTCGTCATGCTCGGCCAATAGAGGTTGCTGAGCTAGCCATGTCAGTAATTCCTCTTTGTCGGGGGCCGTGAAAATAGGTGCGGTTTTATCTTTGTCTTTGACCTTTTTTATCCCGTGAGCCACAGCGAGAAGATGGAGGTCGTGATTACCAAGCACCACGATTGCGCTTGCGCCAAGTGACTTCACAAAGCGTAACGTTTCTAGTGATTTAGGCCCTCTGGCGACCAAATCACCAGCAAGCCAAAGTTGGTCTTTTTTCGCAGAGAAAGATACTTTTTCTAGTAGTCGCTGCAATTCATCAAAACAGCCTTGGATGTCACCAACAATATAGGTAGCCACTGAATCTCCAATTTACTAATTTAAAACATTTGGAACAGCCAAGCGAAATGGTTCAATTTCGGTGATGAACTCTTGCCCTTTCTCATCCAGCATTTTGTAGTGTCCTTGCATAACGCCGACAGGGGTTTCTAACGCGGTTCCGCTACTGTACGTGTATTCATCATTGCTTGGAATAAAGGGCTGCTGGCCTACCACTCCGTCACCTTCAACCGTCATTTGCTTGCCATTCGAGTCTGTGATTAGCCAGCGGCGGCTCACTAACTGTACGGTTTGTTGGCTAAGGTTTTTGATGGTGATGATATAAGCGAAAACGTAGCGTCGTAGCTCTGGGTTGGACTGTTCTTCGATGTATTTGGTGTGAACTTGAATTTTGATGCAAGGTTGAATGACGTCCATGTGCACTCCTCAGAAACGTAATATCCCAATAATAATAAGCCAAACCTACAAGGGTTTGGCTCATTGTTTGAGTTCTTAGTGCTGCGGGTTATCCGCAAGCCAGTTCGCCATTGCGACGAATTGTTCTAGCGTCAGGTTCTCTGGACGCATGCTTGGATTAACACCTAGCTCTTCTAGTACTTCTGTGCTTAACAACGATTTGTAGCAGTTACGAACTGTTTTACGACGTTGGTTAAAGCCTTCACGACAAACGCGATCGAGCAAACGCAGATCTTTCGCCGGGCATGGCAGCTCTTCGTAAGGCACTAAACGAACAACGGCAGAATCCACTTTCGGTGGTGGAACGAATGCCGTTGGCGGTACTTCCAGTACTGGTACCACTTTACAGTAGTACTGAGCCATTACCGTCAAACGGCCGTAAGCTTTGCTGCCAGGGCCGGCGGCTAAGCGGTTTACCACTTCTTTTTGCAGCATAAAGTGCATGTCTTGAATGTCTTTATGGAACTCAAAAAGGTGGAACATCAATGGTGTAGAGATGTTGTATGGCAAGTTACCAAAAATGCGCAGCTTGTTGTTTGGCTTCACTAGTTGAGTGAAGTCAAAACGCATAGCGTCACCCTCATGGATGGTCAACTTATCTGCCAGTTCAGGGTGAGTACGTAGGCGTTCCGCCAGATCGCGGTCTAATTCGATAACTGTGAACTTATCTACTTCACGACCTACTGGCTCAGTGATTGCACCAAGACCAGGACCGATTTCAACCAGGTTTTGACCTGGTTTTGGGTTAATCGCTGATACGATTCCATCAATAATGTATGGATCGTTCAGGAAGTTTTGACCAAAACGTTTACGCGCTTTGTGTCCTAAATGGACATCATTTCTCATTGTTTCTTCTCTACCAAATCTATCGCATGCGTGAGCGCTGTTCGGAAACTCCCTGTATCCGCTTGACCTGTCCCTGCCAGATCTAATGCAGTACCGTGGTCCACCGATGTTCTAATAAAAGGTAGACCAAGAGTAATGTTTACTGAACGACCAAAGCCTTTGTATTTTAATACTGGCAACACTTGATCATGGTACATGCCTAAAACAGCATCAGCATCATTTAAATATTTTTCATTGAAAATGGTATCAGCCGGCAGAGGGCCGATCAGGTTGATACCTTTTTCTTGTCGAATTTTTTCCAGTGTCGGAGTGATGGTTTCGATCTCTTCACGACCTAAGCAGCCATCTTCGCCAGCATGAGGGTTAAGCCCGCAAACGTAGATGTTTGGTTGTGCGATAGCAAACTTTTCTACAAGGTCTTTATGAAGAATATCGATGATTTTTTCTAATCGCTCTTCGGTGACAGCTTTGGACACATAAGCTAAAGGAATATGTGTTGTAACCAGCGCCACGCGTAGTCCTTCCGTTGCTAGCATCATTACGACTAGCGGCGTTTGTGACTTCTCGGCGAAAAATTCAGTATGACCACTGAATGCAACACCTGCGCGATTAATCACCCCCTTATGAACAGGGCCGGTGACAATAGCATCAAATTCATCATTCATACAGCCTAAAGCCGCTCTTTCTAGCGTTTTTAGTACATAGTGGCCATTCGCTTCATTGAGCTCGCCTGCGACCGCAGGTTCTGATATTTGGATATGGTCAACGATAAGCGTGCCCGCTTTTTGTGCTTTAGGTGCTTCTTCTGGATTGTAATCAGACAGTTGGACTTCGATGCCAAGCTGCTTGGCTCGCTCCGTCAGCATATTCTTATCGGCACAGACGACAATTTGGTGCGCCCAATCTTCTTTCGATAGGGCAAGCACTAAGTCTGGGCCGATACCCGCAGGTTCCCCTGCGGTTACGACAATTCTACGAATTGTATTAGTTGTCATTGTTGTCATCCACGATTTCAACAAACGCACTTGCGCGTAGCTCTTGCATCCATGCGCCCGCTTCTTCATTAAATTTACGATTAAATAGAATACGGTAAGCTTTGTTCTTCATCGCTGAGTCAGTGCGGTCAACTTGGCGACGATCCAACACTTCAACGATATGCCAGCCGTGAACGGTTTTGAACGGTTCGCTGATTGAGCCAACTGGCAGAGTTTCTACTTGGTGCTTAAATTCTGGCACGTAAAGATCTGGTGTTTGATAACCTAGTTCACCGTCTTGTGCTGCCGAGCCAGGATCTTGACTGTATTGTGTTGCCAATTGAGCGAACGTTGCTTCACCGGCTTTGATGCGGCGTACAAATTCATTCAGTTGCTTCTTCGCCCCTTCGTCGCTCAGAATCACGGTTGGTTTAATCAAAATATGACGCGCATTTACTTCCGTTACCGCAACCGTTTCTAGGCCTTTTACATCCTCTATTTTTAGGATGTGGAAACCAACGCCACTACGGAAAGGACCAATAATGCTGCCTTTGTTTTGCATCTTGATCTGATCAGCAAAGATGGTTGGCATCTCTTCTTTACGCATCCAGCCCCAGTCACCACCTTGTAAAGCTTTAGGACCTTTTGAGTAGGTGTAGGCCATCTCCGTAAAGTCTGCACCTTCGTTTAGCTTTTTCGCGAGCGCTTTAGCTTCTGCTTCTACAGCTGACTTTTCTTTATCGTCAGAGAAGCGCAGTTGAATGTGTCCAATTTTGTATTGAACAGTCGCATTGGTTTCTTGTGATAGTTGCTCAGCAAGGCTATCGACCTCTGCTGGAAGGATATTAATACGGCGACGAACCAGTGCATTGCGAGCTTCTGATGCGGCGATTTCCTTACGAATTTGTTCGCGGAATTCTGGGTAACTTAAACCTTCACTTTCTACAGAAGCAGCGAGTTGTTCTACCGATTGCTCATTATTACGTGCGATCTCTGCAATCGCTTGGTTTAAACGGTTGTCGTCAATACGCACACCAATACGGTCTGCTTCTTGGCCTTGCAACGTATCAATGATAAGTTTTTCAACGACTTGTTCTTTTAACACGCTGGTAGAAGGTAAGCTCTTTCCACTTTGACGAGCGTTGGCTTGCAGCGTTTTCATCGCTGTTTCGATGTCGCTTTGTAGAACTACACCGTCATTCACGATGACCGCAACCTTATCGATCTCTACTGGTGCTGCAACCGCTCCGCAAGAGAGTAGGGTCGTGAATAAGATTGATTTCCAAATTTTCATTTAAAATTCCGTCAGTATTTTTGAATAGGCGTCTTATTCATTTAAGACGCCTATTTTGATTAATTGTTCAGATAGAATGGGCGGCCGTACTTAATCGCGTTGTCAGAACCATCCAGTTCTTTGACAGCAGTGTCTTCACGCTGGTTGGTCGCAAAGCCTTGAATACCGAAGTTAACGCTGAAGTTATTTTCGTATTCAGGTGATGCCCCGGTGCTGCCGATAGCTTGGTCTTCCCAACCAAGCAATTGGTTTGAGTAAGTGACGCCAATGTACCAACAGTCAGATTGGTAACGTAGGCTCGCTAACCATTCTAGGTCCGCATTTTCATTGAGGTCGTAGTAGTATTGACCACTCGCAGACCAGTTCGGGTTGAACTCGTAGGCCGCTACAATACCTGCTTGAGAAATACCTTTACGAGTAATTGTGTCTAGGTTTTCGAGAATGATCGTATCTTCGATGTATTCACGCGTAACGTAGCGATAGTTACCCTGAATAAAGCCGCCGTTGAATTGGTATTCCAAGGTACTGTTTGCCAACTGCATGGAGCTCAAATCAATATCGTATTGAATTCCACCGTGATAGAACAAGTAATCGTTGTAGTTGAAATCAGCTTCAATCGCCCATGATGAGTAATTGGTGGTCTCATCCGGAAGATTTGGGCTGTTGCTCAGTTTGGTCTTTTTATCGAAGTAGTAAATCTGACCAAATGAAACGTTAAGACGCTCTTTATAGTCATCATCAAAGAAGCGAGTACTCGCACCGTAGCTTAACTGGTTCGCCGAGGCGATTTTATCAATGCCACTGTACTTACGACTGCGGAATAGCCCGTAGTAGTCGGTTTGTAGCAAGGTGGTATCGTAGTTGTAGATGTTGGTTTGATCTTCTTCAGGTACGTACAAGTACTGCAGCTGAGGCTCCAGTGTTTGTGTGTAGCCCTTGATCCAGCTTGTATCTCGCTCTAAGTAAAGTTGTGCATGCGTACGGAACTCAGGAATAACACGAGAAACTTCATCATCCAACTGGTTTTGCAAGTTTACATCTGTCAAACCCGTTAAGTCTTGAGAGTAATACGTAGAGAGCACGCGAGCTTCTGTTGTCCACGTTGCCCATGAGTTTGAGAGTGGTAATGTAAGCCCTGGTTCAATGTGAACACGGGTCGCATTTGGTCGCGCAGCATCGCTCGTATCGAAGCGGCTGACTTGGCTCTTCACGTCAAAGTTAAGGTAGTCTCCCCACAACGGCGTGTAGTAGTTCAAGTCTAACTGAGGAAGCAGGCGATAAGGGCGGTTCTCTTCTTTCAATAAGATTTGGAAGTCACGAACGGTTAACGAGGCATCCCAGAAGTCAGAACGATATTGTACTTGTCCTTCTTGAACCAGTTGACCATCTTCACGGTTACCAATGTCGGAGTCGAGATCGAGGAAGTAATCAATATCACTCACTTTTGAGTAATCGACTTTGACTATCCACTGTTTATTGATGATACCGTCGTGTTTAACTTGGTAGCCCCAACGAGACTCGTCCTGATATTTGCGATCACTATTGAGGTATTCGCCTTTGATTTCTCCATTTCCCCAACCATCTGTTAGGTAGCGGAAATCAGTATCGAGTTTTGTACCACGTTGCTGCATATAGAGCGTGGTGAGTGTCATGTCATATTGAGGCGCGATGTTCCAATAGAATGGCACCTCGACTTCCATACCATCACTAGAACCGTACGATAAAGAAGGGAAGAGGAAACCCGTTTTACGCGTATCTCCAATTGGCATGGTTAGATACGGCACATAGAAAACAGGCACATCTAACACTTCAAATCGAGGGTGGTGCAGCGTCGCTGTCTCTTCATCTTGGTCAACATCGATGCCTGACGCAACCAATCGCCATGAATTATCGCCTTGAGGGCACGATGTGATAGAGCCGTCTTCGAGTTCATAAACCGACTGACCTGTGCGAGCGATATAGGCTGCAGTGCCTCGGCCTTGTTGGCAAAGGAACTGATAATCGGTGTTCTCAAGTGAAAACGTATCTTGATTAATGTCGTTAGTAACACGATCAGATCGAGCTTTGACTTGGCCGTCATTGAAAGTCACGTTGCCTTCGGCAACCACGACGTTGTCTTGTTGGTGCAGCGTTACGCTATCTGCGGTAATTTTCTTCTGGCCTTGGGTGACTTGTACATTACCTGAGTACTGAGCTTTGTCACCATTGATGGCTTGCAGGGTGTCAGCTTCTACCACTACTGGGGTATTAAGAGCGTCCTCCTCGCCACTTGTATCGACCAAACATTGATCTGTGGCGGGCATTTCCTGCACACTATCATGGATATTCGCTTCAGCTTGAGTGGTGGGTACAAACAAGGCGGTGCTGATAGAGGCCGCTAAAAATGTGCGGGAGAAATGTTGCATTGAATTGAACTTTCCTGTGTCACTACTACTCGATGGCTATAGGGCTTGTTGTACCCTAGCGTAATAGCCAAATGAATCAACTATAGTCGCATTTATCCCAGCGTATTGATTCACTGTGGCATAATGACGACAAAATAGCTGCAAAGATAAGCAGGCGAAATGGCCTAGCCGAAATAAAACTAATTCCATTATCATAAAGGAAATCGTTGCATCCGGCACTATAAGACCGCCGTCGTCGATAAAAATTCATTGATAGAGAACACATAATGCATATTTTTGGCAAAATTCTGGGTGCCTTTTTTGGCTTGTTACTTGGCGGTCCGCTAGGTTTACTCTTTGGCTTATTTATTGGCCATCAATTCGATAAAGCACGTCGCTTGAGTCAAGCCGGGTTCTCTACTGGCGGCTTTGGAAAAGGGCCAAGTCAAGCTCAGCGCCAAGAAGAGTTTTTTAAAGCGGCGTTTGCGGTAATGGGACATGTGGCAAAAGCGAAAGGCCAAGTCACCAAAGAGGAAATCCAACTGGCTTCTGCCATGATGGACCGCATGAATTTGCATGGCGAACAGCGTCGCGCAGCGCAAGACGCGTTTCGTGAAGGTAAAGACAGCGACTTTCCGTTAGAAGATGTTCTTGTTCGTGTGAAAATTTCGACAGCTGGTCGCTTTGACTTGTTGCAATTTTTCTTAGAGCTGCAAATCTCGGCGGCCTTTGCAGATGGCTCGATTCATCCTAGTGAACGAAATGTGTTACACAAAATAGCACGTGGTTTGGGTTTCTCTTCTGAGCAGCTAGAGCGTCGCTTGCAAATGCAAGAAGCCGCATTCCGTTTCCAAAGCCAGGGTGGTTTTCATGGTCAGCATCAAGGCCAATCTTCTGGTGGTAGCTGGCAACAAGCTTCACAAGCGGATCAGTTGGCCGACGCGTACAAAATTCTGGATGTGTCTTCAGATGCCGACAGTAAAACCGTTAAGCGTGCTTATCGTAAACTGATGAACGAGCATCACCCGGACAAATTGATGGCTAAAGGTTTACCACCAGAGATGATGAACGTCGCGAAAGAGAAATCTCAAGAGATTCAAAACGCTTACGATCTGATTAAGAAAGTCAAAGGCTTCAAGTAGTCGGACGTTTTCTATCAAGTATTGGATTTAAAAAGGGCACTCAGTGCCCTTTTTTATGTCTTAGTTTTTGAGTTGCCGGTGTCTTTAGCTTTTGGCCTATCATGATCCTAACGCTAATTGACCTCAAATCTCTCCAGTTTAGTTGGCTTGATTCAAGTCCCAATCGTATTCGTATTTCACTTTACCAGAGAAATTTTTGTATTGCGGTGCGTACTTTGCGATGTGGTTGAAGACTTGTTTTTCTCCACCAAAGTCCGTTGCAAACCAATCATAAATAGAAGACAGCTGTGCCGTGTTACCTTGGATAGATACGCCTTTGCTGCTGTTAATAAATGTTTTGGCGGCACTATCCAGTAGAACTTGCGTGTTGTCAGCAGTGAATGCTTGAGACTGCAGATTAGGGCATCCCAAGCTGGCACAGTTAACCGCGTAATGTGTTCTCGGGTCATTCCAAATTGGACGTAAAATGCGATGTTCAATATCGTTTAAAGTTAGATCCTTCCCGTTGACTACGACCACATCGTCTCCCCAAGGACCAAAGCTAAATAAGCCACCTAGCTTGGTGATTGATTCGACTGGATAGTTATCCAAAATAAGATCTACCGTGATGGCGTTGTAAAGGTTTACCCAATAGGCATACTGCTCTGCTTGGCTGTATTGTAGAGGGTCTAGTTTTGCCAAACGCTGGATGTATTGTTTCAGCTTGGTTTTATCGACAGAGGAGACTTGGCTGTAACGAAACAAGGTATTCTCGCCTTGTTCAACTAAATAAGTATCGAGTAGTTGTTGCCATTCTTGATGAGAAATTTGGGTTTGGTTGGCTTGATTCGATTGTTTCCAATATGGCCATAAGTCGGATTTTGGAGCGGAAAATGTCGAGAAAGAAACCAGAGCACACAACAGCAATAACAGACGCTTCATAGAGATACCTTTGAATGAGATATTGTTGATAGTGTAGACCAGTTTAGTGCTTGTTTTCTTTCAGTAATCAGTGGCCTTTATTCGCCGTCATTCTGAGGAGCATAAGCGATATCAGGAATCTAATACCCACAAACTCTTGAGTAAAGACAGTATGAATCTGCACAGTGCGCTCTGGCAGTAGATCCTGAATTACACTCCTTCGCCGCTGTTCAGGATGACGAATTTCAACAGAGGCGTTCGGTATTCTGTAAGCAAAGCGATATGAGAACGGTTACCCAAAACATTAAAAGGGCCGACAATTGCCAGCCCTTGATTTGTGTATTTACTAACGCGTCTTAACGTAAGAAGCTTGGAATATTTGCTTCGTACTCGGCAATCTTATCTTCGTGCTGAAGGGTTAGACCAATGTTGTCCAAACCGTTTAGCAAGCAATGACGACGGAACGAATCGATTTCAAAACCATATTCTTTGCCGTTGGCACGAACGACATTCGCTTCTAGGTCGACCTCGACTTCTGCACCTTCATTTGCCTCAACAAACTGGAAGATTTCATCCACTTCTTGTTCAGTCAAACGAACTGGCACCATTTGGTTGTTGATCGAGTTGCCGTAAAAAATATCGGCAAAGCTTGGTGCGATCATCGCTTTGATGCCGTAATCCGCTAGTGCCCACGGTGCGTGCTCACGAGATGAGCCACAGCCGAAGTTTTCACGAGCCAGCAAGATAGACGCGCCTTGGTAGCGAGGTGCGTTCATCACGAACTCTGGATTTGGCTGTTCGCCAGCATCGTCTAGGAAGCGCCAGTCATGGAATAGGTGCTTACCAAACCCTAGGCGGGAGACCTTTTGTAGGAACTGCTTTGGAATGATGGCATCAGTATCAACGTTCGCTGCATCTAGAGGAACAACTAAGCCTGTGTGTTGTTTAAAGCCTGACATTGGTTTGCTCCTTAGTCTAGTTCACGAATATCTACAAAGTGACCAGCAATTGCTGCTGCCGCTGCCATCGCAGGGCTCACTAGGTGGGTACGGCCATCACGACCTTGGCGGCCTTCAAAGTTACGGTTTGAAGTAGACGCACAACGTTCATGTGGACCCAAACGGTCATTGTTCATTGCTAGACACATCGAGCAACCTGGTAGGCGCCACTCAAAGCCCGCTTCTTTAAAGATAACGTCCAAGCCTTCCGCTTCTGCTTGCGCTTTTACTTGCTCAGAGCCAGGAACGATCAGCGCTTGAACGTGAGGCGCGACTTTGCGACCTTTCGCTACTTCAGCGGCTGCGCGCATGTCTTCGATACGTGAGTTAGTACAAGAACCAACGAAGACTTTATCGACGTTGTAATCAGACAATGACTTGCCTGCCTCTAGGCCCATGTAAGCCAATGCTTTTTCTGCCGATGCTTTTTCTACTGGGTCGGCAAAGCTTTCTGGTGCTGGGATCGGTTGATCTACCGCGATCACTTGGCCTGGGTTAGTTCCCCAAGTGACTTGTGGTCTGATATCCGCTGCGTTTAGTGTCACGACTGCATCAAACTGAGCATCATCGTCCGTTTTTAATGTCTTCCAGTACTCTACTGCTGCATCAAAATCCGCACCTTGAGGTGAGAATTTACGGCCTTTGATGTATTCGAACGTGGTTTCATCTGGTGCAATCAAACCGGCTTTCGCTCCTAGCTCAATCGCCATGTTACATACGGTCATGCGGCCTTCCATTGAAAGGTCTGTGATCGCTTCACCGCAGAATTCAACTACGTAACCTGTACCGCCAGCAGCTGTGGTTTCACCGATGATGGCTAGCACGATATCTTTAGCCGTGATACCCGGAGCCACTTTGCCTTTTACTTCGATCTTCATCGTTTTAGCGCGCGCTTGTTTTAGCGTTTGAGTTGCTAATACGTGCTCAACTTCAGATGTACCAATACCAAAAGCGAGAGAACCGAACGCACCGTGTGTAGCCGTGTGCGAGTCACCACAAACAATGGTCATTCCCGGTAGGGTAATACCAAGCTCTGGGCCCATAACGTGCACAATACCTTGGTATTTGTGGTTAATGTCGTAAAGCGTAACACCAAACTCTTCACAGTTTTTCGATAGCGTTTCCATCTGGATACGTGCCATCTCACCGGATGCGTTGATGTCTTTGGTGGTTGTTGAAACGTTGTGGTCCATGGTGGCAAAAGTTTTGCTGACCTGACGCACTTTACGACCTTTTTCACGCAAGCCGTCAAATGCTTGCGGAGACGTCACTTCATGTACCAAGTGACGGTCGATGTACAAGATTGGGTTTTCCCCTTCTGCTGCGACGGCAACGTGTGCGTCGTAGACTTTTTCGTATAATGTTTTGCCCATTGTTTGCTTCCTTTCCTCGTTATCCTTGTTGCTTTGTTTTAGCACCAATGACTTAAAGGTAAGTCATTGGTGGATAGAGGATTTAGTATTTATTATGAATCTGTTCTGTATTAAGAGTTTAAGATGTACTCAGCGATCTTATCGCCCATCTCAGACGTCGAAAGTGCTGGGTTGTCACCAGCAAGGTCACCCGTAAGCTCACCCGCTGATAGTGCTTTTGAAACTGCCGCTTCAATGTCTTGTGCCGCCGTTTCCTCACCTAGGCTATAACGTAGCATCAGTGCCGCAGACAGGATTTGTGCCACAGGGTTAGCGATGTTCTTACCTGCGATATCTGGTGCACTGCCACCTGCTGGCTCGTACAGACCGAATTTGCTTTCGTTTAGACTTGCTGATGGCAACATACCCATAGAGCCTGTGATCATCGCACATTCATCAGAAATGATGTCGCCGAAGATGTTTGAACACAGCATTACGTCGAACTGAGCAGGGTCTTTGATAAGCTGCATAGTCGCGTTATCAATGTACATGTGTGACAACTCGACATCTGGGTAGTCTTTTGCGATTTCTTCGACTACTTCACGCCATAAGATAGAGCTTTGTAGAACGTTCGCTTTGTCGATAGAGCACACTTTCTTGCGACGTAGACGAGCAGATTCAAAAGCGATTTTTGCAATACGTTCGATCTCAAAGCGGTGGTACACCTCAGTATCAAATGCTTTTTCTGTTGCGCCTTCACCTTCACGACCTTTCGGTTGGCCGAAGTAGATACCACCCGTCAGTTCACGGACTACCACGATGTCAAAGCCGCGACCCGAGATGTCTGCACGTAGCGGTGAGAAAGCTTCAAGACCTGAGTGAATTTGCGCTGGACGTAAGTTACAGAACAGTTGGAAGTGTTTGCGTAGTGGCAGTAGGGCACCGCGTTCAGGTTGGTCATTTGGTGGTAAGTGCTCCCACTTAGGGCCGCCAACCGAGCCGAATAGGACTGCATCAGACTCTTCACATGCTTTTATTGTGCTCTCTGGAAGTGGGCAACCGTGATTGTCGATCGCGATACCACCGACATCATGCTCGTCACGCTCAAACGCAATACCATGTTTCTTTTCGATTGCATCCAATACTTTATGTGCCTGCGCCATTACTTCCGGGCCAATGCCGTCACCGGGTAGGACGGCAATTTTGTACGATTTGTCTGTCATGTTAATCCTTTAAGTTTTCTAATTTTGAGCTTAATTATTTCAACGAGCGTGTTCTTTCCTGAGCCGTGTAGCCCGGTTGTTATTACACAGTCGCAATCTTTTTCTGCTTCATTTCTTCGATTTTATCTGCACGATGAATGCTGTTAATAACGTGCAATAATGCTTGGCCGGAAGCCTCAACGATATCGGTAGAAACGCCCGTACCGTGGTATTTGCGACCTTTGTAGTTGGCAATGATGTCTGCTTGACCCAAACCATCTTCACCTTCACCTTTCGCGGTTAGGTCGAATTTATCCAGAACGATGTCGTAGCCTGTCACGCGGTAGATACATTGGTATAGCGCATCAACTGGGCCATTACCGACCGCTGCTTCACACATTTCTTCATCACCGCATTGCATTTTGATGCTGGTGGTAGCCATTACGCTGCCAGACTGCACGCTTAGGTAGCTCAATTTGTAGAAGTCATCTTCTTCACGTAAGTTCGAGAAGTGCATTAGGGCTTCTAGGTCGTAATCGAACACTTGGCCTTTGCGGTCAGCAAGTTTCAAGAAATCCGCATACAGCGCGTCTAGGTTGTACTCATCTTCGTTGTAACCCATGGTGTCCATATGGCTCTTCACGGCAGCGCGACCGCTGCGGCTGGTTAGGTTCAGAGCTTGGTTTTTTAGGCCAATAGACTCAGGGGTCATGATTTCGTAGGTATTCTTATTCTTCAACATGCCATCTTGGTGGATGCCTGAAGAGTGGCTAAACGCATTTGCACCCACAATTGCTTTGTTGCTTTGAATAGGCATATTGCATAGCTGGCTAACCAACTTACTGGTGCGGTGAATTTCATCATGCTTAATGCCAGTGTGAACGCCCAAAAACTCTTGACGCGTCTTGATGATCATTGCGATCTCTTCAAGTGAACAGTTACCCGCTCGCTCTCCAATGCCATTGATCGTGCCTTCTATCTGACGTGCGCCAGCTTGAACTGCGGCAATAGAGTTGGCAACTGACATCCCCAAATCGTCGTGACAGTGAACGGAGATGATCGCTTTATCAATGTTCGGAACGCGGTTAAATAGGGTTTCAATAATCCCACCAAACTCACTTGGTACGGTGTAGCCAACGGTATCTGGAATGTTGATTGTACTCGCACCTGCATTGATGGCGGCTTCTACCATGCGACATAGGTTGTCTATAGGAGTACGACCTGCATCTTCACAAGAAAACTCGACATCATCAGTGTAGTTACGCGCATGTTTAACGGCGTTGACTGCCATTTCTAGTACATCGTCGTAGCTGCGGCGTAGTTTGTCTTCTACGTGAATGGTGGAAGTGGCTAAAAACGTGTGGATACGGAATTGGTCGGCCACTTTTAAGGCTTCAGCGGCAGCATCAATGTCTTTCGCAACGGCACGCGAAAGGGCACAAACTCGACTGTTTTTTATGTTTTTTGCGATGGTTTGTACAGACTCGAAATCACCTGGTGAAGAGATTGGGAAGCCGGCTTCGATAACATCAACGCCGAGTCTTTCCAGCGCATAGGCAATCTGCAGTTTTTCTTTAACCGTCAAGCTTGCTGACAACGCTTGCTCGCCATCACGCAATGTGGTGTCGAATATAATGACCTGATCGTTCATGTTTGCTTCCTTCCTGATTTCTGCACTTTCGCGCAAGTGAATCGTTTACTTCCAGTATTTAGATATAAAAAAACCCGCATTCTCATGCGGGTTCTTAGAAATTGGTGTGGTTATTTTTCTTCCACAGCCTACCCGCGCGAACTGGTCACGATCAGGAGGAGGCTAAGCAGGATAGAAAAATGAGCTGACATAGTTGTTAAGCTTTCCACATAATTAAGTTAACAAATTAGTACCGCACTCCATGAAGCGCGTCAACCCTAAAGTCGATTTTTTATTCATATCGGATGAGTCTTTTCGTTTGCTTGAAAAAAATGATGCACTAAGTGAAACGACATGATGCGATAGAAACGTGCTAGAAGAAGTAAGTTCTCATCAAGTTTGCGACGTTTCATTACCAAAACAAGCATCGGGATTGCGACTTGTCACACAAAGGTCCGAATTGTTTGGCAAAAGTTTTGAATGACCATTTATAGTAGTGCAGTTGCACTAGGTAAAAGAAATATAAGGGTTAGGGAAAGAATGAGGTTAACAAAACAATTTGGACGTTCAGCCATAGTATTTACTCTGGTCAGCTTGTCGGGTTGTCAGCTGTTTCAATCGCAGACCTATGTGGAAGTGGCTTCCCCCGTTGTTATGAATGATCACTCACAGAGCGTCATGGTTATCAATGATCAAATGGATCGATTTTTGAGTTATGAGGGACGCGAATCTTTCTTGAATCAGATGCTTGTTGCCCTTGAGTCTGACAGCCGAAATAAGTTTAAAGGTAAAGATCCGGAAACGTATTCTTGGTGGAAGATCCGTGTTCAACCTAGTGAGAAACAGCAAGCGGAAGTTTTCCGACCAACCACTGAAGGTGTCGATACCTCAAACCCAGTAGAGTTTATGGATGTTTCTTACCGCTCTAAGACCACATTAAACCTACGCTCCAAACCGAGTCTTGAAGGGGCAAAGCTTGGCGTATTATCGAAAGGGGAAGTCTTTAATGTGCTAGCAAAAGTGGTTGATCAACCTTGGTTTCTCGTTGAACAGAAAGGAGTGATAAAAGGTTATGTCCATAAGGATTATGCGCGCAGCAATGTGATAAATCGTGACATTTTATCTACTCAGCCTAACCCTCTACTAGAGCCTAACTCGAGTAAAACGGAGAAAACGAGTATAGAGCATGAACTGTCGGGAAACTATACTTGCCGCTCACTGAGCTATGAGCTTACAAAAGATGGCGACATTACGACAGGCTCTTTGCGCGCCTGCCGCAAGAAGAGAAAAGTCTGGTATATAGACACCCCTCAACCGCAACCATCAAACCGTTCTTAATGTTCTATTTTTATGGTTATGCCCAATAGATAAATTGTTGGGCACACCTTAATTTGGCCTTTGTCATTAATTGTCCAAACTCCCGTCATGCTGTTGTCACCTAAACCTCCTACTTTTCACACAAAGGCGTTGTCAAAGTAAGGAAAGGTCACATGCGAACCATAGAGACAATTACACAGCCAATTGCAACCATTGCTAAGTTTGATTTAGCGCTCTCTAGTGTTTGTCTTAAGCACCGTTTTAATCAACAAGTCGCCAATATCAGTAAAGGAGTTTCCCACAGTGGTGACGGGCATCTTTACTTGGTGTTGGGGTTATTAGCTTGGTATTTAGATAAGGAGCAAGGAGTCTGGTTTTTACTGGCGGGTTTACTTGCTTTTGCTATCGAGCTACCAATTTATTGGACGCTGAAAAATAGTTTTAAGCGTCGTCGCCCTGAAGAGCTTAGTGCACTCCTTCCTGCTTTTATTACCCCCTCTGATCGCTATAGTCTTCCTTCAGGACACACTGCCGCTGCGTTTGTCATGGCGACGCTGATTGACCATTACTATCCGAGCCTAGGCGTTGCTGCATTCTTTTGGGCAAGTTTAATCGGAACCGCGCGAATCTTATTGGGTGTGCACTTTTTTACCGATGTCATCATTGGTGCACTGCTTGGCAGTCTCTGTGGTGGATTAGCGATTGCGATGTTAGGAGGCTAATTGATGAAAATCTTGTACGGTGTTCAAGGGACAGGAAACGGACATATTGCACGCGCAAGGGCGATGAGTCATGCGTTTAAAGAGCACGATGTTGAGGTCGACTTTTTGTTTTCTGGGCGAGCGCCGGAAAAATACTTTTCAATGGAAGCATTTGGCGATTACCAGACTCGCCGAGGCTTCACCTTTATTACCGAAAAAGGCTCTGTAAACTACGCGAAAACAGCATTGAATAACAATTTGGTGCAGTTTTTCAAAGAAGTTAAGCAACTCGATCTGTCGTCCTACGATCTTATCATTAATGACTTCGAACCTGTGACTGCGTGGGCAGCGAGACAGCAAAATAAGCCTTCTATTGGTATCAGCCACCAAAATGCTTTCCGTTATCCGGTGCCACTAAAGGGAGCAAGTTGGTTAGATAAATCCGTCATTGAATACTTTGCGCCTTCTCAACACCACCTTGGTTTGCATTGGCATCATTTTGATCAACCTTTGTTACCACCGATAGTGCATACCGTCGATAGCCAAGCAGAAAACGACGACTTCGTGTTGGTGTATCTACCGTTCGAATCGATTGAAGATATCTCAGACTTATTGTTCCACTTTAATCAACAAGCGTTTATCTGTTATCACCCGGATGTGATCGAATGTGAGCAGGTAGAAAACATAGAACTGCGCCCTTTATGCCACAGCAACTTCCAGCATCATTTGCATCGCTGTAGTGGTGTCATTGCTAATGGTGGGTTTGAGCTTCCTTCAGAAGCCTTGTCTTTGGGGAAAAAATTGTTACTAAAGCCACTCGCGGGTCAATTCGAGCAGCAGAGCAATGTTGCGACCTTAGAAGACTTAGGGCTTGCGATGTCGATGGAGAGCTTAGACATTTCCGCAGTACGCCAGTGGCTAAAGGAGCAACAAGCCGAAAGTGTGAAATACCCAGATGTTGCTCAGGCTATTGTTCATTGGGTACTGCAAGGTGCATGGGATTCAAAAGCAGAGTTATCCAGACAACTGTGGGAGCAGGTTGATTTTCCAAGTTACGTGTCGAACATTTAAGTACGTTGTTCTAAGTACATTGTTCCTTCCATTTTTGACACGATTTTGTTGCAGCCTTTCTGTTTGGAAGGCTGCATTTTTATTCTTCCTCTCTCATTTCTATTCAGTGTGTATTTGCTGATAATTTGACTGATAAGTGCAAAATTCAATCAGAGATATAGCTGTCATCTGTTGTTCTTATTTCAACTAATAACTGAGCTAAATGCATGCTTGTGTTGACCGCCTGTCCTATCAATTTGCTAAATACGTCCTCAAAGAATGCATTTTTACGTGTTTTATAGTTTTTTATGTTTTTATCAAGCCTTTGTTATTTAACAAATAAATACCTAATTGGCTAAAATTTACTGATTAAATATCAATCTAGTTGCGAAACCGCAATCGATTAGTTGATAGTACAGTTCGAGCCGGAAGTATCCGGACGATAAATATAATAAAAAGTTAGGTTATCTATTCGTAAAATGATTCGAATCCAGCCGCCGTCTTTTGTGCGAGATGGGATTCTATTCGTTATGAATTTAATGAACAAAGTTGACGATTACAAAAGAGGCGCACTCAATGTTAGAGAAGAAAGACGCGATGAGCGCAATTGCTAGCTACCGTATGGAAAGCACTTTGCGTGGTGTAGATTTAAACCTACTGACTGTATTTGATGCTGTAATGCAAGAGCAAAATATTACTCGTGCAGCACATAACCTAGGCATGTCTCAACCGGCGGTAAGTAACGCCGTGGCACGCTTAAAAGTGATGTTTAACGACGAGCTATTCATGCGCCAAGGCCGTGGTATTCAGCCTACGCAACGAGCTCGTCAACTGTTTGGCCCTATTCGCCAAGCACTACAGCTGATTCGCAATGAACTTCCTAGCTCTGTATTCCAACCAGAATCTTCGACTCGCTTATTCAAGCTTGCGATTTGCAGCCCTTGTGACATGCGTTTTGCTCCGAAGATCATGGCAAAAGTGAATCAACAAGCACCAAACGTTCAGCTTCACCTAGATGCAGAATTTGACCGTTTGTTGTCTGAGCGTATGCGCTACCAAGAAATTGATTTCGTGATCGACTACGCTCGTTTTGATGAGCAAGGTTTCTCAAGTACTGAAATCTTCAAAGATGAATTAGTGGTTATCGCATCAAAAACACACCCACGCATTCAAGGTGGTGTGACGGCTGAGCAACTGCTTAACGAAAAGCATGCGAAGTTATCGAAAGTGCATGGCCAACGTAGTTTCTCAGAGCAAGCGTACCGTGAACTGGATTGCCAAGCGGCGTATGAAGGTTCTAGTTTAAGCAACCTACTATACGTGGTGGGTCAATCTGAGCTTGTGACTATTGCACCACGTTGGATGGCGGAAAATGCGGTAAACAGCGATCAACTGCAAATTCTTGATTTCCCATTTGCGAACAAAGAAATCAGCGGATTCTTAAGCTGGCATGAATCAAGTGAAAAAGATAAAGGCCACATTTGGCTACGCGATCAACTGATGATCACTTGTGGTGAAGTCGTTGCCGCAAAATAAGATGACGTTTGGTCTTCTCGATTAGACCATATTGGTAATCATCAATTTTTACAATTCATTGGTCCCCGAGCGATTTTTGTCTCTCGGGGCTTTTTGTTTTCGTAATCAACAATCGAAACAGTAAGTTAAATAGAGTAATCATTCAGCAATTTGAGGTACGTTCGCGACGTATAAGTGATAGTTGTCTCTTATTAGTGATAAGTTTGATACTGGTCAGTTGCGTTTTAGCAAGCCGTGAGTACACTTGTTCGCTCAATTAGCTTACGCCTGTAAGCCAAAAGGTAAGTAAAAGAATGGCCAAGTTAGATTTTCATATCGTTAAACGTATTCGTGAACAAATTGCGAACGGTGGTACACGCGTTGCACTCAAGCATAAAGTGGGTGAGGAGTGGCAAGGTATTACGTGGACGCAATTTGGTCAGCAAGTTGATGCTTTATCACTTGCACTTTTGGCTCAGGGATTAGGAGTCCAAGATAAGATCGGCATTTTCTCGAACAACATGCCGCAATGGACGATCGCTGATATCGCAGCACTGCAATTACGCAGCGTGACAGTACCTATTTACCCAACCAATACTGCCGCCCAGTCGGCGTACATCATTAACAATGCAGACGTCAAAGTTCTGTTTGTTGGTGAACAGCCTCAATTTGATGCAGCCGTGAGCATTTTCGACCAGTGCGAACTGTTAGAGCTCATTGTTGCGATGTCTGATGATATAGAACTTGGCGATCATGATTTCGTTATCTCTTGGCAAGCATTTGTTGCCAAAGGTGACACTACATATCAAGTTGAATTGGACGCGCGTTTAGATCAGGCAAAAGAAGATGATCTACTCACGCTGATCTACACCTCGGGTACAACAGGCCAGCCAAAAGGCGTTATGTTGGACTACGCAAACATTGCGGCGCAATTGGAAGGGCACGATCAGCGCTTGAGCCTTTCTCAAAGTGACGTGTCATTATGTTTCCTTCCGTTGTCACACGTATTTGAGCGCGCTTGGACCTTTTATGTATTGTACAAAGGGGCGACCAACTGCTATTTGCAAGACACCATGCAAGTACGTGATGCACTGAGCCAGGTGCGACCTACCGTGATGTGTGCCGTACCGCGTTTCTATGAGAAGATCTTCTCTGCGATTCACGAGAAAGTGTCTCGCGCGCCGATTCACCGTAAGATCATGTTTACTTGGGCAGTCAACATGGGCGCAAAAATGGCCGCTTGTCATCAAGAAAAACGTCAGCCATCGCTCTTGCTGCGTAAGTCATACGCTTTGGCGGATAAGTTGGTTCTGAGCAAACTGCGTGCGCTACTTGGCGGGCAAATCAACTTTATGCCTTGTGGTGGTGCAAAGCTGGATGAAACCATCGGTCGATTCTTCCATGCGATTGGTATCAACGTTAAGTTGGGCTACGGCATGACTGAAACCACGGCGACAGTATCGTGTTGGGATGATAAATGTTTTAACCCCGACTCTATTGGTATGTCGATGCCTGGCGCACAGGTTAAGATCGGCGAAAACAACGAGATTCTGGTTCGTGGTCCAATGGTGATGCGTGGCTATTACAAAATGCCAGAAGAGACGGAAAAGACCTTTGATGAGCACGGTTTCCTAAAAACGGGCGACGCTGGTTACATTGATGAAAATGGCAACTTGTTCATCACCGATCGTATCAAAGAGTTGATGAAAACTTCAGGTGGTAAATACATCGCTCCACAAATGATTGAAGGTGCTATTGGTAAAGACCACTTCATCGAGCAAATCGCAGTCATTGCGGATACTCGTAAGTTTGTTTCTGCGCTTATCGTGCCTTGTTATGACTCGCTAGAAGAGTACGCGAAAGAGCTGAATATTAAATATCACGATCGCGTTGAGTTGATTAAGCACCACCAGGTGGTCGAAATGCTTGAGAAGCGTGTGAACGATCTTCAAAAAGAGTTGGCAAAGTTTGAACAAGTGAAGAAGTTTAAATTGTTACCAAGAGCTTTCTCTATGGATGATGGTGAGTTAACGCCAACTCAAAAACTTCGTCGTAAAGTCATCAATGACAAATACCAAGATGAAATTGAAGAAATGTATAAGGAAAAGTCGGATAAAAAGTAACTTAAGCTGACTTAGATTTTATATTGATGAAAAAATCCCCAGTGATGTGATCGCGCATTGCTGGGGATTTTTGTTTGTATTGATTTTTTCTGTTCTGCTCGTCAAATAACGCTATTTAGCACCCTGTAGCTAAAAGCTTATGAAATAATGTTCTTTTTTTAAGCGTTAATTTTTTAGGTTGTACTGTGAAATAGGAGATGTGTGGCTGCTATTCCTACTAACATTCTAATTACTAGTATCTTGTTTAAAAAGTAGACCAATCTCTCATTAGACCCTTTGATAATAAAACGTTACATTTGTTGGGTAACCTTGCGGGATGTTATGACGAACGCAAGACATAGCCGAAAACGTGGAAGTATTTCGATTAGGCTACGAATAAGACCTAGACTATGTAAAACCAGACCAATCCGTTGACCTTACGGTGAGGAAACTGGCTAAGGAGAGCAATTATGACAGCAATGTTGTCAGGCGCAGAGATGGTGGTTCAATCTCTGATAGAAGAGCACGTAGAGCAGATCTTTGGCTACCCAGGTGGCTCTGTTTTGGATATCTACGATGCACTGCATGCCAAAACCGATCAAATCAAACACGTACTTGTAAGGCATGAGCAAGCCGCCACTCATATGGCAGATGGTTACGCTCGAGCTACCGGTAAACCGGGTGTCGTACTTGTGTGCTCGGGGCCGGGCGCGACCAATACCATTACGGGTATTGCAACAGCGTATATGGACTCTATCCCAATGATCGTTATCTCGGGTAACGTACCGAATAGCCTAATTGGTAATGATGCTTTCCAAGAGTGTGACATCGTCGGTGTCTCCCGCCCAGTGGTCAAACACAGCTTTTTAGTAAAAAAAGCGGAAGATATTCCTGAAACAATCAAAAAAGCGTTTTATATCGCGACTACAGGTCGACCTGGTCCAGTTGTGATTGATTTGCCAAAAGATGTAATGAACCCGCAAATCAAACTGCCTTATCAATATCCAGAAACGCTTTCAATGCGCTCTTACAAGCCGACAACTTCGGGCCATAAAGGCCAGATTAAAAAAGCGCTTAAATCGCTATTAGAAGCGAAAAAACCAGTGCTTTATATCGGTGGTGGTGCGGTGATTTCTGGCGCCCATGAACATATTTTAGAGCTTTCCGACAAACTGAACCTACCAGTAGTGAGTACTTTGATGGGCTTGGGGGCATTCCCGGGTACACATAAAAACTCACTGGGCATGTTGGGTATGCACGGCACTTACGAAGCTAATATGGCAATGCATGAAGCGGATCTTATTTTTGGTATCGGTGTGCGTTTTGATGACCGTACAACCAACAACCTTGAAAAGTACTGCCCAAACGCAAAAGTGATGCATATTGATATCGATCCGTCATCGATCTCGAAAAACGTGAAAGTGGATTTGCCGATCGTAGGTTCTGCGGAAAAAGTGCTGACAACCATGCTCGGGCTGCTTGCAGAGCAAGGTAGTGGAAATGATCAAGATGCTATCACCGCATGGTGGGATGACATTCAAGTATGGCGTGACCGCAACTGCTTGTCTTATGAAACGTCTCCAGAACGAATCAAGCCACAGCAAGTAATTGAAACGCTGCACAAGCTAACTAATGGCGACGCATATGTGGCGTCTGATGTGGGCCAGCATCAGATGTTTGCGGCGCTGTACTACCCATTCAATAAGCCGCGCCGTTGGATAAACTCTGGTGGTCTTGGCACCATGGGATTTGGTCTTCCGGCTGGCATGGGCGTGAAGTTTGCCATGCCACAAGAAGAGGTCGTGGTTGTGACTGGTGACGGCAGTATTCAGATGAATATTCAAGAATTGTCGACAGCCATGCAATACGACATTCCAGTGAAGATCATCAACCTGAACAACCGATTCTTAGGCATGGTAAAACAGTGGCAAGACATTATTTATCAAGGCCGTCACTCTAATTCTTACATGAGTTCTGTTCCTGACTTTGCAGCGATTGCAGAAGCTTATGGTCACGTCGGTATTCGTATCGAAACGCCTGATCAGCTCGAAGAAGGGCTACAAAAAGCGTTGGATATGAAAGATCGTCTGGTGTTTGTGGACATCAACGTAGACGAAACCGAACACGTATACCCGATGCAAATCAAAGGTGAGGGTATGGATAAAATGTGGCTAAGCAAAACGGAGAGAACTTAATATGAGACACATTATTTCATTGCTATTGGAAAACCAACCGGGTGCGTTGTCTCGTGTTGTTGGTTTGTTCTCTCAACGTGGTTACAACATTGAATCTTTGACGGTATCACCGACTGATGATGAAACCTTGTCGCGAATGAACATTACCACGACATCTGATGAGATGCAGTTGGAACAAATTCAGAAGCAGTTACACAAATTGATCGATGTGCTGAAAGTACAAGAAGTCACCGAGTATGAGCACATTGAGCGTGAACTGATGATGGTGAAAGTGAAAGCCAGTGGTTTTGCGCGAGCAGAAGTGAAGCGGACGGCAGACATCTTTCGTGGCCAGATCGTGGATGTCACGGCTTCCCAATACACCGTACAACTTGCGGGTACGAGTGAAAAGCTAGATGCCTTCATTCAAGCGATATCCGAAGTGACCGAAGTTGTCGAAGTTGCTCGTAGTGGTGTCGTTGGCATTGCGCGAGGAGAGCGAGCCCTCAAACCTTAACTCTCTGATTGCATATAGAAAAGCCACTTAATCTAAGTGGCTTTTTTGTTTAGAAAATAACAATTAATGATATAATTGTCGTTTTAGTAAGCATGATAGGCATTAGACGTGTGAAAGTACCTAAGCGAGTCGGCACCTTATTGGCGACAGCACTATTTTTTAGTGCACTCACTGCCGCTTACTACTATCAGAAATATCTGACGTTGTTAGAAAACAATGTTGAGAACACCGCTCAAGAAGCGTTACATCAATTGGCCTATACTGGCCGTGAATACAGCAATATTCAGGATCAAATCGAAACGATCAGTGACCTACTTGGTCACAGCCAAAGTCTGTATGAATATCTGCGCCAACCTAACCGGGTGAACCGTTCCATCTTAGAAGACATGTGGATCTCGGTCGCAATCAATCAAAAGTTGTATAAGCAAATTCGCTTTCTTGATGTTTCTGGTCGAGAAAAAGTGAGGATTAATTATGAGATTGAAACAGGCGCTGCGTTGCCCGCGAGCAAATTGCAAAATAAGTCAGAGCGAGATTACTTTCAATTCGCTAAGAACTTAGACGATGGCGAAATCGCTTCGTGGGGGATAGGTTTAGAACGAGAGTATGGCGAGTTAGTCTATCCCTATAGCCCGTCACTGCGTATTTTGATGCCTATTTCGCTTAACGGAAAGCGCGAAGGGTATCTTGTGCTTAATGTTGATATTGACTATTTATCCTCTCGACTCAACTATTCGTCAGTGCTTGATTTCCATATTGAGCTGATTAAAAGTGACGGATTTTACATTGATAGCCCTAAATCAGCTCGTTTATATGGCCATATAATTCCCGCTCGCTCTCAATTTAATTTTGGCCGGATGTACCCAAACATTTGGCGTAGTTTAAATTCAAAAGATTCGGGCTATGCTTACAATGGTTCGAATTTGGTCGCGTATCGCACCATCCAGTTTGTTTCTAGCGAACCTCTTCATCTGGTTATTGATCTTACCAATGAGCAGTTATTATCCCGAGCTCAGAGGGATATTGATGACTTAATCCAAGAAGCGTTTTTTGTTCTAAGTTTGGTGCTCGGCTTCACTTTGCCGACGGCAGCCCTTGCTCTGCATTATCGGCGTCATAGTATGGAATCGAAGTTGGCTCGAGCTGCTCTTGATGGTATGACTGCGGTGATGATCTCGGATGCTTCACATAGAATCATCATGGTTAATCAAGAGTTTGAAAACATGATGGGTTACTCAACCAAGCATGCCCAAGGTTGGAGTGCACATCATTTAATTCTCTTACCTGAAGATCTCGAAGCAAACCTGAGTATCTGGAAAACACTGAAGAGTGAACACGTATGGGAAGGGGAGATTCGTTGTCGAACTAAGTTTAATCAAGTCTTTACTGCAATAATGCGTATTCAGGCGAATTTAACCAAATCAGGTAAAGTGAGTTATTACATTACGTCGCTGGTGGATATCTCTGGGCAAAAAGAGTTAGAAGAAAAATTACGAAACCTAAGCGAAAAAGATGGCTTGACGGGGTTGTGGAACCGCCGAAAATTTGAAGAGCAATTGGCGCAATATGCGGGGATTATTGAACGCTATCCTGATAGCCCTCCTGCTTGTTTGGCGTTGTTTGATATTGACCATTTTAAGCGTATTAATGACGAGCTAGGCCACGACGAAGGAGACAAGGTGATTTGTAGTGTCGCAGAAACCCTCCTAGAAGAAGTCCGCAGCACAGACTTTGTATCTCGTGTCGGTGGTGAGGAATTTGCAGTGATTATGCCGCATACAACACTAGAAGAGGCTGAAATTGTATTGAACAGGCTACGTGTCGCGGTTCAAATGCGTAGTGATAGAGGCATTACTGTCAGTGCTGGGTATAGTGATTTAACCTCTGATCGTACAAGAACGTATAAATGTGCTGATATTGCTTTGTATGAGTCAAAAAGTGCAGGGCGTAACTGCGTATCGCTATGTCATAGTTATGATGATATTGCTTAGTGCTTTTACAAAAACGAAAAAACGGGGATAGACCCCCGCTTTTTAGTCTCAGCGTTATTCGCTAGCCAGTATGCGACATTGGTTGTCGATGGCGGCTTCGATACACTGTATTGACTGCCTCAAATAACGCTCTAGATAACCTAAAGCATCCTGACTCTTTTTGTCTAGCGATGCCTTCATCAGCATTTCTTGCTCATCGAGATTACAGTGCCCAGGGTTCCCTGTGCCTAAAATCTGCATCGCGAAGTATTGGTAGCGTTTAATTTGCGTGAGTAGATCGCGGAAAAACCCAAACATATTGACAGAGCCAACACCTTCAAACAGCGCAGTAAGAAACTGATTTTGGCGCTCTTCCCATTCCCTCCAACAAAAGCTTTCGTCAGGTTTTACTCGGGATAACTTGTGATAAGCAGTTAGTACATCCAGTTCCCATTTTTCATCGCCAATCATAATTGCCTTACTGAGTAAGCATGCGGAGACCATTTGCAGGCTTTCGTACAAGTCATGTAACTCATCTTTACATACAGGTGCAACCCAGCAGCCTTTTTGCGGCTCGAGTTTGACGTATTTGCTCCAAGATAATTGCACCAATGCTTCTCGAATGGGTGACGCTCCTACGTTGTACTTCTCTTTGAGTTCGGCAACCACGAGTTTTTGACCTGGTTTAAGCTCGCCATCGAGAATATCCTGACGGATCATTCTTAATACTTTGTCGGTAAGAGTGGGACTAGACACATACACCTCATAGAAACTTTAATCGTGACGATAAAATTAAACAGTACGAAATTCTGATAGAGGTAAATAATACAATTAGCCTATTATGAGAGCAAGAAAGCCATATAAAAAAGGAGGGCATAAGCCCTCCTTCTCAAGAAACTGAAGTGTTAAAAGTTCAGTCTTATAGCACGTGTACAGAAGCTGTGTTCGTAGTACCTGAAGCAACTAGAGCGCCAGAAACCATAACAACGATATCGCCTTTGTTACCTAGACCTGATTCTAGAGCAAGTTCTTTACCCGCTACGTAGAATGCGTCAGTGCTTTCGATTGAATCAACAACTACAGGAGTAACACCTTTAGTTAGAACTAGCTGTGCAGCAGTTTTCTTGTTAGTTGTTAGCGCTAGGATGTTTGCAGTTGGGAAGTACTTACGTACTGAACGTGCAGACTTACCGCCTTCAGTTGCAACAACGATAAGTGGAGCTGCTAGTTTCTCAGCTGTGTCTACAGCGCCTTTACATACTGCTTCAGTGATGCGAAGACGTGGGCTGTCTAGACGAGAACCTAGTTCAGCTTTTAGCGCTGAGTCAGTACGGTTCGCGATTTGAGCCATGATAGTTACCGCTTCAACAGGGTATTTACCTTTCGCCGTTTCACCAGAAAGCATTACTGCGTCAGTACCGTCCATTACCGCGTTAGCAACGTCGCCTGCTTCCGCACGAGTAGGACGTGGGTTGTTGATCATAGAATCAAGCATTTGAGTTGCTGTGATAACCATCTTACGTGCACGGTTACACTTCTCGATCATCATTTTCTGAGCGAAGATTACTTCTTCAGCTGGGATTTCAACACCTAGGTCGCCACGAGCAACCATGATGCCGTCAGAAAGTTCTAGGATCTCATCGAAGTTATCAACACCTTCTTGGTTTTCGATCTTAGAGATGATGTGGATGTTCTCGCCGCCGTTTGCAGCAAGTACTTCACGGATTTCTTGAACGTCAGACGCTTTACGGATGAAAGAAGCTGCTACGAAGTCAACGCCTTGCTCACAACCAAATTTAAGGTCGTTCTTATCTTTTTCAGATAGTGCAGGTAGGTTTACAGAAACGCCAGGAAGGTTAACACCTTTGTTTTCGCCTAGTGCACCGTTGTTAAGAACTTTACATTTAACTTCAGTTTCAGTCTTAGAGATAACTTCCATCTCGATTAGACCGTCGTCTACTAGGATAGTGTTACCTACGTTTAGGTCTGCTGCGAAACCAGCGTAAGTTACTGCAACTTTATCTTTGTTACCTACAACTGAAGTGTCAGTTGTGAAAGTGAATTCTTGACCTGCTACTAGATCAACATCGTTACCGCCTTCTAGCTTGATAGTGCGGATTTCTGGACCTTTAGTATCTAGAAGAATTGCTAGTGGTTTGCCAGTAGCTTCCATTACTTTACGGAAGTTCGCGATACGAGTGCCGTGTTCTTCGTAGTCACCGTGAGAGAAGTTAAGGCGCATTACGTTCATGCCTGCGTTAACTAGTTCAGTTAGCTTCTCTACAGATTCTGTTTTAGGGCCAATCGTACATACGATTTTGGTCTTTTTCATGGAAGATACTCTCCGGTAAGTATAGTTACAATTTGAAAGTCGGTTATTTACTCTGAAGTCAGGACGTTTTTGATGACATTTAGTACCTGTCACCCACCGATTTTTCGTCTCATTATTAGAACTTCAGATTCTGAAAGTCTTTCACCAAGTTTAGTCATTTTATGACTAAAAGATCGGCGATTTTGGTTACCTTTTTGTGACTAATCCCACTTTATATGCAGAAAGTTGCAAAAAAATAGCCTTCAATTCTGTAATTTTTTTTCTTTTCGGTGGCGAATTCTACCACTGAATGAATCCAATATCACTGTTTAAGAATTGTCTTAGGACAAGGTTTTATCGAGAAATATTAATTTTTTGGATCGAAATAAATGGACTTAAAAGTTTCGGTTTGACTATAATAAGTTTCACATCGAAACTTAAAATCAAAACTTAAATGTCGAAACGAAATACTCAATTAAGAAGACACGCCATTTCTAACTTGGTTTCTGAACTAGGAGAAGTCAGCGTTGATGAACTTGCTCAGAAATTCGAAACCTCAGAGGTCACGATTAGAAAGGATTTAGCTTCTTTAGAGAAAAACGGCCAACTTCTACGCCGCTATGGCGGTGCGATTGCTATCCCAAAGGAAGTCATTCACGAAGAATTGGGCGCTAATGTTTCGACTCGAAAGTTAAGCTTAGCAAAAGCAGCTGCATCATTGATTCGCGATCATAATCGCATCGTGATCGACAGTGGCAGCACGACTGCCGCGCTGATTCAACAGTTGAATGACAAACGTGGCTTAGTGGTCATGACCAACTCGTTGCATGTTGCTAACGCCCTAAATGAATTAGAGAGCGAACCGACACTGCTGATGACTGGTGGTACTTGGGATACGCACTCAGAGTCCTTTCAAGGCAAAGTGGCCGAATCTGTATTACGAGCTTACGACTTTGACCAACTATTCATCGGTGCGGATGGCATCGATCTCGAGCGTGGAACCACGACATTTAATGAGTTGGTTGGCTTAAGTAAGGTAATGGCAGAAGCGTCACGTGAAGTGATCGTAATGATCGAGTCCGAAAAAATCGGCCGTAAGATCCCAAACTTAGAGCTCGCTTGGCATCAAGTTGATGTGTTGGTGACCGATGCAGATATCCAAGCAGAGCATAAAGTACAGATTGAACAACATGGCGTGAAAGTCATTTGCGCCTAATAATGTAATCAGTTTCATATTTTACTTCCCTCTGGATAAAGGCCTTTGCTTGCTGCCTCTATTTGAAATCATGGCTAGGGAAGAACAAAACTACAAACGGAGATAAACACATGTGTGGAATCGTAGGTGCAGTAGCACAACGAGATGTTGCAGAAATTTTGGTTGAAGGTCTACGCCGCTTAGAGTACCGCGGTTACGACTCTGCTGGCGTTGCGGTTGTTGATGGCGAATCAAACCTAACGCGCGTTCGTCGCTTGGGTAAAGTACAAGAATTGGCTGATGCAGTAGAAGAAGCAAAAGTGATCGGCGGAACTGGTATTGCGCACACTCGTTGGGCGACGCACGGTGAACCTTCTGAAATCAATGCTCACCCACACATGTCTGGTGATATCGCAGTGGTCCATAACGGCATCATCGAAAACCATGAAGAGCTGCGTGAGTTGCTTCAATCTCGTGGCTACGTGTTTGAATCGCAAACGGATACAGAAGTTATCGCACACATGGTTGAGTGGGAACTTCGTACTTCAGAAACGCTATTAGAAGCGGTACAAAAAACAGCAAAACAACTTGAAGGCGCATACGGCACGGTAGCGTTGGATCGCAAAGACCCATCTCGCATCGTAGTAGCACGTTCAGGCAGCCCGATCGTGATCGGTTTTGGTGTAGGTGAAAACTTCCTAGCGTCTGACCAACTTGCATTACTTAACGTTACGCGCCGTTTCATGTACTTAGAAGAAGGTGACGTAGCAGAAATTACTCGCCGTGAAGTCACTGTGTTTGATGCAACGGGTGAGCCAGTTGAGCGTGAAATAGTTGAATCTAATGCAGAGCATGATGCAGGTGATAAAGGTCAATACCGTCACTTCATGCAAAAAGAAATCTATGAGCAACCTAAAGCGTTGATCAACACAATGGAAGGTCGTATCACGGCAGACTCTGTTGTGACAGACGCGATCGGTGTGCACGCGGCAGACATTCTAAGCAAAGTAGAACACGTACAAATCGTGGCGTGTGGTACGTCTTACAACGCAGGTATGACGGCACGTTACTGGTTTGAAGACATTGCAGGCGTTAGCTGTGATGTAGAAATTGCGTCTGAATTCCGTTACCGCAAGTTTGTGACTCGTCCAAACAGCCTATTGATCACGTTGTCTCAGTCTGGTGAAACCGCTGATACGCTAGCAGCACTTCGCCTAGCAAAAGAGAAAGGTTACATGGCGGCGATGACCATCTGTAACGTAGCGGGTTCCTCTTTGGTTCGTGAATCAGATTTTGCATTCATGACTCGCGCTGGCGTCGAAATCGGCGTTGCTTCAACCAAAGCGTTCACGACTCAGCTTTCTGCACTACTTATGCTGGTAACAGCACTGGGTAAAGAGCAAGGTCGCATCAGCAAAGAGAAAGAAAAAGAGATTGTTGAAGCGCTACACGCACTTCCTAAGCAAATCAACGCGGCACTTTCTTTCGAGAAAGAAATTGAAGCACTAGCAACGGATTTTGCAGACAAGCACCACACATTGTTCCTAGGCCGTGGCGAGTTCTACCCAATCGCGATGGAAGCGTCTCTAAAACTGAAAGAGATCTCGTACATCCACGCAGAAGCGTACGCAGCGGGTGAACTGAAACACGGTCCTCTGGCCCTAATTGATGCTGACATGCCAGTTGTTGTGGTTGCACCAAGCAACGACCTACTTGAAAAGCTAAAATCAAACGTTGAAGAAGTGCGTGCGCGTGGCGGCCTTCTATACGTATTCGCAGATGCAGACGCAGGCTTCGAAGGCGATGAGACAATGAAGATCATCACAATGCCTCACGTTAGTGAAATCACGGCGGCGATCTACTACACCATCCCTATGCAGTTGCTGTCTTACTACGTAGCACTGATCAAAGGTACGGACGTAGACCAACCACGTAACCTAGCGAAAGCGGTGACGGTTGAGTAATTACGCTTAACAGCAAAAATCCTGAGCGGCACATGCGAGAGTATGTGCCGCTTTTTTTATTTAAACCCACTTTAAGGTTTGTGAGTTATTGACCCAACTGGTGAGCGGTTAGAATTGCAGAGTAGACATTTTCTGCCGTCACTGGGAATGGCATATTGTGGATGGTTTCTCCCTCGGCCGTTGAGGCTTCGGCGACCTCGCGCAACTTAGCGTGGTTAAGCTCTTTAACGCCCATATCAAATAAGTTGGTTGGTAGACCTACAGAGCGGCAGAATGCAAGAACCGTATTAATCTCTTCCATCGCTGCGTTTTCTAGTACCAGCTGAACTAGTGTGCCGAACGCGACTTTCTCACCATGATAGAGATGATGACACTCTTCAAGCTTAGTTAGGCCGTTATGAATAGCGTGAGCACCCGCTAGACCACTGCTTTCAAAACCGATACCGCTTAGGTATGTATTGGCTTCAATAATGTTTTCTACCGCTTTGGTGCTCACACCATTTTCTACCGCAGCTTTTGCTTTTACACCATCTTCAAGCAAGGTTTCATAGCAAAGTTTCGCAAGCGCTTGTGCTGAACGCGTCGCTAACCCACCAGCCATTGTTGCCTTACCAGAAGTCATGTTGGCACGAGCTTCAAAGTAGGTGGAAAGCGCGTCGCCCATCCCAGATACAAGTAAGCGAACTGGGGCTTTGGCGATGACTGACGTATCCATGATGACCATGCCTGGGTTTTTAGGGATCATCAAATATTCTGCAAATTCACCTTCAGGTGTGTATATCACCGCAAGCGCTGAGGTTGGCGCATCAGTCGAGGCAATCGTAGGAACCACCACGACAGGAATTTTGGTGTAAAACGCAACAGCCTTTGCTGTATCTAACGTTTTACCACCACCAATACCGACAATGACATCGTGTTTCTGAGTGGCACAAATGTCCGTGATGCGTTCAATCTCAACGCGCGAACATTCGCCACCAAAAATGTTCATAGTGAGTGGAAGCTTTTCGTCAGCAAAACTTTGTTTGACGTCATCACCAACCAGGTTAGTCACGAACTCATCGGCAATTACTAACGGACGTTCACCCAATGTTTTCGCATAGTGAGCGATAGATGTAAGTACTTGTTCACCTTGGACGTATTTGCTTGGGCTGATAATAATTTTGTCCATAATTCAAACCTTTAACCTTTTTTATGTGTGTTTTGGACTGCAATGAATATCCATTGTAGGGATAAGGTTTATATTAGGTTTGGTGTGGTAAGTGGTGAAGGATATCTCTGGTTTTGTTCCATGCTTTTATGACCTCTGTGTCAAACCGACTGTCAGAAGTAATAAGCATCAGCATGCTTTATGGCGACGATCACTATTCAAGAAAATTTGTCGTTTTTCGTTTCATATTGAAACAATAATGCCGAAGTTTTTGTTTCAATATGAAACGGATTGATTTTTGTTGAGCACGCTTTTTCTCTGTTTAAGATGAATTCATACCCTACATAAAAATATAAATGGAATGAGATAGAACGATGAAAAAGTTAATTAACCAAGTTGATGATGTTGTATTGCAGCAAATGGAAGGTCTGGCTTTATCTCGCCCAGAGCTAAAAGCGAACTACGAACCTCGTTACATGTGGCATGAGGAAACTCCGGGGCAAGTGGCACTGGTTTCTGGTGGTGGCTGTGGTCATGAACCTTTGCACGCAGGTTTTATTGGTAAAGGCATGCTGACAGGCGCCTGTCCTGGTGAGGTGTTTACTTCACCAACGCCAGATCAAATGTACGAATGTGGCAACCAAGTGAATACTGGTGAAGGCGTGCTATTTATCATTAAAAACTACACCGGAGACGTGTTGAACTTTGAAACGGCCGTGGAGCTCCTTCATACCGATGGTATCAAAGTTGGGTCGGTGTTGGTGGATGACGATGTTGCAGTCAAAGACAGCCTATACACCGCTGGTCGCCGTGGCGTTGCTGGAACGGTATTGGTTGAAAAGTTAGTTGGGGCTGCCGCGAACAAAGGTTATTCGCTGGAGCAATGTGAAGCGCTGGCTCGTCGCGTTAATAATCACTGTCGTTCATTTGGCGTGGCGCTTAATGCTTGTGTTGTACCCGCAGCAGGTAAACCATCTTTTGTTCTGGAAGATGATGAAGTGGAGTTTGGTGTTGGTATCCATGGTGAACCAGGTATCAAGCGAGTGAAATACACCGATGTCGATACGTTAGTGGATGAAATGTTTGCTGAAGTTGCTGAAAACACACCTTATCAGCGCACATTGCGTATTTGGAATCGTGACGAAGGTGAATGGGATGAAGTGGAATCCAGCATTGAGCCTTTCGCCGCTGAACACGACTACATCGTGATGGTTAATGGTATGGGTGGTACGCCAACTTCAGAGCTTTACGGAGTGTACCGCCGTCTGGCTCATAACTGCGAGCAAGCAGGGTTCCATATCGTGCGTAATATGGTTGGTAACTTCTGTACGTCACTCGATATGGAAGGCGTTTCGATTACGTTGCTGAAGGCAGACAAAGAGATGTTGGAGCTGTTTGATGCTCCTGTCGATACGGCCGCGATCAAGTGGTAACAGGGGAGAGCAAACATGCAAATTGAAAAACAACATATCGTTCACTGGCTAGAGTTATGTGCAAAAACGTATCAAGAGAATCAAGATTTTCTGACCGACCTTGATCGTGATATTGGTGACGCCGACCACGGTCTCAATATGAACCGTGGCTTTAAAAAAGTTGCTGAAAAACTGCCGCAATTTGCGGACCAAAATATCGGCAGCATTCTCAAGAATACGGGCATGACCTTGCTTTCTAGTGTCGGTGGGGCAAGTGGCCCGCTGTATGGCACGCTGTTTATTCGCACGGCTGCCGCTGTCGGAACCCGAGAGCAACTAACGTTTGAAGAGTTGGTCGATGCACTAAAAAGCGGTGTGGATGGCGTGGTGTCTCGTGGTAAAGCAGAGCTGGGTGATAAAACCATGTGTGATGTTTGGTTACCCGTTTTAGTTAGCGTGAAGGCGTCGTTAGAAAATGGCATGAGCGCCGATCACTTACTTAATGAAATGGTTGAGCTAGCAGAAACGAACGCGGTTGCCACGATTGAAATGTTGGCGAAAAAAGGGCGAGCAAGCTATTTAGGTGAACGTAGTATTGGCCACCAAGACCCCGGTGCAACCTCTTCTTTGTTAATGATTAAAGCACTACAGCAGGCAATAGCAGGTAATTAAGATGGTGGGAATTGTAGTTGTATCTCATAGTCGTCGCCTTGCAGAAGGGGTGGCCGAACTTGCCACCCAAATGACGCAAGGCAAAGCTAAGCTTGCGATTGCTGCTGGGATTGATGATCCAGAGAACCCGATCGGAACCGATGCCATTGCCGTGATGGAAGCGATTGAGCAGGTACAAGATAAACAAGGGGTTGTTGTGTTGATGGATCTTGGCAGTGCGTTGCTTAGCACGGAAATGGCTCTGGATCTGATTGATGATCATGTGAGGGAAAATGTCACCCTTATCTCGGCACCTATTGTTGAAGGAACCATGGCGGCGTCGGTGGCTGCCGCCGCCGGACTGCCTTTATCGACGGTAGTCGAAGAGGCACAGAATGCGTTAAGCGTAAAACAAGAGCACCTTGGTGATCAGCCACTAACATCCGCTGAGATAGCGCCAGTATCAGAGAACTTTGAGCAAGAACGGACATTTGATTGGGTAGTGCAAAATCCGTATGGATTACATGCTCGTCCCGCTGCGGCCATTGTTGGTGCACTCGCGCCTTTTGACTGCCAATTATGGTTGAAAAAAGGCGAGCGCCGTGTGAACGCGAAAAGCTTAAACAGCATTGCGAAACTTGGCGTTCGTAGTCAAGATACGATCACCTTATGCGCACTTGGACCTCAATCCAGTGAAGCAATCAAGGCATTTGAAGCCTTAGCTTATGAGCACTTCGGAGAAAAAGAGGCGGTTGAGCAAGGCATTATCGAACCTGAAGAAAGTTCAGATACTCTGCTCGATGGCATGGCCTCAAATCAGATTGAAGGTGCTGTTGTTGGTATTCGAGTCAATGACGGTATCGCTACTGCTCCTGCTGTCCTTTTTACTCATGAAATGCCAGCAGTGCCTGAACGTGATTTCCAAAGTGAACAAGATGAAATTGAACGGGTTAAGCGTGCGATAGGCGTGGTTGTTCAACATTTGCAGGAGCAAGCGAAGCAGCCGAAAGGGGAAATATTTTCCGCTCATAGCATGATGCTCAGTGACCCAGAATTATGGGCATCGGTCGAGTCGCGAATTCAAACGGGCATGATAGCCGAGCAAGCTTGGGTAGAATCACTGCAAACGTTGGCCGAAGAGTTTCGCCAGGCAGAAAGTCAGTACATGCGGGAACGCGAAGCAGATGTGCATGATATCGCACGCCAAGTTATGGTCGAAATGACAGGCGTAACGCCTAATGCCATCGACATTCAGGAACCGAGTATTTTGTTGGCCCGCGACCTGATGCCTTCTGATGTGGCCGGGCTTGATAAATCGAAAGTGCTTGGTATCTGTTTGAGTGAGGGAGGGAAAACCTCTCACAGTGCGATTCTTGCTCGTGCGATGGGGATTCCTGCCATCGTTAAAGCTCAGGGCTGCCTTGATGCTGTGCGCGCTAGTCAAGTGGTGACTATTGATGGCTTCCGAGGGCATTTATGGTTTTCTCCTTCAGATTCCGTACAGCAGGAATTAGAAGCGCAACAAATTGAGTGGCAAAGCATCCGACAAAGTGCGCTAGCGAGTGCTCAGCAAGCCGCAGTCACCTGTGATGGTGTCCATATTCCAGTATTCGCCAATATTGGTGGACCGAAAGATATTGATGATGCACTAACATCAGGAGCTGAGGGCGTTGGTCTATTCCGGACTGAGTTTCTATTTCAAAACAGTGATGAGTTGCCGACTGAGGAAGCGCAATACCAAGTGTATCGTGATATTGCTGCCGCACTTGGTGATAAGCCACTTACGATTCGTAGTCTAGATGTTGGCGGTGATAAGCCTTTAGCCGCTTATCCTATGCCAGCAGAAGATAATCCATTTTTAGGTTTGAGAGGGGTGCGGTTGTGCCTTCAACATGAGTCATTGTTTACCGCTCAACTTCGAGCCATTCTGAGAGCCTTTCACGAGCAACCGAATATTCAATTGATGATACCGATGGTGGCTCAGGTTGAAGAAGTGAGAAAAGTAAAAGTGCTGTTGGCGCATCAAGCAAACCAACTCGGCTTGGATGCGACTCATTTGCCCGTTGGTATTATGATTGAGGTACCAGCCGCGGTGTTAAATGCTGATGCGTTAGCCCAAGAAGTCGACTTTTTCTCTATCGGCACCAATGATTTGACTCAATATGTTATGGCCGCCGATCGAGGTAACGCCGCTGTTGCTGAATTGGTGAACTACTTTGAACCATCGGTACTAAAAGCCATTGAGCTCACGTGTGCAGCAGGCGATCGCGCGGGCATACCGGTTAGTATGTGTGGTGAGATGGCTGGCGATCCAAATGCCACAGAAACATTGCTTCGCGTGGGGTTGCGAAAATTCAGCGCCAGTTCGAGTATGCTCCCGGGACTAAAAGCGCAGATTCGTCAGTTGTCTGTCGATGTTTAATCGATACCTTATCGTTAGTACATCTGTACCGGCGTGCTTACGCCGGTTTTACTTTTGTTCTAGGAACGCCAATTCACGACTTAATACAGCTTCATTTGCTCCTGCAGCCCAAACTTATTAATTTTTCTCCATAAGGTCGTGCGGCCAATTTGCAATGCTTTCGCCATATCATGCATTTTGCCATCACACTGATTCCAAGCTTGAACGATAGCTCTTCTCTCGGCTTCTTCTAACGTGATTACTGGCGTATTTTCTGCGGTATGGCGAGAATTCAGTTTAATGTCTTCAGGAATATCGTTCAGCTTGATTAAGTTCGAACTGCGATTAAGCAAAATTCGCTCAGTTCGGTTTCTTAATTCGGAGTTATTGCCTGACCAACGAAAATTCATCAACGCTTCCAGTGCGACTGGCTCTATCGAGATAGTCACATTGTGGCGGCGTTCGTAATGGCTGATAAGCTGCTGGACGAGAAATTCAATGTCTTCTTTACGCTTTCGTAGTGGTGGAATGTGCAGCTCGTTCGAGGAGATTTCATAATAAAGTTGCCGACCAAATGAGCGCTGAGTGACATACTCGCTGATCTCTGAAGCGGTGCTCGTGATAAGTTGAAAGTCTACGGGGATCAATCGCAAACTGTCGCTGCGGCTGACGAGCCCAGTTTTTAACAACTTAAGTAGCACGGCTTGTAAATCGGGCGACAGATATTCCACCTTTTCTAAAAAGAGCGTACCGCCATGGGCGAGCTCAAACTTTGAAGGCATGCCTTGCCCTTCGTCATACCCCAGAGTTTCTTTGACCAGTTGCTCTGTATTGATGGAGCGGCAGTTGAGCGTAATGAACGGCCCTTCTTTGTAGGTGCTTTCGTTATGAATCGCCATGGCGAGAGTGGCTTTTCCTACACCTTCTTCACCCGTAATTAGAATCGGTGATTTGGACTTTATGGCCCGTTTTGCCACGGTAATGACATGCTTCATTTTTCGTGAAATGACGGGCAAAGTGCTGAACGTATAGCGCGCACTGCCACCTATTTGTTGTTGAGCAAGTTCGCGAATTTTATCGATAGGGTGCAAGAACAATAAGTGTGTGCCGTCATTGAGTGGACGCAAGGTGATGATCGCCTCAACAAACTCGCCACGAACCTCTACCGTTGTGAGTTTACGGTTTATGCTCGCACCTGACTCAATACTAGTAAGGACATTCGGTGGGAAGCGTAAAACAGAAAAGACTTCTGTATCCAAGACCTGACTGGCTTCAATGTTTAACAAGCGCTCTGATTGGTGATTTACCATGGTGATACGGCTTTCTTCATCCCAGGCCAGAAGGCCGTCATCCATGCACTCTAACGTTGCGTTATGCGCACAAGTGAGGCGGTTCATGTTTTCTTGTTCCGACTGAATGTGGATTTGCAAGCTGACTTCTTTCGCGCTCGACGCGATGATGACTAAGTCTTCTTTCTTATAGCTTTCCGCTTTTCTGAAAAGGCATGTTGTACCGCGTAATTTGCCAAATTGGTCGAAAACAGGCGCCGCTACAGAGGCATAAGAGTGCAAGTGGCGATTGAAATGTTCGGCAGCAAAAACTTCACACGGGATATGAGTGTTGATACAGAGATTGACTGCATTTGTGCCTATCTTTCCTTCGGAGAGAAAACAGCCTTGTTTTATGCCGAGCGCTTGCATCTCTTGTCGCATAGAGTCGTGCCCGACGGTGGAGAGAATACAGCCGTTGCCATCGGTTACCATCAATACCAGGTCTTCGTCACCAAGCATATCGTACGTATCTTCAAGTACGGTCGTGGCGCATTCGATGAGATGTTCGTTGCGCTTCATTAGAGATGAGAAGGTAAATCCAGAGGCAATATGTGGTTTTGACCAGGTGTAAGGGCTGCATTGCTTTATGCAACGCTCCCACGACTCGAGGACGGGAGTGCGGGAAAATTCTGGAGATACCCAGTGGTGTTTCTGGAAAAACTCCCACTTAGTTTTAGTGTCTTCGATTGAAAGCATGCGATACCGTTTCAATACTAGCGATAGATTGGTCTGATGTTACAGAGACATCGGAATATGGACTGTGATGGCTTTCACGCACGTTGTATAGAAGAATGTGCAAAAAGAGGGGGGAGTTGAGGAGGCTTCCTTGCCAGTTTTTCGATTAAAAAGGGCTGTCTTTGCCGAGCTCATTGCAAATCTCGACAATGGCAAGTGAGAGCCCTGACTTAATGATTTGTTGTTGACGTTGCAGTTGTAGCTGATAAAACTCAAGGTCGATGTCGTCATCTGGTTCGCTGACTTCCAGTTGTACCATACCCATCTTCTTCACCAAGTGCAGTTTCTTAATTGGTTCTAGAATATTCGGGTCAGTGAATTCGTAATCTGAAGCGTCACTATTGAGTTGGTTTTTGAGTTTGATGATGTCTTCGATGTCGTGGTAAATGTCATCGGGGAGCACTCCCAAGCCAAACAATAACTTCAAACGAACAGACAGATCGCCCAGCGGTCCAGAGTCTTGTAACAGCGGACCGACAACCGATTGAACAGCGAAGTTATCTTTACGAAAGATTCTTTGCACCAACCCGTCGATCGAATCGTTAAAAACGTCGACTGCTGCAATGAAAAAGCCTCGTACCGATGGTGCGCTGTTTAATCGCTCAATGATCTCGGTTTCGTTGATGTTATCTGCCATATACTGAATACATTTCTAATTATTAGCTATCCCAACTCTTCAAGCAGAGAAGGACATAGAAGGGGAGCCGAGCTCCCCTAGGTAAATCAAAGTTGGTTGTAAAGTGTCTCGATTTGAGCCACTTCATCACTGTCTTCTGCAAGACCTGTGTATGTCGCTAGCGTCTTCTTCACACCCACTTCTTTTAATGAGGTTTGCAGTTCTACTGCTTGTGGGTCGGTGTCGTTAGTGTACTTCAACGCAGCGGCAATGCCTTTCAAAAGTGTTTTATTTTCAGTGCCATACTCAATTGTACCGAGTAAAGGCTTCACTAATCTATCGTTTGCACCCAATTTTCTAATTGGTTGACGACCTACGCGATCCACCTCATCCACTAAGTATGGGTTGGCAAAGCGTCCTAAAATCTTCTCGATGTAGGCGTTGTGCATGTCACGGTCGAAGCCGTAGCGTTTGATCAGCACTTCACCACTCTCTTGCATCGCCTGTTTTACTTCAGCGTGAATGCTTGGGTCTTCAATTGCTTCACGAATGGTGCGATGGCCTTTCAAGCAACCTAGGTAAGCGGTAATGCAGTGGCCTGTATTGAGAGTGAATAGCTTGCGTTCTACGAATGCCATTAGGTTGTTGGTTCTTTCCATGCCAGCTATGTCAGGGATTTCGCCCTTGAATTGCTGCTCATCCACAATCCATTCGCTAAAACTCTCTACAGTGACTTCTAGTGGGTCATCGTTCGCCGCTTCTGCTGGTGGTACGATGCGGTCCACTGCGGAGTCGACGAAGCCAACTAGCTCGTCTGCTTTCGCGTGTAATGATTCATCCAAATGTTTGTACACTTCACCTTTTAGGTGAGTCGTGCCACGAACCATGTTTTCGCACGCGATGATGTTCAATGGTTTATCGTTACCTGCTGCAAAGCGTTTAGCAATGCCGGTAGCGATGGTTTTTGCAATGATGTCCAGTACGTTAGGGCCAACCGCTGTTGTTACCAAGTCGGTTTTTACAATGCGGTCGATGACATCTTCACTGGCTGAGTTTACCGCGGTGACGTGAGTTACTGTGTCGATTTGGCACTCAGTACCGACCACTTTTACTTTGTATTCTTGCTTGTGACTCAGTTGGTCGACGAGTGGAGCGTCAACGTCTGCAAATGTGACCTCGACTTCTGCATCTGCTAAGAGTTTTCCGATGAAGCCACGACCAATGTTACCTGCGCCAAAATGAACTGCGTTTTTCATAATTCTTACCTACCAATGTCTAAAATGTTGACTTACGAAACTAGGGGGAGGCCAACCGCATAGGGGGTGACAGCTGACCTCATTTGCCTCAGGAGCAAATTAAAGGGGTAATTAAGCCGCTTGTTGACCGCCAAGGATGTTCAGAATCTCTTCCACATCGTTGGTGCTGGTTAGCTTCTCAATTGCCTCCGGCTCATCGAGCGCGTTCGTAATGGTGGTAATCACCTGGATGTGCTCATCGTTCTTAGCGGCAATGCCGATAACCAGTTTCGCTACATCATCGTCGTCTTCAGTAAATTGGATACCCGATGGGTATTGGCAGATTACAATGCCGGTTTTCTTCACGCGGTCTTTCGCTTCTACCGTGCCGTGAGGCACTGCGATAGATTCGCCTAGGTAAGTTGGAACCAATGCTTCACGCTCAAACATCGCGTCTACGTATTCTGGTTCTGCGTAGCCAAGTTCGACCAACTTGTTACCCGCGAAGCGAATCGCTTCTTCTTTGTTGGCAGCTTTCAAACCTAGGTGAATGTTTTCACGCTGGATTTGGAACACCGACGTTTGCTGTGGCTCGAAGTTGTCGTCGTTTGCTGCCACGAGCGAAACTTTTACCATTTGGTCGTCATTGGCTGCGGATTGGTTTTGCGCTGCTAGTAGTTTGGTGACTAGCTGGTTGTACATCTCGCTGTCTAGGAAGTTAGTCAATGAAATGTGGTGTGCGTTTGGAGCATGCTTACGTGCACGATCCGTTAAGTCTTTATGAGTAATCACGATATCTGCACTCTCTGGTAAGCTGTTAATGGCAAGGTTGGTTACGTGGATGTTCAGACCTGCGTCTTGAACCTTTTTGCGTAGCATGCTCGCGCCCATTGCACTCGAGCCCATGCCCGCATCACAAGCGACAATGATGCTTTGTACTGTCGCTAGGTCTACGTCACCTTTGCTTTGGCTGTTTACCACCGCATCGTTTTTAGATGCAGATTTCATGTCTTTCATTTGTGATGTTGCTTTTTCTAGTGCTGCTTCATCACCGTCTTCTTCTGTGGACGTTTGTGTCTTCATTAGTAGTGCTGCTACCGCGAATGACACACCTGTTGCTGCTGCGATAGACGCTAGAACACCAACGATTGAGCCTTTCTGAGTCATCAACAAGATTGCAAAGATTGAACCTGGTGATGCTGGAGAAACGATACCTGCGTTAAAGATAGTTAGAACGAATACGCCAGTCATACCACCTGCGATAGCCGCAAGGATTAGGCGAGGGTTCATTAGGATGTATGGGAAGTAAATCTCGTGGATACCGCCGAAGAAGTGGATGATTGATGCACCACCTGCAGTTTGACGAGCCGTACCTTTACCAAACACCATGTAAGCTAGCAGGATACCTAGACCAGGACCTGGGTTTGCTTCGATTAGGAAGAAGATCGATTGACCTGTTTCAGACGCTTGTTGGATACCCAGTGGAGAGAAAATACCGTGGTTGATCGCATTGTTTAGGAACAGGATCTTCGCAGGTTCAACGAAGATTGAAGTCAGTGGTAGTAGGTGAGCAGAAACTAGGAAGTTAACGCCAGCCGCCAAGCCACCAGAAAGAATTTTTACGAATGGACCGATAAAGATGAAAGCAAGGATCGCACATAGCATGCCGATGATGCCCGCAGAGAAGTTGTTAACCAACATCTCGAAGCCACTTTTTACTTTACCATCGATGTAGTTATCGAATTTCTTGATAGCCCAGCCGCCCATTGGGCCGACCATCATTGCACCCATAAACATTGGGATGTCTGTGCCGACAATCACACCCATTGTTGTGATTGCACCGACTACCGCACCACGATCGCCACCAACTAATTTACCACCGGTGTAACCGATAAGTAGTGGCAGCAAGTAGGTAATCATTGGGCCAACCATAGAGGCTAACGTTTCGTTTGGTAGCCATCCTGTTGGGATAAATAGAGCAGTGATAAAGCCCCACGCGATAAACGCGCCGATGTTTGGCATTACCATGTTTGACAGAAAACGACCAAAATTTTGTATCTTGATCTTGGCATCTGGTGATATCATAACAATTCCCCGTTCGATGTTCTGATGAATCTTGTTGTAGTAAACGGTTCGCCAAAACCGTTTGTTTGATTGCTTAGTACCCAATCAATTTACCACACATTTTCCAATTGGAACTGACAACGGGTTTTTTGTGATCTACGCCCGCATTTCTTAGGCTGAGAAACGGTTTTTAAGTGACCAAGTTCAACTTATTAACTTGTAACTTAATAACAAAAAGCCACTTTCAAATCTGTCAATAAAAATCTTAGTGATCAATCCGATCTTCTGACAAATTTAAAATTAAAATACCTTGTGACTTTGATCACTTTTAATTTTTTTTGAAATTCGAATTAAATACTTGTGATGATCAATATCACGTTTTGTGTTGAGTTGTGGTGAATTTAAAGTGTGACTTGGATCTGTTTTTGTTTTTTGTGAAAGTTTGTGACGGAATTGGCGAGATAAATGCTATCTAGATCTTTCGATAGATTGTATCTATAAGAGTCTTTTCGGCGCACTTCACGGAGCACGCCTAATTAGTTAATGAAAGGGTAAATAAAGAGAGTCGCCACACGGTTCTTCTTGTGATTCCCAACTCTCTATTTAATCACTGTTCTTAATCATCGTTGCTATTTAGTATGATAGACGAGGTAGTCATGAGCTTGCTCGCGTCCCATATACCTTGCCAACGTCTTTTCTTGAACATCGCGCAAATCCACCATAATCAATCCATCTAGAGCGTTATTGAATGCAGGGTCGACGTTGAAGCATACCAGCTTGCCATTGAGGCTTAAGTACTGACGCAGCAAAACGGGCACTCCTTTCCCTTCATCGATTCTGGCAATGACACGTGACAATAGCTGTAAATCACCCAGAGCAGTGAGCATGCTGGTGTTCCAGTCACGGTGGTGCTCAGGAAGTGGGTTAGAAGGTGTGACATACTCTGCGCAGTTGTTATCGTAGTGGTGAAGCGTCATTGATTGAGCCAGCAGTTGGCGTGCAGTATCACTATAGTCGTTGCTAATGCTTACCGGACCAAATAGGTGAGTGTAATCTGGGTTTTGATGAACGAACGTTGCGATGCCTTTCCACAGCAGCAGTAGCGCGCTCATGCTCTTTTGATATTGCTGTGCAATCACAGAGCGCCCCATCTCAATGGATTTACCCATTTGGTCGATAAAGCGTTGGTCATAGTTAAACAACGTTCGTGAATACAGACCTGCTACGCCGCGCTTTTGAATCAGTTGATCAACCAGACCTAAACGATACGCGCCCACCAAGCATTGGTTCTCTCTGTCCCACACAAACAGATGCAGGTAATCATGATCGAAATGGTCAATGTCTATTGCTAGTCCCGTCCCTTCGCCAACTTGTCGAAAATTGAGCTCACGTAGGCGACCAATTTCATGCAGTAGGGAAGGGATATTCTGCGACTCCGTGCAGTAAACATCGAACTCACCACTTGTTAGCAGCTTGGACTCTTTTGGTAAGTTGTTCTGTTCTTCAAGCAATTCGCCTACGGGTAACCCTGCCGCTATTGGTGAGAGCCGTTCTGATGAGGAAGAGGGCTTCACCGATTGGGTTTCACGATTGAGTAAGTAAGTGTTGAGCCGCAAATAGTTCACCACTTGATCATCGCTAAGTGTGTTCAGCTCTTTAAATTTTATCGCTTGGCCAAAGGATAAGTTGATGGTTTGCGCCTGTTTGTTCAGCAGTTCTCGCCCAAGCAGTAGGGTGCGCAAAAGTGGATGGATTTTCCCTGCCATATAGAAGCGTTTCGAGTTCTGACCACTGATGAATACTGGAACTGTCGTTGCTTTGTTTTTGCGGATTAGGCTACTTACGCTTCGACTCCACGCTTTATCTTCCAAGCGTTGCTGTTTGGCATCGACTAACTGGGAAACCTCACCGGCAGGAAAGACAAGCAATAAGCCGCCACTTGCTAGGTGTTTATTAGCCGCTCTGAGGGCCTTCATATTCGATTTGACGGCGTCTTTGCCTTCAAACACATCGACACCAATGAAGAGCTGATCTAACTCCGGCACGGTTTTCAGGTATTGATTGGCTAGAATTTGGATATCGTCTCGTACCATCAACAAGAGTTCGGCCAAGATGACGCCTTCCACACAACCAAGCGGATGGTTCGCCACAATGACGGTAGCACCTTGTTTAGGTACTGAGTCGAGTGAACCATGAGCAATGCGATAATCGATACCTAAGATATCCAGCGTGAAGCGGAGAAAAGTTTTGATATCGGAATTAACGGGGCGTTGAGCGTAGAACTTATCAAGTTGGTTTAAACCGGTTGCCCATTCAGCAACGTTTTCACCAATGCCAAACGGCGTTTTACGAGGGAGACGAAAAGGGGTTGAACTATCCATATTTACCTCAGCGTACAAGTTGCTGATTGGATAGTAGAAATTACAGATGACAGTTCAGAGGCAAAAGCATGAGCCTTTGGTGACAAACTAATGAAGCTTTATTGACTAAAGAAAACGGTATATCACTGTGCTATGAATCAAAACTCGCGTTATGTCTCCCTCTTAAAACAATAGATAGGCTATCTTATCTAGAACAAAGATTAAGCTAAGTTGATATTTATCAGGGGGAAATAATGGAACGAGTTTCCAATAAAGCAGCACTTTGGATTGGGCTAAGTTTGATACTTGGTCTTGGCATCCTTGGCTATTTTATGCAGCAGACGGCGGTGAAATACCGAGCCTATGAAAGAGTCGTTACAGTAAAAGGTTTGTCGGAGCGTGAGTATCCTGCTGATACGGTGATTTGGCCGATTCAATTTACTCTAGCGAGTAATGATATGGGGGCCATGTTTGATGAAATTGACCAGCAAACCCGTTTGATTTTGGACTTTCTAAGTGCCAAAGGGCTTCCTGAAACCAGCGTTTCCCTTTCTTCCCCAGCGGTCATTGACAGAAAAGCACAGCAATATGGGAGCGAGCAAGACATTGAGTATCGTTATTTGGCCTCGCGAACCGTTACGGTTTACAGCCAGAGTGTTGATGTTGTTCGAGCGGCAATCAATGAAATAGGTGAGCTAGGAAAACAAGGCGTTTTGCTTAACCAAGATCCTTATGCAAATCGTGTTGAGTACAGCTTTACTAAGCTGAATGATGTGAAGCCAGACATGATCGAAGAAGCGACTAAGAATGCGCGTGAAGTGGCTGAGAAATTTGCGAAAGACTCACAGAGTTCACTGGGTAAGATCAAACGTGCAACTCAAGGGCAGTTCTCGATTTATGACCGAGACAGCAACACGCCTTACATTAAGAAAGTACGAGTGGTATCGACGGTTCAATATTACCTTTCTGACTAAGTAAAAAGCCGCTCAGTACGAGCGGCTTTTTTAATGTGGTGACTTAAAGAATTGGATTAATGTCCTGAGTTGTCAGCTCTGCCTCGACAACATCAACTGGCGTGTAGTGCTGGTAAATCAAGAAACCGTCTTCTGAAGTTTCATGAGCGTCTGGCGTATCAATATACGCAGTACATGTGTAGCCAATGCTGTAAGTACCCGGGCCGATGTAACCAAACTCGTAGCTGTAGGTTGTATTACCTTCTTCGTCTTGCGATTCATTCACGTTAGCTACCGCAACTGGCGCGTTGAGTGGATCTGTCGCACCCATATCGCCCATGGTTGAGCGATCCATTGAACCTGTATACAGATAAACAGAGTGAACGGCAGGAACGTCATTTATTGCATTTGATGCGGCACTGTCTGCTTCACATGCTTGATACTGAATTTCACTGACTTCACCACTAATATGACCTGATTCTGATGCGTTTACTAAGCTTACCGCATTAGAGTTCATGTTCATGTAATCTTTGCCTGTTGGATCCGCCAGACCTTTGCGTAAGCCAAACTCGACAACATAGCTATTATGACCAGTATGAACTTTTACATACTGACCTTTTTGCGAAAACTTTAAGCGACCTTGATCGCTCGTATCTGGTTTAAAACCAAAACAGCTGCCTCGGCTAGGTACAACTAAGCCTTTGATGTTGCCGTCTGTCTTCTCTACGTATGACAGTGTTGTATCGTTTAATTGTTTGCCGTCTTTAGCGTACACACACATAGCATAATCACCAGGAGCGATGTCCTGTTCGTGAATGATCGTTTTAGCGTTGCTTCCCTGATATTCCATTAGATCAACTTGGTGTAGTGCTCCATTGTCACTAGCATCTAACAGAATGTGTTCTCCAGTTTGCTCGCCAGTTTCAGGGTCAAATGGTACAAGGACAACATCTTGAAACGCTAAAACGACTTTGTTGGCATCGTTGACAGGAGCATCGGAAACGCTGAGAGAAAAAGTGGCTGCTTCTGTATCGGATGAAGAGTCGTCGCTACCGCAGCCCGTCAATAAAAGACCACCTGAGATAGCAAGTAAAGGATAGGTATATTTTTTCATTATGACCTCTTGTTTACACTGCTGATAAATGTAAAAGGCTAGTCTCAAAGTCGAGAAATGATGTCATTGTATTGTGATAGAGAGGTCAATCTTCAATGGTGCTATATACAAGTCCTTTTTTATAAAACTAAGTTCTTAACTGTGATGAGGGGAGTTTGATGATAGTCAAGCTGGCTTCTTTCTTATGAGCGTAAGTTAGTATGACTTATTGCTAGAAGGAATTAGTATCATGGCATACAAGCACTTTATTAGAGAACTACTGGGTTTAGCGATTGTTGTCTCTGTCGTCTTTGGCGTATTAGGCGTGATGTTAGAGCTCTTCGCACTGACGGCACTTTGGGAGCATCAGCAAACGATAGCCGATGTTTTCTTCCATGAATCTCTCTACTTCATCGTATTTTTAATCCCACCATACTTCCTCTGGAAGTTGATTAACCGTCCTGAATTGGTTTCTGCTGACCAAGCTTATTTGGCAATGAAGTTAGAGGCTGAAAGTCGACAATGAGTCGATTTAGTGAGTAATGAAAAGAAGAGGCTATGAGAAAACATTAGCCTCTTTTCTATCTGATTCGTGGGGCAAAGTATTCGCTGCTTTATTGATTAAAAAGCTGCTTCGATTGTGCCTTTGAAAGTGCGATCGAGATAATCACGAATCGCTTGAGATTGATAAATAGAAACGAACTTTTTATACGCTTCATTATTTTTGTCTGCGTCACGAGTGGCGATGACCATGACTGCTAATGGGGCGTCTTTTGCTTCAAGATAGATACTTTGTTTCTTCGGATCTAAACCAGAAGACATTACGTAGTTCATTGTAATCGCAGCCGCGTCCACATCATCTAATGTTCTTGGTAGCTGAGCGGCATCTACCTCGACAAATTCAAATGATTTTGCGTTTTTTGTGATATCAGTTAGGGCGGCTTTATGGCCAACACCCTGTTTCAGCTCAATTAAACCTGCATCGGCGAGTAGCAACAGACCACGACCACCGTTGGTAGGGTCATTTGGAAGCGCTATACGTGCATTGTTTGGAAGCTCTTGCAGTGAGCGATACTTATTGGAATAAAGCCCCATACGCATAAGAATGGACTGACCAATTGATACTAATTGGGCGTTATGGCTACTGTTGAAGTTGTCTAAAAATGGCTGGTGCTGATAGCTATTAATATCGATGCTACCATCGCTAAGAGCGGCATTAGGTGTCACGTAGTCAGAAAACTCAATGACTTCGACATTCAAACCTTGCTTCGCTGCCTCCTTCGCTACCGCCTCGACTACTTGTGCATGTGGTCCAACTGTCGCGCCCACTTTAATGACAGAGTCATCTTTTTCTCCACAAGCGCTTAAGCCGACTACTGCCGTGAGAATCAAAGCTAGTTTCTTTAAGTGACCAATACTTTTCATTGTAGCTCCATTTTTTATTTTAGACGTCCATACGTTTATATGTCCATCCTATCAGAAGTTGTCTGAGGGTCAATGGTTTAAATCACGAGCGGACATTTTGTTTCATTGCTACATATAGAAAGCCGGATAATAGTTAAAGAAAAGGGGAAGAGGAAAAGCTATTACGAGGTTAGTGACGAGTTACCGCAACTGTACCCAAAGATATAAGATACAAAAAAAGCGTAGTAGGTATTAACCTGCTACGCCTTTCGGAATATGGTGGCCCCTCGCAGACTTGAACTGCGGACCAATCGATTATGAGTCGACTGCTCTAACCACTGAGCTAAGGGGCCTTAATAGGACAACGATTATAGGGGAAGCGTTGCAAGGTGTCTAGATACCAACTAGGGCAATTGCGCTTAGTTTTTATCCACTTAGAACAGTAGATAATAAAAAAGGTGACCTAAAGTCACCTTTTTTGATTTCTAAAAGCTTGTATGTGCTGCGATTATTCGTCTAGGAAGCTGCGCAGAGTCTCTGAGCGGCTTGGGTGACGAAGTTTACGTAGTGCTTTTGCTTCGATCTGACGGATACGCTCACGAGTAACGTCGAACTGCTTACCAACTTCTTCTAGAGTATGGTCAGTGTTCATGTCAATACCAAAGCGCATACGAAGTACTTTCGCTTCACGTGGTGTTAGACCTGCAAGCACGTCTTTTGTTGCCACTTTAAGGCTAGTTGCTGTTGCAGAATCTAGCGGAAGTTCTAGCGTTGTATCTTCGATAAAATCACCTAGATGCGAATCTTCGTCGTCACCGATTGGTGTCTCCATTGAGATAGGCTCTTTAGCGATTTTTAGAACTTTACGAATCTTGTCTTCTGGCATTTGCATGCGCTCTGCCAGTTCTTCCGGTAGTGGCTCGCGACCCATCTCTTGCAACATTTGACGAGAGATACGGTTTAGCTTGTTGATCGTTTCGATCATGTGTACCGGAATACGAATCGTACGTGCTTGGTCCGCGATTGAACGAGTGATTGCCTGACGGATCCACCACGTTGCGTAAGTCGAGAACTTGTAACCACGACGATACTCGAACTTATCTACCGCTTTCATCAGACCGATGTTACCTTCCTGGATCAGATCCAAGAACTGTAGGCCACGGTTGGTGTATTTCTTCGCGATAGAAATTACAAGACGCAAGTTTGCTTCAACCATCTCTTTCTTCGCACGGCGAGCTTTTGCTTCACCGATAGACATACGACGGCTGATGTCTTTAATGTTTTGTACGTTTAGAGAAGTCTCTTCTTCAATCATTTTTAGCTTAGCGATTGAACGACGGATTTCTTCTTCGTTACGTTTGATCTTTTCAGCGTATGGCTTGTCTGAAGCAAGAACTTCATCCAGCCAAGCTTCACTTGATTCATTACCAGTGAACAGCGCGATGAATGATTTCTTCGGCATTTTGCCGTATTCAACCACTGACTTCATGATCAGACGCTCTTGAGTACGAACGCGATCCATAGCAGTACGCAGTTCATTCACTAGGTGATCAAACTGTTTAGGCGTTAGACGAAACTCGCGGAATACGTCTAGCATCATTTCATTAGCAACGGTTGCTTTCGGGCTGTTATAGCCGTACTCGTTGATTGCTAATTGAAGATTTTGATAGGTGCTGCGTAGTTGGTTGAATTTCTCTAGCGCTAATTCTGGATCGATACCTACATCTTCTTCAGAATCATCTGAATCGTCATCGCTATCTTCGTCGTCATCAACGTCTTCATCGTCTTCTTCTTCTAACTGAGATTCAGTCAGTTCAGAACCGATGTGTGTTGCCGTTGGTGCTGCGGTGTCGTCAGCATCTGGATCTACAAAACCTGAAATTAGGTCTGTAAGACGTAGTTCTTCAGCTTGAACTTTGTCAAATTGCTCAAGAATGTACGGAATTGTGCCTGGGTATTCAGCAACAGACGATTGAACTTGGTTAATACCTTCTTCAATACGTTTTGCGATGTCGATTTCGCCTTCGCGAGTTAGAAGTTCGACAGTACCCATCTCACGCATGTACATACGTACTGGGTCTGTTGTACGACCAATCTCACTCTCTACGCTAGAAAGTGCAGCGGCTGCAGCTTCGGCTGCATCTTCATCGGTAATATTTGTGTCATCGTTCAGTGCTAAATCATCAGCATCAGGAGCAGTTTCTACTACCTTAATGCCCATGTCGTTGATCATCTGAATGATGTCTTCTACCTGTTCTGAATCTACGATTTCAGCAGGTAGGTGGTCATTTACTTCGGCGTAGGTCAGATAGCCTTGTTCCTTGCCTTTAATAACAAGTGACTTTAGCTGTGACTGCGGATTGTGATCCATAGACGGTATCCAACTTCGTAATCTGGTGAAGGAATCAGTATGCGAAATGCAAACCACTTACTATAACAAATTAAATCGTTGCTGACTAATTAAACAGGGTTACGCTTTTAAATCTAGCATAAGTGCTAGCAGCTCCCTTTTCTCTTCGGCTGATAAACCGACACTTCTTGCTTTGGCCTGCAGGTTTTCAATTTGTTTTTCTACGCACTGGGCAATAATTTTATCCAGTGAGTCTAAAAAGATTTCTTCTTGGTTGTCCTCATCGAGTGGAATGTCCCAACTCGCGAGACGAGACAGAAGGGTCTCATTTTGGCTGTTTCGCCAATACTCTAATAATTGGCCTGTGTTGATATGGGGATGCGCTTGGCATTTATCAAGTACATCAACAAATAAACTTAGACCAGGAATGGGCAAATCTCTAACGCTAGTTAGATCTGGCACCATACTTACGTATTGTGGGTTTTGAATCAGTAACGCGATCACTTCTCGCATCGGCGTTCGCTTGATTTCTTTATGAGGTTGAGGCCTTTTATCCTCTTTACCTTGTTTTGAAATTAGCTGCTGTAGTTGGCGTTCATCAACTAAACCCAAACGGCGGCCAAGCAATTCTCTCAAGTATAGTCTTAAAGTGCCGCCAGGGACTTTATCAATGAGAGGAACCGCAAGAGTACTCAGTTTTGCCATGCCTTCTTTCGTGCTCATATCGACCTGCTGAGTCAATGAGCTGAACATGAATTCAGACAAGGGCATCGCATTAGACACTTGCTGCTCAAATGCTTGTTTTCCGTTTTGTCGGATATAAGAGTCGGGATCTTCTCCATCCGGCAAAAACATGAATTTTAACTGGCGACCATCAGTTAGGTAAGGCAATGCATTTTCCATGGCACGCCACGCTGCTTCACGGCCTGCGCGGTCACCGTCATAACAACACACGACGGTGCTTGTTTGCCTGAATAACACTTGCAAGTGATCGCCCGTTGTCGAGGTTCCCAATGAGGCAACGGAATAATCTACGCCATATTGAGCAAGCGCGACAACATCCATATAGCCTTCAACCACTAAAATTTGTGGTGGCTCACGGTACGCTTGTAGTACTTCATAAAGGCCATACAACTCTTTACCTTTATGAAATATCGGGGTTTCGGGTGAGTTGAGATATTTTGGTGTCCCATCACCTAATACTCGACCACCAAAGCCTATTACTCGGCCGCGTCTGTCTCGAATAGGAAACATCACTCGACCACGGAATCGGTCGTAGCGGTTGCCTTTATCGTTTTCAATCAACATGCCGCCTGTGACGAGCATGTCTTGGTTTTCTTTATTCTGGCCAAAGTTCTTACGAACTAAATCCCATTCATCAGCCACATAGCCGATGCCAAACTTCTGGACGATTTCACCAGACAGGCCACGATCTTTTAGATACTCAATCGCCACCTTACTTGCTGGCTGTTTGAGTTGGTTACGATAAAATTGAGCAATGCTGCCCATTAAGTCGTATAGGTTACGTTTTTCACTGCTGCTTGCTTGTGGGCCTGACTGAAACGAACCATTACCGCCGCCACGTTGTTCTCGAGGAACATCTAAACCCAAGTATGAAGCGAGTTCTTCAATGGCTTCGACGAATTCTAGTCGGTCGAATTCCATCAAAAAATCGATGGCATTTCCGTGCGCGCCACAACCAAAACAATGGTAGAACTGCTTTTCTTGACTGACACTGAATGAGGGTGTCTTTTCGTTGTGGAAAGGGCAGCATGCGCCGTAGTTTTTGCCTTTTTTCTTAAGTTTCACACGTGCGTCGATGATATCGACAATATCAAGTCGAGCTAGAAGGTCATCGATAAAACTGCGAGGGATGTGTCCAGCCATAAAACCTAACAAAAAAAGAAGATGATGAGTGGAGTGAATGCCTTAAAAGAATGAGCGTATTGCCCATTGATTTCATTCCATCCATCCAGATACAAACAAGCCGTGCGCTCCAAAGGATAGCACGGCTTGCTGCAATTGGGTGGGGTACCTTAAGCCAATTTAGCGCGAACTAAACCGCTTACTTTACCCATATCTGCACGCCCTTGAATTTGCGGTTTCAGAACGCCCATTACTTTGCCCATGTCTTGCATGCCAGCTGCTCCAGATTCAGCAATCGCGTTCTCGATGAGAGCCGCTACTTCTTCGTCTGTCAGTGGTTGAGGCATAAAGTCCTCAAGAACGGTAATTTCTGCTTGTTCCGCATCAGCAAGATCTTGACGACCCGCTGCTTCAAACTGCGTTACAGAGTCGCGACGTTGTTTAACCATCTTGGTCAATACTGCAAGAATGTCGTCATCGTTCAGAGTAATCTGTTCGTCAACTTCACGTTGCTTGATTGCTGATAGGGCTAAACGAATAGTACCAAGGCGCAATTTGTCCTTGGCTTTCATCGCTAATTTTTGCTCTTCTTTGAGTTGATCAATCAGAGCCATAACTAAATTCCTTTTGGAGCTCAGTTATTAGTACAGGCGAACGCGACGAGCGTTTTCACGAGCTAGCTTCTTAGCGTGACGCTTTTGAGCTGCTGCTTTAGCGCGTTTGCGAACTGTAGTTGGTTTTTCGTAGTGCTCACGACGACGCACTTCAGAAAGGATACCTGCTTTTTCGCAAGAGCGCTTAAAACGACGTAGAGCAACGTCGAACGGTTCGTTTTCACGTACTTTAACTACTGGCATATGCCTTTCACCTCAGGGGTTATTCGTTAACGCTGGTATTCAACAGACCAAATCACAATTGTTAGGTCTCTTACCAGCTTGATCAAAAATGGTGCGGAATTTTAATCCGATCACAACTACTTTGTAAAGCCTTTTGTCGATTATTGTCTGTACAAAATTTGTTTGCAGCACCAAGGCGAGGTAATATGACGCCCAAATTTCCTCTATACAGAAAGCATACTGAGAAAACCATGCGCATTATTGGTATTGAAACCTCTTGTGACGAGACTGGCATCGCAATTTATGACGATGAAAACGGTCTCTTGTCACACAAGCTATACAGCCAAGTAAAACTGCACGCAGATTACGGCGGTGTGGTGCCTGAGTTGGCTTCACGTGACCACGTAAAGAAAACCATTCCTCTTATTAAAGAGGCACTAAAAGAAGCGAACTTAACTTCAAAAGACATCGATGGTGTCGCGTATACCGCAGGGCCTGGTCTTGTTGGGGCGCTATTAGTGGGTGCGACTATCGGTCGCAGTATTGCTTATGCTTGGGGAGTGCCAGCGGTACCTGTTCATCATATGGAAGGTCACCTATTGGCCCCAATGTTGGAAGATAACCCTCCACCGTTCCCGTTTGTGGCGGTATTAGTATCGGGCGGTCACTCTATGATGGTGGAAGTGAGAGGCATCGGTGAGTACAAAATTCTAGGTGAGTCGATTGATGATGCGGCGGGCGAAGCGTTTGATAAAACAGCGAAGCTAATGGGTTTGGATTACCCAGGCGGTCCACTATTATCTAAACTGGCGGAAAAAGGTACACCGGGTCGCTTTAAGTTCCCGCGCCCAATGACGAATGTGCCAGGTTTGGACATGAGTTTCTCTGGTCTAAAAACCTTTACGGCTAACACGATTGCTGCAAACGGTGATGACGAGCAAACTCGCGCGGACATCGCATTAGCATTTGAAGAAGCTGTGTGTGCTACGTTGGCTATTAAATGTAAGCGCGCGCTTGAGCAAACAGGCATGAAACGTATTGTTATTGCTGGTGGTGTGAGTGCTAACCGTCGTTTGCGAGCTGAGTTAGAGAAGTTAGCGAAGAAAGTTGGCGGCGAAGTTTACTACCCACGTACTGAGTTCTGTACAGATAACGGTGCGATGATCGCTTACGCAGGCATGCAGCGCTTGAAGAATGGCGAAGTGGCTGATATGTCAGTAGAGGCTCGTCCACGTTGGCCAATTGATCAACTAACACCTGTCGCTTAATCAAATTTATGCGGTAGGTTTGAAACCGGTTCTGTGTAATAAAGGTCTCTGCTCCTCAGAGGCCTTTATTTTTAATTATTCAATGAACCGCCTCGTTTTACATTCTGACTGATGCGATCAGTTCGCGATTGTTTCAGTGCTAGGGTGACGTGGAAGAATAAGAAATGGATATAACAATGAATAAGTTTGAAATTGAAGGTCAGCAACTTGCTTATCTAGATAAAGGTGAGGGCCCTGTGCTTCTATTTGGTCATAGTTACCTTTGGGATAGCCAAATGTGGGCGCCACAAGTTGAGGTTTTAAGCCAGTCATTCCGTTGTATTGTGCCAGATCTTTGGGCACATGGTGAATCGGACGCTGCACCTGCATCGACACAGTCATTGGCCGACTATGCACAACATATGTTGGCATTGATGGATCATTTAGATATCGAAGAGTTCTCGATAGTGGGCTTATCTGTTGGCGGCATGTGGGGAGCAGAGCTAACGGCTCAAGCGCCGCAACGTGTTAAGTCACTGGTATTGATGGATACCTTCATTGGCTGGGAGCCAGAAGTTACGTATAAGAAGTATTTTGCAATGCTTGATACCATCAGCCAAGTCCAAGCAGTGCCTGCGCCAATTATTGAAGCCGTTGTGCCATTGTTTTTTGCTGATAACGCTGAGCAGGTGAATCCTGAGTTGGTCGCTGCATTCAAACGCAGTTTAGAAAGCCTGAGTGGTGAGCGTGCGGTGGAAGTAGCTCGCATGGGGCGCATGGTGTTTGGTCGCCGTGATGTGATTGAAGATTCGGAAAAATTCGCTCTGCCGACGTTAATTGCGGTGGGCTGTGAAGATAAGCCTCGCCCGGTTTTCGAATCGTATTTAATGAAAGACTGTATCACGGGCAGTGAGTTGGTAGAAATTCCGCAAGCTGGACACATCAGTTGTTTAGAGCAACCTGAGTTCGTCAACCAGATGTTGTTGAACTTCCTGAATCGAGTTCATGCATAACCAATACATCCTTCTTTAAACGAAAAACTCGGCATTAAGCCGAGTTTTTTTGTGTCAGTTTTTTCTCGCCGATTTTTGGCTCGTCGCCAGACAAAAGCCGACGAATATTTTGATGATGCTTAAATACGATTAAGCAGCACAGCATAGCAACAGGTAACGTGTATTGCGGTTTAAACATCCAAGTATAAAACGGAGTGACCAAAACCGTGACGAGAGCCGCTAAGGATGAATAGCGGAATAGCGCGGCTACTGACAGCCAAGTTAACATTACCAATCCTGTTAAGTCCAAACCAATCGGAGCGATAGCGCCAAGCGCGGTTGCGACACCTTTTCCGCCTTTAAAGTGGAAAAAGATGGGGTACATGTGGCCAAGACAGGCAGCAATGGCGATGACGCCAAGAATGATAGGGTCGATACCAAGAAAGTATCCGCCCCACACGGGGATAGTGCCTTTGAGCATATCGCACAACAAGACTGAAACAGCGGCTCCTCGTCCGCCAATACGCAATACGTTCGTTGCTCCAGGATTGTTAGATCCCACACTGCGTGGGTCTGGCAGTTTTAAGAGTCGACAGATCAAAACCGCACTGGAAACCGAACCTAATAAATAGGCGGCCATTGTCATTATCAGTGCCAGTGCGTCCATAGAAGTCCTTGATGGATTGGAATTTAATGCTCGGTTCCCGCGTAGTTGCTATCATACCCCGAATTTACATAATGCAGAAATCCTCACTGTGATAGAGCTTGCATTATGTGATTTCTTGTATATAAAGATGCTTTCGCAGTTTATACCTAAGTAACATTGTGATGACCAAAGTAAATGTTACTTAGGTATAGAATACTACGATCAAATTACCCCTCACGGGTATCCGACCTCTGTAATAGAAGGACATAAGATGGCTCTGGATAAAGTTTTTATTGAACAGTTAGAAGTAATCACCACCATTGGCGTGTACGACTGGGAACAACAAATCAAACAAAAGTTGGTTCTAGATATTGAAATGGCACACGATAATAAACCTGCGGGCAAAAGTGATGATGTGCAAGATGCACTGGATTATTCGCAGGTGAGTGAGGCGGTACTTAACCACATTGAAAATGGTCGTTTCCTACTGGTCGAGCGCGTGGCTGAAGAAGTAGCAGAGCTTATCATGCAGCATTTCTCTGTGCCTTGGGTGAAAATCCGCCTAGCGAAGCCTGGCGCCGTGCCGCAAGCACGTGCTGTTGGTGTGGTGATTGAGCGAGGCCGAGCATGATCACCACCTATATCGGTGTTGGGACGAACGTAGAAAGAGAGCAACATGTGCTTGCTGCGTATCAGGAGCTGCAACGGCTTGGAGAAAATCTCCTCGTATCACCGATATATGAATGCGAACCTATTGGTTTTAGCAGCAAGAATTTCTACAACTTTGTCGTTGCAATGCGTACCGAGTTGTCATTAGAAGAGTTGAGCCATCAATTACGCGAGATTGAATTTAAGTGGGGACGCGAAGAAAACGCGCAAAAGTATCAGGATCGAACACTGGATCTCGATATAGTGTTGTTCGGTGAGCGCGTCTCCAAGAAAAAACCTGAGCTACCTCGCAGTGATATCTACAAATATCCTTTTGTCACAAAGCCGCTGTATGATCTCGAACCGCAATTAGTGATCCCAGGTGATGGACGCACAGTCGCAGACATTTGGCATGCTATGCAGCCAGTCGATTCGCTCAAACCCGTTTCCTTTCATTTTTAATTTGAGTTGTTTACATGAGTTATTTTGAAGCCTTTATTTTGGCTCTGATTCAGGGGCTGACAGAGTTTTTGCCTATCTCAAGCTCTGCCCATTTGATCCTGCCTTCCGCTATTTTAGGATGGGAAGATCAAGGTCTAGCCTTTGATGTTGCTGTTCACGTCGGTACATTAATGGCTGTCGTGATCTATTTTCGTCATGAAGTAATCACTTTGTTTCAAGCGTTATTTGCTTCGATCTTTAAAGGAGATCGCAGTAAAGAAGCTAAATTGGCTTGGATGATCGTGATTGCGACGATTCCAGCTTGTGTGTTCGGCTTATTGATGAAAGACATCATTGAAGTGTATCTACGTAGCGCTTACGTCATCGCGACTACTACGATCGTATTTGGCCTGTTGCTATGGTGGGTAGACAAAAACGCTAAACTCGTTGCCGATGAATACCAAACGGGTTGGAAGAAAGCTGTATTTATCGGTATTGCTCAAGCCTTAGCGATGATTCCTGGAACTTCACGTTCAGGGGCGACCATCACAGCAGCGCTTTACCTTGGCTTTACTCGAGAAGCGGCTGCCCGATTTTCGTTTTTAATGTCGATCCCAATCATTACATTAGCTGGTAGCTACTTAGGTATGAAGTTAGTGACCAGTGGTGAACCTGTCCATGTTGGTTTCTTAATGACTGGCATTATCACATCGTTTATCAGTGCGTACATCTGTATCCACTTCTTCTTGAAGATGATTTCACGCATGGGCATGACACCGTTTGTGATTTACCGTCTGATTTTGGGCGTCGGTTTGTTCGCTTTTCTATTAAGTGCATAATTGATGTTAACGAAAAACGCCCGCGAAATCCGCGGGCGTTTTTGTTTGTTCGTTACTTCTTAAGTGCTGCTTTCACTGCTTCAATACGTCGTTTTTCTTGCTCGTCACGAATCGCAGGGCCTTTAAAGCCCTCTTTGATTATGGTTTGAACGTCAACTGCCGCTGCTGCTTGGTAGGCTTGCCTAAAAATATCCGCCTGTGGATATGGTTGCGTTTCCAGTCCTTTACGACCAGCGTGATCCGCTTGGCAGCAAAGCAAGATATCTTGCAGACGTTCGGACTTACGCCACACATCAAGTTTATTGAGTATTTTAATTATGGTTTGTGGTTTAAGTTCAGCCGCGCGATGAATATTGGAGTGCTGTTCACACACCATCAAGGCTAAATCACGAAACTCATTTGGTACCCGGACACGTTCGCACAGCTTTTTGATCAGTTTTAATCCTGTATGGCAATGCATTTTGTGGCTTGGCCATTCGCTCTCTGGCGTCACGCCCTTACCCAAGTCATGCACTTGGGCGGCAAACCTGACGGGGAGTGAGTTACTCAATTTTGCGGCTTGCTCTGCCACCATCAAAGTATGGATGCCAGTATCGATTTCTGGATGCCACTTCTCAGGTTGAGGTACGCCAAATAGTGCATCAATTTCAGGTAACACCACGGTTAATGCCCCACAGTCTCGTAGAACCGATAAGAAGATATCAGGGCGAGGAGTAGAGAGAGATTTATGCCATTCTTGCCAAACACGCTCGGGAGTCAGTGTGCTCAGCTCTCCGGACTCTGCCATGTGACGCATTAACCGCATGGTTTCGTCGGCAATCGTAAAGTTTAGATCAGCAAGCTTCGCTGCGAAGCGAGCGACACGTAAAACGCGTAGAGGGTCTTCAATAAAGGCGTCTGATACATGGCGTAGCAGTTTATCGTTGAGATCTTGCTGGCCACCATATGGGTCATGGATCCTGCCATCACTCTCCATTGCCATCGCGTTAATGGTTAAATCACGACGTATCAAATCTTCTTCTAAGGTGACGTTTTGATCGAAGAAACATTCAAAACCAGTGTAACCAGAACCTGACTTTCTCTCTGTTCGTGCAAGGGCATGTTCTTCTTTACTTTTGGGATGCAGAAATACAGGAAAGTCTTTACCAACGGCGGTGTACCCTTGGGACAACATCATCTCAGGCGTCGCGCCTACGACCACCCAATCATTGTCATAACTATCAATTCCGAGCAATTTATCTCGAACTGCGCCACCTACTAAATAAACTTGCACGAATTACCTCTTAATTTATGGATATGCCGTTGGACATTGTAGCAAGCAATGGTACTTTTCTTTACTCCCGAGAGTAGATGCGGCTATGTTTATATTATATCTGACTATTCTCAGGTGGTTTTTTAGCTGGAGAGCCTAATGTATAAGGACTTTTTTGGGTTTGTCGAACAACCATTTTCGATTGTTCCAAACTCACGTTATTTGTATTTAAGCCAACGTCACAAAGAGGCAATCACACATCTCCAAGCTGGGCTAGGCGATGGCGGTGGCTTTGCTATGCTTACTGGCGAAGTAGGTACAGGCAAAACGACCGTCGCAAAAGCGATGCTGGCGAATTTGGGTGATAACACCAAAGCGGGTCTTATCCTCAATCCCACGTTTTCGAGTAGAGACTTGCTCGAAGCCATTTGTGATGAGTTCAAAATCACCTATCCGCCAGACGCAAACCTCAAACAGCTAAACCAGGTTATCCATCAATATTTGCTGCGTAATTATCGTTCAGGCTGGCAGACATTGCTGGTCATTGATGAGGCTCAACACCTTGCTGCCGACGTTCTAGAGCAGTTGCGCTTGTTGACCAACTTGGAAACCGATACCAGAAAACTGCTCAAAGTGTTGTTGGTCGGGCAGCCTGAATTGCAGCGGTTATTACAAACAACACAACTACGCCAACTTGCCCAGCGTATTACCGGGCGTTATCACCTGTTGCCGTTGGATGAAAAAGAGACAGAAGATTACATCGCATTTCGACTACATACAGCAGGTGGCGACCAGCAACTGTTTAATCGTGCTTCTTGTAAACTTATAGCCAAATACAGTCACGGTATACCGCGGCTCATCAACCTTATCTGTGACAAATCCCTCAACATTAGTTATCACCAGGGTAATGTGGTTGTGGATAAGCAAACCGTTCAGCAGGCCTGTGAAGAGGTGATGCAGTTTCAGGCAGATATTTATCAGCAAGATAAAAAAGAGCGCCGGACTTTCCGTTGGCCTGCTTGGGGCTCTGTCACGGTAGGCCTTATTGCTGCATTAAGTACGGGGTGGGCGGTCGTGAATTATATGCCAGCTCAAGCGACGTCAGTGTTGACACAAGTGACGGAGCCAAGAGTAGAGCCAACACCAACCGTTGTCAGCCAACAGTTAACGGATGAGCAGCGTGATTTATTGTTAACACAAAAACAGTCGAACCTCGCTGTAAATGATTTGTATCGTTTGTGGGGATATCAAGCATCGGTTCGCGATAATCTTTGTTTGTCAGAACCGCAGTCGACTATGCGTTGTGAGCGTAAAATGGCGACTTGGCCGCTGTTGATGCAACAAAATCGCCCTGTGATCTTGGAGTTGAATTATCAAGGTGATGTTGGGTATGTCATTCTATATGCCGTCGGTAATGACCAAGCTGAAGTGCTCAATGGTAAGCAGCGTCTCCGTCTGCCAATTTCATGGCTAAAGCCGTTGTGGCAGGGCAATATTATCGAACTGTGGCATGCTCCGCTGAACGAAACATTACGTTTAGACATGGAAGGCCCTGCGATTGAAGTATTAGACCGATTATTAGCAGAAGCGGTGAGTGAGCCACTGCTTGAAACGTCTATTTTTGATGGTGCGATGAAAGAGCGAGTCGAGTTATTTCAACGTTGGCAAGGAATTGGTGTCGATGGTATTGCAGGTAAGCGAACGCTAGACCGACTTCAGCAAAATGTTCAGCCAGATGCGCCTCAACTGGCGAGAATAGAGAAGGAGGACGTATAATGTCAGCTGTGAAACATATAGGTCTGTTCTTGCTGCCAATCACTGCTTCTGCTATCGGAGTCGCTTGGTACTTAGATCTCTTTGCACCGAGTGTTGAAGTAGATACAACGTCCCCGATAGAAAAGGTCGAAGTGGTATCACCTTTCAAAGTATTAGACTATCCAGAGAACACCCAGTTGGCCCAATTGCCAAGAGAGTGGCCAAGTGCAGATCTATCGCGTGATTTTGGTACATTTACCACCCCCGATGAATACACGAGCCATACACCAAGCAGAGATGAAACACGCGACTCAGCATCAACCCAAACGACTTCTGCTGCTGAAGAGGACCTCGGGTTGTCTTTGGATGATCTGGATTTATCCTCATTATCTCCTGATTTAGCTAGGAAGGTCGAAAATGCCTTATCCCGAGATGATGACAATTCGTCATCACAAACGGCACGCGTGAACGATTTAGAGCGCAACGCTCACCAGTGGCAAGGGCGTCTACCTGCGCTTAATTTGCAAACCCATATGTACGCTAGTGATGAAAATCGCCGTTGGGTGAAAATTAACAATGTTGAGTATCATCAGGGGGATGTCGTTGATGATCAGGTCACTCTAAGAGAAATACAACCGCAAGCTGTGATTGTTGAGTTCCAAGGTGAGCAAATTCGTATACCAGCGTTGTATGAGTGGAAAGGGTAACTCTTGTAGAAACACATCAAGCCAGCGAAATCATATCGCTGGCTTTTTATTTTTCAGAGCATCTTTTGCATCTATTCTGGTGATGATTTCTAGATACTCAAACAAGCAAAATATAGCTTTCCTCAGTCGTTTAAATAGCACCAATATCATTCATCTATTGATAGCGCGATTCCAGTCAGCGTTGTGTAAAAAGACACCATCTTCACGAACTTCGGAGTAATGATTTGGTCCACGTTAGACCCCATCTCATAATAGGAGTCTAAACAGAGACACATGCGTATTCTGATTTTTTCTTTAAGCATTGTTGCATCGACAAGCTATGCAGCAAAGCCAGACCCATTCCCAGTTACACCAGATAGTCGCGGGCAAGATTTCATGGTCAGTGCGACGAATCCTTACGTGAGCAGTACCGGTTACTCAATATTGAAAGAAGGCGGTAACGCTGTTGATGCTATGGTCGCGATGCAGATGGTGATGTCTGTCGTTGAGCCAGATATGACCGGAATTGGCGGCGGGACTTTCGCGCTGTTTTATCAACATGACGAGAAAAAATTTCTGGCCCTTGATGGTCGAGATGAAGCGCCCTCTAGCGCGAACCCTGAAATGTTTGTTGAGAATGGGGAAGTACTCAGTCGCAACGAAATATTAGGCCCTCGTTCTGTTGCGGTTCCGGGCACATTGCGGTTGCTTTACACCACTCATGAACAATACGGCAAGTTGCCATGGGCAGAGCTGATTAAGCCGGCGATTACATTGGCGAGCAATGGGTACGCGATGAACAGCTACACCTACGACATCGTAGTAAGAGAGCAAAGCCGACTTGAGCAAGATCCGGAAGTGAAAGCCTTGTATTGGCAAGGGGACGATATTAAGCCGACGGGAACCTTGATGAAGAACCCTAAGATGGCTGAGACGCTGAGGAAGATCGCGCAACAAGGCGATCGTTACCTTTATGGTGGTGAGCTTGGTCAGCACATCGTAGAGACGGTTAATAGTCGTATTGATGACCAACACGAGAAGTTGTCTTTAGAAGATTTTAAACATTACCAAGTGAAGCAGCGTGACATCATTGAGAGCGACTACCGTGGGAATAAAATCGTCTCTTTTGGTTACCCAGCTTCGGGCGGTGTGATGGTCGCTCAGAGTCTTGAACTGCTCGCACCCTATGACATTGCCCATATGGCGAAAACGGATGTGGAACCTTGGCGTCTCATGACTGAAGCGATGCGAATTGCAAAAGCCGATCGTATTGCGTATGCCGGAGATCCGGATTATGTGGAAACGCCAGTTGAACAGTTGTTGTCTAAAGCCTATCTAGATCAGAGACGTGATTTAATCCCTGATAATGGCACTTTAAAAGAGGATCCAAAAGCAGGACAGATAACGCAAACTCAGTATGCGCAATATCAAGGCTTCGAGAGCAAAGATACAGGGCATATTTCTATCGTCGATAGAGATGGAAATGCAATTGCGATGACCAGTACCGTAGGAACGGGTATGGGCTCGGGTGTGATGGTCGATGGCGTTATCTTGAACGCGCAGATGGCTAATTTCTCACCTCAGCCAACGGTTAACGGCAAACCTACGCAAAACTCAATTGAAGCGGGCAAGCGTCCACGTTCGGCTATTACGCCATTAATGGTGATGGACAGTGATGATAACTTGCGTTTGGTGGTTGGGTCACCAGGTAGTTCACAAATCCCGGGGTATGTACTCAAAACCGTGGTTGGGGTGCTGGATTGGAACTTATCAGCGCAAGAGGCTATTGACTTACCAAACATCCAGTATGGCACTAAGATAGACCGCACCAAGTCTTATGACCCGACTGGTTTGCTGGTGGAAAAGAAAACGTTCGCAGAAATGTTGGTGCCTGAGTTTATGGAGCTTGGCTACCCAGTGCACGTTATTCCAGTGGTAAGCGGTTTGAATGCAATTGAGCTAAAAGATGGCAAGCTTTATGGCGCAACGGATCGTCGTCGAGCCTCTAGTTCAATGGGGGAGTAGTACTCACTTCTATCAAACGAAGCAAACTAAAAAGCCAGTCAATATCGACTGGCTTTTGCGTTCTTTTTAAAGATAAAAGCGTAAGGGTTTATGCCCAACCCGCAGGAGAGCGCTTTCTACGAGGCATGACATGCGGAAGAATCAAACCAAATAGTAAACCTAAACCTGCAACACCGCCGCCATAAGTGAAGTACTTAAGCAGCATGTCATCTTTTTGTGTATCCAGTTTTGCGCGTAGCTCGCGGTTTTCTGTTTCAACAGAAGTAAGCTGATCGCTGATCTCAGAGTATTTATTTTCTAGATCTGAAATTTGTTGGTTACGTGTTTCGAGAGAGGTAACAAGACCGGCTTTCTCTGCATCAGAAGTTTGACGAGCATTAGCAAGCTGCTCTTTTACTTCGGCTAGCTCTTTCTCAATGCGAGGAAGGCGAATTGCCATGCTCTCTTGGTTTGTCACAAACTTGCTTTGTACCCAACCAGTGCGACCACGGTCATCACGAACTTGCGTATAGCCAGTATCTCGGTTGGTTTTAATCAGTTGTACTTTAGAACCGGCGTTAACACTACCGATAATACGGTAGGTGTTATTTGGACCTGAGTGCATAAAAGTGAAGAGGTCATCAGAAATATAACGGTCTGCTGCTAGGGCCGCTGGCGCTGCTAGCAAAGTAAACAAAACCGTGATGATTAGTTTTTTCACAGTAAATCCCTTAACGATTTTTCTTGGAGACAGCGTTGGCACCGAATGATTGGAGCCGGAAATAGACGAATAGTATGCAGTTTCAAACCTCGGTGCAACAAAGAAGGGAGGCAAAGCCTCCCTTTCTGTGCGTTTGAGTCAATAATGACAAAGCGCTTACATTCTATTGACGAGTGTCTTAAGCGAACATCGCTTGAAGTCCGTAGAAGAATACTACGGCCAATAACGCACCCGCTGGTAGTGTAACGATCCATGATGCCACGATGTTACGAACTACGCCTAGGTTCAGTGCTGCGATACCACGAGCAAAGCCAACACCGAGAACCGCACCAACCAATGTTTGAGTGGTTGAAATTGGCAGGCCTGTACCAGACGCTAGAACTACCGTACATGCTGTTGCTAGCTGTGCTGCAAAACCGCGGCTAGGCGTTAGCTCAGTGATGCCTGTACCAACGGTTGCCATTACTTTGTGACCTAGTGTTGCAAGACCGACCACGATACCAATACCACCAAGAGGTAGAATCCACCAAGCGATGGTGCTTTTCGTGCTGATTTCGCCCATGTGTTCAACAGTCGATACGACAGCAGACAGTGGACCAATGGCGTTTGCAACGTCGTTTGAACCGTGTGCAAATGCCATCGCACAAGCGGTGATAACCATCAGAACGCTGAAGATACCTTCCACGCCAGAAAAGCTGCGGTCTTCTTCGCGATTAGCGAATTTTTTCTGGATGTATACGTAGCCGCCAATCATCACAAGTGCTGAAACTGCTGCTGCCCACATCCAGGCTTCACCATTGGTAAGGTGAAGACCAACGTGTTTTAGACCTTTTTTGATGGTTACAAGTGCAATCACCATTGTTGTGATGAACATGTAAACGGGTACAAAACGTTTCGCGTTAAACAGAGGGTTCTCTGTATCAAAAATCAGGCGCTGTGCGCTGACAAAGATAACGTAAGCAAAGAAACCTGAAATCACTGGCGTAATAATCCAGCTACCAACAATGCCTTGAACGCTGCCCCAGTCAACCGCTTCAGTACCTACTGATACGCATGCAAAACCAATGATTGCACCGATGATTGAGTGAGTCGTTGATACTGGCCAGCCCATGTAAGAAGCAAGAAGCAGCCATGTACCTGCTGCTAAAAGCGCAGACATCATGCCGTAGACAAGAACATCTGGTTGACTAGCAAATAAAGAAGTCTCGATTACACCTTTACGGATAGTGTCGGTTACTTCACCGCCTGCAAGGTAAGCACCTGCAAATTCGAAGATCATCGCAATGATGATAGCTTGTTTTACAGTTAGCGCTTTTGAACCTACAGATGTACCCATCGCATTAGCAACGTCGTTCGCGCCAATACCAATCGCCATCATGAAACCAAAAATCGCTGCAACAATAATCAGGACAGTGCCGTAGTTCGCAAGGATATCCATCGTAATACCTAGTTGTTTTATAACAAGCGGAACAAAATTTTACGCGCGCCAAACCATAAGACGATGAAAATAGTCATCGTCCCTATGACACGTGTTAATTATGCTCTTCGTTATGTCGTTAACTTTATGTTTTAAGATCGAGATAGCATGACTTCCAAACGAGCACCTACGCGCTGCGCTTGGTCGGCAATACCACCTACCCATTCAAGAATCTTGTACAGGAACATGACATCGATAGGGTTCATGTCAGCTTCAATCACCATCAACTGTTGGCGAAGTTCAATCTGCATGGCATCGGTATCATCTTCGATAACGTCTAATTGATGAATCATTTCAGCGACGAGCGTCACTTCACGGCCTTTGAAGCCGGTTTCTAGCAATTCATCAAGTTCATTGATTACCTTTTGCGCCTGATCGGCAGCATCAAGACAACGTTGAACGTAAGCGAGGAAGTTTGGTTGGAGAGCCTCAGGGATGACAAGTTGACGACCATATACACGGCCAGCAATGTCTTTTGCCAGGTTTGCAAGTTTGTCCTGTTGAGTCAAAAGCTCAAGCATGTCAGTACGGTCGACTGGCATGAACAAACCGCGAGGCAGTTTTAGACGGATTTCACGTTTCAGCACATCCGCTTCTTTCTCTAGGTGAGAAATTTGTGCACGGATTTCTGCTGCTTTTTCCCAATCACCCTTTGAAGATACTTCAAAGAATTTCACCAAGTGTGAACAACATTCGTTGACACACACAACGTGGCGTTGCAAAGGCTTAATTGGGGACTTTGCAAATAACCCCATAATTGTATTTACTGGCATGGTCATTCAACCTAATAACTATAACCTTAAAAAAACATACACCATTTCTGAGTGCTTGGCGAAATGTTGAACGATGGCTATAAAGGCGCGCATGGTAACGCATTAAATCGCTCATTAAAACTGTTTTAGATCATCAATCCGGCGATATTTCTCTCTTGCCGTGTGAGAAATTACGCAATATCCTGTTTCTATCTGCTTTGAAAGGTATAGCTATGGAAACCGAAATAGAACTGAAGTTTTTTGTTTCTCCTGAATTTTCAGAAACTTTAAAAGAAAAAATTTCTGAGACAAAAGTACTTCAGCATAGTTGTCGTGACTTGGGTAACACCTATTTTGATACTGCCGATAAATGGCTTCGAAAGCACGACATTGGTTTAAGAATTCGCCGTTTTGATGATGTATTCGTCCAAACCGTAAAGACAGCAGGACGCGTCGTCGCAGGCTTACATCAAAGACCAGAATACAATGCTGAGCACACTAGCGACGAGCCTAATCTGTCGCTTCATCCTCTAGATATTTGGCCCCCAGGTAAAGATGCAGAAACGCTGCAATCCGAGCTTATGCCATTATTCTCGACCAACTTCACACGTGAACAATGGCTGATTGGCATGCCCGATGGCAGTCAGATTGAAGTTGCTTTTGACCAAGGCTTAGTTGTAGCCAAAGGTGAAGACGAAGAAGAGAAGCAAGAGCCAATTTGCGAAGTTGAACTGGAACTTAAGTCTGGCCAAACCGAAGCTTTATTCACACTGGCACGCAGCTTTTGCGAGCAAGGTGGTATGCGCTTGGGTAACTTGAGCAAAGCGGCGAAAGGTTATCGACTTGCAAGCGGTTACGCGGGTGATGAAGTAAAATCATTGGCACTTGTGGACAGTAGTCCGACGGATACCGTTGAATTTTGCTTGATCAACTCTTTAGAGCACGCTTTGTCTCATTGGCATTATCACGAGCAAATTTATGCTGAGCGTGACAGCGTGGAAGCACTGCGTGAAATCAGTAATGCCATTCGTTTCATTCGTCAAACATTGACCATTTTTGGCGGGATTGTTCCTCGTCGCGCGAGCGCGATTCTGCGCCAAGAGCTTAAATGGTTGGAAGAAGAACTGAGTTGGTTGGATGAGCATGCACACCTTGAAGAGCTTTTAGATGACAAAGGCAATGTGCTGCGCAAGTTGGATGCGCGTAAGTTCTTAGTATCTGAGTTGACTCAGCAGTTACAAGAGTTGCCAAGCCGTGAAGAAGTGCTAGGGTTGCTCAATTCCGCGCGTTACACAGGGTTACTGCTGGATCTAAGCCGCTGGATCTTAGCGCGCGGTTGGCAGCCATTTCTTGATGAAAAAGCACGTGAAAAAATGGCAAGTAACATCATGCCGTTTTCAGTTACTCAGCTCGATCGCACTTGGGCTGAGCTAATGGAAGCTTTCCCAGCAGAGCGCGATTTGACGGCGCAAGAGTACGTTGATCAGCGTTATCGCTTATTGCGTAACCTCTATACTGGTATTGGTTTCGCGAGTTTGTATAACTCGGATGAGCGTAACAGCTTCCGTTTACCATGGGCGGATCTAGTGCATGGTATCGATGATCTGCTAATGCTGAACCACTTACTCCCGTTGGTTGATATGCTGGAAGACGCAGAAAAAGAGCAGTTAGAACGCTGGTTGCACCGTCAAGAGCGCTCAATTTTGCATGCAATGGATCAAACCCGAGCGATCAGTGTGGAAGTTCAGCCTTATTGGCGTGAATGATCGTTCTGGTGATAAGAACAAAAAAATAGGACCGCATGGTCCTATTTTTTTGTCTCTGTTTTACGTTGTTGTAGCTCTTTTTCCATGAAATCGAGTCGTTCTAGTATTTGCGCTTGTTGGCTTAGGAGCTGCTCGAGCATACGTTCTTTATTGATTGAACTGTGCGTCTGTTGTTTCGTTGGGGCAGTAAGGATAGAGGTGATAAGACCCGAGATCATACCAAAGATACCCACCCCGCAAACAATGATGATGACAGCCAAAAACTTTCCTATGGAGGTCACTGGATAATGATCGCCGTAACCAACCGTTGAGATTGTTACAAATACCCACCACAAAGCATCGGCGCCAGTACGAATATTCGCTTCTGGGTTTTTCGCTTCGATAAACAGCATTGCACTAGAACCGAGTGTTATGAGGATAACCATCAATAGCAGTATAGAGGCGACCGTGGTTTCGCGGCGGTTTTCTTTGAGCTGATGCAAAATGAACTTTGACGAACGCAGTACTAATACCACTCGCATAATATGAAAAATACGAGCAAAGCGCAGGGGCTCTATCAATGGGATGCTCGCCACGAAATCTATCCAATGACGTTTAAGGAATAACCAGCGATCTGTGGACCGGATCAAATCAATGGTGAGCTGTAGTAGAAAAATACTACAGATTATGAAATCCAGACCGATAAGAACTTGACGGGTTTCGTGATCGATCGGGAAAAACAACAAGCCAGAGATCACAAATAGTGCCATAAAAGACAATATTAGTGACAACAGGCCCATCGGTCGTGTGCTGTCTTTGATATCATTGTTTTTCATACGAAGCTCAAAATAAATCGCGTAACCACGCAAAGCGCGAACATAACTATAAGTAATATAAAGATTATAGATAAAGACTATATAAGACTCGGTGGAGAACTGACAATGGAAAAGCTGGCATTTAAGCCATGGGAAAGGGTCATATCCGACATTCGACTGGTGCCTAAAATGGTCATGTTGATGGTCTTCAGTACGGTCCTGATCGTGGCAAAACAACTGTGGGACGCAAACACTTTTTACGACTCACTTTTAGCGGCGACACAAAACGCGCAAGTTGCCCAACAGCATTATGAAGCATACTTAACGCAAGTTGCTTGGCAAACCGCCTTATTGATAGTGGTTTTTGTCGTGCTCTTATTAGCGGCGGCTAGAGTGATGTTGCGTCAAACACAGTATCTGAGCGACGCGATCAAACTGATGGCGAGCAAGAACCTCTCTGTTCCATTTGGTATGGATTGTAAAGATGAATACGGAGACGTGGCACGTGAATTAGAAAAGACACGTCGACAATTGCACGATGTGATTCAAATGCAAATTAATGCGTCTGATGAATTATCAACGCTCACCGAAGTCATGACACTGAGCATGTCGGAAACGAAGGAATCGGCGCAAGAAGAGTTTAACGAAATTGATCAACTTGCTACGGCGATGAGTGAAATGTCGTCGACGGTCCAAACGGTTGCGGAACATGCCCAGACGGCATCTTCTCTGACAGAGCAAGCTTCCGCACAAGCAATTTCTGGTCAGCAGTTCTTGCAAAGTACAATGGCGAAAATGAGTGAACTTTCGTCGGATATCGCTTCATCGGCACAAGCGGTTAACCAAGTTGAAGAACGTGTTGAAGCCATTGGTAGCGTTGTAGGGACGATTCAAGGCATTTCTGAGCAAACCAACCTGCTTGCACTGAATGCGGCGATTGAAGCGGCGCGAGCTGGCGAGGCTGGGCGGGGTTTTGCTGTGGTTGCAGATGAAGTTCGTAACCTTGCCCAACGTACACAACAAGCGACGGTAGAAATTCAAGAGATGATCGCACAGCTGCAAACCAGTGCTGAATCTGCGGTAGAACTCATGGAAAAAAGCGTTGTGGAAGCGGCAGATGGAAACGAGCTGGTTTCTAATGCTGGATCTGAGCTTGATGGTATTGTTGGGCAAGTGACGCAAATCAATGACATGAACTTCCAGATCGCGACGGCGTCTGGTCAGCAAAGCAGTGTTGCAGAAGAGATGAGCCAAAACCTCACCAATGTACGTGAGTTGGTGGAAGCCTCAGTTGTTGTTGTTACCGAGCTGCTAGAAACCTCTGAAATGATGCAAAATAATGCAGGTGAGCTAGACAAGAAGATCAAATCTTTCCAAGTTTAATATTCGATCCCGAACTTTTGATAAAACGCCCACAAACCTTTTGTGGGCGTTTTTATTTGCTTTCAGTCTGGTATAAAGAATGAGTTACCGTGCTTTTCAAACAAGGAAGAAAAATGCAGCTGCCTTCGCCACTGATTTCTATCGCTGAATCTGCCGTACAGAACGCCCAAGACGCAGGTTATTTTCCCCTTTGGCCCGATGAGGTTGCGCAGCAATTTCGTTATGTGGCGGGCTTAAGCCAATTTATAACCGAAGCCATTCATCGCGATGAAGTCCTAGCCCGTGAGTTGCCAAGTATGTTAGCGCAGCCAAGTCGTCAGGAGTCTTACCGCTCACGCCTTGCTGAACTGTTGGAACAATGTCCTGATGAGATGTCTGGTCATCGCGTGTTGCGTCAGTTTCGCAACCGAGAAATGGTGTACATTGCGTGGAAGGATTTCACGCATGCATGGTCTCTAGAGACGTCTTTAAGCCACTTATCTGAGTTGGCAGAAGCGATGATTTTTGAAACCTATCAATGGCAATATCAAGTGTGTTGTCAGGAGTGGGGCACGCCAACAAGTGAGGACGGTGAAGTGCAGCCGATGTTAATTATCGGCATGGGGAAACTAGGTGGTGGCGAGTTAAACTTTTCTTCCGATATTGATCTAATTTTCACGTATCCAGAGAATGGCGAAACCCAAGGCGCACGCCGCAGCATTGCCAATGCCCAGTTCTTTACTCGTCTTGGTCAACGCATCATCAAAGCGCTCGACCAACAAACCTTCGATGGTTTTTGCTACCGCGTCGACATGCGACTTCGCCCATTTGGAGAAAGTGGCCCCTTGGTAATGAGCTATGCCGCACTTGAAGATTATTACCAAGAACAGGGGCGAGATTGGGAACGTTACGCGATGATCAAAGCTCGGGTGATGGGATGTGAGATGTACCCGCAGTATCAAGAGCTACGCCAAATGCTGCGCCCTTTTGTTTTTCGTCGTTATATTGATTTCAGTGCGATTCAATCTTTGCGACGAATGAAGTCGATGATCAGTAGCGAGGTTCGCCGCCGAGGGTTGAATAACAACATTAAGCTAGGTGCGGGTGGCATCCGAGAAATTGAATTTATCGCTCAAGTTTTTCAATTGATTCGAGGTGGTCGAGAGCCTTCTTTGCGTAATCGAGGGCTGTTGGAAACGCTGCAAGGCATTGAAGAACTGGCATTGCTTACTCCAAAAGAAATCAGCGATCTAGAAGCTGCATACAAGTACTTGCGTCAATTAGAAAACTTGTTGCAAGCAATGGCGGATAAGCAAACCCAGACGCTGCCTGATTGCGAAACCGAACGCTTAAAGCTCGCCACTGCGATGAAAATGAGCTGTTGGGAGCAATTAATTGAGCAAACCCAGCAGCATATGGCAAATGTTCACCAAGTTTTTGAATCACTAATTGGTGATGATGAAGAAGACGAGGGGACTACTGTTGCTCGTCATTTTCATGAGCTATGGGATATGGCCGACAAACAAGACGTTCTTGAGCATATCTTGCAGCAGGATATTCAGATTGAAGACTTTGCTTCATGCGCGAAAACCATCATCAACTTTAAAACCGATCTGGCCAAAAAAACGTTAGGCCCACGTGGACGCGAAGTGCTCAATCGTTTGATGCCGAAAGTGTTTGATGCGGTCTTTGCCCATCCTGATGCACAGTTTGGTTTATCTCGTGTACTTCACTTGCTACACAACATCTGCACTCGCACGACTTACTTGGAATTATTGGATGAGCATCCAGCGGCTCTGGTGCAGCTCGTACGTTTGTGTACCGCAAGCCCAATGATTTCAGAGCAGCTGTCTCGTTATCCTATCTTGCTTGATGAGTTGATCGACCCTGCGCAGCTGTACAATCCCATTCCATTAGACAGTTACCGTACAGAGCTACGTGATTATTTGGCGCGTATTCCTGAAGATGATATGGAACAGCAAATGGAAGCGTTGCGTCAGTTTAAGCAAATTTGTATTTTGCGTATTGCAGCGGCAGATATTGCTGGCGCATTGCCAGTGATGAAAGTGAGTGACCATTTAACTTATTTAGCGGAAGCTATCGTTGATGCGGTGATCAGTCAGGCTTGGTTGCAAGTGTCTGAAAAGTACGGCGAGCCAACGCATGTGAAAGATCGTGAAGGTAAAGGCTTTGCTGTAATTGGTTATGGTAAAGTCGGAGGGTGGGAGCTCGGCTATAACTCCGATTTGGATATTGTCTTCATGCATGACTGCCCAGTCAATGTCTACACTGACGGCAAGAAAGAGATTGATGGTCGTCAGTTCTACCTTCGTTTAGCACAGCGTATCATTCATATTTTCTCCACTCGCACCGCTTCCGGTATTTTATACGAGGTCGATACCCGATTGCGTCCGTCCGGTGCATCGGGTTTGTTGGTTAGCCCAACGGACGCGTTCGACGACTATCAACATCAAGACGCGTGGACATGGGAGCATCAAGCACTTGTCCGCGCGCGCATGATTTATGGTGATGAACCACTGGCAATTGCATTTCACAATACGCGGCATGATGTGCTGTGCAAAGCACGCGATCAAGCTGAACTGAAAAAAGACGTTGTCGAAATGAGAGAAAAAATGCGCGGTCATCTTGGGGGGAAAAAGCCAGGCCGCTTTATGCTCAAGCAAGATGTAGGTGGGATTACCGATATCGAATTTCTCGCTCAGTACCTAGTGCTCAACTATAGTCACGATAAGCCGAAATTGACGCGTTGGTGTGATAATGTGCGCATCTTTGAAACGCTCATTGCGCAAGATGTTATGGACGAAGACCAAGCAATGCAGTTGATACGTGCTTACACGACAATGCGCAACGAAATACACCGCCGAAATCTACTCAATTTAGACGCTGATGTGGTGGAAGATAAGTTTGTTGCCGAAAGGGAGTGGGTAAAACAGGCTTGGAATCAGTGGTTCAGTTAAGACCATATATTTAGCCTCGATAAGGGCTGTGATAAACTCACTTCGATTTAATTTTTGGAGACCAACAATGAAACCAATTCTACCTGATTACAACAGCGCTGGTGTGCTCATCATCGGTGATGTCATGCTAGATCGTTACTGGTATGGCCCAACCGGGCGCATTTCTCCTGAAGCGCCGGTTCCTGTTGTAAAAGTAGAAAACAATGAAGAGCGTCCTGGTGGTGCTGCGAACGTTGCGATGAACATCGCATCATTAGGTGGCCATGCTCACATTGTTGGTCTAACTGGGGAAGATGAGCCTGCAAAAGTGCTGACGGAGACGCTGAGCTCGCTCAATGTGAAGTGCGATTTCGTTGCGCTGCCTGATTACCCAACGATTACGAAGCTTCGTGTAATGAGCCGTGGACAACAGCTTATTCGTCTCGACTTCGAAGACAAGTTTGAAAACACAGATTCTGCGCCAGTGTTATCTCGAATGGATGCCGCACTGCCAAACGTTAAAGCCGTGATTATGTCTGACTACGCAAAAGGTTCGTTAGAGCATGTTCAGGCATACATTCAAAAAGCGCGCGCAGCAAATATTCCGGTTTTCATTGACCCGAAAGGTGCTGATTTTGAACGCTACCGTGGCGCAACACTTCTTACGCCAAACATGAAAGAGTTCGAAGACGTTGTAGGTAAAGTGAAATCTGACCAAGAGCTAGTAGAGAAAGCACTGGCTTTGGTTGAAGAGTTTGAATTTGAAGCGCTTTTAGTGACACGCAGCGAAAACGGAATGACCTTGATTCGTCGTGGCCAGGAACCGTTCCACCTTCCAACTCAAGCGAAAGAAGTGTACGACGTGACAGGTGCGGGCGACACGGTTATCTCTGTATTGGCAGCGTCTGTTGCCGCAGGCAAATCATTTGAAGAAGCGTGTGCACTAGCAAACGCAGCGGCAGGTGTTGTAGTTGGTAAACTAGGCACGTCAACGCTTTCTGAGATTGAATTAGCAGAAGCGGTACATGGCAGCCAAGACACGGATTACGGTGTGATTTCAGAAAAAGCACTGATCGAAGCGGTGAAAAAAGCACGAGCTCGTGGCGAGAAAGTCGTTATGACAAATGGCTGCTTTGATATTCTGCACGCTGGGCATGTGTCTTACTTAAACCATGCTGCTGAACTGGGCGATCGCCTAATCGTTGCGGTAAATACCGATGAGTCAGTAAAACGCCTTAAAGGCCCTGGTCGTCCGGTAAACCCAACCGATCGCCGCATGGCGGTGTTGGCAGGTTTGGGCGCTGTGGATTGGGTTGTACCATTTAGTGAAGATACGCCGCAGCGTTTGATCTCAGAAGTTCTACCAAGCTTGCTAGTAAAAGGCGGTGACTACAAACCAGAAGAGATTGCTGGTGGTAAAGAAGTCATTGCGGCGGGTGGTGAAGTTCGTGTATTGAACTTTGAAGATGGCTGCTCGACCAGTGAAATCATTAATGCAATCAAAGGCGGTAAGGGCTAAGCCTGCTGTTTGTTAGCATTGAAATGCTATTTGCTCATAAAGGTCGCTAAGTGCGGCCTTTTTGATACTTGATGCTCAGAGACACTTATAGGCTCTGAACTATAAGTAATAAAAAACGCCAGCTGATAACTCAACTGGCGTTTTTTATTTATTAAGGCCTGAAGTATTCAGTTCGCGGTTATTTTGCCGCTTTCAAACCTGCATCAACATCCAAGATGTCTTGTTCGCTTAGCGTACCAACGGCTTGGCGTAGCTGAAGAACACTTAAAATGTAGTCGTAACGAGCGTTCGATAGGTTTTTGTTCGCATCGTATAGACGACGAGTCGCGTCCAGTACATCAACGATAGTACGAGTACCTACATCAAAGCCAGCTTCTGTTGCTTCTAGTGCAGAGCGTGCAGAAATAACCGCTTGCTCATACGCACGTAATGCGCCGATAGAGGCGTTAATGTTGTTGTTTTGTGCGCGAACATCTTTTACTACGCTACGGTACTGTGCTTCAAGATCTTCGCTTGCTGCCACGTACGCGTATTCAGCCTGTTTGGTTTGAGAGGTTACGTTACCACCTGTGTATAGCGGTACTGCAAGGTTCACACCAATATTGAAGTTGTCTGTCGTGTTATCACGAGAGCTATGAGAAGTATCACCGTAGTTGTAACCACCATCTAGAGAGAGCGTTGGTAGGTGGCCAGAGCTTGCTAGTGAAATATTGTCACGCGCAATGTCTTGAAGAATACGTGAAGATAGCAAGGTCAGGTTTTTGGTTTTTGCTTCATCAATGAGCGATTCAGCTGGTACGGTCGATGGGCTAGCAGTGAAGCGGCCAGTGTCCAAAATGTTGAGATCTTTGTGCTCTTGGCCTGTAATTTCACGCAGTGACTCGTAGCTATTAGTGAGCGCGTTTTCTGCCAACACTTCGTCCGCTAGCACTTGGTCGTACTGAGCTTGTGCGTCATGCACGTCAGTGATTGCAGACAAACCTACTTCAAAACGCTGTTTAGTTTGCTCAAGTTGACGGCCAACCGCGGCTTTTTCTGCACGTACGAAAACAAGATTATCTTGTGCGCGTAGAACTTCAAAATACGCTTGTGACACGCGAAGAATCAGTGCCTGTTGCGTCGCTGCGTAAGTTGCGTCTGCTTGGCGAGCACTTTTCTCAGCAGTATCTAGAGAGATCCAAGATGCGCGGTTGTAAAGTGCTTGTGAAAAGCTAACGCCAGCGGTTAGTGCGTTGCCATCGTTTGATACGTCGCTAATTAGATTTGAATCGTATTCAGTATCACCACGAGTTAAATTGTAACCCGCAGTAAGGTTAATTTGTGGTAATAGAGCACTACGGCTTGAGGTGATTGCTTCGAAAGCTTGGTCACGTTGTGCTGCTACACTGAGCAATTGTGGATCATTTTGTTTTGCCAAGTCGTAGATTTCAGCCAAAGAGTCTGCGAACGCAGACGTACTCATGCTACCTAGCGCTGCACTGATAAATAGTGGAAGCAATTTTTTCATTTTCTATTCCCGCGGTCCATAGATTGGTTAATTCTCAGTAGTTTAACTCAATTTGCACGATATTTACTCTAAAGTTTGCACTTTTTTACACGTAATTATCCACTTGTGCAATAAATTTTTAGCAAAGACTTAAATTAATTTGTAACTATTATACAAAAAGTTGAGCCAAGTCCTTTGAGCAAGCGAATAACAATGAGTAAACTACAGGATTCACTCAGAGAGGTGTTGAATGCAACAGCGTGACAAACAACAACAAGATTTTACTTCGCGAGATGTAAAAGTCATCTCGAAAGAAACCTTATTTGAAGGTTTTTTCAAAATGGTGAAATACCGCTTTCAGCATAGGCTATTTGCTGGTGGTTGGAGTGGAGTTGTCGAACGAGAAATGTTCGAGCGTGGTCACGCAGCAGCGATGCTTCCTTATGATCCAAAGACGGACCAGGTCGTAATCATTGAACAGATTCGTATTGGCGCGTTGGAACATGAACACCCTTGGCAGCTAGAAATTGTCGCCGGTATGATTGACCGCGATGAATCTGCTGAAGCCGTAATTCGTCGAGAGGCTGTCGAAGAAGCGGGGATTCAGGTGGGGCGCGTTATACCTGTCACTTCTTATTATCCTTCGGCTGGTGGTTGCTCGGAAAAGCTAGACGTCTTTGTTGGTGAAGTGGATGCGTCTAAAGCGCACGGCATTCATGGTTTAGACTATGAGAATGAAGATATCCGAGTTCATGTCATGAGTCGTGAAACGGCGTATCAATGGGTGAAGGACGGAAAATTTGAAAATGGTGCGTCGATTATTGCGTTGCAATGGCTGCAATTACACCATCAAGAGTTAAAGTCAGAATGGGGACTATCCCAAACGGTGGAGAGTGAGTAATGGCACAATTGGCTGAAAAACAGAGATATCATGTTGATTTAGCTGGTCTTATGAGAACGTATGAGACCAACTACGCTAAATTGAATGCCTTATTGCCTGCTTCTGCTGAAGTTGGGGATGTACGTTGCTACCAAGCGGCGAACATGGTTTACCAATTGACCGTGAATGAAATCACAAAATACACCACAGTTGTTGAGATATGTCAGAGTGATGAAACGCCAGTGTTTCCTTTACCGACGATGTCTGTCAGGCTTTATCATGATGCGAGAGTAGCCGAAGTATGCTCAAGCGGAGAGTTCTCTCGCATAAAAGCTAAGTATGATTATCCCAATGACCAACTGATGCAGAAAGATGAAAAGCATCAATTAAACACATTCCTCGGTGAATGGCTGACGTTTTGTTTACGGAGTGGTATCAGTAGAACACCACTTGCCTTCAATTGATCGTCACGTCACTAAAGGAAAATAACAAATAACGATATAGTGGACGAATCAGGTTTTCATTTTGCAATCATCTAGTGACAGCATCAAACTTTTACAAATTACGGATACTCATCTGTTTGCTGCCGATGAGGGAAGTTTGCTAAGCGTAAAAACAGTCGATAGCTTCAATGCTGTTGTTGCTGATGTTTTACGCCGCAACGTGGCGTTTGATTACATCTTGGCGACGGGCGATATTTCCCAAGACCATAGTGCAGAATCTTATCAGCGCTTTGCCAACGGCATTGAACCGCTAGAGAAAGACTGTTTTTGGCTACCTGGTAATCATGATTACAAGCCTAATATGGGCAGTGTTTTGCCTTCGCCACAAATCAAAGCCGCAGAGCATGTGTTGCTTGGCGAGCATTGGCAGTTAATTCTTTTAGACTCGCAAGTGGTTGGCGTTCCTCATGGGCGCTTGAGCGATCAGCAATTAACGCTACTCGAAGAAAAGCTAGCCGAACACCCAGAAAGACACACACTTGTTTTGTTGCATCATCACCCGTTACTGGTCGGAAGCGCGTGGCTTGATCAACATACTTTAAAAGATGCCGAAGCGTTTTGGCAGGTTGTCGAGCGTTTTGATAACGTGAAAGGTATTCTCTGTGGTCATGTTCATCAAGATATGAATGTGCTTCACAAGGGCATTCGAGTGATGGCAACACCCTCAACTTGTGTTCAGTTTAAGCCTAACTCGGATGATTTTGCCCTTGATACCACTTCGCCTGGTTGGCGGGAGCTGCAACTACACGCTTGTGGCGATATTACGACCCAAGTAGGTCGGCTTCCTGATGGCCAGTTCCAACCAGACTTCTCTTCTAACGGCTACTAACGCGCCCGAGCTCTCTGTTTGGGCTCGCTTTTTTGTGCGAGATATCTATGAGTAAACCTTCACTTCTTCTCTATATCCATGGCTTTAATAGCTCTCCACTCTCCATGAAAGCGAATGTGATGCGAGCCTACTGCGAGCAACATAGGTCTGATATCAAGGTGATTGTTCCCCAGTTACCTTGTTATCCTCAGCAAGCAGCGAAAATGTTGTTGGATATTATCGAGCAATATAAAGACGACTATAAAATTGGTCTAGTGGGCAGCTCATTAGGCGGTTTTATGTCAACGTGGCTAAATGACAAGTTTGGGTTTAAAGCGGTAGTGGTCAACCCTGCAGTCAAGCCTTATGAGTTGCTAGTAGATTATTTGGGTAAGCAAACTAACCCATATACGCATGAAACCTATACACTTGAAGCTTGTCATATTGACGAGTTAAAAGCTCTTGATGTACAAAGCATCGCGTCGCCACATTCTTTTTGGTTATTGCAACAAACAGAAGATGAGGTTTTAGACTATCGACAAGCGGTAGATAAGTTTGCAGACGCTAAGCAAACAGTAGAACAAGGCGGTGATCACAGTTTTGTAGGCTTTGAGCGTTATCCTGCACAGATTATCGAATTTCTAGAACTGTAATTCGAAAGCGATTGGAAAAGGCTCATAGTTTTTATTGATATATCCAACCGTTTCTTGACATGGGCGGTATGCTTTCCGACTATGTTTTGCCAAAAGATCTTAAGGGTCGAGGACCCTGGCTACTTTGTTATGCATCATGTTTACAAACTCTTAGTGGTGTGAACAGGGTGGCTTTTTCGTTTCCTGAGTATGGGTACGCCCATTGGTGATACTCAGGCAACAAGTAAACTTTGAGAATAATTCCGTATTATGACTGAACAATATAATGCTGGTGCCATTGAAGTACTGAATGGCTTAGAGCCAGTACGTCGCCGACCAGGGATGTATACGGATACAGCGCGCCCAAACCATTTGGGCCAAGAAGTTATCGACAACAGTGTCGATGAAGCGCTAGCCGGACATGCCTCAAAAGTACAAGTCATCCTACATGCTGACCAATCACTCGAAGTGATCGATGATGGTCGAGGCATGCCTGTTGATATCCACCCAGAAGAGAAAGTATCAGGCGTAGAGCTAATTCTATGTAAGCTACATGCGGGTGGTAAGTTCTCTAACAAAAACTACCAATTCTCTGGTGGTTTGCACGGGGTAGGTATATCTGTAGTAAACGCGTTGTCAAAACGCGTTGAAGTAACAGTTCGTCGTGATGGTCAAGTGTATGAAATTGCATTTGAACACGGCGAGAAAGTGTCTGATCTGACCGTAACTGGCACATGTGGTCGTCGCAATCGCGGTACCAGCGTGCATTTCTGGCCTGATGCGAAGTACTTCGATTCGGCTAACTTCTCTGTGACGCGCCTAGTCAACAACCTGCGCGCAAAAGCGGTTTTGTGTCCGGGCTTAGAAATCACATTAACCGACAAAGTTAATGGCAAAGACTATAAGTGGTACTACGAAGATGGTTTGAAAGACTATCTTGCGGAAGGTGTAAAAGGCTATCCAGTTATTCCTGAAGAACCATTTACTGGTGAGTTCTTGGCGGATACTGAAGCGGCAAACTGGGCGGTAATTTGGCAGCCAGAAGGCGGTGAGATGATCACCGAAAGCTACGTTAACCTAATCCCAACCGCTCAAGGTGGTACGCACGTTAATGGTTTACGCCAAGGCTTGTTGGAAGCGATGCGCGAATTCTGTGAGTTCCGTAATCTATTACCTCGTGGTGTGAAGCTAACGGGTGATGACGTTTTCGACCGCTGTTCTTACGTGCTGTCGGTTAAAATTCAAGATCCACAATTTGCAGGCCAGACCAAGGAACGTCTCTCTTCTCGTCAAACCGCGGCATTTGTCTCTGGCGTTGTAAAAGATGCGTTCAGTCTTTGGTTGAACGAAAAGCCTCAGCTCGCAGAGCAATTGGCAGAAGTCTGTATCGCTAACGCGCACCGTCGTATGCGAGCGGCGAAAAAAGTCGTACGTAAGAAAGTGGCGTCCGGTCCGGCACTGCCAGGCAAGTTGACCGACTGTTCAGCACAGGACTTAAGTCGCACTGAAATCTTCTTTGTGGAGGGTGACTCTGCGGGTGGCTCAGCAAAACAGGCACGTGACCGTGAATTCCAAGCTGTGATGCCACTGCGTGGTAAGATCTTGAACACGTGGGAAGTCTCTGCCGATCAAGTTCTTGCGTCTCAAGAAGTACACGATATCTCAGTTGCTTTGGGTATTGACCCAGATAGCGACAACCTCGAGAGTCTTCGTTACGGTAAGATCTGTATCCTTGCCGATGCGGACTCGGATGGTCTTCACATCGCAACGCTGCTTTGTGCTCTATTTACTCGTCACTTCCGCGCACTAGTGGAAGCGGGTCATATCTATGTGGCGATGCCGCCTCTGTATCGAATCGACTGCGGGAAAGAAGTGTTCTACGCCCTCGATGATGATGAAAAAGATGGCATTTTAGAGCGCTTGTCGAAGAAGAAAGCCAAAATCAACGTGCAACGATTCAAAGGTCTGGGTGAGATGAACCCACTTCAGTTGCGTGAAACCACCATGGATCCGAACACGCGTCGCTTAGTGCAGTTAACCATTGACGACTCTACGGCGACCATGGAAATGATGGACATGCTGCTAGGTAAAAAGCGTGCAGATGACCGTCGTTCTTGGCTACAAAACAACGGCGACTTGGCAGAGGTGTAACGGATGTCTACAGAAATTACCTACGATGGCGTCGAACAATTGCCAATGCGCAAGTTCACTGAAGACGCTTATCTGAACTACTCGATGTACGTAATCATGGACCGCGCCTTGCCATACATTGGTGATGGCTTAAAGCCGGTTCAACGACGCATCATTTATGCGATGTCAGAGCTTGGTCTCTCTGCATCAGCAAAATACAAAAAATCTGCACGTACCGTTGGTGACGTGTTAGGTAAATACCATCCGCACGGTGATTCAGCGTGTTACGAAGCGATGGTATTGATGGCTCAGCCATTCTCTTACCGCTATCCATTAGTGGATGGTCAAGGTAACTGGGGTGCGCCAGATGATCCGAAATCATTTGCGGCAATGCGTTATACCGAAGCAAAACTGTCTAAGTTTGCTGAAGTATTGCTTGGCGAACTTGGCCAGGGCACGGTTGAATGGCAACCTAACTTTGATGGCACAATGAAAGAGCCACAAATGTTGCCAGCACGTCTGCCTCACATCCTGCTCAACGGTGTAACCGGCATTGCCGTTGGTATGGCAACAGACATCCCACCGCACAACGTTCGTGAAATCGCAGATGCGACTATTCATTTGATCGACAACCCGAAAGCAGAACTGCCGGACGTGATGCAGTATGTCAAAGGTCCAGATTACCCAACAGAAGCAGAAATTATCTCGCCGCAAGCGGATATCGAGAAGATTTACCGCAACGGTCGTGGCAGCATCAAAATGCGCGCGGTTTGGCATAAAGAAGGTTCTGATATTGTTATCACTTCTTTGCCTCACCAAGTATCGGGTGCCAAACTGCTTGAGCAAATCGCTAACCAGATGCGTGCGAAGAAGCTGCCAATGGTTGACGATCTTCGTGACGAATCGGATCACGAGAACCCAACGCGTATTGTTGTGGTGCCTAAGTCAAACCGCGTCGATTGTGACTTGTTGATGAACCATTTGTTCGCATCAACGGATCTTGAGCGCAGTTACCGCGTTAACTTGAACATGATTGGTTTGGATAACCGTCCTCAAGTTAAAGGTCTGGTGCAAATTCTGTCTGAGTGGATCGAGTTCCGTCGTACGACTGTGCGTCGTCGTCTACAACATCGCCTAGACAAAGTAATGGCTCGTCTACACATCTTGGAAGGTTTGTTGGTTGCTTACCTCAACCTAGATGAAGTGATTGAGATCATCCGTACTGAAGACGATCCAAAAGCGGTGCTGATGGAACGCTTTGGTATTACCGATATCCAAGCGGATGCAATTTTAGATACCAAACTTCGTCATCTAGCAAAACTAGAAGAGATGAAGATCCGTGGTGAGCAAGACGAGCTAGAGAAAGAGCGTGAGAAGCTAGAACAGCTACTCGGTTCTGAGCGTCGTCTGAACACACTACTGAAAAAAGAAATCAAAGCAGACGCAGAGAAATACGGTGATGATCGTCGCTCTCCAATGGTTGAGCGTGCAGAAGCAAAAGCGCTGACTGAACGTGACCTCGTACCAAGTGAGCCAATCACGGTTGTGCTTTCTGAGAAAGGTTGGATTCGTCACGCGAAAGGCCATGACGTGGATGCCGAAGGCTTAAACTATAAGTCGGGTGATAAGTATTTAGCGCATGCTCGAGGTAAGAGTAATCAGCCTGCGGTATTCCTAGGTAGTGACGGTCGAAGTTACTCTCTGGAATCGCACTCACTGCCTTCTGCTCGTAGTCAAGGTGAGCCGATTACCGGTCGCTTGAATATTACGGCTGGTAGCAGTATTCGCCAAGTCATCATGAGTGAAGAAGATCAGCTGTGGCTGGTGGGCTCAGATGCAGGTTACGGCTTTGTATGTAAAGGCGCGGACTTGCTGTCTAAAAACCGCAGTGGTAAAGCGCTCGTCACTTTACCTGCCAACTCTGAGATCATGACGCCAAAAGAGATTGAAGATTTAGACTCTGATGAAATCTTAGCAATCACTAACCAAGGTCGCATGCTGCTGTTCCCAATCAAAGACTTGCCACAACTGGCGAAAGGTAAAGGGAATAAGATCATCAACATTCCTGCTGCTAAAGCAAAAGAGCGAGAAGAAGTACTATCTCACTTAATGTCTTTACCAAAAGGTGCATCGTTAACGCTGTACGCGGGTAAGCGAAAGTTGGGTCTTAAACCGTCTGACCTTGATAACTTCCGTGGCGAACGTGGTCGCCGAGGTGGGTTATTACCGAGAGGTTTGCAGCGAGTCACTCGCATTGAAGTTGAGCTAGATGATTCCGATACGACGGAAACACCGAGCGATAGCGAGTAACGCACAAATAAAAATCCCAGCCAATGGCTGGGATTTTTTATGCTTCTTGCTTGTCTTCAGCAATGGTGACTTTCAAGGTCATCTCTTTTCCTTTACGAATGATACCGACGTCCACGGTGGTGCCAGGCCGTAAATCGGTGACGATATCCATAACGCTCTGACGTCCCTGAACTTTATTGCCATCAATACTGATAATGATATCTTGTTTTTGAAAGCCAGCCGCATTGGCTGGACCATTTGGATCAATACCAAGTACGACAATACCACCTATGTGTTCATTTCCAAGTAGGCGAGCAGTGACCGCATTAATGTCTTGGCCGTCGATTCCAATATAACCACGAATCACGCGGCCATCAGCGATGATTTTCTGCATGATCTTACTGGCTAGCGGCGCAGGGATAGCAAAAGAAATACCGTAAGTTTCTAAGTCTGTTGCTTGCTGAAAAGAGGCGGTATTAATGCCGACGAGCTCGCCTTGTGTGTTCACTAGGGCTCCACCAGAGTTACCTTCATTGATGGCTGCATCGGTTTGAATGAATGCTTGACGACCATCGCTAATAGATGAACGACCTGTGGCAGAAATAATGCCGAACGTTGTGGTTTGTCCAAGGTTGTATGGGTTACCGATGGCTAGTACTACATCGCCCACTTGTGGTTTGTAATTAGAGTTCAGAGGGATTACGGGCAAATTCGAACCTTCGACACGCAGTACGGCTATATCAGTACGTTTATCTGTCCCTACGAGCTGAGCCGCTGCGGCTCTGCCGTCTTGTAATGCCACAACAATTTGATCAGCTTGAGCAACCACATGATAGTTAGTAATGATGTAGCCTTTCTCACTAACAATGACACCTGACCCCAGACCTTGAGTCGAGAGTTTACTGCGATCATTCTCAACATACTTACGACTGTAGATGTTTACCACGGCAGGCGCTGCTCTTCGGACTGCTTGATTAAACGTCAACTCGACTGATGCGATATTAACAGGTTGAGGATCAAGCGCGGCAGGAATTACGTTGTTGCGCAAAGATGGAACCGCCAGTAATACCACTGCGGCAGTAGCCAAGCCTAAAAAGACAGAACGTAATAAAAAGCTGAGCATATCCTCTCCATGCGTGAGCGCCAAAATGGCATCGAAGATGAAGAATAGCATTACATTGAAAAATAACAAAAGGGCAGCACGTCATCGCGCTGCCCTTTTCATTAGTTATTGAGTGATAAGGAAAAGTGATCGAGCCTTATCACTCAGTACTATGCATCGAAAACCTTATTTCCTATCACTTTGAAAGTGGTTAACGAATGACAAGATAAATAGTACGTTCACCACGTTGAATATTAAGAGCCAGTACACCTTTGTGTTTCTCTACGATTGTACGAAGCTCGGCAAGGTTTTTCACTCGTTGACGGTTCACACCGATAATAATGTCACCTTGTTGTAATTGATATTGAGCAGCCGGAGAGTTATCTGCAACGCTCGATACTTTAACACCTTGGATTACATCACTTGGTGTTGTATTGCTTAATTCCGCACCTTTGAGTCCCTCATGTAATGTCTCCGCTTTAGCTTTCATATTCGTAGATTCGCCAAGCGTTACATCAAAGGTTTTATTCTTACCATCTCGAACCACACCTAATGTGATTTCTTTACCTGCGCCCAGTGTTGCCACTTTTGCGCGGAGCTCTGAGAAAGTATTAATCGCTTTGCCGTTCACCGATACAATTACGTCACCGGCTTTTAACCCTGCTTTATCGGCTGCGCTGTCCGGTACGACTTGACCAATAAAGGCCCCTTTACTCGACTCGTAACCCAATGCATCAGCTAGCTCAGAGGTTACTTCGCCACCTTGCACACCCAACATGCCGCGTTTGACTTCACCAAACTCTAGAATTTGATCAGTGAGGTTTTTCATCATGTTTGATGGAATCGCAAAGCCAATACCCACATTACCGCCGTTAGGGCCTAAAATCGCAGTATTAATACCGATCAGCTCACCATTAAGGTTGACCAATGCACCACCAGAGTTACCGCTGTTAATTGCGGCATCGGTTTGGATGAAGTTTTCGAAGTTTTCAACGTTTAAGCCACTACGGCCAAGGGCTGAAACAATACCCGAAGTTACGGTTTGACCGAGCCCAAATGGGTTACCAATCGCAACCGTAAAGTCACCGACACGCAGTTTGTCGGAATCCGCGACTTTAATCTGCGTTAAGTTTTTCGCTTTCTCTAATTTAAGTAACGCAACATCGGCCATTTCATCACCGCCAACGAGCGTAGCGTCATACTCGCGCCCGTCAAAGAGGCGAACTCGAATCTCATCTGCGCCCTTGATCACATGGTAGTTAGTGACAATATGGCCTTTCTTCGCATCAATAATGACACCAGACCCTAAACCTCTGAACGGGCGCTCTCGCCTTTGTTCCATAGGAAAGTCTGGGCCAAAGAAAAATTGAAATTGCTCGGGAATGCGGCTGGTTTGTACTTGTTTACCTTCTACAGCAATACTCACAACAGCTGGGGTCACCTTCTCAAGCATTGGTGCCAAGCTAGGTAACTGTTGGCCATCCACATTCAAAGGTAATGCGGCAGTGGCTTGAACTGGGGCAATAATCGAACCCAAACTCAGAGATAGAACGGTGAGCGCAAGCAGTGGTTTTTTCATCCAATAACTCCTCTTGAAACATGTCTGCCAAAAAGAAATATCCGAACGTTTCGTTCACTTTGTTAATAACTAATATAGGGTCTAGTTCGGATAATCAAAAGGGGAGGCAGTGCACATCCAAGTTAGAGCGAAGGTGAGGTGAAAAAGTTCAAAAAAGGGCCGATACAAATGTATCGGCCCTAGATAGAAGTAAGAGAGGATTATGATGCTTTTGCGGTTACCGCTTCGGGAGCATTAATGATTTCTTTCTCTTGATCCTTCAAAAGACCGGTGGCGCCATTAGCGTAGTCTTTTGGTTGTTCGTTAAACTCTGGTTGATCTTCTGCAATGGTTTCAGATGACATTGCCGTTTTCTTATCAAACGGGTTGTCTTGTTCTGGTAAGTTTGGCAAAAGCTCAGAAGAGGTCTTGGCCATATGTTGGTATAGCTTGGTGTAATCTTTACCTAGGGTGTCCAACATTTCTGCGGTTTGTGCAAAATGATCGACGAGCTCTTGACGTTGTTGCTCTAATTCAAACTTGGCCGCTTCAAGTTCTTTCTGCACAGACTTTTGTTTCTTGTATTCAGGGGTGGTTAGTCTACTAATGACTACGCCTACGATTGTACCGACCAGCAAACCCACAATGGCATAAATCCAAGGCATAACTGCTCCTTATAGTTGTTTTAACAAGTCTTTTACTACTTAGTTACACGCGGTGCTCGTCCATGTTACTATGGCTTGAACAGCCGATAAAGAAAAATAGCAGTATGTCTTCGGGGACTGATAACTACTTCTCTCTATTCTCAAAGTTGACCCCGAGGTAACCCTTTTCTCTATACCTCTATACGACTTAATACGATGACACCACTACAACAATATCAAAAAGACATAGCAGAACACGGGTTTCAGCGTGATGAAGCTCAGTATCAAGCGGTCGTTGCATTAGACAAGCTTTACCATGCTATCGTTGAATTTCAGTCAGCGCCTGTGCCTCAGCTTTCCAAATGGCAAAAGCTAATGGGGAAAAAAATCGACAAGCCTGAACCACCAAAAGGCCTTTACTTTTGGGGTGGGGTAGGTCGCGGTAAAACCTACCTTATGGACGCATTTTTTGATGCTTTACCGACCCAAAGAAAAATGCGCGTCCACTTCCATCGATTTATGTATCGAGTACATGATGAGTTGAAGCTGTTAGGTGATGTCGAAAATCCTCTATCAAAAGTGGCGGATAAATTTAAAGAAGAAGCAGATGTGGTTTGCTTTGATGAATTTTTTGTTTCCGACATTACTGATGCGATGATCCTTGCAACGCTACTTCAAGAAATGTTCAAGCGGCAGATGATCCTAGTCGCGACTTCAAACATCGAGCCGCAGAACTTATATCGTAACGGTTTGCAAAGAGCGCGCTTTTTGCCCGCGATCGATATGATTTTGACACGTTGTGAAGTGTTGAATGTCGATAGTGGCGTTGATTATCGCTTAAGAACGTTAGAACAGGCTGAAATATACCATTACCCGCTTGATGAGCAGGCTAGCATAAACCTTAACAAATATTATCAGCAGCTGACTGGAGAGCGTCAGTTTGTTGCTCATCAAATCGAAGTTAACCACCGTCAACTAGCGGTGATTGAAGCAAGCGACGGGGTGCTGCATGCGTCGTTTGCTCAGTTGTGTCAAACTGCTCGCAGTCAAAATGACTACATTGAATTGTCTCGTATTTACCACACTGTATTACTGGCAGATGTTCAACAAATGAACCGAAAAATAGATGATGCGGCGAGACGCTTTATCGCGCTAGTCGATGAGTTTTACGAGCGCAATGTTAAGTTGATTATTTCTGCTGAAGTGCCAATGGCCGACTTATATACTGACGGGCAGTTAGAGTTCGAATTTAAGCGCTGTTTGTCTCGGCTTACTGAGATGCAAAGTCATGAGTATCTCGCGCGTGAACATTTGGCCTAGATCCAATGGGTTCTTAAAAAAGTGAAGAAAAAATTAGTGATTTGGCGCAAAAAAAGGTGATTTTTTCTTCGCTCTTCTCTATAATCCTGCGACCCACCGTTACTGCAGACCTGATTATCGAAGTTATTTCGAAATTGAAGGTCGAGAGTACCAACGACTCGAAGGGGTGATGACTGGGCTCTTAGACAGTGTGGGAGCACTATTGGGTGTTCCTTTAAAGTTTAAAATTTAATTAACGGGTTATTGTTAGCATGAAAACTTTCGTTGCTAAACCAGAAACTGTAAAACGCGACTGGTACGTTGTAGACGCTGAAGGTAAAACTCTTGGCCGTCTAGCAAGTGAAATTGCATCTCGCCTACGTGGCAAACATAAAGCTGAATACACTCCTCACGTTGACACTGGTGATTACATCATCGTTATCAACGCTGAGAAAGTTGCTGTAACTGGTAACAAAGCTAAGAACAAAGTGTACTACCGTCACTCTGAATTCCCAGGTGGTCTAAAATCTATCACTTTTGAAAAGTTGATCGATCGTAAACCTGAGATGGCTCTTGAGCTTGCAGTTAAAGGCATGCTTCCACGTGGTCCTCTAGGCCGTGCTATGTACCGTAAGCTAAAAGTTTACGCGGGCGCTGAGCACAACCATGTTGCTCAACAACCACAAGTACTAGACATCTAATTGGGGATTTCGAAAATGGCAGAGAATCAATACTACGGCACTGGCCGTCGCAAAAGCTCAGCTGCACGTGTTTTCATTAAACCAGGCAGCGGTAACATTGTAGTAAACAAGCGTAACCTTGACGAATACTTCGGTCGTCCAACAGCACGTATGGTTGTACAACAACCTCTAGAGCTAGTTGAACTAACTGAAAAGCTAGACCTTTACGTAACAGTTAAAGGCGGCGGTATTTCTGGTCAAGCTGGTGCTATCCGTCACGGTATCACTCGCGCGCTTATGGAATACGATGAGTCTCTACGTCCTGCTCTACGCGCAGCTGGCTACGTTACTCGTGACGCTCGTTGCGTTGAACGTAAGAAAGTTGGTCTACGTAAAGCACGTCGTCGTCCACAGTTCTCTAAGCGTTAATTTCCTCTTATCGGGAATTATGCTTTCAGAGTTACTCTGGAAACTGTGTACCAAAAGCTCGGCTCTATGCCGGGCTTTTTTGTATTTAAAGACATCATACTTGTCTTCAAGCAACGAACAGCCTTCACTTATCATCACACTCCGAGCAGGCCTTCTTATTCGTCCTCTTCGTCGAAAGGTTGTCAGTGCCGTTTTATATGTGTGCCTTATTTAATCGCGACTCACCACGCTTTCTCTTGCGATGCAGCATAGATGTATTCATCAGCAGGAATGTCTTTGTATCTTATTCTTCCTGTAACATGTTTTAAAATGACTTACGTTCCTTTTTGAGCATTCTGCGTGCTACAAAATTGAAAATATAAACACAGTAAGCTGAACGCGTAATACGAAATATTTCTCTGTGTAATTAACTGAAAACTACCAAGATAAAAGGTTTTATCCGCTTTCAGCGGGGCTTCTATGTGGTGCTTTCTTGTTACAAATCACATCAATTTTTTATAATTCTGCCGCTTTTGTGACGACGCGAGCGATTTGCCTCACAAATGTTACAAAAAGGTAGCTTTATCTTGTCAAAAAGTAGGGTTTTCTTTATCATTTCCCTCCAATAAATAGAACTAAATTCATTATTTGTTAGCCATGCTCTTATAAGCGGAATAATAACGATCCAAAGGGAGCAAATGGGAGAATGTTTGGATGAGCAACGCGCCTTTAAATAACGGTCGCAGGCGTTTTCTAACCGCTACAACGGCAGTTGTTGGTGGGTTAGGGGCAGTCGCCGTCGCCGTGCCTTTTATCAAATCATGGAATCCGAGTGCTAAAGCCAAAGCGGCGGGCGCACCGGTGGAAGTGGATATAAGTAAAATTGAACCAGGTCAGCTGGTTCGTGTTGAGTGGCAGGGAAAACCTGTATGGATTGTTCGCCGCACTCAAAGCGTTCTGGATAACTTAAAATCGATCGGTGATAAGCTTCGCGATCCACAATCTGAAATGGAGCAGCAGCCTGAGTACGCTCAGAATGAGTTTCGTTCGATTAAGGAAGAGTTTTTCGTCGCAGTTGGTTTCTGTACCCACTTAGGTTGTTCACCAACCTATCTACCTGACTCTTTCTCAGAGCAGGTGCAGGGCGTAAGATCTGGCTTCTTCTGTCCTTGTCATGGTTCTAAGTTCGACATGGCTGGTCGAGTGTTCCAAGGAGTACCTGCTCCGTTGAACCTTGTCGTTCCTAAGCACATGTATTTGAGCGATACCAAGCTCATTGTGGGTGTTGATGAGGGAGATGCATAATGCAAGCAATGTTAGATTGGGTTGAAAAGCGTATTCCTGCAATGAATGCTTATAAAAAGCATTTGTCTGAATACCCAATGCCTAAGAACTTCAACTTTTGGTACCTTTTCGGTTCTCTGGCGATGCTGGTTCTTGTTAACCAAATCCTAACGGGTATTTGGCTAACGATGAACTATGTTCCTTCAGGTGACGGTGCATTTGCGTCTATCGAATACATTATGCGTGATGTAGAGTACGGTTGGCTTCTGCGTTACATGCATTCCACTGGCGCGTCAGCGTTTTTCGTTGTTGTGTATCTTCACATGTTCCGTGGTTTGATCTACGGTTCATACCAAAAACCTCGTGAACTATTGTGGATCTTCGGTATGTTGATCTTCCTTGTTCTCATGGCTGAAGCGTTCATGGGTTACCTACTTCCATGGGGTCAGATGTCATACTGGGGTGCGCAGGTAATCATTTCCCTGTTTGGTGCTATTCCTGTTATCGGTGATGACCTAACGCTTTGGATTCGTGGTGACTACATCATCTCTGGTGCAACGCTAAACCGTTTCTTCGCACTACACGTTATTGCCCTGCCTATCGTTTTGCTTCTTCTTGTTGTTTTGCACGTATTGGCGCTGCACGAAGTAGGCTCAAACAACCCGGATGGTATCGAAACTAAGCTGCCAAAAGGCTCAATGGGCGACGATTACAAAACGCAATTCAAGTTCCACGATTACTACACGAAGAAATATGACATCATTGATTCGATTCCTTTCCATCCGTACGGCACGGTTAAGGACTTGGTTGGTGTCGCTGGTTTCTTGTTCTTCTTCTGTTACGTGCTGTTCTTTAACCCAGAGATGGGTGGGTACTTCCTTGAGCCGCCTAACTTTGAAGCTGCAAACCCACTGAAGACACCAGAGCATATTGCTCCGGTATGGTACTTCACGCCGTTCTACGCAATCTTACGCGCGGTTCCAGACAAACTATTAGGTGTTATCCTAATGGGCGCGTCAATTGCAGTGCTGTTTGTTCTACCTTGGTTGGATCGTTGTAAAGTTCGTTCATACCGTTACCGTAGCAAACTTCATCTATTGAATATTGTACAGTTCACTATCGCCTTTATCGCTCTGGGTATTTTAGGTGCGTTACCTGCGACACCAACGTACACACTACTATCTCAGATCTTTAGCTTGTGTTACTTCATGTTCTTTGTGTTGCTGTTCTTCTACAGCAAAAATGAAGCAACCAAACCATTACCAGAGAGGGTGACATTCAAATGAAGAAGTGGATTGTAATTCTATTTGCTATGTTGCCATCACTAGCGATGGCAGCTGGGGCCAATGTTCCGCTGGATAAAGCGAATGTTGACCTTACGGATAAAGCTTCGCTACAAAACGGCGCGAAGTTGTTCATGAACTACTGTTTTGCTTGTCACTCTACGCAATACCAGCGTTACGAGCGTGTAGCAACAGACTTGGAAATTCCAACAGACTTAATGAAAGAAAACCTGATTTTCAATCCTGAAGCGAAAATCGGTGATCTAATGGTCAATGCTATGCCACCGAAGCAAGCGGCAAACTGGTTTGGTGCTCCACCACCAGATCTTACGTTGGTTGCACGAGTTCGTGGTGCTGATTGGTTATACACTTACTTACGCTCTTTCTATGTTGATCCATCTCGTCCATTCGGCGTGAACAACATCGTCTTCCCGAGTGTTGGTATGCCGCATGTGCTTGAAGAGCTACAGGGCATTCCGACGCCGATTTACGATACGAAAATCTTAGATGGCGAAGAAGTACAAGTTGTTGTTGGTACTGAAACCGATGGCACGGGTGAGCTGAGTGAAGGCGAATATGACAAAGCGGTTGGCGATCTCGTTAACTTCTTAGTTTATTCAGGTGACCCAGTGCAGCTTGAGCGTCATGCTCTAGGCTGGTGGGTAATGGGCTTCTTAGTGCTTCTAACCATCGTTGTTGTGATGCTCAAGAAAGAGTATTGGCGCGATGTGCATTAATTGTGCTAAAATACCGTGCTAATTCCCAATTTTAATTGATGTACAATGGAGGCTTAGCCTCCATTGTTTTTATTTTTCAGCCCTAAACCACCTACTTCAGTAGGTGGTTATCATCCGTTTCGGCTTTGCCTGTAAAACTACTCATGCTA
>NZ_JAWOUO010000010.1:0-148368 GCF_033339435.1 Vibrio sp. 378
CCATTGACGATCGCCACTTGAATGTTGCTATTGCCAGAGACGCTGAAGGTCAGATCGCCATCCACGTTATCCACATCACTGAAGGCGGTATTTAGATCGATGCTGTATGGCGTAAAGTCTTCTGCCAAGGCTTGGTCTGCAATGCTACTTTCAACCACAGGCGCGTCGTTTACCGCATTTACGGTGACGTTGACCGTCGCTTGGTCAGTCAGCGAACCATCGGTCACGGTGTAAGTGATTTCGGCGTCGCCATGGAAGTTCTCAGCCGGTGTGAAGACCAGTTTGCCGTCAACAATCTCGACTGTGCCTTGCGCTTCAGGTACAGACGCTGATTCAATCGACAGCTTATCGCCATCGATGTCCGTATCGTTTGGTAGGACATCAATCGTGACAGCGGTATCTTCTTGTGTTGTTGCCGTGTCATCTTTTGCCACTGGCGCATCATTGACTGGCGTCACATCGACGTTCACCGTGGTGGACTCCGATACCCCACCCGACGTAACGATGTAGGTGAAGCTGTCTGCCCCGTGGAAGTTGTCGTTTGGCGTGTAAGTGACGCTGCCATCCGGGTTGACCGAGACCGTGCCGTTAGCTGGACCGTTGTTGGTATCCAGCGACACCACTTTGTCGTTGCCTTCGAACGTGTCGTTACCTAAGACCTTAATGATGGTCGGCGTGTCTTCCACGACCGTCGCTTTATCTGCCACGATGTCCGCCACAGGCGCCACTGTGAAGTTCACCGTTTGGCTGACGCTTTCACCGCTTGGATCGGTAGCAGTAAAGGTCAATGCTTCTGAGCCGTTCCAGTCCGCGGTTGAAGTGAACGTAGCAATACCGTTGACGATCGCCACTTGAATGTTGCTGTTGCCGGAGACGCTGAAGGTCAGATCGCCATCCATGTTATCTACATCGCTGAACGCGGTATTTAGATCGATGCTGTATGGCGTAAAGTCTTCTGCCAAGGCTTGGTCTGCGATGCTACTTTCAACCACAGGCGTGTCGTTCACCGCATTCACGGTGACGTTGACCGTCGCTTGGTCAGTCAGTGCACCATCGGTGATGGTGTAAGTGATTTCGGCGTCGCCATGGAAGTTCTCGGCCGGTGTGAAGACCAGTTTTCCATCAATAATTTCGACTGTCCCTTGGTCACTCGGCACAGATGCCGAGTCAATCGACAGCGTATCGCCATCAATATCGGTGTCGTTTGGCAGGACATCAATCGTCACTGGCGTGTCTTCGTCAGTAATCGCCGTGTCATCTTTTGCCACTGGCGCATCGTTCACTGGCGTGACATCGACGTTCACCGTGGTGGACTCACTGACCCCACCGGAGGTAACGATGTACGTGAAGCTGTCTGTACCGTGGTAGTTGTCGTTTGGCGTGTAAGTGACACTGCCATCTGGGTTGACCGAGACCGTGCCGTTAGCTGGACCGTGATTGCTATCCAGCGACACCACTTTATCGTCGCCTTCGAACGTGTCGTTACCTAAGACCTTGATGATGGTCGGCGTGTCTTCCACAACCGTCGCGTTGTCTGCCACGATGTCCGCCACAGGGGCTACCGTGAAGTTCACCGTTTGGCTAACGCTTTCACCGCTTGGATCGGTGGCCGTAAAGGTCAATGCTTCTGAGCCGTTCCAGTCCGCGGTTGGAGTGAACGTAGCAATGCCATTGACGATCGCCACTTGAATGTTGCTATTACCAGAAACGCTGAAGCTCAGCTCGCCATCAACATTATCCACATCGCTGAAAGCGGTATTTAGATCGATGCTGTATGGCGTGAAATCTTCCGCCAAGGTTTGGTCTGCAATGTTGCTCTCAACCACAGGCGTGTCGTTCACCGCATTCACGGTGACGTTGACCGTCGCTTGGTCAGTCAGCGAACCATCGGTGACGGTATAAGTGATTTCGACATCACCATTGAAGTTCTCGGCCGGTGTGAACACCAGTTTGCCGTCAACAATCTCAACTGTACCTTGTGTTTCAGGTACGGAAGCTGATTGGATAGACAGCGTATCGCCATCAATATCGGTGTCGTTTGGCAGGACATCAACCGTTACTGAACTATCTTCCTCTGAAATTGTTGTATCATTAGAGGCAATAGGCGCATCGTTAACTGAGTTTACTGTTACCGAAACTTGAGCTTCATCCTCTAACTCACCATCTGTGATGGTGTAGCTAATCGTTGCATTACCGTTGAAATTTTCGGCCGGAGTGAAAACAAGCTTACCATCGATAATCTCAACGATACCTTGCTCTTCTGGTACAGAAGCAGAGGTAATGATTAAATCATCACCTTCAATATCACTGTCGTTAGCGAGCACATCAATTACAATCTGGGAATCCTCGTCAGTTGGAATCGCATCATTAGTTGCTATTGGCGCGTCATTAACAGGCGTAATATCTAAGTTAGCAGTGCCATTAATAACACCGCCATCGTTATCAATAATGTCATAGGAGAATGACACTTCAGTGTCATCATCAGCCTCTGGAATGTAAGTCCAAGATCCATCGCTGTTATCAATTAAGGTGCCATTCCCACTCTCAATAGTGACGTTTGTAATGACAAGAGTATCGGCATCATCAATATTGACATTAGATAGTAATTCTTCAGTAGTTATCGTGATTGGATCGCTATCTTCCTCAACAGCGCTTAATGTCACTGGAGAATTAGTAAGTGGCTTACTTGAGCCATCCCCACTTGTCTCGATACCTGTTGTGAAGAAGTCATTTAAGGTCAACGCTTGTGTTTCAGATAAGCCGAGGGATTCTAGGCCAATAGTTTCAAAGTTTGTTGAGGCTAGCACTTCAGTACCATCTCGTACAATCGTGGCACTATTTTGCAAACTGGAGCCACTATTTTCACCCGCTGCAGGTGCGAGTTCTTCATCAATAGCAGAAGGGTCTTGACCTTGCTCAATAGCACTAATAATCTGTGCTACATCGTCTGAAATATCTTTTAAACCTTGCTCTTGAGCAAGCTGAATTTTCAGGTCTTGAGGCGCAGCATCTGTCATTGCCACTATCACTTCACCTGGTAGAGGCTGCTGTCCTTCTGCAAGGACTCTCAGCTGCCCATCCAAACCTATTACGACGACTTGATTACCGAGTGGCACTAATGCTGTACGATCCATATAAACCTTAACCCTAAATAACTGTCAAGTTTTTGACTAACAATACTAATTTGCTATATATTGCCCGAATATATAGTGCAATAACAGCAATTTGATGCTCAATAAAGTAATTATGTGTCATACATCAATAAGAATCCAGATGCATAAGTGTTTTATTTTATTAAAATCTGGACACACGTTCCTAGCTATTACCTCCATCTTTAATTTGAGATCTTAATTCAAGTTTTAGGCAGATTTAGTAGGTTGTTTTATCAAAATTGAAACAAATGAACAGCGAATCAACAGGTTACTTCATCGCATATTAATGTTATTGTGCGCTAAATTATTGACGCCCTTATAAGTATTCCACTTATAAGCCCTATCACCTCGAGAATTTTTACCATTATCTAGGAGAATCACAGTGAAGTGGACTCGTGCCAACGCCTTTTGTATTGGTATGTTCACCGCTAGTCATGCTTTTGGGCAAACGCTAGAGCAAGCGGTTGAAAACACATTAAAAACCAATCCTGACATCAAAAGTGCGTTCAATGAATTCGTTAGCAAGCAGTATGTGAATGAAGCATCTGGTGGTGCTTACCTCCCATCCGTAGACTTAGATGCCGGTATCGGTTACGAAGGAATCAAACCTGCAGAGTCAGGGCGAGATTCAACCGATCTGACAAGAAAAGAAGCCACCGTGACACTAACCCAGCTAATATGGGATGGCTCAGCGACACTTAATGATATGGATCGAACAGCAGCTGATGCTGAATCGGTCCGTTATCAACTTCTAGCTGATGCCCAAGACACCGCTCTAGAGGTCGCGAAAGTTTATTTAGACTCAGTAAAAGCTTATGAAATTCTTACACTTTCCGAGAATAACTTGAAAGTGCATAAGAAGATCTATGAAGACATTAAAAAGCGAGTTAACTCAGGTATCGGTTCTACAGCAGACCTAACCCAGGTAGAGGCTCGTTTAGCAAAGGCTCACGGTAACTTGGTGGCAGCTCAGAACAACTTATATGACAGCCACACCACCTTTACACGCCTTGTCGGACAGTCACCACAAGGATTGATTTTCCCAAGAGCGGACCAAAACTTTATTCCCTACACCATCGATGAAGCGATTGACTTGGCATTCGAGTCACATCCAGTAATCAAAATCTCGGTAGCTGATGTGGACTCTGCAAAGTTCCAATACAAGCAATCTAAGGGAGCTTACTACCCAACGATATCGGTAGAAGCGGCTCAAACATGGCGTGATGATGCAAGCGGTATTGAAGGAAGCAGCGAAGAGACAACAGCGATGTTGCGCATGCGTTACAACCTCTTTAACGGTGGTAGTGACGTAGCCAACGCCGAAAGTTTTGCCTACCAACTAAACAAAGCAAAAGACCTAAGAGAACGTGCATACCGCCAAGTAGAAGAAGGCCTTCGTCTATCTTGGAGTGCGTTAGATTTAACACTTCAACAAAAAGAGTTCCTAGCGGATCACGTAGATTCGGCCTCTGAAACTGTCATCGCCTACGAAAAGCAGTATCGCATTGGAAAACGCACTCTGCTGGACTTGTTAAATACTGAAAACGAACTTTTCGAAGCGAGAAAGAACTACTTGGATGCTCGATACTCAGAGCAGTACGCCAAGTACCGCGTTATGAACGCGACTGGCCAATTGTTAAATGCCTTGCGTGTCGATGTACCTACAGAATGGAATGAAAAGGTGGAGTACTGATCATGAAACCAGTGAAGATTCTATTTGCATTGGGTATGCTCGCCATCACTCAACACGTTGTTGCTGAAGACGAATATGAGTATCGTCCTGTACCAAATGCAGAACAAATAGCAGATTTGCAAGATGACGATAACGATGGTGTCATCAATGCTCGAGATATGTGCCCAGGTACACCTGAAGGCTCAGAGGTCGACAACGACGGTTGTGGAGAATACATTAAAGCATCAGATAACATGCAAGTGCGGATACTTTTTGCTAACGACTCTGATGAGATCAATCCAGTCTTCAGAAGACAAGTTCGAGAGCTTTCCGACTTTTTAAAAGAGTACCCTACTACTTCGATAGAGCTGCACGGCTATGCTAGTAAAGTTGGTGGTTCAAAGCATAACCAAGATCTTTCTGAAAGACGAGCACGCAATGTCCGTGAAGCCCTACTAAGCTACGACATCGAACCGAGTAGAGTCCGCATTGTTGGTTTTGGTGACACTCACTTAGCACAACAAGGGACCGATGAAGTCAGCCATGCTTTAAATCGTCGAGTAACCGCATCAGTCGTTGGTTACAAAGGCGAGATAAAAAGAGAGTGGACAATATTCACAACTCTTCCAGAAAGGTAAAGTACCTGTTTTTGTTTGCTCTGCAAGCACAAAGCAAACAAAAACGAGTGAATACTTAACCTCAGAAAAGGAGCTTCGGCTCCTTTATTTTTACTCATTTCGACAACCGTATTATGCTTTAGGAATCGGCACTTTAGTGTTACTCTAGCCACGTCATAACAACGAGAGTTTTGAAATGAGCAAACTTACATCAGATATCCAAGCGAACCTTGACCTTTTTGTTGCAGAAACGAAAGAAAACCAATTGGTTTGGGGTTTACGCAATGAAGAAGGTTGGCTATCTTGCGATTCAACTGAATTCGAAAACAGCGAAGTCATGCCTTTCTGGTCTTCTAAAGAAGATGCAGAAGCACATAATGTTGAAGAATGGGCAGATTTTACTGTACTAGAAATCCCATTAGATATCTTTGTTGAAGATTGGCTTTTGACTCTTGCTGAAGATGGTGTTCTTGTTGGAACTAACTGGAACGATCAGTTAGAAGGCAAAGAAATGGAGCCTCAAGATCTAGCAAAGCTTTACATTGATTAAAGATTTCTGACCTCAACTTTATGTTGAGGTCTTTCTTTTTATGCCTCTTCTTTCAATATCTCGACCAAGTGCATAGTTTTACTACTCTTTTTCTTAGTACACCCAACTTAATCACAACGCTGATGCGTTAAAAGCGCTATGATAACTCAACTTTAAAGGCACCTTAAATTAAAGGCTCGTTTAAACATGCGCGTGCTCTATCCTTTGCTTGCGTCACTTTTGCTCACTCCAGTATATGCAAGCGACACTCAAGATATTGAACCAAACCAAAATATCACACAGTGGCACTCTGTCTACCAAACCACACTACGAAGCAACCCTGAGTCGGCATTGAGCATGCTTCAAGATCGCTACCATACAGCGAAATCGGACAGCGAAAAGCTCTACGTAAGTGGATTGATTTATGAATATATGTCAAACATAAATCAGCCTTACTACGGCAGCAGTCAAGTCTTAGACAACCCTTTTTCTCAATTAGAATCAGAATATATTCTTGCCTTAAATGAACGTAAGCATGGTAGTTACGAGGCCTCAGTAGATAGCTTTTCTTCTTTGCGACAGACAATGAAGAAAATATCCGATTCCGAAGGCAAGGCTCTGATGAACTATCAACTTTGTTATACGCTGAATCAACAAGGTAGTTATCACAAAGCAAACTTTTATTGCTCATCCTTAGAAAGCCACTTAAATCATAAGCATCAAGAAAACTTCCCTGTTGATCTTGCTTTGCGCGTGGTAGCAAATAACTACAATTACCGCGGTGACTATGAAAAAGCCTTAAGTTTGTATCGACAGTTGATGGCCAACATGTCGACGCAAAGCGATCCTTCAGGGATTTACAATGACGTCGGCAATTTACTTGCAGAGCTGGGGCAATTTGAACAATCAGAGCAATATCTCATTCAAGCCCTACTGGTTCGCCAAGATGAAGGGACACCTCTTGAAGTTGCGCAAGTCGAACATAGTCTAGGAGCGATGTACAGAAAATCCAAAGAACTCGATAAGTCCATCAGCCACTACAAAAATGCATTAACGATTCTCGAACAACTTCATTACCCATACGGGCAAGGGTTGACCTATTTAGGGTTATCTTATGCTTTGGCCGATTCTGGGCAATTAGATACCGCGGTAGATTACATTGGAAGAGCATTAAACATTGCCCAAACTTATGAGAATACGCACCTTGAAACAGAGGGTCATTTGGCTGCTGGATTGGCATATTTAAAGAACCATACACCCGAAAAATCGATTGAACACACTACAATAGCGTTAAGATTAGCGGTAAAAAACGCTAGGCCCTTATTGCAAGCGCAAGCCCAATTACTCCTCTCAAAAGCATACCAAGCGCAAAATGATTACAAAAAGGCGCTGGAGCATCACAAGGCCTACTCGACGATTGAACTAACGAACCGAGACGCGAGTAATATCAAGGCGTTAGAGGCACTAGATCTCACTAAAAAAGAGTATGAATATGAACTACAAGTCGCGCAGTTGAACAACGAAACTCTTCTAAGTCAGTACCAGTTTGAAAAACTCACAGACCAACAACGCACTTATAATTTTGTTGTTTTCTGTTTATTGATTCTCCTCGCTCTGGCATTGATGGTTCAGCGACAAACACGCTTAAAAGCCAAAATAGACAGCTTAACGTGTGCATTAAACAGAGCGGCAATTATAGAGACGATTAAAAGCCAAACCTCCAAAGCTGAAGGAGACTTCCGCTACGTTCTAGCATTAATCGATCTAGATGACTTTAAGGCGATTAATGATCAGTATGGTCATCCGACTGGCGACTTAGTACTACAACAGGTATGCAAAGCGCTTAAAGCAAAACTTAATAAGGGAGATTACTTGGGTCGTTTAGGTGGAGAAGAGTTTATCTTGCTATTGAAAAACGTCGATGAGATTGACGTTCCCTTTAGAATACAAAGTCTGCATAAAACAATTTCAGAAAAGAGTGTACATTCGCTTAATAACCATCAATTGAATATATCTGCGAGTCTGGCCTATCTATCAACCTCAATGCCACTTACCAACTTTGATGAGCTCTATTCGATATTAGACCAAGCGTTATACAATGCTAAGAAGCAAGGAAAAAACTCCCTTGTGGACGCATACAACGAGCCGATCAGTTTAAGTGCTGAGTATATTCTCTAATAAAACCAAACCACCAGCGTAGTGGTTTGTTATAGGTGGAAGCATCAGTAAGCCATTCAGATGCAACACCATCATCAAGGAGTCTTTGTGCCCAAGGCAAGAAAAAACATTCAGTCTCTAGAGCGAGGTTTTCTAATCCTCGAGTTGCTCTCGATGAGTGAGTCTCCCCTATCATTACAGACGATCAGTAATGCGATCCAGTTAAATAAGACGACTGTTCACGGGTTACTTGCGACTCTACACTCTCTTGGATATGTATCCAAACACAACCATAGCTACAGCCTAGGGTTTAGATGCTATGAACTGTCTAAGCCGATTGAACAAAAAAACGAAGCTATCCGACAACATTTTGTTCCATTGCTGAAAAAAATGGCCCAAATGACTAACAACACTGCTTACCTCGCTGTACAAAGTGGCGCTAAAGAGTACTTGTATATCGATGCTATAGAGCAGGATAACCCTCTTACTATCCGCAGCCCGAGAGGGAAACGAGAAGGACTCACAACATCTGCGATCGGCAAAGTTTTTCTTAGTTTTGATGATGAGCTTCGTCGAACATTACGCCTTGAAAACCAAATATCCCCCACGTTAGAAACTGAACTTAATCAGGTTGTATTATCAGGTTACGCACTCGATTTAGAAGAGGCAGAGCCAAACCTCAATTGCTTAGCGATCCCCCTTTATTTGGATGGTAAAGTCGTTGCTGTTGCAGGTGTTAGCGGTGCTGCCTCCGAACTGACGGTCACTAGGCTAAAACACTTTGCCAGCATCTTTCTCAAATTTTAAGATTTGACAATGTCGAATCCTAGGCCATTTTTATACTGTTTTGATTACATGCTTATACGTCGCCTCTAATATGGTCGTTGTTCAACTCAACAACGTAGGAGAAGCGATGTCTACTGTATTAATCACTGGCGCTAACCGTGGCTTAGGCTTGCAATTTGTCCGCCACTACCTTGGAAAAGGTTGGCAAGTTATCGCAACTTGTCGTTCACCAGAAAATGCTAAGCAGCTCAATGAACTAGTAACCCAATCTAATCAACTTCAACTGATGGCTCTAGACGTCACTAACCAACAAGATATCGATCAGTTAGCCACTCAATTAGCGGATCGTCCGCTCGATCATTTAATTCTGAATGCAGGTGTATTAGGCGAAGAGTGTGCAACTCTTGGCGAAATGACCCAGAAAAAATGGCTAGAAGTACTAAACATAAATACCGTCGCACCTGCCCTGCTAATTCAAGCCCTACAAGACAACGTTGCGAAAAGTCAGCACAAAACCATCGTGGGAATCTCAACCCGAGTTGCGAGTTTAAGCGATAACAGTTCAGGTAACATGTACAGTTATCGAGCATCTAAAGCAGCGCTTAATCAGGTTCTAGTATCAGCAGCACGCAATCTCGAATCGCAAGGAGTAAAAACTGTCGCAGTTCATCCCGGCTGGGTAAAAACCGATATGGGCGGTGAGAACGCAACCTTTTCTGCCGAGGAAAGTGTTGCAGGCATTGTTTCGGTCGCAGAACAGCTAACACTTGAGCAATCCGGAAGCTTCCGCGTATTTGATGGCTCTACAATCGAATGGTAACTGTTCTCTAAATGACGTCTCCCGGCCAAATTGAAGGCCGGGAGAATACAGTAAACTAATAGGCCAAAAAGATAAAAGCTCGCACTATCGTCAGACAAGCGAGCCGTTATCGTCTATGGTGTTGTACTACCGTCAAACGCTGAGGAAGTCAGCGATTGCAGAGGTGTCATTTAGGCAATGATTTCCTGTGAAACTCACTCAATCATCCCACTCAGGCGCTAGCCCTTCAGGGTTTACTTCGCGGCCATTTCTTTCCAACGCATCTATCTTTGCAATCGCCTCTTCACTCAGATTAAGTTCAAGTGCTTTCAGGTTACTTGCTAAATTCTCTCGTTTAGTTGAAGACGGGATCACCGCGTAACCTTTTGACAAAGCCCAAGCAAGCGCGACTTGAGCTGGCGTGGCCTGATAGTCCTCAGCAATACCTGCAATAGTTGGGTCCCCAAGTACTTTCCCATATGCCAAGGTCATGTAAGACGTTACCTGAATATCGTTTTCCTGCATGAAGCTGACCAACTTACGATTTTGCAAATAAGGGCTAAGCTCGATTTGGTTAGTAACAATATTCTCTTTACCGACCACTTCTATCGCTTGTTGCAACAAGTCAATATTAAAGTTGGATACGCCAATATTACGGGTTAACCCTTGCGATTTAGCTTCAAGTAATGAAGCCATGTATTCGTTCAAGTTATTGTTATTGCCAGGCCAGTGGATCAAGGTCAAATCCACATAATCTGTATTTAGCTTTTCTAAGCTCTCTTTTAGACTTGGAATGAGTTGTTCCGTGTTCATGTTATCAACCCAGATCTTGGTCGTAATGAATAGCTCATCACGTGCAATACCGGACTGTGTCAATACTTCACCGATTTCTGCCTCATTACCGTAAATCTGTGCAGTATCAATTACGCGGTAACCCACTTCTAACGCATTACGGACTGAATCCTTAACTACTTCACCCTCTAAACGAAACGTGCCGACGCCAAATGATGGTACTTTCATCTAAATCTCCTGAATTATCGATTTTATAGTTGATTCGAAGCAAAACTTTACGCCGCAAGAAACTTTCCGTAAAGTTAACAATAATCAAATCTAATTTGAAATATATTCAACAATGAAAGCTACTCTAGATGAAATGCGCACCTTTATGGCCGTGGTCGATACGGGTTCAATCAGCTCTGCGGCTGAACTGTTATCGATGACCGTCTCGGCGGTGAGTCGATCGGTATCTCGGCTAGAAGCCAAACTCGAAACGACTTTGTTAAATCGCACAACCCGTAAGTTAGATGTTACTAATGAAGGAACGATATACCTCGATAAAGTCAGACATATTGTAGAAGCAGTAGAGAATGCCGAAGCACAACTGAAAAGCCAGAAATATAAGCCCTCTGGCCTCCTACGAATAAACGCAGCTACCCCCTTCTTACTGCACGTACTAACGCCGCACATTGCTAAATATCAGAGCTTGTATCCGGAAGTCGAAATCGATCTCAATTCCAATGAGGAAAATATTAGCCTTTTGGGAACAAAAACCGATATTGCTTTTCGTATCGGTGAGCTACAAAACTCAACCATGCGCGCGATATTTCTTGGTAAAAGTCGGATTCGAATCGTCGCGAGTCCAGAGTATTTAAGACAACATGGTACTCCAACCTCAATAGATCAGTTACTCAATCACAAGCTACTTGGATTCAACAAGCCGGAGTATCTTAAGGAATGGCCGATCATGGATGATAAGAACAAACTTCTGCGTATTATGAGTAGCCTAAGATCTGATAATGGCGAGACGCTAAGATGTTTAGCCTTACATGGTGCGGGGATAGCTTGCCTGTCTGACTTTATGACCTACTCTGACCGACAAGCTGGTCGCTTAGTGGGCGTGCTTAGTGAACACACGCATAATGTCGAACAGCCAGTTCATGCGGTGTATTACAAAAATGCCAGTACCTCACGCCGGATCAGCTCTTTTATTGACTTCATCAAGCAAGAAATCAAGGTAGAGAACCACCAGTTCCTTTAAAGACCACCGCTGTTTGTGGCAAAACACTTTTGTCTTTTTGCCGCTTTTTCTCACAACAAAAATCTCATAGTGTCCTGAATATCAGGGGGGCACCTGGCCTCCTAGTACTCACAGTAATAGTCAGGCTTCATAATGCATAAAGATTTAAGTAACAGATTCACCATCGGGGTTGAGCTCCCCCTAGATAATGACTGGACCCAAGAAGGCCAGAAAAAACGGCTGCTCCAACGAAAACCGTTCGGCGTACCAGACATGAGTGCACATAAACAGCGTATTATGTTAGCCGATAAGTTAGGCTTTAACGTAGCGTGGGTAAGAGATGTCCCGTTGTACGACCCTAACTTTGGAGACGCGGCACAAATTTATGAACCGTTCAGTTATCTTGGCTATCTCTCTGCGTGCACCGACAACATTCTACTAGGGACAGCAGCGATAGTATTACCGTTAAGACAACCTTGGCTAGTGAAAAAAGCCGCTGCGACCATCAACGAGTTAAGTGGTGACCGCCTGATACTCGGTGTGGCTAGTGGAGACCGTCCTAGTGAATATCCCGTTTTTAACGCCAACTTTGACAGCCGTGGCTCGGCTTTTCGAGAAAGTGTAGAGATTTTGAAAGATACGCAAAATGATAAGCTGGGTAACGATCTACAGTTATTACCCGAGTTTGCTGATATTCCTATCTATGTCGCAGGGTTAGCGCAGCAAAGTCCACAATGGATAGGAGAAAACCTAGACGGCTGGCTCGCCTACCCAGGCACACCTGATGATCATGAACACCGCGTTGCACTTTGGCGCTCCGTAGCGGGAAACAAACCCTACGCCAGCTTTATTCATCTTGATCTAGTCGATAACCCGAATGCACCAGTCGTTCGGCATCATTTTGGTATCCGGGCCGGAGTCAATGGCTTGAGCGATGAGCTAGAAAAAATGCAAGAAGCAGGAGTCAATCACATCGGGTTGCATTTCCGTCGTAATAGCCAACCAATTGAGAAATCAATGGAACAGATCGCTCAGTACGTGTTGCCACGCTTTAACTAAGATCAAATAAAAATATGTGCCACCTTACTAAGGGGTGGCACGCTAGGCTTGGCACTTGGAAAAACAAAAAATCTGCAATAACGACAAAACTCTTTTGTTAAAACAACAATAATAGTGTTATTTTAAAGTAAGTCTTGGTTGAATAAAGTCGATGAACGCGGAAATACGTTTAGAGACTGAAGAAGATTTGTAGAACACAGCATTGACCTGTTCTCGTCCAGTATTTGTGATTTTTTCCGATTCAAACAATGCCACTAACCGTCCAGAATCAAGATCATCTTTCACCATAAAGCCAGATAAACATGCAATGCCGTTCCCTGCCAGCACTAACTGTCTAACCGTTTCACCACTGCTGGATAGGATATCAGGCTCTATCATCTCAAACCCTCGTAATGGCCACTGATTTAACACTTTAGCGCCAGAAAAACCGATCAAGTTATGACTGCGCAAATCGCTCACCGCTTCAGGGAAACCTCGTTTAGATAAATAACCAGGCGTGGCAACGATAAATAGTGGGCTTGTTCCTAAAGGTTTAGCATGCAGTGTTGAATCCGATAATCGTCCAATACGTATCGCCACATCGGTTCTTTTTTCCAATAGATCCACAAAACCCTCATTAGAGGTAAGATCGAGTTGAATATCAGGATAAGCCTCTTTAAATGGCTGAATTAACGGCACGAGTTGATGTAAAACAAATGGGCTAGCGGCATCAACTCTTAAGCGCCCCTTGGGTAATTCACCTCGTGTGATGATCTCTTCTTCAGCTTGCTGTATTTGTAGTAAACCTAAGCGAACCGCTTCAACAAACTGATGCCCTTCCTCAGTAACTTCCACTCTGCGTGTCGTGCGATTCAGCAAGGTTACCCCCAACTGTGATTCAACTTTACTAACCGCACGAGATACCCTAGCGACTTGAATACCTAGTGCATCAGCAGCGGAAGAAAATCCACCACTATCCACAACTGCCACAAGAATCTCTAATTCATCTGATCGGGTTAACATTTCATCCCCTTTCTTAACTGCGCATTTCCATCATTTATAGCAAAAGTATTTTGTAATAAACACCATTTTTCGCAACGAATAACTCTTTAATAATACACGACATGGAAACGGGCTATTCGTTTATCCATTCATATTCAATGATTATAAGAGAGAGTTGTTATGCCTTTAGCTTTACTTGCATTGACGCTGAGCGCCTTTGCTATTGGAACCACGGAGTTTGTAATTGTCGGTCTGATACCGACTATGGCCTCCGACCTCAACGTATCATTACCTTCAGCGGGTCTTTTAGTTAGCCTTTACGCACTTGGTGTTGCGGTTGGTGCTCCCGTTTTAACAGCGCTGACTGGTAACTGGAAAAGAAAGTACGTTCTGCTTTCTGTTATGGCACTGTTTGTTCTTGGCAATCTGTTAGCCTGGCAAGCACCTGGATACAACACACTAGTTACAGCAAGGATACTGACCGGACTTGCACACGGTGTGTTCTTTTCGATCGGCTCGACTATCGCCACTGGCCTAGTGTCAAAAGAAAAAGCCGCTAGCGCAATTGCTATTATGTTTACCGGTCTCACCGTAGCTCTAGTGACGGGCGTGCCACTTGGCACCTGGATTGGCCAGACATTTGGTTGGCAGGCAACCTTCCTAATCGTCGCGATCCTTGGAATCATCGCACTGATAGGAAGCGCTCTGCTAGTGCCGAGTAATCTGAAACAACCACCAGCAACCAAGCTGTCATCGCAAGTAAAAGTCTTGACTCAACCTCGTCTACTTTTGGTGTACGCAATCACCGCGCTCGGTTACGGTGGTACGTTCACAGCTTTCACTTACTTGGCTCCTATTTTGGAAGAAGTTTCGGGGTTTGGCTCTAGCGCTATCAGCCTAATTATGTTGGTTTATGGTGTATCAGTCGCATTCGGCAACATCTGGGGCGGAAAGATGGCCGACTCTATGGGGCCAATCAAAGCTCTGACAGCGATTTTCTCGGGCCTAATTGTGGTATTGCTCGTGTTTAGTGTCACAGCATTTAATCCAACTTCTGCAGTAGTGACCATTCTTGTCTGGGGTGCCTTTGCCTTTGGTAACGTTCCAGGACTTCAAGTTTATGTTGTCAAACTAGCAGAGAAACATTCACCTGATGCAGTCGACGTCGCTTCTGGTCTCAACATTGCTGCATTTAACGTAGGTATTGCACTGGGTTCTTGGGGCGGTGGCCTTATCGTGGCCAATGCTGGGCTGATGCACACACCTTGGATTGGCGCGATCGTAGTATTAGGTGCTCTACTACTAACCCGTTTCAGCGGAATGCTAGACAAGCGTGGAGAGCAGCACGCAACGGCACACTGATTCACGTTCCGAATCGATAAAAATCACTTAAATTAGCCCGGCATTACGTCGGGCTTTCAATACAGAGTTTAAATACACCATTGACTGAGGTAGAAAGTTTATTCTACCCTTAGGTAAAACAAACGTTCTACCTGGTGTATCAAATAGTGAAAGAAAAAATCGCAGCAAGCCTAGAAAAAGCATTCAGTCAGTATGGCTTCGCCGAGCCTAGCGTACCCCAACTCAAAAACGCCTGCGAAGTCAGCCTGAGAACCCTGTACAAATACTACCCCTCCAAGGAAGCGATGATTGTTGCAGCTCTCGAGCATCGCCATCAAAGGTATTTGAGTTTTTTGCTCGAAGACGCCCCTGCCAATGGAACACCGGCTGTATTACACCTATTCACTCGCCTCGAGGATTGGATGAAGGAGTTTGCACCGAATGGCTGCATGTCCATCAATGCATTAGCAGCCTATCCAGAAAATCTATCGATTAATCAAGCAGTAAAACAACACAAATTGGCGGTCCGTCAGCTTATGCTCCAACTAAGTCAGCGAGAAGACCTCGCAACCACACTCTTCTTGTTACATGAAGGTTTATCCAACGCATGGCCGGTTCTCGGTCACGCTGCCTTTGCATCCGCTGAACACACTCTGCTAGAACTAATGAAGGAGAACAATCAATGACCACAATCCCGAAAGTAATGAAAGGCGTCCAACTTATCGGTCATGGTGGGCCAGATATGCTTCGTTACCGCGATGATATACCTGTGCCAGTCCCCTCGCCTGATGATGTATTGATCCAAGTAGCCGCCGCCGGAGTCAATAACACCGACATCAATACCCGAACAGCATGGTATTCTAAAAACGACGCCAATAGCATGGATGCAAGTTGGTCAGGAGACGCGCTATCTCTCCCTCGAATCCAAGGTGCCGATGTATGCGGTACCATCGTCGCTGTTGGTGAGAATATCTGCCCATCACGAATCGGTCAGCGTGTGCTTATCGAACCATGTATTACGCGCTTCAACAGTCAAGCACTTAGCTCGCCTTGGTACTTCGGTTCAGAATGTGATGGTGGCTTTGCTCAGTTCACTGTTGTTGACAGTGAACATGCATATGCAGTGAATAGTAGTTTATCGGATATCGACTTGGCCTCCTTCCCTTGTTCTTATTCAACTGCCGAGAACATGCTTGTCCGCTCTAATGTCACAGCGAGCGATACCGTACTGATTTCAGGGGCATCCGGCGGTGTTGGCTCTGCCGCAATCCAACTGGCGAAGGCGCGTGGAGCATACGTCATTGCTATCGCCAGCCCAGAAAAGAAAGAACAGATCACTGCATTAGGAGCAAACCAAGTTATCCCTCGCGATGCAAATTTAACGGCGACTCTCGGAGAAAACAGCGTTGACGTGGTGATTGATCTGGTCGCAGGAGAGCAGTGGCCACAATTTCTTCAGATACTAAAACCAGGATCAAGATACGCTGTTTCCGGCGCCATAGGCGGCCCAATTGTCGAGCTGGATGTAAGAACTCTTTACCTTAAAGACCTAGCGTTATTTGGTTGTACCGTTTTGGCACCAGAAGTATTCGGTAACTTGGTTCGCTATATCGAACAGAACGCAATTCGCCCCTTAGTCGCGGAGTCATTTCCCTTAAACCAGATAGGTCAAGCGCAAGAAGTATTTTCACGCAAGCAACATACTGGGAAACTGGTTTTGGAAATCACATAGCGTTTCGATTAACAGCGGCCTATACAAGTCGTTGTAATTTGAGAACACTTTAAGCATCCTAAAAAGTTCTCAATACTTAGAAGATCGCTACGGTTGGCTTAGCTTGTTATCCCTTTTCATCACGCTAAGCCAGCTTGTAAAAATATGCGTGTTTGCTTCTGAGTTATAAATGTTTAATACCAACATTATCTTACTTCTGGCGTTCATGAACAGAACCGAGATCTGAACGACTTCGGTGTTAAACCTACGATCCTATTAAATATTTTCCTGAACGCGCTCACATCTTGGTAACCCACTCTAAATGATATTGCGTCAAATGTTAGGGTTGTCGACTCAAGTAAATCACAAGCTTTTTGTACTCTTAAGCTTTGTATGTATTGGTTAACATTGAAACCTGTCGCCTTTTTAAAGCGTCGCTGCAATGTCCTTTCTGTTAAACAACTCAACTCTGCAAGCTCTTTATTGCTCAGTTTTCCTTGATAATGATCGTTTATATAGTGCTGTAGTTGAACAATTACCTCATCACCATGTTGGAAGTTTGGGGTAAACTGTTGATAAAAGCGTTGCTCTCTCGGACCAGTATCAATAACCAACATTTTGCCTAACAGGCGCATTACTGCCGGTGACGCAAATAAGGAAACCAGCTCCAAACCTAAATCCACCCATGACATCATACCCCCAGCCGTAATGATCGTTCCTTCGTTAATAAGGATGGCTTCTTGTCTTACGTGGATATCGGGAAACTGACTCGCTAATGAAGGAGCCAAGCCCCAGTGTGTCGTACAAGACTTATTGGTCAACAACTGGGTTTGAGCAAGAATAAAAGTACCGGCGCAGGCGGAGGCTAAAATCGCACCTTTACTATATTGGACATTTAACCAGTCGAGTAGCTCTGGCTCTGGTTCTAAGTAATATTGACCACTGCCGCTGGGCGGAATCATTACCGCTGTTTTCACATCGAAGTGCGTGTTTGGCCAGTGATCCAATATCTCTACTTCAAAGTGCACATCAACGCCCAATTTAGCCGCAGCACGGTTTGCCATCTCGAAGAGTTCGCTTAAACCATATACGGAGGCTTGCGAGCTATCTGGGTAATTAACGAGTGCTATTTTCATTTTCAATTATCTTCAAGTGTCGCTTTTTGACTCTTTTGTGTCATTTTAGACTCTAAAGAAGGTGGCTAAAAGTCTTTATATTATTCGTACCGCAATGATCCTCAATAAAAGGAAAATAAAATGACTCAAAAAGCCCTACTTGTAATTGATTTGCAAAACGACTATTTCCCGGAAGGAAAGTTTCCTTTATGGAATACAGAATCGACTTTAGACAATGTTAAGAGAGCAATAACTAAAGCCAATGAGCAAAACATTCCTGTGATTCATATTCAGCATATTGCCGACCCTGCCATGGGTATTGCCCCATTCTTCAATGAAGGCAGCGACGGTGCCAATATTCACCCAGAAGTTCTTGCTTTAGCGCCGAATTCCGAAATCGTGGTAAAGCACTTCGCAGATAGCTTTGAAGGAACACGTTTAGAAGAAGTATTGGCAAGCAAAAATGTAACGGAGTTACTTGTATGCGGAATGATGACACAAAACTGCGTGACACATACTGCTATCTCAAAATCTGCGGACAAGTATGATGTTTCGATCTTAATGGATAGCTGTACCACGGTCGATGAAATGATTCACAACATTGCACTTCACGCTGTCTCAACGAGAGTTCCCCTCGTAACTATTGAAGATAAGCTGTAATACACGCAAAACCTTTCGCTCACACAATGCGGGCGAAAGGTCACACATATATGCACTTTCATTGATATTTGCTTACTTTGTGTTAAACATTGGTTTCCAAATAGTTACAAGGAAACGTTTATGAAATGGATAGTCGTATTGTTTATTAGCTTATTTTCAGTTTTCAGCCATGCGAAAGAGTGGAAACAAATTCGCTTCACTGTTGAAGGGGCTTACCCCCCATTTAGCTGGACGACAAAAGAGGGAAAGCTAGAAGGGTTTGAAGTCGACCTCGCTAACGCGTTATGCAAAGAGTTAGAAGTAAAGTGCGTTATCTCAAAAATGGATTGGGATGGCATCATCCCTTCTCTCCTTAGTCGCAAGAACGATGCGATTATTGCTGCAATGACAATCACAGAAGAACGAGAAAAGAAAGTCGATTTCACCGTCCCTTATGCAAAAGTACCGACTCGTTTTGTAATGAAAAATGATAGAGAAATCAACATGGATGACGGCAGCCTAAATCGTTTATCTATTGGAGTTCAAAGAGCCACAATTGGTGATAAGTACCTTTCTGCCTTGTATCCAGATATTGATATTCGTCGTTATGGTACGTTCGATGAGGCATTTACCGATCTACTCAATGGACGGTTAGATGCTGTATTTGGCGGCTCAATCGGTTTAAGTGCTGGTTTTCTTGAAACTGCACAAGGTGAAGGCTATCACTTTACTGGACCAGCGTTTACAGAGGAAAAGTGGTTCGGCCGTGGCATTGGCGTAGCAGTGAGAAAACAAGACAAAGAATTAAAAGCATTACTCGATAGCGGAATACAAAAATTGATCCAGAGCGGTAAGCATAAAACCATCGCCAGCAAGTATTTCTCCTATAGTATTTACGAGTAACCTCTTTATCTTTTTATTGCCTGCGCGGTATAGGAAACTTCCCTTTCCCTATATGGCGACAAAAACAGAGCCCTCGAGCAATCGCCCGAGGGTTATTTTTATAAAAAAGCCCACGTATATAAGTAACCCGCTCCCATGGCCATCGTTAAGATAACGATTAGGAAGGCAGCGATCATTTGGTTCTTAAAAATTGATTTCAACAAAATCACTTCTGTAAGACTTGCGCCAGCACTACCAATAATAAGCGCCATAACAGATCCAAGAGCCATACCTTTTTGTACTAGTGCCGCGCTAAGTGGAATGACCGCCTCTGCACGGATGTACAATGGAATACCAATGATTGCTGCGACCGGAATCGCGTACCACTTCGCTTCACCAGCGAACTCCGCAATGAACTCCGTCGGGATGAAGCCATAGATAAATGAACCAATCGCAATGCCCATCATGAGATAAGGGAACACTTGCTTAAAGTCTTTCCAAGTTGATTGCCAAATACGTGCCCAGCGGCTAGGTTCTTTCTCTTCCAAGACTGTCGCTGTTGCACTACCGTCTGATGAGCAGCAAGACACTTCCACTTTAGGTTCAGGTTTTGGTGCATCACCACAGCAAGATGTTTTCGCCGCAACTGGCGTAGGTTCATTGCAGGCGCTGGTACCACAGATTGATGCTGGTCTCGCTTCTTCTTTTTTCTTGCTTGAATCGCCACAAGAAGTACCGCACGAAGAAGAACCTACCGCTTGATATGCTTCTGGTTTGACGTAACGTTCAAACCCTAGTTTTTCAAGTACATAGCCTGCTACCACTGATACTGACATCGCAATAGCAAAGTAAAATACCGCAACTTTCCAACCAAAAGTCACCACAAACAAGCCAATAATCACTGGGTTAAGCAACGGGCTTGCAAATAGGAACACCATCATAGGTCCAAAACCTGCTCTTGCACGCAACAAGCCTTTTAAGAAAGGAATGGTCGAACACGAACAGAAAGGCGTAATCGAACCTAGCAACGCAGCAATGAAGTAACCTTTACCCTTTTTCGAGCTGAGAATAGATTGAATTTTTTCTGGCGTTAGAAAATCTTGCAACACACCGACAATGTAGCTAATTGCCAGAAATAAGATGATAAGTTCGGTTGCTAGAAACGCAAACATATCCAGCGCTTCTTTAGCCATAGTTATAATTTCTGTATTCACATTTACTCTCCTCGTCATTTTTCGCTAACAAGCTTACCTGATAGACAAGCCTTTATTTCGACATTTCTGGAATTATAGAGTCGCAAAACAAAAGATCAACAAAGTATTTCCATAAAAATGGAATAATAAAACTAGTCATTACTTATCATAAAGTTACATGTCGTTAGCTATGCAGACTGGTTGTCGATGATAATTTCAGAGCATCTCGAATCCTTTTTATCAAACATAACCTAAAATTATCAAAATAAGAAAAAACGATAATTATTGCAGCACCACGCTCTGAGCTAGTATGACTTTCGACCATTCTTAATAATGAGGAAACCTATGAGAGCGATAACTTACCAACGAGATAACGATACTTTCTCTTTATCCGAATTACCTACACCAAAACTAGAAACCCAATTTGATGTATTGGTTAAAGTTAACGCTGTTGGTTTGAACCCTGTCGATGCAAAAATTCATTATTGGTCAGACATGGTCACTAACATGGATAACAATTTTGTTGGCGGGTTAGACGTATCAGGAGAAATAGTCTCTGTAGGCGATGCGGTCGTTGATTGGAAGGTTGGCGATAAAGTGTTGTATCACGGAAACATGAGACGCCATCACGGTGGATTCGCTGAATTTGCTATCCATGATTCAAGAACGCTCATAAAGCACCCTCAGGTTTCAGTTGAAGTGGCAGCATCCACACCTTGCGCAGCCTGGACAGCATATCGCGCTTTGGTAGACAAGCTCGATATTTCAAATCGAAGCAGCATTTTTATCGCCGGAGGTGCTGGCGGCGTTGGAAGCTTTGCTATTCAGTTAGCAAAGACATTTGGTGTTGAACAGATCATTGCTACTAGTTCAGAAGCTAATCACGCATATTTGTCCTCGTTAGGAGCAACCCATATGATTGATTATCATCATGAAGATGTAGTTCAGCGAGTAATGGACATTACCGGAAATCATGGCGTTGAGGTTGCACTCGATTGTGTAGGCGGTGATAACGACCGAATTGCAGCCTCGGTGTTAACCTTTGAGGGAGAAATGGTGGAGCTCGTCAAGACTGTCGACCCTTCTCAATATCCAGATGCCTTCTTAAAAGGCTTGGGCTTCCACCAAATAAGTTTGGGCTCTGGTCATGTCTTTGGCGAGAGAGGGTTTGCAAGTATCGTTAATGCCGGAAAGGAAGTGTCTGAGCTATTAGAAAATGGAGAATTGGAAGTACCGAAACTGAAGGTCATCGGCTTAGAGGATGTAGGTAACGCACTCTTGGACATGCGAAATCAGAGAACAGTTGGAAAGATTGTCGTTAATCTGAACCAAAAATAATTAATAAAGATCTCGAGGCAAACTGGCAAAGTAATGAGCAAGTTAAAGCATCTTGTTACTTTGCCAGATACGAAAGACCTTTATTTTGTCTATAACGATGAATGAAAAACAAAACCTCTTGCCATACTTCCCTGCGCTTCACCAAAATTAGGCGTTTTCGAGAGTGTCTCTCCAAGTCGCTAGCAATTTAATATGACGTGGTTCAATCCCACAGCAACCACCAATAATGCTTGCTCCCTGCGCATGCCACTTTTTAGCATACTCAAGATATTCAGTCGGAGAGAAATGACGAACTTCCTGAATGGTCTCGTTGGCTTGGTGCGCTTGCTTTATCGGAGCAAAGCTATTTGCGAAAACACCTATCGTCAATTCTCTACCTGACTCACTCAATACTGCTTGTGTATCTATGATCGCTTGCTCGACAACTTCAGGAATAGAGCAATTGAAAAAGATACCTGAAACATTTGTTTTCAACAGCGTATTAACCGCGACTTTAAGAGATTCCCCTGAGCGAAGACGAGGCAAAGAGTTAGGCTCGTCCATTAAGGTGAAAGCAATATAATTGGGCTTATCTGTTTTGGCTAAAATTATTGATAGAACTTCAACTTCAGCGAGGCTAGACACGGTCTCAGCTAACCAAATATCAACATATTGATCTTGAGCTTCAAATAACTCAGAAGCCACTTCCAGTGCCCTTTTCGGCTCGAATAATTCAGGCCTGTAAGACCCCATTACAGGAGGAAGAGAGCCCGCAACGAGCACTCTATCGTTAGAGCTGGTGACTACATCTCTGGCAATTTTAGCTGCAGATTTTGCTAACTCAGTCCCCCGTTTTGCATAGAGTTCCTCGCCTAAGTGAAATGGGACACATGCATAACTGTTGACAGTGATAATCTCTGCGCCAGCGTCTATGAAATTCACATGGGCCATTTTTACATGTTGTGGTGATTCAATTAGCGCTTGTGCACTCCAAAGCGGCTGAGAAAAAGGGGCGCCAATACGTTTCAACTCTCGCCCCATGCCACCATCTAAAATTGTTACTTTCTTCATTTAGACATCCATACCGCCAAACATCCATAAGCTCTATTCAAACACAATTTTTATCAATTCAAAATGAAATTGTTATGTTTAAAGTGAACAAAAACTTAATGGCTGATTAAACACTCTAGTATTTACCAGACCTTTCATTCGGACCAAGCTAATGTTATCGCCATTAACTTCGAGTAAAAAGCCCATTATCTATGTCTCTCGGCGAGGCGAACGTTACGAGCCACAATAGTGCATGAAGTGATTGAGGGGCTAACCCTCAATCAAATTTTCTTTTTATTATAAGACCTTAGATAAAAATTTCTGCAATCTAGGATTGGAGGGGTTATCAAAAAATCGCTCAGGAGAGTCAGAAACCAAAAGCTCACCACCTTCCATAAACAACACCCTATCAGCGACCTCTTTTGCGAAACCCATTTCATGAGTAACCACGACCATGGTCATTCCGTCCTTGGCCAAATCTTTCATCACATCAAGAACTTCTCCAACCATTTCAGGGTCTAGTGCTGATGTGGGTTCATCAAACAACATAATGTTGGGCTTCATTGCTAACGCACGAGCGATTGCGACGCGCTGCTGCTGTCCACCTGATAAATGATTAGGATAATTATCCATTCTCTCCGACAGACCGACTTTATAAAGCAAATCTTTTGCTTCTTTCTTCACCGATTCAGGGTCACGTTTAGAAACCTTTAAAGGTGCTAACATGACGTTCTCTATCGCCGTTTTATGTGGAAAAAGGTTGAAGCCTTGAAATACCATGCCCACATCAGCGCGTAGTTTATTGATATCCGTAGATTTGTGGTACATATCGATACCATCTACGATTATAGACCCACTATTTATTGTCTCTAATTGATTGATCGTCCGTAAGAATGTTGACTTACCAGAACCTGACGGTCCTACGATGACAATCACTTCCCCTTTTTCTACATTTACCGATACCTCCTTGAGCGCATGGCAGCCATTAGGGTAAATTTTATTAATTGTTTTTGCTGAAATAATGTATTCCATTAATGACTCCACCATTAATCACTTGCTGCCAATTTCTTTTCTAACGTTTGTATTGCCCAAGATAAGGTACTAGTTAGAAGCAAATAAAGGGCCGCAACGGTAAACCAAACTTCAAATGGGGCAAAACTACCACTTACGACTTCCCTGCCCGCTTTTGTCAGATCAGTAATCGAAATCACGGAGACGAGTGAGGAATCTTTTATCAGGTTGATAAACTGCCCGGCTAAGGGAGGTAATGTCTGCTTAAACGCTTGAGGTAAAATGACATAAATCATCGCTTTGGGATAATTCATTCCTAGTGAACGCGCCGCTTCCATTTGTCCTCTTGGGATTGACTGGATTCCTGACCGCACAATTTCTGCGACATAAGCAGCGGTAAACACGGAGAGCGCTATCACTCCCGCAGTAAAACGCTCAAGGTCAAGCACAGTACCAATAAAGAAGTAAACGATAAAAATCTGTACTAAAAGAGGCGTTCCACGAATAACCTCGACATACACAAGCGCCAGCTTTTTTAATGCCGGATTGCTGGATATACGCATTAGTCCGACAACTAAGCCCAACGCTAGAGCAATGATAAGTGACCAGAGTGAGATTTTAATGGTCGTCACAACACCATCTAAAATTGGGCCAAAGCGCCACTCTTTTATAGTTGCTAAGGTATCTCCTTCAAAAATAAGATCACCTTCATAGACGTCCACAGACTTATATTGGCTTAGTTCAAGAACAATATCACCATGAATACTCTCCAGAGCCAGTTGGTTATTCTCGTCGAGAATGATGTTCCCATCGACAGGCGCGGTAATGGATGAAGCAGCGTTAGTGGCAATATAAGGAAGGACACGCTCCCAATTCCAGCTGTAATCGATTCGCTTACCTGACAGATAGACAAGACCGCAAATTGATAGCAAAACAAGAACAAAAACAGCGTTCCACAATAGGGATTTAAAGTTATTTTGCATGTGATTCCGAGAATGACTTTGATTAAAGTTGGTTGGGTATTTGAATAAAGAAAAGCGTTAGCTTCACAGCGCGAACCGTTTGGTTGGCGATGAACCGAGCCAGAAGCTAGCCGCTCCTCTACAATAACAAAATGATTACTTAACTTGCTTTAACCATTTATCGTCGTTAAACCACTTATCGTAAATGCGATCGTAAGTTCCATCGCCCTTAATTTGACGTAAATAGTTGTTTAAGAAGTTAAGCGTATCTGGATTTCCTTGCGGCACAGCCCAACCCAAAGGCTCGTAAGTAAACGGTTTAGCCAAGTGCATTAACTGCCCTTTGTTTTCCGCCACATAAATAGAGTTGTAAGGAAAGTCATAAACAAACGCATCTACCTTTCCGTTGGCAACCTCAAGTACCGCTTCAGACTGGGTTTCGTATAGATTTATCTTAGCTTTCGGAAGGTATCGTTTTACCGCTTGCTCACCCGTTGTCCCAAGCTTAGTTGCAACAACATATTCTGGACTATTGAGATCACGGTAACTAGACACTTTACCTTCATGTTTGAGATCTACGAGAATGGATTGGCCAATAACCACATAGGGATCAGCGAAATTCACCTGAGTATTTCGCATAGGTGTGATAGTCATCCCGCCCATAATCATGTGACACTTACCAGTCAACAGTGTTGGGATAATGCCATCCCATGAAGTGTTTACCGGCACAAACTTAACATCCATGGCACGCGCCATTTGCTTACCCAAATCGATATCAAACCCAATGTACTGCCCATTTTTTGCTGTCATTTCAAAAGGCATATACCCAGAATCAAAGCAGACTTTTAGCTCCCCTGTACTTTTGATGTCGTCTAAAATTGGGTCTGCATTAACCGTCGTCGAAACAGCTAACCCCAGTGCAGCAAAACACAATAACTTTTTCATGGATATTCCTTTATCATTTGTTGTAAAGTTTTTTTATACACGACAATAGAATAAAAAACCACAAATAATGACTTTTTAATCACTAGAATTTGTAGGATCGTTACTAAGCTGGAAGATCTGAATGAAAATCTATACCAAGCCATTGCAATTGAATTGCATGCATTAAGTGATTAAGTTGTAGGCAGGTCACTATAACGACAAGAAACATACGCTTTGACTGAATAGTCAGCGTTTCCGAGAGTGGTTTAATTATTAACGAAACCATACAGATATTCGCTTTTTCACATTGACCGTAATGTCAAAAGTGCTTGAGTTTTATTGTTGACAATTCTTCCATAGTCAATGGTCACAAATGTGATGTACAGCACATTTCTATAATGGCACTATCACCTTTGTCGAGAGATATTAACAAGGATTCGTTGGACATCTTGACTTTGTAATACAAATAAAAAGGTGACTATATGAAAAAACTAATGACGCTCTCATCACTATTATTATTCAGTTTATCTGCTACTGCTGGTATTCATGTCGAACACTCTACAAACAAAGTTGTTCTCAATGACTTTACGACAAAAGATGCCGCTTATAGCTCTGCGTTTGATCTTGCCGATGAATACCAAACGCTATCAAAACATGAACTTAGAAATCGTCTAAACATCATTGGAAGCGGTTTCCCTCGTGATATTGCAATCGATGATAGTAAGGTGAGAGTTGAAGAATACGCACTTAACCGTGATGAAGTTAAATATCGTGCAATCATAAACTTCGATTATCACTTCAGAACAAGTGACGGCGGTAAAAACTAAAAAATCATCTGCACCTTTACTTTCTTAGAGCCCTTCCTATTTTAAGAAAGTAAAGGTGTCTAATCACATTGAAACGACTGCTTTTCATAAATCGCTCTCTCCTTACATAAACAGTATCAATCCCTACCTCTATCGTTTACATAAAAATAATTTTTCCAATCTTCATTGAGATACATTTCGTCGTTTGGCGCTTTATCATTCACTTGGTTCGCCATATGGATTCCACATCACTTAAATGAAAAAGACCCTTGAAATTGAGTTCACTTTTTTATGAAGATTAACTCAATCTAAGATTGACAACTTTCGTTATATTTTTCTCGTTTATAGCAATATATAAAAAAACTCTTTTTGTTTTAATTAACCATAAAGCGTGAAAATAAAAAAAGGCAACAAGATACTTCTTGTTGCCAAAGAAAAAAATCATCATTCAAAAAATATGAAAATGAAAACTAGCAGTGGACTAGCTAACAAAGCCATTATATTCAAAACACTTAAACAAGTAACGATCAATATAATCCATTATATATGGATGAAAATCAGCACTTATAAAATTACACCGATAAATAAAAAAGCCTGAAAATAGTTTCAGGCTTTTTATATTTATTAATTTTTTAGAATGAATATCTCGCAGCTATTGCAAGAATATCGTCTTCATTGTCTACATCTGTAATTCTGTATTCTGCTAGTGCTTTAAAATTAGAAGTCAAATCGTACTCTGCACCTAGTGAGTAGTAATCGACGACGTCTTCATCATCACGCTCTAGATTGTTATAGCCAACTAGTGCCCAAAGCTTATCTGTTACTTCATAAGTGGCAACTGCTTCAATACCGGTGTAATCAATATTACTTTCAGAACCATCTTTAGCCCAGTTTTCACCATCACTGTATAAAACAGAGGCATAAAACTTGTCGTATTCAAATGCAATAGCACCCGTTAGCAGCTCTGCATCTTCTGCACCCGATTGCCCTTCACCTTCGTTGTAACCAAGCGCAACTTTGAAGCCATATGGCAACTTGTAGTCCGCCGCCGCACCATAAGAGGCTGCATCTGTTGACACTTCATCGTTTTCAGCCTGATAGCTAACATGAATATTCAAACCTTCATAGCTTGTCGTTAGCTTAAATACTGAATCGGAGCGACCGGTACCATATAGATCCGCACTTACACCAGCAGCTTCATTACCAAACTCCGGGAAAATATCCGTGTAGTCAGATACTAAAGTGACCGCACCGTATTGACGTCCATAACTTACTGTTCCGTAATCTGCACCAACTCCTACATAGCCTTTTCGGATATCAAATTCATCATCTTCAATCCCATCAGCATCTCTGCGATTAGACTTAAATTCCAACTCATATAAGCCGAAGGCATAAAGATCTTCATTTATTTTAGACTCACCTGAAAGTCCTACACGAATGTAGCTATTATCTCCGTCAGCATTTTTATCATCAGAGAAATAATACATCCCTTGCGCTCGGCCATGAATATTTAACACTGATTCTTGATCTTCATAAACTACGGCTGAATTTGCAGCACTTGCAGAGAAAAGTGCTGCGATTGCGATCGACGTTCTTGTCATTTTCATTTAATTACCACTACTTGTGTTGTTTGAATCGAGTGAAATTATGAACAGTGGCAATTATTTTTAAAGTGCAAATTCAACCATATTCTATGGATAAATATAAACAAGCCCTCAATCTAAAACATTATGTCCTAGTACTCATATTAGTTGAGATAATCCATCCAAACAGGAGGCGTCCCTATTATTTTTTGAACAGTATCAATGAACAGTTTGGCTAATGGTTGTTGATTTCGGTGAGTATACATTGCATATATTTCCCCTATTGCGGGAAGATTATAATCAGGAAGCAACTGTACAAGATCTTGTTTACTCAAACTCTCCTGAAGAAAGAACTGCCCTATTAAAGCATACCCTAGATCAGATTTTACGGCATCGAGCATTAACTCAGTTTCATTCACGAAGTACTGCCCGTTGATATTATACGTTCTAACGTCGCTTGATGACTGGCTTGGCGCTATACGTAGCTTATCCGCCTTAAAGTTAGCATTCGAGTATATTACTGCTGGCATTTTTATAAGCTCTTCTGGAGAGCTCGGAGTTCCATACTTGTCAATAAAACTCTTTGATGCAACCAGTGCCATATTATTGCTTGCCAACTTACGTACTATCATGTTGGACTCTCGGATTGGTCCGATACGAAACACAACGTCAAAACCTTCGTGGATAACATCGACTCGATTATCATCGAGCAGCAGCTCTACAGTAATGTTTGGGTACTGTTTTATAAACTCTTTAACTGCCTGATTTAAGTATGCTCTGCCAAAGAAAGTGGAGCTTGATATTTTCAAGTTACCCTTCGGTTCATCCTGAAATGTAGCAGCAATACTACGAGTTTCGGTTAGAACCTCTCTTACTTTCTTGGCTTGCGCCACCATCTCAACACCTGCATTGGTCAGGGATAGCGAACGCGTGGAACGGTTTAACAGCCGTAAGCCCAATTCATCCTCTAGCTTTTTGATCTGTTTTGACAAAGCTGAACGATCTATATGATTTCTGTCAGCAGCCTTAGCAAAAGTTCCGTATTCAGAGACATCCAGTAGTAATTCAAGTTGGCTTGCGAGATCCACTGCACAATTCCTTATTTAGTTTTTATTCTTTATGTGATGGGAAATGGATTTTACAAAATTAATTTCAATTTTTTATGGTTCAAATTGCATCAGTGAATTGCAAATAATGCACGAATTAAAAACGCTTTAATTTTCGTCGCTATCTTTATCTTCTGTTTAGTTATTCCTATTTATTATGGCTTATTACATTTAACAATACTCCACGTCTTTAAAACCCTAAACTGACCTTTTTCAAACCAAAAAGTGAGCATTTTGACCAATATTTAATCGTGCATTTTTATCACTACTCTATGTTCGATGAGGGCCTATTTACCCATAGGTACAATGAATACAATGCCGTTCCTTTTAGTATGAACAGAATCATTTAGGGCGCGACAAATGTTAAAGAAAGTTTTCGGCATTGGCCTTTTATCCGTTTTAGCTGCTTGTGCAGACGAAGAGATAACCAAACAACCTAATACTCCCTTACCTACGATAGACGTCTCCAAAGTCATCTATGAGCCCGTTCAATCGTGGTTCACCTTTACAACAAGGCTTCAAGCACCAGAGAAAGTTTCTTTAATGCCACGCGTTTCCGGAGTTATTGAAACGGTAGAGTTCAAAGACGGACAGAGTGTCAACAAAGGCGACTTACTCGTCACTCTTGATGATCGAACCTTCAAAGCTCAGGTCTCACGACTTGAAGCGCAAGTTAAGAGTGCTCGAGCTGCGCTAGAGCAAGCAGCAAACGAACAAAAGAGAGCCGCTCAACTTGTTAAGCGAAAGGCCATCTCAGCGGAACAAGCAGAGGCCCGAGATACCGCAGTAAAACAACGCTCTGCAGAACTAATGGCCTTGCGTGCTCAGTTAGAATCCGCAAAGTTAGATCTTGAGTTTACGAAGATATATGCCCCTATTAGCGGCACTATTTCAAGAGCATTCATTACTAAAGGAAACAATGTAAACGCAAATCAAAGCGTTATATCAAACATTGTCTCTAACGATCAGGTATATGCATACTTTGATGTCGATGAGCGAACTTGGAACCGTTACTTCTCGACAATCAATGCCGACTCTAACTTACCTACTCGTCTTGAACTATCTGGACAAAATGGGCAGGAATTTTTTGGACGCGTTGACTTTGTCGACAACTCCATCAACGAAAACACCGGTACTTTGCAGGTTCGAGCGGTATTCGATGCAACAAAATCAAACTTAAAAGTGGGATCGTTTGGCCGAGTTCAGATATCAACAACCAAACCAGTTGAACGAGTTCTCGTTCCAGAGCGTTCTATTGGCACAGATCTAGAAAACCGCTTTGTATTAACACTCAATGAAGAGAATACGTTGCAATACAGCATCGTAACCTTAGGCGAACGTTACGGAACATTTCGTGCTATCGAGAATGGCTTGAACGCCGACTCAATTATTGCGGTAAATGGCCCAGCAAAAGTTGGCCCAAATAGCAAAGTCAAACCAAAAAATGTCACGCTAGATATTAGCAATACTTCATTGATTATGGCTTCAAACTTAACATCGTTGCCAAACAAACGTTTAGCTCAAGACTAAGAAGACAACCGAATGAAATTTGCACACTTTTTTATTCAAAGACCCATATTTGCCTCTATGTTATCGCTATTGATATTAATAGTAGGCGCAATTTCACTTTTACAGTTGCCTGTGAGTGAATATCCAGAGGTTGTCCCTCCTACAGTCGTAGTTACAGCAAACTATCCTGGTGCGAACCCAAAAGTAATCGCAGAAACAGTTGCTACGCCTCTGGAGCAAGAAATTAATGGTACAGAAAACATGTTATATATGTTTTCGCAGGCAACCAGTGACGGCAGAATGACATTGACCGTAACCTTTGCTTTGGGTACGGACTTGGACAAAGCTCAGGTTCAAATTCAAAACCGCGTCACTACAGCTTTGCCTCGATTACCAGAAGCCGTCCAACGGTTAGGAGTTGTTGCCGAAAAAGCCTCTCCTGATCTCACCATGGTTGTGCATATATATTCTCCAGATTCTAGCCGTGAAGTCAGTTATTTAGCTAACTACGCTAATTTAAACTTGAAAGATGAGATAGCTCGGCTCGGAGGCGTTGGTGATGTGCGCCTTTTCGGTGGTGACGAGTACTCAATGCGCTTGTGGTTAAATCCAGATGAGCTCGCTTCTAGAAATCTAACCGTAATGGACGTTGTCTCCGCCGTCCGATCTCAAAACCAACAGGTGGCAGCAGGCTCATTAGGTGCGCAACCAGCCGCTAATGAAAACCAATTCCAAGTTTTGTTGAACGTAAAAGGCCGCTTGGAGAATATTGATGAATTCAACGACATTGTCGTAAAAGTTGACGAAACAGGGGCTTTGACACGTCTTAAAGACGTTGCACGCGTAGAGCTAGGTCAAAACTCTTATGCACTGCGCGCCTTGTTAAATGGTAAACCAGCGGTGGCGATGCCCGTATTCCAACGCCCTGGTGCTAATGCTATTGAGCTATCTAATCAGGTTCGTTCAACCATGGACCGTTTACAAGCAGCCTTTCCAGCTGGAGTTTCATATGAAATAGCCTACGACCCGACCGTCTTTGTTCGTGGTTCGATAGACGCGGTGGTTCATACTCTGCTAGAGGCAATTGTACTTGTTGTTGTCGTAGTTATTCTGTTTTTGCAAACATGGCGCGCGTCTATCATCCCTATCATTGCGGTGCCTGTTTCATTAATCGGTACGTTCGCTGTAATGCAAATGCTCGGAGTATCGATTAACACACTTTCGTTGTTTGGACTTGTTCTCGCCATAGGCATCGTCGTCGATGACGCCATTGTCGTCGTCGAAAACGTGGAACGGAACATCCATAATGGTCTTGCACCACTAGAAGCAACGAAACAAGCAATGACCGAAGTTACCGGGCCAATTATTGCAATTGCATTAGTGTTATGTGCGGTGTTTATCCCGACAACCTTTATTACAGGGTTATCCGGTCAGTTTTATAAGCAGTTCGCACTAACAATTACGATCTCGACGATTATTTCAGCAATTAACTCGTTGACGTTATCGCCTGCTTTATCAGCACTGCTATTACAAGATAAGAACGCAAAACCCGATCGGCTAACCAAACTCTTGGATGCGGTTTTTGGTAAGTATGTTTTTGCGCCATTCAATAGAATTTTTGAGTATAGCTCGAACCAATATCAAGCTCTGGTCAAGAAGCTGATTCGCTTTAGCCTTGTTGTTGTGGTGGTATACATTGCGTTACTCGGGGGAACGGTTTCTCTATTCAAAGCTGTTCCTGGAGGATTCATTCCTCAACAAGATAAGCAGTATTTAGTTGCGATCGCCCAACTTCCAGATGCAGCAAGTTTAGATCGAACAGAGTCCGTTATTAAAGAAATGGAAAACCTCGCGCTGGCAACACCTGGCGTAGCACAAACCATTTCTTTCCCAGGCTTATCGGTCAATGGTTTTACTAACAGTCCGAATAGTGGCATCGTTTTTGTTACGCTTGAGGACTTCGATAAACGAAATGATCCAACTCTCGGAGCAAATGCGATTGTTGCATCTTTGAATAAGAGCTTTTCAATCATTGATGAAGCCTTCGTTGCGATTTTTCCACCACCACCAATCCAAGGACTTGGCTCTACTGGCGGCTTTAAACTTCAAATCGAAGACCGTGCGAACAAGGGGTTTGATGAGCTCTTCAAGCAATTGAACTTGGTAATAAGTGAGGCATCAACAAGACCCGAGCTGATGGGATTATATTCCACATTTCGTATACAAGTGCCGCAGATGGACATCCAAATAGATCGTGAACAAGCGATGCTGCAAGGTGTTCCTCTAGAGCAGGTTTTTGATGCGCTTCAAGTTTATTTAGGATCATTATACGTCAATGACTTCAATATGTTTGGTAGAACATACAAAGTGAATGCCCAGGCAGACATGAACTATCGTCTCGAACCTGACCAAATACTTAACTACAAAGTAAGAAATGCTGCCGGACAAATGGTTCCTCTCGGCGCTGTACTGGAGATCATACCCACGATTGGGCCTGACCGCGTGATGCACTATAACGGCTACCCTAGTGCAGAACTAAACGGCAGTCCTGCTTTTGGTTACAGTTCTGACCAAGCCCAAACGGCTATTGAGGAAGTACTGGATCAAAACCTAGCAGAGGGAATGGTTTATGAATGGACTGATGTAACCTACCAGCAGATTTTGGCTGGTAACACGATGGTGTATATATTCCCACTTGTTGTTTTGTTAGTTTTCATGGTGCTAGCTTCGCAGTACGAGAGTTTAAAACTACCATTCGCTATCATTTTGATCGTTCCTATGACCATTTTTTCTGCACTAGCAGGTGTTTGGTTCATTGGTGGTGACAACAATATATTCACACAAATTGCTTTGATTGTCCTTGTGGCTCTAGCGTGTAAAAATGCCATCTTGATGGTGGAGTTCGCTAAAGAACTTAAAGACAATGGCCAAGATACCTTATCAGCGATTTTGGAAGCATGTCGTTTACGTCTTCGACCGATTCTAATGACATCAATTGCATTTACCGCTGGTGTTATTCCATTAATGATTGGTACAGGGGCCGGAGCGGAAATGCGACAAGCAATGGGTATTGCTGTATTCTCGGGTATGGTAGGCGTAACGGTATTTGGATTACTACTCACACCTGTTTTTTACATGTTAGTGAGTCGAAACAAAAAACGTCAAACACTATAACCATAATATAAATACTCATTTAAATTCATACTAAAGGGAGCTATTGCTCCCTTTTCTTTTGGTTATTAAGTATATTAATAATTTCTAGACAGAGCAGAAGTTATACATGAAACTAATACGCTAATATCTAACGTGGATAAACATTGTGGATTTAGCAAATAAACTACACCTGCTTTTAGAAGTCTCTAAAGCTGGATCTTTTGCAAAAGCAGCAGATGGGATGAATATCGACCGCTCTGTTTTGTCTAAACACATCAAGCAGTTAGAAGAGCACTTAGGCGTTAGGCTATTAAACAGAACGACTCGCTCTCTTTCATTAACACAAGTCGGCAAGCAAATAGTAGAAAAAGCAGACCAAATATCTCAACTCCTTGATGATACTCAACAAATAGCGGAGAACTTTCAGACTGAGCCTTCAGGGAAAGTACGAATTTCAAGCTCAACATTATTTGGAAAACTCTATCTACAACCTTCGATAGAGAAGTTTTTACATAAGTACCCAAAAGCAAGTGTTGAACTAATGCTAGATGATCTTCATGTAGACGTGATTAGAAGTAATTTTGATATTGCTTTTCGAATCGGACCTATGAGGGATTCATCAATGGTAGCAAGAAAATTAGCAAAAAATACGACTGCAATCATTGCTTCTCGAAATTTAATTGAAAAACATGGTAACCCAGAAACGCCTGATGAGTTAGTTAAGCTACCTTTTATTATTTATTCAAATGGTAATTTTATTGTCGATAAACTTAAATTCTACGACAAAGCAAAATCAGATGGTTTAGATACATACCCAATATCAGGGTCATACATGGTCAATGAAGCTGAGCTAATAATTGAAAGCGTAAAGTCAGGTCTGGGCGCAGCACTTATAGGTCAATTTATGCTCCCTAACAACCTAGAGTCTTCTAATTTAGTTCAACTTTTACCAGAATATGAAACTCAAGATTTTGGTGATATTTATGCCATGTACTCACACCGTCAGCAATCACCATTGGTTAGGGCATTCATTGATATCGTTCAAGAAGAAATTGGCATACCACCAATATGGGAAAAGCATTTCAATAAAAGCTAGGTGATTCTATTTAACCAAAAATTAACAGCAAATAAAACATCAAATAAAATCAATAAGTTAAAACAGGAATATTTAAGATTCATAGGAGTTTAATGTTAGGTGAATTAAGTTCCATTCTAAATGGCGCTTAATTCACTAAATATAAAACATTCTTGATTTATAATACTAACAAATCCATCACCTATACAAGTTACGATGTATATTAAAGAAAAACACACCTCGGTCACTAGTTTGTTAGTATATAAAATATCTTATCTTATTTTTTTGGTTATTTACACGTTAGCAACGATTTATTTTAGCGTACAAATGGACAAAAGCACATCGGAGAACTCTCTTATAGAAATGACTCAAATAGCATTTGTGCTTTTTTCATCGTTAATGTGTTTGTATAAATCTAAGGAATATCTTGAACTCAAACACATATTAGTAATAATGTCTTCATTTTTTATGGTTATATTCGTTAGAGAAATAGACTACCACATAGAGCAGTATTTCCCTCACGGTTCATGGAAGTATCCTGCTTGGATTATAATAGTCTCGGTCTGTTATTTTTGTTTTAATAATATAGTTAACATAAAAAATGAGGTAAAACTTTTCATTTCTCATTCTAGCTTCACGACATTAACGATTGGATTTTTTATTGTTTTCTTATTCTCACGATTTGCAGGGTATGGTGATTTTTGGGTCGAGTTCATGGGGAACTCATACAATAGAGACGTGAAAAACTTGGTTGAAGAAAGCTTAGAGTTACTAGGTTACGCGATACTTTTAAACGGTGTTTTACTTATTAAAGTAGAAAATCACTAAGTATAAATAAGAGTTCAGAGCTTGTAGTTCAAGCTTTGAACTTTTTTGGCTAAAAAAAAGCAGCAAATTATATTTGCTGCAAATGATGAAAAAAACAATATGCGTAAGTTAACTTCCTAGCAATGGATGCGTTAACGAGTTAATAATAACGAACCGTAACAATTAAGTCTCGTTGAAAATAATCCATAAAGAATGGCATTTATTACACTGTTAATTATGTAACCTTATCTAATCTAGTTATCACACGCCGTCGTTTTTATATCTTATCTCTTTCCGTCAATAAATAGCTCTTCACATCAGATCCCATTTATCATCCCACAACAGTCGGATTCACAACAAAGCAATAAAAATCAATAAATTAGAAGTAGCCACTTAAAAAGTAAAAAGGAGTAAAAACGAAACTATGTCAGATAGAACATATTAAAGATCACCGGCTCTGAGTAGAAAACCGTTCATACTCGTTACGCATACAATCAATAAAGACTTCCATCGCCGGCGTCACACACTTCCCAGCATGATAAGCACAAAGTGGCTTGATCATCTGTGAAAATTCGGTGAACTCAAGCTCTTGTAAACTGCCCTCTTGCAACTCTTTTTCAACCGTAAAACGAGGTAAATAAGAGATACCAATATTACTCTCAACGCAGTTTTTGATCGTATTAATACTGCTAAGTTCGATCATGTTGTCGATGCTAATATCACGCTCCTGAATAATGCTCTCAAACATCTGTCGAAAAAGGCACTTAGGGCCATTGCTTATAAACCCTAAATCAATATGTTGCTCTCTCTTCTTTAAATCTAGCCCTTTTAAAAGCGGTGAAGCAACCAATACCAGTGGCTCGTGCTCAAACTCGTGGACCTTGAGCGTATCGTCATTACCAACTCGATAAAACACACCTAAATCAGCTTTATCCGCTATCAACTCATCTCGAATCTGATAGCAATTTTGTGATTGCAGAGAGAGTCGAACATTGGGCGCTCTGATCCTGAACTCTTTTAAAACATTAGCCATCTTATAAGCAAGTTGAGTCTCAGCAACCAGCACTTTCAATTCACCGGTCGGCTCCGAGTTTTCTTGCTGTGCTGTTCCCTCAATATTTTCCATCACTCGCGCCAGTTCATAGACGTAAGGCAGTATCTTTTCTCCTGCTTGAGTCAAAACCATCTTACGCCCTATTTTTTCGAACAGCTGCAAAGACAGATCTTGTTCCAACTGCTTGATTTGAAAGGTGACGGTTGATTGCGTGCAATAAAGCTTCTGTGACGCTTTTAGAAACGATCCTTCTTCAACAATAGCTTTAAAAGTAAGAAAGCGTTTTAGATTCATGACTAGACTCCACAACCAACAGTTCAATAAATTAAAAGTCTAAGTTTTAATTTATTCGATTTTTTAATCAATTGTAGCGAAGTATAGTGCAGTAAAAACAGGAGAGATAGAGATGACCGCCATCTACACCGCATTTTTTACTTACGTAATCATTACTTCAATTACACCAGGGCCAAACAACATTTTATCGCTCAGCATCGCGACGCAATATGGACTAAAACGCTCAACAAAAGTGATTTCGGGGATGTTTTGTGGCTATGTTGTTTTGATGCTACTTTGTGGCGCTTTCACGTATAACATGATCAGCCTCTTGCCCGTGATTACACCTTGGCTAACATGGATTGGAGCAGCTTATATTGTTTGGTTGGCTTGGGGGCTTGCTACGAGTGAGATCAAAACTTCACCGGATAATTCTAAAGGTATCAGTTTCTTAACAGGTTTCGGTTTGCAGTTCGTTAATGTGAAAATCATTCTTTATGGAATTACCTCTATCTCTACGTTCGTACTGCCCCACACTCAGAATATCTACTGGATCTTAGCGACTAGCCTCATTCTTGCTTTGATCGCACTTCTTAGCAACGTAGTCTGGGCCGTTGCAGGAAAGCTACTTCAATCGCAATTCCAAAGATATGGCAAAGTCATCAATATGAGCTTAGCAGCAGCTCTGATCTATTGTGCGACACAGTTATTTACTTAAGTATATAGTTGATCATCAAGAACAATATTGCTCTTCAACTTAGACGACTACGTTTATGTGAAGAGCAAATTCTGCTCTACAAATCGCTGCGGTTTCTCGTGCCTTACTCGCTCCTCCCACTGCTTCATACGGCAGTTTTTGAAGAAGTAGATTCAACGTCACTTAATCAACCTAAAGATACGAAATCTTGTTTAGCTATACATACACGGCCTTGGCGACCTCGGCAATAACTAAGTATTACTTAGTATACACAAATCAGAAAAACTAAGATAATCTTAGTCATCCAAGTCCTTCGTATGAACATTAAGTGTTGTTTAATAATCCACTCCCAGCCCGCCTTAAGCATGCGCGTAAACAAGCGAATCTGTCCCAAAAAGCACTGGGCATCCGTATCGGCATGGATGATAGTTCTGCAAGTGCAAGGATGAATCAATACGAAAGGGAGCGCCATACTCCCGACGTAAAAACGCTCAAACTTATCGCAGATGAGCTAAACGTGCCTCTAAACTATTTTTTTTGTGAAGATGAAATCACCGCTGAACTTGCTGTGAATCTCCACAAGCTGTCAAATGATGACAAGCAAAGAGTGCTTGAGAGCACAGCCCAGCTGATTGCGGACGCAATCGCCACGAAGTCGAGTACGTAATTGGGATTAAACGCCTAAGAATACGTATCAATACCAAAGAATCAAAGAGCATAACTAAGGGTTCAACATGGCTACAACAAAAGCACTTGTGGTTTTTTCCGGTGGGCAGGACTCTACGACCTGCTTAATCGATGCATTAAATACATATGATGAAGTTCATGCTATAACGTTTGATTATGGCCAGCGTCATTCAGATGAAATAGATATCGCTATCGAATTAGGTAAGCAACTTAACATCAAAAGCCACAAAGTCCTGGATGTAAAATCAATTAATGAGTTAGCGATAAGCTCGCTGACAAGAGACAACATTCCGGTATCTAATGACTTAAGCGACGCTAACGTACCCAATACATTCGTTCCAGGGAGAAACATTCTCTTTCTTACTTACGCATGTATCCATGCTTACCAGCTTGGCATTCAAGACATCATTACGGGAGTCTGCGAAACAGACTTTAGTGGTTACCCTGACTGCCGAGACAACTTTATTCGCTCTCTAAATCTCTCTTGCAATTTAGGTATGGATAAAGCCTTCAACATTAAGACTCCTTTAATGTGGCTTACTAAAGCCGAGACCTGGGCTCTAGCTGATAAGCACAATATGTTGGAGTTTGTCCAAAACAATACTTTAACATGTTACAACGGAATCGTTGGTAAAGGCTGTGGTGAATGCCCAGCGTGCCTACTGCGACAAAGCGGCTTAGAAGAATACTTAGCGAGCAAATAGTCTTTGTTAGCGGTAATAGCGCTGGGATAAAACCTTTTGCGTTAGCTTCTAAACGTTTTATCTCAGCGTGAAACTCCAGCCAACAGAGCTTCATTTTGATGCCGCCAGATTGGTGGCATCAATTAAATGCGAAACGATTGTCGAACCAAAGATAGCACCACACCACAGCAGCCAACACTGCTTAGCTTTTACAACGCTATAAATTGTTTAGATACATCGACAATGATTCCATAGCAAAGCTACCAACTGCATTACTCGCGAAACCGGGATTAGATAGAAAAGCCACTTCGAATGATGACGAGCCTCTCGTCTAAGCAATACTCAAATATTTATGAGTTTGAACAGACAAACGCCAATTGCGGGCAATACACGTATCAATACACAATTGCGTAGCACGAAGCTTCTGGCTAATTGGTTGTAGTGCAATGATAGTTTCAGCCGCTACGTTCGCATTTGCTAAAAGCTCATCAAGGTGGTCGATGTCTTTCTGGGTGCCGACTGGATGCTTAATCTCATTTGCCCGCTCTAACGCGCTATTAAGCACTGGTAATTTACCTTTCATTGCTACTTTTGGTGACACTGTCACCCACGTATTTTCTGAAGTAATCACTTCTGATGTGCCACTGGTTTCAATTTGGCATTGGCACCCCATATCTTCAAACGCCTTTGTTAAAGGGCGCAGATCATAAATACAAGGCTCTCCACCAGTAATCACGATATGCTTAGCATTAAAGCCTTGCTGTTGATATTGCTCTACGATGTTCTCGGCAGATGCAACACACCACGTCGGAGAATCTTCCGTTTTCACCAGAATATCGCCTATTTGACGTTGATCATTCTCATCTGCATACCACGTTTGTTTGGTATCGCACCATGAGCAACCAACCGGACACTCTTGAAGCCGAACAAAAACAGCAGGGACTCCAGTGAAAACCCCTTCCCCTTGGATGGTTTCAAACATCTCATTTAGCTTATACAACGCAGAACTCACTCAACTCATAACATTTCGAGGCGAAGACCATAATGGACACGCGTGTCTAGGTCAATTTAAACCAAAAATTAATTGTTAAAATAGACCATTTTGTAGTTTCATAGCGTAATGAATATAGGTTTCTGGTTAACGTTAAACCAAGCCTTATTCACTGACAGATCCCAAAAAACTTTAAGGTAAGAAATGATGTATAAACTGATCGCACTAGATATGGATGGCACGCTACTCAATAGTGATAAAGCCATTTCTGAAGAAAACAAACAAGCGATCGCAAAAGCTCGAGAAGCAGGCGTTACTGTCGTTCTCGCTTCTGGTCGCCCATTAGAAGGAATGCAAGACAAGCTCGACGAACTGAATATCCATTCCGATCGAGATTTTGTTCTTTACTACAACGGTTCGATGGTCAAGAACGTAGGCACAAACGACATCATCCACCAGCAAATCATAGATGGTAAAGCTGCAAAACTGGTGGCGCGAAAAGCCGAAGAGCTAGGTGCGTACGTCCATGCTTTTAGTCAAGTTCATGGTTTAATCACCAACGAGCACAACCCTTACACCGATATTGAAGCAAAGATAAATGGCTTAAATGTCACCGAGATGAACTTCGAATCACTAGAAGACGATCATCCAATCATCAAAGCTATGATGGTTGCAGAGCCAAGCAAACTAACAGAAGTTATAGCAGCACTGCCAGCTGAAATGCGCGAAGCGTTTACGGTTGTTCAAAGCGCTCCGTTTTTCCTTGAGTTTCTTAACCCTGCGAGCAACAAAGGTATTGGTGTTGCCGCAATTGCCGAGTATCTGGGAATTAAACCGGAAGAAGTTATCTGTATGGGTGACGCAGAAAATGACCACCACATGCTGAAATACGCTGGCCTTGGTATCGCGATGGCAAATGCAATGGAAGAAACCAAGCAAATCGCTGACTACATTACGGCAAGTAATGATGAGCACGGTGTCGCTAAAGCTATAGAAAAGTTCGTGCTCAATGCATAGCCCTTTCCGCCATGTCTGTTGCGTTAAGCTTCTTACGTTTAACACCCCTAGCCGTCCAAGATAGGCAAGCGGCGTTTTTCGTGGACTAAACGTGTAAAAGCCTTGCTGTAATGCAAGGCTTTGTTTTTACTCAAATACTAATAGATAACAAATACAGCCATCAATCTAGCAACGTTTTGCTCGGTTGGTTTTCACAAGTCAGCTTCCTTGCAAGCAGCATAAATAACAACATTAATAATGGATAATGTAACGTCGACAAGACTAATGACCACAAACCGCTAAACGATACGATATTAGCCGAGTACAAATAGAGTTGATCAACAAGCAACAATGCAAGCGTCACAAAGATCATCTGCCGAGTATCTAAATGTGCTTTCGACTCTTTAAATGTCATGACCAACGCTGATGCAGTGATTAAAATTGCTAGCCAGCGACCAAACACAGGTAATGGCCAGATGACGGAGATGACCGATGTTGCCGCAGTCATAATGAACCAGACGCCTTTTGAGCTTAGAACTTGATCAACGTTCACATCTTGATTTGTCTCCAGTCGAAGAACATGCCAAGCCACCAAGCTGCCTAACAGCGCGCCAAATAACATATCTAAAATAAAGGCACTGCCGAGGAAAAACTTACCTAACACCACAGTAAGAGTGATGAACACGAAGACTGCCGTTGTTCCATTCAAACCAAAATACTGGGTTCTATGAAACAAGAACGTCAGCACACAAAACCACACAGCGATAGGCAAGCTAGGAAAACTAAAGCCAAAGCTGTGCGTTAACTCCATCATTGGTATATAGACATGTGGGCGCGGTAACGAAAAGCCTTGTTGAGCGACAAGCACCATAAGCGAAGTTGCACTAATTGCGAAAAAGAGTCGGTACACAAACTGGCTACCAAAGCGCATCATGGCAAAAGGAAATAGAAAGAGTAGTACCGTCGGTTCTGTCAGATCTATAACGAGTTTCGAGATCTGACTAGCTACCTCGTAACTCGTTTCTGACAACGCCCCTACCCAACTCTGTAAATCTATCAGCCACGCCAATTCAACCTGACGAAATGAAGGCGCGGATTCGATCAACTGAGTCACATAAGATACTGATTGCTTGGTAGCTTGATCAAAAAACTGAGTGGCTTGTGGCCATTGCTCAGGATAACGATATAAAGATGATGGTAATTCAGATGGGCTAAGCAACATCGCTGACGCAACTTCTACTCCATAATGAGGGGCAAACCAAATAGGCAGTTCATTTCCACCTAAAGAATTATTCATAGAAAAAGCGATAATGTCAGAGTCTGATATACAGTCGTAAAAAACCGCAGTGTCCGTTCTGCCAAGCTCCTCTCCAACCGTAACCACTATACCGGTTTCTTCCCACGTTTCTCGTTGAGCAGCAACTTGTGGAGACTCACCATCAATAATGGTTCCGCCAGGTAGAGAAATCTTATCCGTTAATACTTCATGAACTAGCACTAACTTGTCATCAGCGCGAACAATACAGAGCGCTCCTTTAACTTCGCTCGCAGTGGCTTTAGCCGTAGAAATCGGTGAAACAGGTAACAAAATAAAACAAAGGATGAGTAATAACAGCTGTCTCAACACAAAATATGACCTTAAATAAACATAATGATAACCAATGAATCATGGCAGTTAATCTTATCTTTTTCGACAAAAATTAAGTAACGAGTTATGCCAAACTGAGTTGATCGCGTAAAACCTGATCTCAACGCTCACTGGAGAATAATTTAATGCAAACCTGACAAAAATCAGACAAAACATAAAATGTTGATCGCAATTCTGCCAGTTATATAAAGATAACGTCAGGACAAAGTCATACACATTTTGTGGGTTCTCATAGTTGACACAATAAAAAAGGGCTTATTATTCGCAAACAATAAACCCCAGTTATGGTAACTATGTACTGATCGTTGAAACCAAGAATGAATCTTATCTCATGGTCAACGAATCAAATTCACTGGCCCGATCGTTAGTTAGACGTGCAATTCGCATCGCCGACTTTTTGCCAAACACCCCAAGGCCCTGAGTCTGCTGGATTATCACCTTGAGTCCACCACTGCGCTTGCCAAACTTTACCATTCCAAGTAACCGTATCTCCTTTGAGATACACTAAGCTGGCTTGCCATACAGTTTTACAGCTATCTGTGGGAGGCGTTGTCACCGTTTTCGCTTGAGCGGATACTAACGCTTGGTATTGTGTGCTGGTCTTATCAACGTTGAAGTTCAAAGCCACTCTTGCTTCTCCGCTCTGAGTAGCACCAAATTCAACATCAATACGACAACTTGCATTCATTGCTAACGTCGCCTGAGAGCACTGATCATTGGCAATAACAGCTGCATCAGTAACACCCGAAGCAAACGCGCGAACATTTTCCACAGTGAACGTGGTGTTCCCTGAATTCTGGATAACAAAGCTATGTTGCTGTAACTCCCCAACATTAAATGATGCCAGTGTCTGTTCGGTGGTGTATCCAACAGAAACATTCTCTTTTGGTGGTGTTGCTGTTCCGATAACACCATCGACAAAATTGCGCATAGCAGCGATATCGCTATAAACCCCATACATACCAGGACGAGCACAACCTATTCCCCAACTGACCACACCAAGTTGAGTAATTACACCACTGCGATTAATGACGATTGGACCACCACTATCTCCCTGACAAGAATCTATCCCACCTTGAGGAATACCCGCACAGAATGACACTTCTCCAACCGTTGTGTAGTTGCCACCGGCTTGACGGCAAGTCATATCCGACACAAGTGGGACGTCAACCTCTTGCAATCGAGACGGAGAGCTTCCTCCTTCAGAAGTTCGCCCTAAGCCAGCAACACTAAGCCAATCTCCGATGCTCGCGTATTGCGTTAGACTGCCATTCGCAATCTCAACTGAAGAAACACCTTGAGGCACAGAGTCGAGCTTCAATACCGCGAGGTCATGAGAAAGCGTCGCGCGGCGATATGCCGGGTGCATATGGATCTCACTGACGTTTGCACGAACACCGTCACTACCGTTATAAACAACGCCACCGATTTTAACCGCTATCTGATTCGGAGAATCACCCTCAACACAATGCGCAGCAGTCAGGACGTAACCATTCCCGATATAACTGGCCCCACAATATGATCGGTTACCATAACGACTAACAATTTGGGTGTAGAATTTCCAGTCACGTGGGTCGGCAGTTACTCCGCCTACGATCTGGGGTTGGATAGTATGATTTTGCGTCTGTGACAAATCATCAGCACTTGCGAACATTGGCAAAACGGCTAAAGCAAGTAACGATTTTGTTAGTTTCAAAATATTGTCCTCTTGTTTTTGTAAGCACGATCCTCGTGCTACTAATAAACAAGCAGACAAAAACGCCGATACCAATGTGGGTGCATATCAATTTGTTAACATTGCGAGCAACTTATAGAGAAAAGTCTATTGACGAACTGAATGATTTCAATTCGATAGAACCTAAATCACAATATTAAAGTTAAATACGATTATTCGTTCAGCGGTTTTCTTAAATAGTGGATATGATGTGCAAATCCTTGTTTTTCATACAAAGATATTGCGCCCTGGTTAAAATGCCATACTTCAACAAACATCTGTTTTGCACCGTAATCAGAGAACGTTGACTCAATTTTATTAATCAATGCCTGCGCCGTACCTTGTTTTCGATATTCAGGCAGCACATAGAGCTCATCCACACTTCCCATCATAACTGGCTGGCTGACGGTAGAAATAAGTTCACAGAAGTGACCAGAGATAAAGCCAATAATTTCATCTCCTTGTTTTGCTACGTAAACAAGGCACTCAGGGTCGTCAATATATCGAGCAATGCTTTTTTCTTGTTCTATCTCCTCTGCCGTTTTGAAAAGCTCAGGAGATTGAAGATGATGCTCATCATGAAGCTCGAACATAAGATCGTTGAGCAACTCTAGGTCGCTAAAACACGCAGGTTTAATCGCAAACGTGGTCATACAAAGGGTCACTAAAAATGGAATGGCTGTAGTTTGTGAGGAAAACGTCGTATTGGCAAGTCACAAATGCTTTCACGATACGTTTGTACTGTTTGAACAACAAAAAGGCCCCTGCACTTAATAAACGTACAGAGGCAGAACCAACCAACAGAGTTCGAGGATCAGGGGTTAGTTAGAATTGAGTTTTTCTCAGCGTCGTAGCACTCGCTCAATTTCGTTCAAGCTACTTGGGTCATCAATCGTTGACGGAACGGTGTATTTTTCACCATCAGCTATTTGACGTATAGTTCGACGCAAAATTTTACCTGAACGTGTTTTCGGTAAACGGTCTACAACCAACGCATGCTTGAAGCAAGCAACTGCACCTATCTCACTACGCACTTTGCCCACAAGCTCACCTTCAAGGTCTAGCTCATCCACTTTTACACCGTCTTTTAGTACCACAAAGCCAAGTGGAAGCTGACCTTTTAGATCATCGTGGATACCAACCACCGCACATTCTGCAATCGCTGGGTGGCCTCCTACTATTTCTTCCATTTCACCTGTCGACAATCGGTGTCCAGCGACATTAATCACGTCATCAATACGTCCCATAATAAACAGGTAACCGTCTTCATCCAGATAGCCACCATCACCTGACACGTAGTAGCCTGGGAATTGGCTAAGATAACCAGTTTCAAAACGGTCATGATTACGCCAAACCGTTGGCAGACAACTTGGTGGTAGCGGACGTTTTAATGCGACAAAGCCTTGTTGGTTAGGCCCGACAGCCTCTCCAAGTTCATTCAGAATCTCGACCTGATAACCCGGAATGGGCTTCGTCGAAGAACCAGCTTTAACTGGCATCATTTCGACACCTGTCGGGTTGCCCGCTATGGCCCAGCCCGTCTCGGTTTGCCACCAGTGGTCAATGACGGGCTTGTCCGCTTTGCTCTGAACCCACTCCAGTGTCGGAGGGTCAAGGCGTTCTCCCGCCATAAAGATGGTTTTCAGATTCGACAAGTCGTACTGTTTTAAGTGCTCACCTTCCGGGTCCTCTTTCTTAATCGCACGAAACGCCGTTGGTGCAGAGAACAACGCATCTACTTTATATTCATCACACACTCGCCAAAATGCGCCAGGATCCGGTGTTCGAACAGGCTTGCCTTCGAATAGGATAGTAGTGCAACCGTGAATTAGTGGAGCGTAAACAATGTAAGAGTGCCCTACTACCCAGCCCACATCAGATGCCGCCCAAAAGACGCCATCTTGAGGAATGTTATAGATTGCGCTCATGGAGTACTTCATCGCGACAGCATGACCACCGTTATCACGCACAACGCCTTTCGGCTTACCTGTCGTACCCGATGTATAAAGTATGTAGAGCGGCTCGGTTGCTAACACCGGAACACAACCATGTGGCAGCGCTTGGTTGTACTCTCGCTGCCAATCTAAGTCTCTATCTTGGTTTAGCTCAGCGTCGCACTCTGGACGTTGGAAAACAAACACTTTCTCAGGCTTCCAACGGCTGTCCATAATGGCTTTGTCTACCATTGGTTTGTATGGAATGACTTTGTTGATCTCAATCCCGCACGACGCCGTCATGATCACTTTCGGCTCTGCATCTTCAATTCGTACAGCAAGCTCATTAGGTGCAAAACCACCGAATACTACGGAATGAATCGCCCCCAAACGCGCGCAGGCAAGCATCGCCATTGCGGCTTCTGGGATCATCGGCATATAAATAACGACTCGGTCGCCTTTTTCAACACCTTGAGCAGACAGCATGCCAGCAATTTTTGCTACTTGGTCACGTAGATCGCTATAGGTGTACGTGGCTTTACGACCTGTCACTGGCGAGTCATAAATGAGTGCAGTATTATCACCGCGTCCTTGCTCGCAATGATAATCTAATGCTAACCAGCACGTATTCATTACACCATCTGGAAACCAACGTTCTATGCCGTTTTCATCAGATTTCAAGATAGTTTTAGGAGATTCGAACCAATCGATATTCTCCGCTTGAGCGCGCCAAAAACTCTCCGGTTCATTCTTCGCCCATAAGTATTCTTTTTCGTATGAAGACATATTGCTTCCTCCAGTATGTCCTGACATTGCTCTCGTTCTACTCAAAGATCGCTCTTTTAATCCAAAGATCGTCTCTTTTAATCGAAGACATAGAAGGGTACACGCACAAATCCCTCCATCAGTATTCTCGCACTTCGGCTCATAATGGCTTTTTGCACCACCCAGCCCTGCTCAGTTTGCTTCGCTTGTGCCCCAACTTTTAACGTTCCTGACGGGTGGCCAAAAGTCACGGACTCTTTTTCACCGCCACCAGCGGCTAAATTCACTAACGTTCCGGGCACACACGCAGCAGAAGCAATAGCAACGGCTGCTGTTCCCATCATTGCATGATGTAGCTTGCCCATCGACAGCGCGCGAACGAGCACATCAATATCCGACTCATTAACGGCTTTACCACTTGAAGACAGGTAACTTTTCGGTTTAGAAACAAACGCTATTTTCGGCGTATGTTGGCGTGTTTGAGCTTCTTCTAAATCAGAAATCAGGCCCATTTTTAACGCGCCATATGCACGGATGGATTCGAACATTGCTAATGCTGTGTCATCGTTGTTGATATCGTCTTGCAGCTCGGTGCCCTGATATCCAATCGATTCAGCATCAATAAAAATGGTTGGTATGCCCGCGTTAATAAAGGTCGCGTTGAACGTACCCACATCCGGCACCACTAAATCATCAACTAAGTTACCCGTAGGGAACATACTTCCTTCGCCATCAGAAGGGTCAACGAAATCGACTTGAATCTCGGCGGCCGGAAACGTCACGCCATCGAGCTCAAATTCGCCGGTTTCTTGAACGAAACCATTGACGATTGGCACGTGAATCAAGATGGTTTTGCTGATGTTCACCTGCCAAACACGCACCGTCACAATGCCATTTTCTGGAATGCGATCTTGTGGGATCAGACCAGCATGAATGGCGAAAGGACCGACAGCGGCAGACAAGTTGCCGCAGTTACCGCTCCAATCGACGAATGGTTTGTCGATCGACACTTGACCAAATAAGTAGTCAACATCGTGATCGGCTCTGCTGCTGCGCGAAACAATCACTGTTTTACTGGTGCTTGACGTCGCGCCCCCCATGCCATCAATTTGCTTCGCGTAAGGATCAGGGCTGCCAATAACGCGTAGCAACAGTTTGTCACGTGCGGCTCCAGCCACTTGCGCTTCTTGAGGCAAATCCTCTAGGTTGAAAAAGACACCTTTACTCGTGCCGCCACGCATGTACGTCGCGGGCACTTTTATTTGGCTTGTTTGATTCGGAGTATTATTTGACATAAGCACTCCTTATTGTGCCAAGAAATCTTGCGCGAAACGCTGCAGAACACCGCCTGCGTTGTACACGTGAACTTCGTCAGCGGTATCTAAGCGACAAGTAACCGGAACATCGACTTTATCGCCGTTGCTGCGTGTGATAACCAGCGCTAAATCAGCGCCCGGCTTGATTTCTCCAACCACGTCGTAAAGTTCCGTACCATCCAGCTCTAGCGTATTGCGGTTAACGCCTGACTTAAATTGCAGTGGTAGTACGCCCATGCCAACCAAGTTAGTACGGTGAATACGCTCAAAGCCTTCAGCAACAATGGCTTCTACGCCTGCCAGTCGAACGCCTTTTGCTGCCCAGTCACGGGATGACCCCTGACCGTAATCCGCGCCAGCCACCACGATCAATGGTTGTTTACGATTCATGTAGGTTTCAATCGCTTCCCACATACGAACCACCTGCCCTTCTGGCTCTACACGCGCCAGAGATCCCTGCACGACTTCGCCGTTTTCCTTCACCATTTCATTGAACAACTTTGGGTTAGCGAAGGTCGCGCGTTGCGCCGTTAAGTGGTCACCACGGTGAGTCGCGTAAGAGTTGAAATCTTCTTCTGGCACACCCATTTTCGCTAAGTATTCACCTGCTGCGCTGCTTGCGAGAATCGCGTTGGATGGTGATAAGTGATCAGTGGTGATGTTGTCGCCCAGAATCGCCAATGGACGCATGCCAGACAATGTTCTTTCTCCCGCTAGCGCACCTTCCCAGTACGGTGGTCGGCGGATATAGGTACTCATCGGACGCCAGTCGTACAGCGGGTTGGGATTTTGCTCTTGATCATTCAGCTTAAACATCTGAATGTAAACTTGCTTAAACTGCTCAGGTTTAACATGAGTACCGACAACTGCATCGATCTCTTCATCGCTTGGCCACAAATCATTTAAGTAAATTGGTTTGCCATGTTGGTCAGTGCCCAGTGCATCGCGCTCGATATCAAAACGAATGGTACCGGCCAGCGCATAAGCGACAACCAATGGTGGTGAAGCCAAAAAAGCTTGTTTGGCGTACGGATGGATTCGACCATCAAAGTTACGGTTACCAGAAAGCACCGCTGTCGCATATAAATCACGGTCGATGATCTCTTGTTGGATTTTTGGATCCAGCGCACCACTCATACCGTTACAAGTTGTACATGCGTAACCAACAATGCCAAAGCCAAGCTTCTCTAGCTCTGGTAATAAGCCCGCTTCTTCCAGATACAAGCGTGCAACTTTAGAACCCGGAGCAAAAGACGATTTCACCCAAGGTTTACGTACAAGACCAAGTTCGTTGGCTTTCTTCGCCACAAGGCCAGCAGCAACCACGTTTCTTGGGTTACTGGTATTCGTACATGAGGTAATAGCAGCGATGATCACTGCACCATCTGGCAACTCGCCTTCTTTCTCTTCCCACGCTCCAGAAATGCCGCGCTGTGCCAACTCAGAAGTTGGTAAACGACGATGAGGGTTTGACGGACCAGCCAAGTTACGGCTAACTGATGATAAATCGAACTCAAGTACGCGCTCGTAAACTGCGCTATCAAGATCGTCTGCCCAAAGACCGGTTTGTTTTGCGTAATTTTCTACTAAAGCAACTTGTTCTTCATCTCGACCAGTTAGTTTCAAGTAATTGATGGTCTGCTCATCAATATAAAACATGCCAGCTGTTGCGCCGTATTCTGGTGTCATGTTTGAAATCGTTGCGCGGTCTCCGATCGTTAGATCACGTGCGCCTTCTCCGAAGAATTCAAGATATGAAGATACCACACGCTCATTACGCAGAAACTCAGTAATCGCGAGGACAATATCCGTTGCGGTAATGCCCGGTTGACGTTTACCCGTCAGTTTGACACCGACAATATCTGGTAGACGCATCATTGATGGTCGGCCAAGCATGACGGTTTCTGCTTCCAGACCACCGACACCTATCGCAATAACACCAAGAGCGTCTACGTGAGGTGTGTGACTGTCCGTACCCACACAGGTGTCTGGGTAGGCAATGCCCTGCTTTGCTTGTACCACAGGAGACATTTTTTCCAAGTTGATTTGGTGCATGATGCCATTCCCAGCTGGAATCACGCTGACGTTTTCAAACGCTGTTTTACACCACTCAATAAAGTGGAATCGGTCTTCATTACGGCGCTCTTCAATCGCGCGGTTTTTGTCGAAGGCATCAGGGTCAAAGCCCGCATGTTCAACCGCTAAAGAGTGGTCAACGATCAATTGTGTCTCAACCACTGGGTTCACTTTTGCAGGATCACCGCCCTGATCTGAAATGGCATCGCGCAGACCCGCTAAATCGACTAGAGCGGTCTGACCAAGAATGTCATGACAAACAACGCGTGCTGGATACCAAGGAAAATCAAGATCGCGTTTGCGTTCAATTAACTGTTTCAGGCTATCTGTCAATGTGTTCGGGTCACAGCGGCGGACCAGTTGCTCAGCTAGCACGCGAGAGGTATAAGGGAGTGTTTCATAGGCTCCAGGAGAAATGGCATTGACGGCTTCGCGTGCATCAAAATAATCCAGTTGAGTTCCCGGAAGCGGCTTACGATATTGAGTATTAATATTTGTGTTCATGGTTTGCTTCCATTCAGTCTTTACATCTTGCCTTCATCAAGGTTTTCCATTGCTCCAGAAACACAGTGATGAGAGGATCTCCTTCCTCTGTTAGAGAGAATGACAAAGGAAGGAGGTGGTCAACCAAAGCATATAATGCCCTCGTTGACCTTCGCGCTAGCGATTCTCGATAGGCACCCATTCTTGATGATCTGGGCCCGTATAATCGGCACTTGGGCGAATAATACGGTTATTGGCACGCTGTTCATAAACGTGTGCAGCCCAGCCCGTTAAACGACTCATAACAAAGATTGGGGTAAATAGTTTGGTTGGAATGTCCATGAAGTGGTAAGCCGATGCATGGAAGAAGTCCGCATTACAGAACAGACCTTTCTCTCGCTTCATCACTGATTCAACACGCTCAGAAACCGCATATAGATGAGTATCACCAACTTGTTTCGATAGCTCTTTGGACCATCGTTTTATTAAGGCGTTGCGAGGGTCACTTTCACGATAAATCGCGTGACCGAAGCCCATGATCTTGTCTTTATTGGCTAGCATTTTCATGATGTTCGCTTCCGCCTCGTCGGGCGTTTGCCAATCTTCAATCATTTCCATCGCCGCTTCGTTCGCACCACCGTGAAGTGGCCCACGAAGCGTACCGATTGCTGCCGTGATACAAGAATGGATGTCTGACAACGTTGATGCACAAACGCGTGCTGCGAATGTAGAAGCATTAAACTCATGTTCAGCATAAAGAATGAGCGAGCAATGCATCACTTGTTTGTGCAGCGCAGATGGCGCTTTGTCTGTAAGTAATCGTAAGAAGTAACCACCGATGCAATCTTCAGTCTGATCCTCGGTGTTGATACGCACGCCATCATGACTAAAGCGGTACCAGTAACAGATGATGGCAGGGAACAAGGCTAGCATACGTTCGGTTGCTTTCAGTTGCTCCTCGAAGCTCATTTCCTGCTCTAGGTTACCCAATACAGAACAACCCGTGCGCATTACGTCCATTGGGTGTGCGCTTGCAGGAATTAACTCTAAAGCTTGTTTTAGCTCGGCTGGCAAACCTCTAAGGCTGAGTAGGTGTGTCTTGTATGCATCGAGTTCTTGTTGATTCGGCAAGTGACCGCGTAACAGAAGGTGAGCCACTTCTTCAAACTGTGCGTTGTTCGCAAGATCAGTAATATCGTATCCACGATAAGTTAAACCAGTTCCCGTTTTTCCGACAGTACATAAAGCTGTGCTTCCTGCGCTTTGACCACGAAGGCCTGCGCCACCTAATTCTGCTTTCTTTTCTGCAGTTTGAGACATTGTTTGAACTCCTTTTCTGTCTGACTTTTCCCTCTCTGGGGTGTTTTTAGCCAAACGAATTTCACGTTATTAGATGAGATAAATTCCGATTATCTTTTTCTTAGGCTTCCGTTTATTTTTGCTTTTCCCCCGCTATTTCCCTTCAGAGAATAACTGGTCAAGTTTGTCTTCGTAGTCGTGGTAATTCAGGTGCTGATACAACTCTTTACGTGTTTGCATCGAATCAACCAGTGCTTCCTGATTACCCACTTCTAGCAAATGTTTGTAGACCGTTTCAGCAGCTTTGTTCATGGCACGGAACGCACTTAATGGATAAAGCACCATGTCCACTTTTGCTTTCGCTAGCTCATCGCAGCCATACAGCGGTGTCGCGCCAAATTCTGTAATATTCGCCAGAATAGGAACGTGCTTTCCGGTCGCTTGCTCAAGCGCATTTGAAAACTGAAGGTACTGGTCCAGCTTGTTCATCGCTTCTGGGAAGATCATGTCTGCGCCAGCTTCCACACACGCAATCGCGCGCTCGATTGCGCTGTCCATGCCTTCAACAGCTAACGCGTCAGTACGAGCCATAATCACGAAACTTTCATCATTGCGTGCATCAACCGCGGCTTTTACACGATCAACCATCTCTTGCTGGCTGACTATTGCTTTGTTCGGACGATGACCACAACGTTTCTGTGCGACTTGGTCTTCCATGTGCACCGCTGCCGCGCCCGCTTTTTCCATCGCTTTGATCGTGCGAGCAATGTTAAATGCACCGCCAAAGCCCGTGTCAATATCAACCAAAAGAGGCAAATCACATGCGTTAGTAATGCGGTCAACATCAACCAAAACGTCGTTTAATGTTGTGATACCGAGATCCGGCAATCCGTATGACGCATTTGCGATACCGCCACCAGACAAGTAGATCGCTTGGTGACCCAAGTTTTTTGCCATCATGGCGCAATACGGGTTTATAGTGCCGACAATTTGTAGTGGATTATTTTGTTCAATGGCGAGTCTGAATTTCGCTCCCGGTGTTAAGCTCATGACGAATTCCTTCTAGTCTTTGTCTAAACTTTCTGTATGTATAATTTGAGATTGGATGAGCTTTCGACTTCCTGATATGTGTCTTCTCATCAACATTTCTGCAAGCTCTTCATCGCGATTGCGAATGGCTTCCAAAATGAATTTGTGTTCGGTGAGCGCCTCATTCGGGCGAGATTGCGCACGTGGCGACTGGTAACGATACATCCGTAATAAGTGATAGAGTTCATCACACAGCAGAGATATTAACTTACTGTTTCTGCTCGCTTGGATGATGCGATAGTGAAAATCAAAGTCACCATGTTGATGGAAGTAAGACGCGCCTTCCATTTGGTCTATATGCTTGGAATGTGTCGACAATAGCATTTCCAAGCTTAAGAGCTCTTCTTGCGTAATGTGTCGCGCAGCTAACCTTGCCGCCATGCCTTCCAATGCTTCTCGAACGGCATAAAGTTCTATCAGCTTTTCCGGAGAAAAAGTGGTCACTCTAGCCCCAACATGAGGAATTCGCTCGATGAGCCCTAGCCCCTCTAGGCGCATCAATGCTTCACGCAAAGGCCCACGACTGACCTGATATTTCTTTGCTAGCTCAGGCTCTGATATCTTATGGCCAGGCTTCACGTCGCCATTAACAATGACTTCAATCAGTGTTTCGGTCAGCGTTTCGGATTTGGTGTGTTCTTTCTCAGAACCCAGCACTTTATAACGAGCTTTCAACTCAGAGTTCATATTCAGATACTCTTGTTACCGACATCGAAATGTCTACAATTTCTTAACCTGAATATAAAGTAGTCGATCAAAGTGTCGACAATCAAGTAAATTGTCGACAATTTAGACTAAGGTCGTAATTTAAATGGGCCCAAAATGCCCATTAAGTGCCGTTTTTAGCAGGTATAAAGAATGGGCAACTCATATTGTCGACAATTTATAAACCTTTAAGCTTATGATCTAAAAACTAAAAGCTCAGCTGTCGAACAATAATCGGATAAAAAACTATTCTTTAGGTACAAATTGATCAAAGACTTGTTGCGAAGTCATCTTTTGTGAAGCGGAATTGAGGTCATAATAAGCTGGCTTTTCATCGGTAAAAATCTCTAAAGTGAGTTTGAAATCTGGGTTATCGAACAAACCAGCGGAAAGAATGTACTCACCTGTCGGCAACAAATGATAGAAAAGGTTTGTGCCGCATTCGCCACAAAAACCTCTCACCGCCCAGTCAGACGATTGATAACGCTTTGGCTCGGCCCCCTTAAAGGTTACGTTAGGACCACAATGCACAGCATGAAGTGCGCCACTCGACCATTTTCGACACATCGAGCAGTGGCATAGACTCACTTCATTCTTAGCATCTGCGATCACTTCAATAGCGCCGCACAAACACGTCCCTTTCATTCTCTTTTCCTCGTTCATTTTCCGTCATTTTATTATGGCCTACCAAAGCGTAAAGCCGCGTGACCTAACACCAACTTCTCGCCGTGAACTTTATGAACAAAATAACCGAAATGCTCAATATTCTCTTTATATCTCTTTTACAGACAGATATTTAACACTTAATTAACCTTTACACCAAGTTCAGCTTTAACGCTTACAAGGCATGACAACTGAGCAAAAACAATAAGGCTCAACTAAATAGAGTCGCTAACATAAGGAACGTGAACATGTTAAAGGTACTCAAACCAACGCTCGCCGCTTCAATCATCGCAGCTTCATTTTCATTCAACGCTCTTGCTGCAGATATTGAAAAAATGCACTTTCTTATCCCTGGAGGTGCCGGTGGCGGTTGGGACATGACCGCCCGAGGTACTGGTGATGTATTAATAAAGTCGGACATCGTCGAAACCGTATCATTTCAAAACCTATCTGGTGGTGGCGGTGGCAAAGCAATCGCACATTTGATTGAAACGGCTGATCGTCAAGAAGATACACTCATGGTGAACTCAACACCGATCGTCGTTCGCTCGCTCAGTGGGATCTTCCCACAATCTTTCCGCGACTTGACTCCTGTTGCCGCAACGGTTGCCGATTATGGCGCCATTGTTACATCAGCCGATTCTCCTTACAGCTCTTGGGAAGATGTCGTTAAAGCTTTTAAAGAAAACCCTCGTAAAGTGAAGGTTGCTGGTGGCTCTGCTCGTGGTTCTATGGATCATTTGGTTATAGCAGCGGCTTTCAAAGGTGAAGGTTTTGATGCGCGCAAAGTTCGTTACATTGCCTATGATGCAGGTGGAAAAGCCATGGCTGCCCTACTTTCAGGCGAAACACAACTGCTCTCTACAGGGTTAGGTGAAGTACTCGAAATGTCTAAGTCTGGGCAAGTGAAAGTGTTAGCGATTACAGCACCAAAACGTTTAGAAGCTGCGCCTAACATTCCAACTCTCACCGAATACGGTAATGAAACTGTCTTTGCTAACTGGCGTGGATTCTTTGCAGCACCAGGCACAAGCCAAGAAAAGCTAGATGAATGGAATGCCGCATTTACTAAAATGTATAACACCGACGAATGGCAAGTCGTTCGAGACCGCAATGGTTGGATCGACAACTATAAAGCGGATAAAGCATTCTTCGCGTTTCTTGAAGATCAAGAGCAACAGATGGGTGACTTAATGCGCGAGTTAGGCTTCCTGAAGTAACTGTCGAATTGGGGTCCCTCAGATACCAACCTCAATGAATAACGTAGGTTGGTATTTCCCCATTGTATTTGCACTCTAAGTTTCACCGCATATGGACATTGTCGACAATCGGCATGCACACTCCTTTGTTTATATACCCAAAGCGGCTCGACTAGCAGCGAAATGCTTAATTGTTAATGGTTTAGTTTATTCATTAACGTCCATATGCGGTCTTTTTTACTTTTGTTAGGAGTTGAATATGCCTCGTTCAACCAACTTTTTCACCAAAGAGTATTTGCTCTGTCGTGACCGCGTCGGCGCAATGATCTTTCTACTTTTCTGTCTTTGCTACGGTTATCAAACCTCGCAGATTCCATTGTTTCCAGGTGATGAGTATGAACCATTCACCGCACGTACTCTGCCAACCATCCTGACTTACGTTGGTGTCGGCCTTTCTTTGCTATTGCTGGTGACAGGACAACCAGATAAACAAAGTGGCGCAGTGCTGACCTTCAATTGGAAGTTACTGATTGCCTTTTTAATTTTAATGGCGCTCTACGGCGTGGGCCTGACTTATCTAGGTTTTGTGATAGCTACTGGCTTCTTTTTATTGGCTGGCTTTTATCTGCTCGGGGAAAGACGTAAACCCGTTCTGTTTGGCGCGTCGTTTCCATTCGTGATCGCGTTCTACTTATTACTCACTCAAGGTTTGGACATCTATCTCGAACCGGGTTTGATTTTCACCATCTGGTAGTCAAAGAAAGGACTGAATTATGTTAGATGGAATTCTACAAGGTTTATCCACCGCAGTAATGCCAATGAACATTATGATGGTGATCGTTGGTTGCTTCGTCGGTACATTTATCGGCATGTTACCTGGACTTGGGCCGATCTCAGCCATTGCTTTGATGATCCCAATTACTTATGGCCTAGAGCCCTCCTCTGGCCTTATTTTAATGGCGGGTGTTTATTACGGTGCGGTATTTGGTGGTTCTACATCGTCGATTTTAATTAACGCGCCGGGTTGTTCTTCAACCGTGGTCACAGCATTCGACGGCTACCCAATGGCTCAAAAAGGCCAGGCAGGTAAAGCATTAGCTTTGGCAGCTTATTCGTCTTTCACTGGCGGTACGCTATCTGCCATTATGTTGCTTGTTGCCGCACCAGCATTGGCTAGCGTCTCCCTTAGCTTCCAATCGTCGGACTATTTTGCGTTGATGCTACTTGGGTTATCAGCAGTCGCGGCTTTTGCGGGGAAAGGTCAGGTAATCAAAGCGTGGATGATGACCATTCTTGGTTTGATGCTATCTACAGTTGGAATCGATAAAGGCGTAGGCGTTGAACGCTTTACCTTCGGTTTAACGGATTTAATGGATGGCTTTAGCTTCTTGTTGCTTGCAATGGCGACATTCGCACTGGGTGAGACACTGATGGGCATCCTTAAACCATCAAAAGACACCAGCGATGAAGAACAAGAAAAGCTGAGCAACATTGGCTCAATGAAAGTGACCAAGGAAGAAATCAAAGATGTTGCGCCTGTTTCAATTCGCTCTTCAATATTAGGTTTCTTCACTGGCGTTCTTCCTGGCGCAGGGGCAACCATTGCTGCTTTTTTAAGCTATGGTATGGAGCGCAACCTCGCACCTAAAGAGAAAAAGGATGAGTTCGGTAAAGGCAGTATCCGTGGTTTGGTTGCGCCAGAGTCTGCGAACAATGCAGCATCTAGTGGTTCATTTGTACCGCTATTAACGCTTGGTATTCCGGGCTCTGGTACAACAGCAATAATGCTCGGTGCGCTGATCGCTTATGGTATTCAACCTGGCCCTCGCCTATTTGTTGAACACCCAGATGTGTTCTGGTCAGTGATCATTTCCATGTACTTCGGCAACATCGTACTTGTGATCCTGAACTTACCGTTGATTCCGTATATTTCAAAGCTTTTGGCGGTTCCAAGAACGGTGCTTCTACCGATGATTTTATTCTTCTCAATCACCGGGGTTTATTTGGTCTCTTTTAACACTATGGATGTGTTCGTGATGCTGATTGTGGCTATGGCTGCCATTGCACTTCGGCTCGCTAACTTCCCGCTCGCACCTTTATTGCTGGGCTTCATCCTTGGAGGATTAATGGAAGAGAACTTACGCCGCGCATTAATGATTTCAGATGGAGAACTGAGTTTCCTATGGGAGCGTCCTGTTACCCTTACCTTTACTGTTTTAGCTGTATTGGTATTGGCAAGTCCACTAATCGTAAAGCTGATTCAAAAGTTTAAAGCACAGCCAGTCAGCGTTGAGCAGTAATCGCTGTCTCTTTCAACCTAGATAAAGCCATCCATCGTGATGGCTTTATCTTCCCCCTTCCAAATCGTTCGCTTATTGTGCTGATGGTATTGACAAATCACTGTCGTTATATGAAGGTGATTGTATGAACACACACTTAGCGCAACTTAACCAACGAATTATCATCATTCCATAGGAATGGTGGGATTTTTTGATGCGCTCAGTATTTATCGAACCCACCCATAGCGGTGGGTTTTCTGTCTCTACCGTATGGGAAAAGCTCTCTTGGAGGCGGTCACAATGCAAAAAATAGCAGTTTTTGGTAAACCCGGCAGTGGAAAATCGACGGTAAGTAAAGCAATCGCGTCGACTACCGGTCTTCCTCTTCATCAATTAGATTCAATAGTCTATAAACCAAACGGTGATCCCGTTGAGCGTAACGTTTTTGATGAAGCCCATAGCAATATACTAAGCTCAGATCGTTGGATTATAGATGGCCTTGGACCGATCAGCTCTTTCAACGCTCGTTTAGATGCAGCCGATACTCTCATTTATATTGATCTACCATACTCCGTAAGCTATTGGTTTGTGGCGAAACGTCTCCTTAAAGGACTATTCATAAAACCTGAAGGTTGGCCTGATGGTAGTTCGGTGCTGAAAGGAACGTTACAAAGCTACAAAGTTCTTCAGCAATGCCCCGCATTCTGGAATGATGACTTTATGTATCGCCTCGAGGGGTACTCTCAAACTAAAGCCGTTCATGTCATCAAAAACGTTACAGAACTGAACAATTTTGTTTTAGAGCGGGTAAAGTAAACCTCATATCAGAACATTAGAGCATGTAGGTTAGAGCATCTGAAGCTCTAACAATAAAAAGAACATAACAAGGATTGTTTATGCTTTTAGAACTAGCACTTTTATTCGTTGCTGGCGTAATTGGTGGGATCATTAACTCCATAGCGGGAGGCGGAAGCTTTATTACTTTTCCGGCTCTATTGGCAGTTGGTGTTCCTCCTATTATGGCTAACGCAACAAACACGTATGCTTCATGTGCGGGTTACATTAGCGGAGCCGTCGGGTTCAGAGAAGAGATCATGAAGAACAAGCATGAACTGCTGTTCACAGTCTCATTCAGTTTAGTCGGCGGCGCTGTCGGAGCATATCTGTTGCTCAACACGCCAGAATCGCTATTTATGGAAGCTATCCCTTGGTTACTCTTATTTGCCACCGTGCTTTTTCTCACCGGTTCTCGTTTAACAATGCTAATCAAAACTGTCGCGAAAGAGCACAAACATGCTGGCATACTCGGAGCAATCGCGTTGGGTTTACTACTTGTTGGTGTCTCTGCTTACGGTGGTTTTTTCAATGCAGGTTTAGGGGTTATTGTTCTGAGTTATCTGGTAGTAGCTGGCCACCAAGACATTAATTTAATGAACGGTTTGAAATTGCTCGTATCTACGTGTGTTTCACTCATTGCTATCGTGATTTTTGTTGCCAATGGCTCCATTGACTGGCACACAGGTAGTGTTGTTTTGGTCGGTACGTTAGTAGGTGGGTATCTTGCAGCTCGTGTATCTCGTCAACTGAATCCCAATCATGTTAAAGGGTTTGTTGCTCTTTCTTCTATTCTCATCACTATCTACTTTTTCATTGATGTTTATGTTTAAGCAAAACTTGTACAAGTGGATAACACTCCTACAAAAACACCAGCGCGAAAGATTAATGCAGATAGCTTAACGATTTTTTGTGTCACTCCAGCGAGGTTAGGAATCTAATAGCACTACACTGAGCGGCTAATGAAACCATTTTGATCACAAAGTGCTCGGATGGAAGATCCTGTATCACGCTCCTTCGTCGCTGTACAGGATGACGAGAGATAGAAATATGCCACTCGCGGTTAAACGAGTGGCATTGATCGAGAAAGATGGCGTTTTACATCAATAATAAGAGAAAGTAACGCTTACTTAATCAGCCCTACTTCTTTGTAGTATTTGAGCGCTCCTGGGTGAAGAGGCGCAGATAAACCGTCTTTTACCATTTCCTCTTTCTTCAAGTTTGCAAACGCTGGGTGGAGACGGCGGAAATCATCGAAGTTTTCAAATACCGCTTTAACCACGTTATAAACCACATCTTCTGGTACCGCAGTAGAAGAAACAAACGTCGCGCCCACACCAAAGGTTTGAACATCACTATCTGTGCCACGATACATACCACCCGGGACATTTGCGACACGATAGAAGCTGTTGTCTGCAACCAGTTTTTCTACATTAGGTCCAGCTACCGTTACGATATTACTATCACACGACGTAGTGGCTTCTTTAATCGCTCCACTTGGGTGACCAACGGTATAAATCATCGCATCAATTTTGTTATCACAAAGTGCTTTTGATTGCTCTGCTGCTTTTAACTCAGAGACAAGCTTAAAGTCGTCGTTACTCCAACCATACTGGTTCATTAGCACTTCCATAGTACCTCGCTGACCAGAACCAGGATTACCAATGTTAACGCGCTTACCTTTCAAATCATCAAAAGTTTTGATGTTCGCGTCTTTACGTGCAACGACAGTAAACGGTTCTGGATGAACGGAGAATACGGCGCGTAGCTCTTTAAAAGGCCCGCTTTCTTCAAACTTACTGGTTCCTTTGTAAGCATGATACTGCCAGTCTGATTGCGCGATACCGAGGTCCAATTCACCAGCACGAATAGTGTTGATGTTATAAATCGATCCCCCAGTACTTTCTACCGAACAACGGATACCGTGATCTTCTCGCGATTTGTTAACCAAGCGACAAATAGCGCCACCAGTCGGATAATAAACCCCTGTTACGCCACCGGTACCAATCGTGACAAACGTTTCCTCCGCAGACGCAGAAAAGCCTGTTGTGAGTGCAGCCAAAGAAGCCGCAAGTGCGATTTGCTTAAACTTAAACATTGAACATCCCTTTTACTTGTGTTGATGACCGTTTAAGTATAGCAATCGTTAACAATTTGATAACGTTTAAGTTCTCATCCTTGGAGGTTGATTTATAGATATATACTTTTTTATCAACTTAACCTACTGATAAATAGCATTTAGACTTGAATCCCATAAAAAAAGCGTTGTATAAACAACGCTTTGTAGTTAGTGAAACGGATGGTTACACCGTTGGGACTGATGCTCGCCACGCTTGGTTCTGGCTATCTGAGATAGATCGGAACAAGTCACGTAGCTCTTTCAATAAGCCTTCTTGGAAACCAATGTTTTCATCGGCTTTCTGTTTGGCTGCTTGTGCGCGAGTCGCTTGTACTTCATCATCTTTGCTGCGCGCTTGCGCTTTGGTTTGCTCTACATTCGATGCTGAGTTTGCCATCTGGCCCAAAGCTTGAAGAATCGCGTTCTTCGCTTGGTTTGAGCTCATCAACTTATCGAACTTACGGCCACCACTTGTCAGCTGCGCTGTCGTGTCTGCGATATTGTCTTTCGCTAGTGAGTGCGCACGCTTAACCTGATCTTGCTGCGTTTTAGACAAGCTATTGTTATTTAATAACTCTTCTGCTTGATCGAAGCCAGCTTTTTGCGTTTTAAGTACATTATTGCTCGCCATTTCATTCTTGATTTCTTTCCCTGCTTTGAAAGAACCAAGGGCACCAATAATTGCGGTAGCACCCGCTAGTACACCCGAAACGACTGCCATCGCGATCATCGCGCTTGCCGAGTTGTTTAGTTCTGCCGCTTGGCTTTCTAAACTCGCGACGTTTGCTTCAACAGCAATTTCACGTTGTAGCACTTGCTGCTCACGGCTCAGCTTTGATACTTGATACAACAATGTTAATAGCGTCAACGATTGTGATACCGCATCTGATGGTGACTTGATCACCTCCTCACCGTTAAGCGCTTTCATCGTTGTGCTCATTAATGAGCTCACCGTCGGTGCAAGAGCGCTCATTAGGTTTGCAACAACTTGAGCTTGGTTACTCACTGTAGGAGCTTTAGGTGTCTCTAACTGGTAGCGTGCTGCACCAGAAACACCTGACTCACTTTGGCTTTTAACGGCGCCCGCTTCAAGCTTTGTTTCCGGCGCTTTTTCTGCTTTGTTGGTTTTAATGGTGTCGCCTAAACCGTATAGTTCACCACGACCCGTTCCGCCTACTTTATCTAGCATAATAAACTCCTTATACCGTTGCAGGACGGCTTAACACCGTTTGCATAGTTTCACTTTTCGCTTGAATCATTTGCATGATGAGACTCATCAGCTCTTGGAAGTCTTCCATCAACTTACCAATCTCTTCTTTGAGCTTATCAATGACAGCCTGGCTTAACGTCATTTTGGCTCGAAGGTCTGTGATATCAGCCTGAATCTCTGTCACGTGAGCATTGTTAGCAGCATGGACACTGTCCGTTGCGCCTTTACCCACGTTGACGGCAAGATCGACGGTTTCTGCGCCATAACGAATCGCTTTCGCTGTTGTTGTCGCAGCTTTTGTGCCCATATCCGCCACTTTCGCCATGTTTGCAGCGGCTTTCGTAGCGATTTCCGTGACCTTTTGAGCTACCTTACCAGCACCTTTTGCTGCAAGTTTCGCGATACCGCCAGCAGCTGCACCACCAAACGTCACAACAGCTCCGATAACCGCGACGGCGATTTCTAATGCCATTACGACTTTGTTTAGCACATCGACATTTACGCCCGCTTCTTTTAGCGCATCTTGAACGGCTGGCTCTTGCAACGCCATGCTCACTGCTCCCATGACGCCACCAGCGATCATAAGTGCACCGGCTGCTGCACCAACACCCGTTGCCACCATTACGGCACCAACAACAATAGAAACCACCGCACTGATCCAACCAAAGATCTTCGCTGCTAAGCCTGATTTTTGGGCTTCTTTTGCAGCGGCTTCCGATTCTTTGATTTTGTCTTGGTTTTCCACCATCTCTTTTTCGTGCTTAGCTTTTGCGACCTTCACTTCCTGAATTTTCAGCTCGTTTTGAGCACTTTTCAGTTTATCCGTGATAGCAGCAAGCTCTACTTCAAAATCATCAGCAGATCCTGCGATGATTTTGACGGCAATCGAACCTGTTTGGTCTGCAACTGCATGGAGAGATTTTGCAATGGTATCGACGATCTTTTGCAGCTGTGCCATGGCTTTTAGCGTCAAATCATTCACTTTGTCACTAACAGCTGCGTTAGGTGCATCTAACTGAACTTTTACTTTTCCGGTGTTCAGTACATCTGCATCTTTACTCTTCACGTTTTCTACCGTCACAGAAGGCGTCGCTGTAGACGCCGTTTTCTGCACGTTATCTAACGTGGCTTGGCCAGATTCAGGGCTATAAACCTGTGTCTGGATGCGGTCAAGTGCAATAGAACTCATAGTCTAATTACTCCTTTTTATTTCTCACCGCTTCTAACATGATGCCTGCACGCTCATGCAAATCTGCATATTGTGATTTTCCGGCAGACATCTCCTTCGCGCTGTAAAACCCACTCTCTGCTTCTGTCAGTTGTTCCAGTTTCAGGTGACATTCAGCAGAGTGAAAAGGTGGGCGTGGATCATTTACGTCCACTAGCGCTGCGTAGCTGTAGGCGTCTATTGCCTGCAGATACTCACCCAACTCCTGACGAGCCGCGCCAAGGCCAATGAAAAATCGCGCCTGATAATGATCAAGCATGCTGAGTAATTGAAATACTTTCGCTGCTTGCTCAATCTTTCCCGATTGGAAAAAGTTGTAACCTACGGCATAAATATGTTCGATGGTGTCCTGAGACACATCGTGCAACATTTTTAACGTGCCTCCCTCTTCCAAAAAAGACAGCAGTTCTTCTGCTTGCATTTGAGATGGATCGGTCGCGTTTGTTTTAGTCATGGTTGGTTATCCTTAAATGGCTCGTAGGATTTCTTGTAAAATACTGTGGTACTTCTGAACAAACTTGTTCATCGCTTCAACGGTCGAGTTGTATTGAGAACTGGTGTCGTTCAGCTCAGTGGTTTTGATTTGCACTTCATCGTTAAGCAACTTGGATTTAGCACTGACAGAACTAGAAAAATTAGACAGTTTTTTCGACTTCTCTTCGTCTTGGTACGACGCACCATCACCGATAGTAATACCTTGTGTTTGAAGGAAGTCTCGATGGTTTGTTATTTTATTATCCGTCAAATACTTGTACTCAGGTGAAGCTTCAAAATCCGTTTGATTGCTGTAGTTAAAGTCACTCGCTTTGAAGTTACTTTCTGGATATCCCGGTTTATAAACCCCATCAACACTTTGCGTAGAGTGAATTTTTGATTGCACAACACCAAAAACTTTAAGCTGTATTGTGAGATCCTCTAATGCCTCTTTCTGGTCATTACGTTTCTCTAAACGGTTAACACGACGCTCATTTAGCGCAAGCAGCACTTGCTCATCAAAACGGTCTCCAATGCTGGACTCAACAACGGCCAACAAATCACGAGCCGTTAGAGAGTGCTCTGCTCTCACCTCGCGATCCGCTTTCTCTTTATCGGTGATATTGAGTAGACGCTCTTTCAATGCCCCTAAGTTCTTGCGCAATGCCTCGTATCGCTCAGTAAATGAAGCCCCGGTAGATTCACCTTTTACTATTTTTTCAAACTGTAATCGGATATCTCGTTCGGTGTTTTCTTTGATCAAATTAACTTGAGCTGCCGTTATCTGTGTCTTTTGGACATCGGCTATCGCGCTGTCCTGGTAAAAGTCGTCGATTTCTATATTTGTTAAACTCACCGCGAAGTTGGCGAACAGACTAGAAAGAGTCAAAGGCTCAGTTCCACCAATAACAGTGTTAAGTGCTGCTTTTAGATTGTTCGTTCCACTCGCCTCACCATAAGCTGCGCTATATTGGCCTTTCACTTGAGCGGCCATTTCATCTAACGCTTCTTTAAGCTGCTGTTTAGAAATACCAGGAGTCCAGGTAATTCTGCTAGCTAGCGCACTTGCGTCATCGGTGCTTAAAGTAATACCGATGCCTTGAAAACTACTTTTTAATTGAGCTGAGACTTGAAGAGCGAAACTCTCTTTAGTCAACAGAAAATCCGAGCTCTTCAGTTGCGCGAGATTAACGGAACCTAAGCTACTAAAGGCATTGCGAAGAAAAGAAATAGAAGCATCTCTCACTTCACGGGAGCCCATTTGATTAGCAAGCTCTGCAACAAAAAGAGAAATTTCTTTGGTGGCATTAGCCAGACCTGTCTCGGAGAGGCTGGCGATCTGCTCCGCTTGGTTACTCTGAGTGCCCAGATTAAATTGACTAACAAACTCAGTAGATAACGAGCTATCTACGTTTTCCGTCAGTAACTTACTAAACCAAGCCTGAAACTGATTTGATAGCGTTTGGTTTGTTTGAGCATTAAACTCGGCTGCGGTTAATTCGCCATCTGAGTTAGCACTTTGTAGCGACTTTAGCCAAACAGATGCGGTGTCGGTCAATGATATACCAGCAAACGCGTTATTTTTCGCTTTTAGGTTTTCAAGCGTATCAACATAAAGCGCGATGCTTTGTAATTCCGTTTGTCCCGAGATAGTTGGCAATGAAGAGATTATCGAGGCAAGTTGCTGAGTCTCTGCTTCACCCAGTACAGGGGTAAATGCCTCTATCAAGTTTTGTTGGAAAGTGGGTAATGGTGCACTACTCGCAGCTGTGTCTGTTGCTCCTGTCGTAGAGCCAGTCGTTTTCATATTCGTCATTTCCAAACCTCTAAATCATCATGCCGCGCATCACTGTGGGACGCTTTCTGCGTTTACCTGACGTACCTTGTAGCTGATTTTGTTGTTGCCGGCGGCGTTGGACTTCGTCTATTAGCTCTTGCTCTGCACGTTTCATGGTATCTACTGGTGCTTTTATGCCGCCAAGTAAAACATCACCCGCAACAGGACCAACACCTAAGCCTTCCAATAGCTCGTTAAAAATATCGGTTCTGTCTTCAGCTTTTCTAATGGCAAGCTCAGCGTTCTCAATCGCATCGGTAAACGGTTGCTTCATCTTGATTCCTATCTTAAAGCGGGTCATCTCATCGGTGCTGTCAGTAACAGTCGTGAGTTTTTACTTTTTCAACTTTTTCAAAGGTCTATAATCTGCTAGGCGTAAACAGTACCAGTCGTCTAGCTCATCATGGCTTGCACCGCATGCTTTTAGATAGAATTGTGCCAATCGCTGGCTGCTCATGTTGCTACCACGTAACACATCGACATTGCCGCGAATGACCCAATCGGAGGGATAAAGTTGAATGGCATGTTCAGCCAAGAGAAATAAGCCGGCAAAGGGGTTACTCAACCCCAATTTTGGACGAACGCGTTTCAGAAGAACGATGATGATTTCACCGTCCTCCACCCGAAAAACGAGCTCTAAGCCTTCAACTTCAATTCGATAACCAAGTTGAATTTCACTTTGTTGCCAAAAGTATGGCGTCACTTCGATCCCCGCTTGCGCCAGCGAGAGTATTAGTTTTGTTTTCATTACATCCCCACCCTTCCAAGTGGCTGAATATTGATTTGCTGGGTTAGTTCTTGAAATGACAAAACGGGCAGATCGTAGTATTCCGATTCAATAAGCTTTCGCACATATCGGCGTACATCCATAGACACAACTAGCACAGGTTTGTTCGGCATGCGGCTTAAGTCACCAATGGTCTGTTTCACATCACTGACAAATTGTTGCGTTACTGACGGATCTAACGCCAAGTAACTCCCTGCTGAGGTTTGACGAATACCGCTGCGTATCGTGTCTTCGAGATTTTGATCCAATAAGTAAGCGGGCAACATGTTTTGTCCGCTCGCGTATTTGTAGCAAATGTAACGTTTTAAGCTAGAACGAATGTACTCCGTCAGCTGTACAACATCTTTCTCTTTTTGGCCCCACTCAACCATCGCTTCCAAGATCACGCGAAGGTTTCGGATAGAAATGTCTTCAGAAACCAAGCGTTGCAAGATTTCCGTCATTTTTTGCAACGGAACAATACGCTGGGCCTCTTTAACGAGCTCCGAATAACTGCCTTCCATCTGCTCCAACAGATAACGCGTCTCCTGAATACCAATAAAGTCTTGTGCGTACTCCTTAAGAACATGAGACAAGTGGTACGTTAAAATCCTGTCGGGTGTGAGAAAACCGACATGACTGGCTACGAGTTTTTGCTCATAACTCTGTGCCACCCAAATGCTAGAAATACCGGGTAGAAAATCTTCATCTTGCTCATAAGGCACGCCTAATAAGTCGATCTGCTCATTCCCTTCTGTCACCAAGAGTTGGTCTTTTACAATTCGTCCTCGTGCAACCGGAACTTCTTGTAACTGAATTAAATATTCGCCATTTTGCATCCCCTCGTTAAAACGCAGGTGGATACCCGGGAAAGGCACGCCGAGGTCGAGATATAGTGCGCGCCTCACCCTTGCTAGCTCTTCATTTAATGCGACCGCTTCCAAGCTTTCCTGAAGGCTCGCGTCAAGATCAATCAACAGCGGGACCGTCATGGCGAACTCTTCTTGCTCACCTAACTTACCTTTACTGTTTCTAGAAGGCGTAGGTTTGCTTGGCTTCGCTGCTGGCGAACCGGCCCCTTGCGAAACAAAGCTTGATAAGTCGGTGCTATCTGATTCCGCTTGTTTTTTCTGTTGATAGAAAAGGAAGAAACCACCACCACCAACCACGGCGGCCAAGACCAGAAAAGTGATTTTTGGAAACCCAGGGATGAGTGCGAACAGCACCAAAAGCACACCACCAATAAGAAGTGCTCGTGGCTGAGCAATCACCTGCCCACCAATATCCGATCCAAGATCAGAAGAGTCTTCATGAGAAACACGCGTCACGATAATACCGGCGGTAATCGCGATAAAGAGTGCCGGGATCTGCGATACCAAACCATCACCAACGGTCAAAATCGCAAACAATTCAAGTGCTTCAGAAGCACTCATGCCTTTTTGCGTTACCCCGATCGTGACGCCACCTAAGATGTTGACCACAATGATGACCAGACCCGCAATGGAGTCGCCTTTAACGAACTTCATCGCGCCATCCATCGAGCCATACATTTGGCTTTCTTTTTCAATCAGTGATCGTCGGTGCCTAGCTTCGTGTACGTCAATTACTCCGGCACGCATGTCACCGTCAATACTCATCTGCTTACCAGGCATCGCATCGAGTGAGAAGCGCGCACTAACTTCTGCTACCCTCTCTGAGCCTTTGGTGATCACCATAAACTGAACAATGGTAATGATCAGGAACACAACAATACCGACCACTAAGTTACCGCCCACAACGAAGTTACCGAATGTATAAACGATTTGACCAGCATCGCCTTGTAGCAAGATCAAGCGGGTTGTCGTGATAGATAAAGACAGACGAAACAATGTCGTGATCAATAGCACCGCAGGAAATGCAGAGAACTCAAGTGGCGTGGTGATGTAAATCGCTAACATAAGCAGCACCACCGCAATGCTCATGTTGGTGCCAATCAGTACATCCACCAGTGCGGTAGGAAGTGGCAATATCATCATAAAGACGATCGCGAGTAACATCACCGCAAGCATGATGTCTTTGCGTTGCCCTACTTTGTTTAGAATATCGATCAACTTATTCATGTGATTCACTATTTAAAGATTGCAGATAGCGTCGGTGCGCTTGGCGTGCCCCATCGACGTCATTTTGTTTCCAACGCGCTTGGCTTAAACAAAACCAGAGTCCTGCCGAGTCAGGATGAAGGTCGGATTTTAATAAGTGCTCACACACCTCAATCGCCCGGGTATATCGACCACTTTGTAAACACGCCACAGCAAGTGTTTGCATCGCCTCTTTGTGCTGCGGTTCTATTTCTAGAACCGCATCGAGAATAGAAATGGCATGCTCTGGCTTTTGGTATTGAACTTGTAGCGCAGCGTGAACAAGTAAGAGTTCAATGTCTTTGGATCTCAACATGTTGGTTAGACCTGGATAAGGAGATTGAGCGCCATAGTGAGGTAACGCTGATCAAGTTGTGTACTTTGTAGCGTTTCAGATGCTTTGATAAAAGAAGCGGAGCCTGAATCCTGTGCAAGAACTTGCAGCTGAGCTAACGTTTCATCAAATTGTTGACGGTATTTTTCTGGACGCAACAACTCTGAGTGCAGCAGCTTGGGCTTAGTTAACGCGATGAGATATTGGTCTGAAGGCCGGAGGTCATAGAGCTTCTCTAAATGTGTAGCGACCGCCTGACCATCAGGAAGCAATTGAAATCGCTCTGGGAAATCGGCCTTAACTTCACTATGAGTAACATGCGTAAAGGCTTCGATGCCTACGTTTAAAGTGCTGACTCGAGTCATGAGCCTGCCACATCGTTATGTAGACGAGCCAAAAGCGTAAACGCTTGCTCTAAGGTCGGAAGTGTTACTTCTTCTCCTTTTAGCCTTGCTGAAAAAACCAGAGTTTGTTCATCTAACAAGCCGGTTTTAATTTCGAAAGGCCAGCCTTGATCGGCATGACACAAACACAGTGCACTTTGAATAATGTCACTGGTTTGATGCCAAGATAACGCTCGAGACAACATCAAGAATAACTGCTCACCCTGTCGCTCAATATGCAGCGTACCACTTTGCTCAAAATCCAGCTGCACCCGTCCAGCTGATGAGAAATCGACGGCATCGAGCCCCATTCCTCGGCAAAATTCATCGACGGATGCATCAATCCAACTCATCTTCCCACGCTTCCTCTTCTTCTATATCAATGGCTTCGTCTAGCGCCTTTTGTACCGCTTGGATTAAATTCTGTCGTTGTTCTTCATCGGCGAATACGTCAATTGGGATTGCGCGAACTAACTTATGGAACTCTCGAAAAAAATCGATTTTTTGTTCTACCGCCGTCAATTCCATTGCGTTGGCGACTTTCCATATCTCATCACTGCTTACCCATCGCTGCTCTACCAACGCAATCACATCAGCCATCAAATTAGAAACTTGATAAGCCATAATTCGTCCTTTCCGGTTTAAACATTTGGAACAGCTGACTCACACGATCTTGCAACGTATTTAGAGTTTTGAGTTTTTGCATATCGGACATCAACCACTGCAACTTAACCGAATCGATACTGCTACCTTGAACACTAAGATCTGCACTCATGCCTTGCAGCATAAAGTCAACAGCGGTCGATACCTCCTGCTCACCAAAGCGCGCCACCACATCTTGATAAGCAGCGCCGAGCCCTTGATAACTATGAACGGTATCGCGGTAGAAGCCGCGCAGCTGATGCAAAGAGCTAAACTCTTGCTCTTGGCTATATTCATCAGCAAAATTTGAGACACGGATTTCCGTATCAATTTGAGACCATGTATCTGGGTTTTGCTCGATTCTTAGAAGTGCTTGGTCAATCAGCGCTAGTAGGTGTTTACTTTCTGGACTCGCACTCAAAAACTTTTTAACGGCTTTTAGCGCGAGGTATTGATGGCTTTTCTCCTCGGAAAACCCATTCAAGTAGGCTTGTAATTGCGCGATGGTCGAGATATTTCCTCCCGCCATTTTTGTAGCCAAATCTTTGATCTTTTGATTCTTTTCAAGATCAGGGACTTTTCTTAAATAGTCCGAAACGAGTTCATGTGCTTCATTAACTCGAACACCACTGTCTTTCACTTTGCGCTTAGTCAGATCTTTCTCTGCTTTTTCGGAACCGAGTGAAGTGAGTTCTTCCATCGCATCAAAAAGTGATTGTGTAGCATTGTGAACACGGACGGTTTCACCGCGATAATTGCCTTTTTGTGAAACGTCGGGGCGAGACGATTCCAACCCGTTTTGGATAGACGCATCAAACTTTGGATTTGTTGCGATATGATTGTTGATAATACTCATTCACTTGCACTCCTTCCGCACAATACAGGCGAATTATAGAAAGTGCGCTTTGTTGAAGCTGTCAAAATCAGACGTGTTTTTTTAGTGCGCTTTCAGTTTTCTAAAAACTCCCGACTGATATTCACTATAAATTGATTCTTATACTTTCTATCCTCTCAGCATCAATCATTGCGCATATTTTTACCTTGAACGATTTCTCATACATCACTGATATCCAACAATCTGCGATTAAACACACGCGTTTGATCCAAATTCGCGGGCGCGTTACACAAGTCACCGGCACCATTATCAAAGCTGTCGTCCCTGGCGTTCGTGTAGGTGAACTGTGTGAGTTGCGCAATCCCGATCAAACTCTGTCTTTGTTAGCGGAAGTGGTTGGCTTCCAGCAGCATCACGCTTTGCTCACCCCGTTAGGAAATATGTTTGGGATTTCCTCAAATACAGAAGTAAGCCCAATGGGCAAAATGCACGAAGTGGGTGTTGGCGACCACCTGTTAGGTACAACGCTTGACGGGCTTGGACGTCCTTTCGATGGTACGCAGAGTCAGGAACCAAGTGCTTGGTATCCTGTTTATCGCGATGCGCCACCACCAATGCAACGTAAACTAATTGAAAAGCCAATCTCTCTTGGCGTTCGATCCATTGATGGGCTACTGACCTGTGGTGAAGGTCAGCGCATGGGTATTTTTGCAGCGGCTGGCGGGGGTAAAAGTACCCTACTGGCAAAACTGATTCGCTCCGCAGAAGTTGACGTGACCGTTCTCGCCTTAATTGGTGAACGCGGACGCGAAGTGCGCGAGTTTATTGAGCATGACCTAGGCGAAGAAGGAATGGCCAAATCGGTTTTAGTGGTCGCTACCTCTGATCGCCCAGCAATGGAGCGCGCCAAAGCCGCTTTTGTTGCCACTTCTATCGCAGAATATTTTCGTGACCAAGGTAAACGCGTGCTACTGCTGATGGATTCTGTAACGCGTTTCGCCCGCGCACAGAGGGAGATTGGACTAGCCGCAGGCGAGCCACCAACACGACGTGGCTATCCGCCTTCCGTTTTTGCCGCTTTGCCAAAGCTGATGGAACGAGCTGGACAGTCAGACAAAGGATCAATTACAGCACTGTACACCGTGTTGGTGGAAGGTGACGACATGACAGAGCCTGTCGCGGATGAAACTCGCTCAATTCTAGACGGGCACATCATTCTCTCGCGCAAACTTGCGGCAATGAACCATTATCCCGCCATTGATGTACTTCGCTCAGCAAGCCGAGTGATGAATCAAATCGTTGAATCCGATCATCAGGCGTCTGCTGCTCATATTCGCGAAATGTTAGCTAAGTATGAAGAAGTTGAACTGCTAATCAAAATTGGCGAATACCAACATGGCGCAGATAGCCGAGCGGATATGGCCATTGCACAAAGTGATGATATACGCGCCTTTTTACGCCAAGGCACTCATGAACCAAGCGATCTTGATGGCGCTATCACTCAACTTAAAGGGATGGCGAAACAATGATAGAACGCTTATTAGAAATCAAAAAAATTCGCGCTGACCGTGCGGATAAAGCCGTCAAGCGTCAAGAATACCGAGTGTCAAACGCCGCAGCACAGGTTCAAAAGGCCGAACGTTCTGTCGCGGACTATCACGTTTGGCGCCAGGAAGAAGAAGAGCGACGTTTTGCTAAAGCAAAACAACAAACGCTCGTTCTTAAAGAGCTGGAAACATTAAGACAAGAAATCGCGTTGTTAAGAGAGAGAGAAGCCGAACTTAAACAACGTGTGGCCGAGTCAAAAAAAGCGCTTGAAATCGAACGCTCGGCACTTAAAGAAAAGCAAAAAGAGGCGCGACAAGCCCATAAAACCAAAGAAAAATTCGTTCAGTTGCAGCAACAAGAAGTCGCGGAAAAATCGCGAGAAAGGCAATACCAAGAAGAACTCGAACAGGAAGAGTTTCGCACTGTCGACATTATCTAAAGGTTCACTATGCGCATTACCCCAACAACTGAAACATCGAATACGCTGCACAAATCAACGCCGGAACAAGTGCCTCTCGAGAAGGAGGCCGAGCTTCAATCACAATTCGAGCATGCAATGAGGAAGAAGCCTAGCAAGGGAAAGGAGTCTATCGTTGCGAATCCCCAAAAAAATCATACTGGCGAAGAAGACATACCGCTAAGGCATAAGACATCTCAAGGTCTAGATAAGAAACCTAACTCATCGAACCAAGAAGCAAACGCTGACAAAAACACCTCCACTTTAAAAGGTAAAAGTGACGTCGTCACTAAGAGAGATATAGAGAAACCGCAAGACGACGCAGCAAATAGCGAAGAAATAATTAGCGAAAACAATAAATTGCTTAAAAATGATGGAAAAAGCGATGGCGACACAGTTCTAAGCTCCCCTTCTACCGAGCGTGTTGATCCTCACTTTCAAGCTCAAGCTCATTTGAAAGATGATAAACCGACGCCGATGGATAAACATACCTCGCCGGATTGTCTCTCTACGCTTGAATCTGGCTTGCTTCCCCAAAGTGCGACAGAGACAGAGCTCGCTCAATATGGGATTAACATTGTTGGCTTAACGAAAAAGCAAACTGAAAAAACGCACAATAAGCGTGCAACTCCGCCGCTACAGAATACAGGCAAACGACCAGACCAAACTGGTGGCCTGCCTGAAACCAAGCCTCTTGAAAAAATCGTGACGAAAAGCGCACTAGTCGCCGTTAAAACGGATGAAGAAAAAGTGCCTTCTCAACCCTTTGCAAGTGCGGTAACACAAGGCGATGTCATCCTAAAAAGTGTTGCTTCGCAGGCTCAACCAAGCCCAACGCGAGACGTAAACCAATTACTCCAGCAATTGGTGGACAAAATCTATGTTGCTCTACCAACCGCATCGGACAACAAAGAGGTTCGGCTGTTTCTAAGTGAAGGGCAATTAAAAGGTGGTGAAATCCACATAAAGTTGGACGCTCAAGGGTATAGCGTGACGATTCGACAAGAGCATGCCCTTTCCATTATTAGCCAGCAAGCTAGACAAGATCTTGCTGAACGGCTAAACCGATTCGGCGGTGAGCAGCCACTTCGCTTAGCGATCAGCGAACAAACTCAACAGCTCGATCAACAACAACATGAACAACAACACTCACGCCAACAACGCAGCGTGTATGAAGAATGGCAAGCGGAGAATGACCTATGACGCCGTTAATAATACCCAAAGTGGATGCAGAAAGTATCGCGCTCAGCAATCAACTTTGTGCAAAACAGTGCCACTTCCAAGGGACTGATGGTCAGAGCGTATCGATTACTGTTGCTCAAATCCCTTCATTTGAAGGGTTCCGTTTAACCACGTTGATTGGAGGGCAAACCCTACAAGTAGACTTTTCTCGTGCGCAGCTCCAACATTGGCTGAAATCGACCTTAAATGCTACTGCGTTTGAGTCCCTGCCTAACTCCCTCCAGTTAGCACTTTTGAGCTCACAGATAGAACCGCATAGTGAGGCAATCAAAGCGCTATTTGGTCAGTTACCCATTCTTAGTCAACTACAGCCGTTAGAGGCGAGCCAGGCCCAAGAGCATACTTTAATGTTAACCCTCAATAAGCCTAACGGCTCTCTTTGTTTGTGGGTTAGCGAAGGATCAGACGTGTTGTTGGATGCGCTACCAAACAGCGCTGCTCTACAAGCTCGACACCTCGCTTTACCTGTGTGGTTAAGTCTTGGAAGGACCCATTTGACGTTAAGCGAATTTAATTCGCTCGAGCTGGGAGATGTCATCTTTTTTGACGATGGTTACATCGCCAAGCAACAAGCCATTTTTCAAGTATCTAACCAGAATCTCTGGCGCTGCCAGCTAGATGACCAAACTCTTCACATTATTGAAAAAGAAACCAATATGAATGACGTAAACACTTCAGAAATGTTAACCGACCACCAGCAACTGCCTGTGGAACTCACGTTTGATATCGGCCATCAAACCATCACGCTAGAGCAGCTTAACCAGCTTCAGCCAGGGTACGTATTCGAGCTAAACCAGCCTGTATCTAAGCCGGTAACATTGCGTGCCAACGGCAAAATCATTGGTGAGTGTGAACTGGTTAATGTTAACGAACATTTAGGTGTGCGCGTACTGGAGCTGTTCGGTGGCACGCAGGAGCCAGCATGATCCAGTTACCCGACGAGCTCAATCTCATTGTCAGCTTAGCACTGCTGGCACTGATCCCATTTATCGCCATGATGGCGACGTCGTTTGTGAAACTCGCCGTTGTATTCTCACTGTTGCGTAACGCTCTCGGTGTACAGCAAATTCCGCCGAATATGGCGCTTTACGGATTGGCTATCATTCTGTCAATTTTCATCATGGCTCCCGTCGGGTTTGAAACCTACGACTACGTAAAGCAGCATGATATCTCCCTTGAAGATTCTGCAAGTGTAGAAGGCCTCATTGAAAGCGGTTTACAGCCTTATCGAGAATTTTTGAAAAAGCATATTCGGGAAACCGAAGCCATATTCTTCACTGATGCTGCACGCACATTGTGGCCACAGAAGTACGTAGACCGTTTAGAGTCGGACAGCTTATTGCTCTTACTGCCCGCATTTACCGTCAGCGAGCTTACTCGCGCTTTTGAAATTGGCTTTCTGTTGTACTTACCGTTCATCGCTATTGACCTAATTGTGTCGAATATCCTACTCGCGATGGGGATGATGATGGTATCGCCAATGACGATTTCCCTCCCCTTCAAATTGTTGCTTTTTGTCTTGCTTGACGGCTGGACAAAGCTCACCCACGGCTTAGTGTTGAGTTACGGTTAATCACGGAGAAAGTATGCATTCTGCTGAAATCATTCATTTCACGACTCAAGCATTAACCCTAGTGTTGTACTTGTCATTACCGCCGATTTTAGTCGCAGCATTGGTTGGTACATTGGTGTCGCTTATTCAGGCGTTAACTCAGGTCCAAGAACAAACGTTAGGCTTTGTGGTCAAGCTTATCGCGGTCATTATTACGCTGTTCGTCACAACGCAATGGCTAGGGGCAGAGCTCCACGCCTTCGCCTCGCTTGCTATGGATAAAATTCCTCAAATACGATGAGTTATCACGACTTACACCAGGCTTTATTTTTGTACAGCCTGACGTTACCTAGGTTAATGGCATGCTTCATCTTTTTGCCTATTTTGAGCAAGCAAATGTTAGGCGGCACCATGGTGAGAAATGGTGTGCTTTGCTCACTCGCACTGTTTATATTTCCGATGATTAATCAGCAAAGCTTGCCCGCAGAAACCGACGGCATTTGGCTGATAATGATTTTGGGTAAGGAGGTATTAATTGGGCTATTGATAGGGTTTGTTGCTGCTATCCCCTTTTGGGCGATAGAAGCGGCCGGCTTTCTGGTCGACAACCAACGTGGGGCTGCCATGGCGAGTATGTTTAACCCAACGCTAGGCTCACAATCCACACCAACAGCGGTATTACTGACCCAAACGTTGATTACCCTGTTCTTCTCTGGCGGGGGCTTTGTCACTTTTATCTATGCGTTATTCAAAAGCTATACATCTTGGCCGATCGTGGACTTTTTCCCAACCGTTAGCGACGCATGGGTGAGCTTCTTCTACGCGCAATTTGAACAGCTTATGTGGCTTGGTGTGTTGATGTCCGCTCCACTAGTGTTGGCAATGTTTCTTGCTGAGTTTGGTCTGGCGCTTATCAGTCGTTTTGCACCGCAATTGAATGTTTTTTTCCTTGCCATGCCAATAAAAAGTGCCATCGCGAGTGTTTTACTGATCGTGTATCTCGGAATAATGATGGATCACTTTGAAGTACAGTTTTACGGCATTACCCGATTCGCAGAACAACTCAATACCATTTGGCAATAACGCTTAGGATTCTTTATGAGTGCAGAAAAAACAGAGCAACCCACCGCAAAAAAGTTACGCGATGCTCGACAGAAAGGTCAGGTTGCCAAAAGCCAAGAAATCGTATCGTCTGCATTAATTTTGGCGCTCATAATTGTACTGTTTGCGTTCGCCGATTATTACATGTCGCACATCTCAGCGCTTATTCTCCTACCAAGTAAGCTTGCTTATCAGGGTTTCCAAGATGCGCTAGTCGATGTCGCTATCGCCATCGCAAAAGAAATTGCCTATCTACTCGCTCCGATTATTCTGGTTGCTGCACTCGTCGCCATCTTTTCCAATATGGGGCAGTTCGGATTCCTATTTAGTGGTGAGTCCGTTAAACCCGACATCAAAAAGATCAATCCCGTCGAAGGGGCCAAACGCATTTTTTCCCTCAAGAGTGTGATTGAGTTTATCAAGTCGATCCTTAAAGTCTCTCTTCTTTCCTGCATTATCTGGGTGACATTACGCGGTAACATCAACGCTTTAATGCAAATTCCAACTTGTGGGCTAGAATGTGTCCCGACCATTACTGGCGTCATGATTAAACAATTAATGATTATCTCTTCGGTAGGCTTCATCGTCATCGCTGCCGCAGATTTTGCGTACCAGAAATTTGATCACACGAAAAAGCTCAAAATGAGCAAGGACGAAGTGAAACGCGAATACAAAGAGATGGAAGGCAGTCCAGAAATAAAAAGCAAACGTCGTCAGTTGCACCAAGAGCTACAAGCCTCCAATCAACGCGAAAACGTTAAACGTTCTAATGTATTAGTTACAAACCCAACACATATCGCGGTTGGCCTTTATTACAAGAAAGGCGAAACGCCCCTGCCCGTCATCACTTTGATGGAAACCGATGCGGTAGCCAAACGTATGGTCGCAATCGCCAAAGAGGAAGGTGTGCCTGTGATGCAAAAAGTCCCTCTTGCTCGTGCACTATACGCGGACGGCAACGTCGACCAGTACATCCCAAGTGATCTTATTGAAGCAACCGCCGAAGTACTTCGTTGGTTGGCCTCGTTAGAATCCGAGGCGGACTAACAAACCACATCCCACTCAAGATCTGGGCTTACAACTGACCAGCTTTCAACCTCGATACTTTCCACGCTATAATGCGGTATCCTTTAACTGTATGTTGTTTTTATGAAATCTAGCTTAAGCATTCGCTCCTACACGAAACGTATGAGCCGACATACTCATAGTGATTATCATCAACTCGTGCTTCCTCTCCAGGGCAACATACAGATTGATATGGATAGTTATGTCGGAAAGGTGGCGGTTGGCGACTGCATAGTCATCCCCAAAAGTTGTGCTCACGGTTTTAATGCCGAAGAGTCATCACGCTTTATTGTTGCGGATATGACCACTTTGCCCACTCATTTGATGGATAGTAGTGTGGCTGTGTTTTCGATTAGCCCGCCTCTACTGAGCTTTATCCAGTTTGTCGAAAAGCAACTTGAGTATCAGGTTAATGATGAAATTGAAAACTCAATGGTTGCAACCTTCTATCTGTTGCTGGAGCAGCAAAAGCGGTCTCGCTCCGTGGATTCGCGTATTCGAGATGTACAGGCTGTGATCGCCGAGCAGCTTGATCAGCCACTCACCATTGCCTCATTAGCGAATGCCGCTTGCTTGAGTCCGACGCAGTTTAAAAAGCTTTTTAAAGAGCAGCTAAAAATGAGCGTCCATAAGTACATTACACTACAACGTATGGAAAAAGCCAAAGCACTACTGACTCATACAGACCTTCCAGTTCAGTTGATAGCTGAACGAGTTGGCTATAGTGACCTTTCCGCGTTTAGTCGACGGTTTTCAATGCATTTTGGCATGTCTCCTAGAGAGTTTTCCCGATAGTCACTAAAATAGTCTTCTGGAACAAGTATTCCGTCTTTTCAGCACAAAAACCTCTATCGCTTTCTTTTATTCTTTCTACCCTAAAACAACCATTCACTAGGTAGAAATTACAGTGTTAAAAAAACATTTCACCGACTATCAATTAGGAACTTTATCCATACTTTTTGCTTCAACCCTGTGGGGAACGACGGGCACCGCTGCCAGCTTGGCACCGGATGTCAGTGCTCTCGCCATTGGCGCATTTTCTATGGGTATTGGTGGATTTATGCAAGCATGTCTGTCTGCGAAGTCACTGAAGAGAGATTTTCGAAAAGTCGTACATAAGAAGAAAACGTTACTGGTTAGTATTATCGCCTTAGCCACCTACCCACTGGCTTTTTATTCATCAATGCGATTCGCCGGTGTGGCTATTGGTACGGTTGTTTCTATCTCCACTGCACCTTTCTTTTCTGCTTTGTTAGAGTGTCTCTTTAGCCGAAATCAGACCATAACCAAGCGCTGGATGATGAGTTTCGCAATCGGGGTCATTGGCATTACCTTGTTGCTGGCTTCTGAGTCATCCGCAAATAGCTTATTTGATCAGGATATGAAGCATTGGGGTGTATTACTTGGCCTATTGGCAGGTCTGACGTACGCCATCTACTCATGGGGAGTAAAGGCTATGATTGACCACGGCATTGAATCGCAAACGGCCATGGGAAGTGTTTTTGGTATTGGTGGAGTTTTGCTTCTACCAACACTTTTCATCACGGGCGATAATCTATTTGCATCATCAACTAATACGACGGTCATGCTCTACATGGCCTTGATTCCAATGGGGTTAGGTTACGTCGCTTTTGGGTTTGGGCTACGGTTTGTTACAGCCAGTGGAGCTAGCATACTCACGCTATTTGAACCTGTTATCGCAGCAGCACTAGCAGTTGCGATTGTTGGGGAAGAAATTTCTCTCATTGGTTGGGTTGGTATAACGTTGACACTTGTGTGTTTGTTTCTTCAGTCGAAAAATTAAATTCAATGGAGATGAGCCAGCCCCAAAAAGGAACGCTGACGGTAGATAAAGTAAGGAGCAGCACCTACTCCCTACTTTACCATTTGAAATTACACCCAGCCTTCTGCCAAGTACATCAATCGCAATTGACTTGGTGAGCCTAATTTTTCTAGCGCATCTAACTGGACGTCACTCAGGTTTGGGCATTTATCAAGATAAACTCGTCCGTTTGCTGCATCTAGGGGGAGCTTGTAGGTTAACTTTTCGTTTATTTTACTTGCTTCCCCTTTATCAATCGCTCGAACAGCTGGCATGAGCCAATCCCAATCTTCTCCTAACAGTTTTTTAAACGCCCCGTTAGCAATAGACTCGGTTTTACTTGGTGCATCCTCTGGGCTTAGCTTCAAGATAGAGTCTACGTCAGGAACCAAGTGCTCACTTGGCTCTGAACCCAACATCTTTTTCAGTGTTAATCGCGCGGCTTCCATCTCTTGTGCCTCTTTAGGCGCTTGAGGAGAAGTCATTGCAGTATTCTCCTTAGGACCAAGGTACGCCATTAATGCGCGGACAGAAGCCGGATCTTGCATACTGAAGGTAAAGTCTCCTTTTGCATTGGAAACTTCAAGTCTAGGTAAAACACCAGACATTTCACCTTGCATAAGTTGCTCTTTTACTTCCGTATTTAACCCGTATGCCCCAGCTTGGTTCGCCACAAAACCACCGCCGCTCATGATAGCAGTCGTTGCCGCAGAACCGATTGCCTCTTTTGCTATCGGTGTGACGCCCACCGTTGCTACAGAGCTAACACCGAACGTGCCCAGGCTCCCCGTCGCCATACCTAACGTAGCTCCAATGCCACCTTCAGCCGACAGTATCGCATGACCTTGAGCCAAGGTTTGCTGCATCGGCATAGAAAGACGTTGATCTCGCCCTGGCAGCTGTGAAATTTGTTCTAACTGATGATGGTAAGCCTCAGCATCACCATTTACGGCCGCTTTGTGCAACTCTCGACCTGTAGAAATCAATAAGCCAACGCCAGGTAATGCCAAGTTAATAACGGCGTTAACACCAGAACCTTTTAGCTTTTCTTTGCCCATCTGTAGCAGTTCAGCAGCGAAGCCATCCATTTTTCCTGGATACTGGGCTTCTAAACTCACCTGCATACGCGGATCTTTGCTGATCGAATCAAACGTATTTTTAAGCTGCTGGTACGTATCGCTGCTCACTTTTATTTCATCCAATAGGCTGACAACTTCTAAGATTTTACGCTCAGTAAGTGGCTCACCGCGATAGCCTGAAGGACTCACTAGGGAGTAAGCCAACAGCGCAACCTCAGGTTTTTCTTGCTTAAGTAGCGCCTGCTTTAAATCAAGGTGAGTTTTGATGTTTTCTTGGAAAAACTTAGTGTATTTGCTTCTCAATACGCCTTCGTGAATAGAAGCAAACTTATGACCTTTGTGGAATGTGGAAGGTTCTTTTACTTCACCTCTTTTACTGATCACTCGGTCATCTTTTTGCGCAGCAACTGCACGAAACTGTTCTAGATCAGGTACTGGGCTTTGGCTGATTTTTTGTGTTGTATTAACCATTTTTCTCTCCTACACACGAAGTGATTGAACATGAACTTGTTCATGATTAGAGGTGGTTGGAATCGCTTGATCCAACATTGCGAAACGCGCTTGCCACAGCTCGGCCTGTTCAATAACTTCGTGAAACCAAGCGGTAAGGTTCGTCGTATTTAGATGCTCAACGGGTTTACGTCCTGCTAAGACAAGCTGTCGACCGTTTGGAGCCAAAGCAAGTGCGAGGCTGCCACTACCTATTCCTTGATAGTTAGCATGAGCAAGAAGCTCTAAACCTTTTAGTCGTTGTTCACCGGATTTTTCTAACCCTCCGAACGTTACAGACAACATCAAATCATCCGTATCTGTCGCGATGAAATACAACATGTAGCGATCATCGACCAGTAGCTGACAACGTTCATTTTCTTCAAAATTCAGTTCGGGCAACTCATTGAGTTGGCAAAACTCCAAGAGCAGTTGTTGAATCGTGTTCATAACTTTTTCCTTTTGTTTCAATAACTCTATTGAACAACGATTGCAGATTGAACGATGTCGGTAATGGCTTTATTTTTGTCACTTTTTCGCCTTCATTGTGAGGTTTTCCGCAGAAACCTCGCTCTAAAAACGAGTTGCCAGAGTAATAAAAAAGAGCAGCTCAGAGCTGCTCTTTCAATAAAGGTTAGATGCTTAGCATGGTGTATTTGCTCACTTCTTTTGCAGAGTGACTAACCCAGTTTATGGCTATCAAAAATGACTTCTGTTGGCGGGAACATATTCGAAACAGGTGGTCGTTGTGCATCTCCAAACATTGGTGCACCGAATGCAGATGTCGCCCACGGGTCAACAATTTTCACATCCTTACTCCACGTTGATGGATCTTTTATGTCGCTCCCCTCTTGTCGACCAACCAGTACATAAAGGTGTGTACCTGAATGACCCTTTTTAAACGCAACCACTTCTACTTTGGGTTCACTTTCAGGTGTTCCTGACATGCCTTGAATCATCTCAGCGGCGGCAGCAAAGGCAAATGTAGTACAGCAGCCGGCTTTCGCGGTTTGTACTGCCTTAGCAATGTTCTGTAGAGTGCTTAATTGCGGTGCGGTTCCTCTTTGTGCTGCAGCTTGAACTCCGTTTGCGGACATCGTCGCTCTGTGATCTTGCATGATTCGCGCTTGATCCGCGTGAAGCTCTTTTAGTCGTGGCTTTCCTTTTGTTTCATAAAACTGTGACCCCTTAACACCGAACGTATTTAAGTCCGTACAGGCAAAATCACCAAGCTTTTGAAGGTTGGCTTTATGTTCGTTGATAAGCGCGACACTCGATGAAGCTTTATTGGTTTTGGAAGAAGAGGCTGCCGTTTGTGCAGTTGGCCAATTTGAGCTAGGACCAGACGACAATCTCTCAAGATTTTTCAGGCTCCCAAGCGTTAACTTGTTTTCACCGTTCAACACATTTTTCAGCATGAGCTTCGCAACATCTTTAGGAATACCCTGCTTAGTAAGCAGGTTCACTACAATATCTTTCGCTTTATTCTGGTGGCTAATACGCGCGCTGATACTTTTATTTTTTGGTGCACCCTCTTTAACAAAAATATCTTTGCCGTTGTGTGCTCGAACCTCTTTGTCGTCAGCTTGATTTTGTGTCGCCAAATGTGACGTTAACTGACTCAACGAGTGCATGTGCGATGTATTAATATTGACCATGTGTGATGCCTTAAACTTGAATAAATGCGTGTACGTCTGTTTGGCTAAAATCTACAACCGTGTTGTTTTGAAATAACTGTACCCAAGTATCAACTAATTCATTCAACTGAATGATTAAGTTAGCAATGTTGGTGAGTTCACTTCCAGCCGCGATAGCGACTTGAAGAACAACGTCTTTGCGTGTTGGATTCACACAAAACTGCACACCACCTGTTTCTCGATACAAAAAGTTGTATTCAAGTAAAACTTGAAGTTTATCTAACGTAATATCATCTTGTTCTATAAGCAGGTTTTTGGAAATCAATAACTCGCCTTTTTCCTCTACGAGCAGAACATCGACACTGTTGTTTTCAGCAAAATGCAGTGACCACATTTGATCGTCATACGCTGTCACGCGCTCAAGGTTCAGCACTTCTCCTAGCTCAGAGAGAAGCATATTAATCTTTCCTGTATCCATGTTGTGTCCTGTCTAATTTATTATAACTAAGTGACATCGATATATTTGTTTCAGCGAAGCCACTTGGGTATAACGGCTCATTTAAATAAGCGAATAAGGATAAAAGAGATTTTATGGCGAGATAGAAACCGACACTTTATTTCAACGTCTCATTTTTATTGCTATTAGCCGTTTTATTGAGAAGAAAAATTAAGGTTAAGCTGGAAAATAAAAGAGCGGCAATCGCCGCTCCAAAAATTAAATAGAAGTAAAAAATCACTTAATACCGTGAAGGCTATTTTCTGCATCCATAGCTAAAGGATTGAACGAGTCGTTACGAAGTTCTGCTATCGCGTATAGCATGCGCCCCATGCGACCATTTCCATCGGTAAAGCCATGGTACCCGATAACTCCGGCGAACAAATGTTTACCTAAGTCTTTATCTTCTACAGGGTTCTCTTTCAAAAAGCCTTCAATGTGCTGCTTTAACATGCCCTCACCGCCAATACTTGAAGGCAAAGTACCACCCGAAATATTTGGCCCTCGGTAATCACGCTCAACATTAGGCACCAATCGAGCGTGTAGCTCTTTTAGGTTTTCCATATTCAATAAATCTTTACCATTAGACGCGTATTCTTTCAGTAAAGACGTAATATTTTCGGCATCGTTTCCTTTAGAGTTAGAAGCATTAATGATCCACGCCGCAGCTCTTTCAACATTATTGGTTACGCCACTTTTGTTAAACGCGTCCTCTGCCAGTCCTTCAGCGTATACACCTTGGCTTAGATCGGTGCTTGCTAGACCTTCGATATGACGTTGCGCCGATTTAAGATGCATCACCTCCATATCAAACACCGCTTGCATTTGATTAATGCTACCTGCCGGGTTTTTCTGCGCTGCAGATACACCACCGCCGTAGTCTTTTACTACACGTCCAGCAAGCGACTTCGCTGCACTTTCGCCAATCAGTGATGTGAGGTTTTTACCAGAATCGGTTTCTAACATTGCCTCTGTCATCGCTCGCTCTGCTAACTGGTTTAGCTCAGCAGAGTTCGACTGAACTGATTTACTGTCTAACTTCGCAAAGGCATTTAAGACATCTGATGCGGTTTTTATGCTTCCATCCTTGAAGAACATTTGTCCATGCTCAACAGAAGAAGCAGCTTGTAAACGCTGAGCTTGTCCTTGCTCATTATCAAATACGGCTTTTGTAAGGGCTTTCGCTACCGATTGTGGGCTACCTTCGCGAAACAGTTTTCCTGTCGCTTCAAAAAATCGCGCTACTGCACCATTCGTAGGATTGGCGCGAGTAAATTCTTGGGTCGCTGCGTTGATTTGGTATTCTTTGCCACCAATACTCAGCTTACCTTCGTTAAGTATCTCGTTACGAGCTTGCGGCATGGCAGCCTGCAACGCGCTAACACTTTCAAAACTGATCATGCTTTAAACCCTTAATGTGGAAAAATGAGTGGTATTCGTTTCCGGTACTTCGATTGTTTTATTGGTTACTTCTTGTGTATTCGCACTTTTTAACCACTCGATGAAATTCGCAAATGACTCATCGAAAAAAGATGCAGTTAGCAGTTGCTGAGGCAGGTGTATGAAACCGATATATCCGGTCTCTTCCTCCCAGCATACCGCTGGAGAACCTTGCGTTAAGGCATCTTTCATATGTTGATGCAAAATATCAGCACTCGGTTCATCACCTGAAATCAGCCCGATAAGCGTCACACGATCTTCTTGTGCACGAATTGTGATTGCTGTGTTTTGCTCAACGAGTAGATGGCAACAATCATCTTCATCAAAAACCAACGGCTCCAATTGGCAGCGGCTGGCAAAATCTGTCAGTAAAGAAGTTATAAATCCATTAGCCATTCGACTAAATAATCCTATTTTTGTTGTTTTAGAGGCGCTGCTTGGTTGCAACACTTATCAACTAAGCAGCTTTCTTAGGTGTATTCTTAAGGATTTATGGCAGTGAATATTTTAGAAATGGTCGGATTTTTTTTGTTTAAAGGCATTAAAATGAAAAAACTCAGCAAGTGCTGAGTTTTTAAGGTTTATTCATGAATCGTAATTTTACGCTCGCTGAGCTGCTTCACCATAGCTTGCTTTAACGCATGCAGCTGTCCATCAATACTGGCGTCGATGATCCCAACTTCTGTTTCCAAAATGCAGCCTCCATTTTTCAAGCGCGCATCTGCTACCACGTCAACGTAACCGACTTCAGGGAAATCACTTAATACTCCAGCCACCTTTTCTCTCACCTCAACAACCTGCTCTGGGTGGACATGTAAAATGACCTGCTTTTGGTTACTCACCAGTTGCAACGCTTCTCGAACTACACTCACCGTGGTATCGACATCATCGAAGGTATCGATGATCTTGCGTACTGCTTCTAACACCACACCTGTCATTTTTTCTTCGACTTGCTGATAGTAGTCATTACAACGTGCTAAGGTTTCAACCATCGTTTGCGCATTTTCAATCTTGGCTTGTGCAAGGCCATCTTGATAACCACGTTGTTTTTCGGTTTCGTAGGCTTGCTGGGCATTAGCAATGATGCTTTCAGCTTTGGAGTTCGCGGCTTCAACTAAGTGTTGCGAATCCAGATAACTGGCATAATCTTTCGCTTTCAGCACCTTTAAGCCAGGTGCCAGCTGCAAATTGTCTGTTTTTATTTCAACAAATGAAACCATTGAGGAATAACCTGTTTTGCGATTTTTTTTGTGAGTCGATACGCCAGATCTCGTTGATCCGCTTCCAACCAGTTAGCTGTTTCCGCGTTTTCGCTAAGTTGCTTTTCTAATTTGAATTGCCAACGAAGAACAACATCTTCCGGTGAGTTAATCAAAATAAACCTCATCCAAAAATATCCCAGCGCCCTCATGCTTGCTTCAACAGACCTTTCATCCAGTAGTTCTGGTAACGAACGCTGCCAGCCTTGCGGCCAGCTGGATAACAGCATAGGCCCGTTTTGAATTAGGAACCGAGCGCCTTCCAAACCAAATACGTTGTTCAGAACCTGTTTAGGATGTTTTAAAACAACGCCTCGCATTGCCACACAATGTAAAGCTCCGCCCACCATCAATACGAGTTGGTTCAACGCATCCGCTGGGAGCAACGCCAAGCTATGGCAAGGTTTGTTAAAAGCCGTCTCAGGAACGGGAGATAACGCCCACTCATTTATGCACCATTGGTTAAACATGGGGTTATCTCTCCAGCCTTCGATATTTAGTAACCAAGGCTGCTTTTGCTCTATCCAACTTCTATGGATGTACTGGCAAGGCGCATAGTTAAACTGGTGTTGTACCTGCGCGAGTGGTGTTTCTGGTTTAACCACGCTTCGTGTTCCTACGACACCATGTAAAAGTAGCGATATTCGAGCCGATGAGTGCCGCTACCAAGAACACCAAAATGGCGATAAGATTATTCGCCGTCTCTTTGGTGACCTGAACCGACAAAATGCTTTTAAATTGATTGTTTTGAGTAGCAACTCGAACCTCTGATGAGGGTACCATCACTACGCTGATTCGATCGTAGTTCAGCCCCTCAATGCTATTGTTCACTAATAATTTGATCTGCGGAACATATGAATCAAGCGCAATATCTGCTGCGTGTTTAATAAATACGGAGGCAGAAGCTGGAGTTGGGCGCTCTCCTGGACGCAGATCTTGATCTTCCAAAACAACATGAACACGTGCCACTAGCACGCCATCAATCTGAGATAAGGTTGAGGAGAGCTCCTGAGATTTCGCGTATACCAAACGTGCTCGTTCTGCTAATGGTGACGAGATCAAATCGTCTTTGGGAAACACTTCTTTCAGTGTGGAAAACTGCTCTCTTGGATAACCTTTTCGCTTTAGCGCGTCTACCGCGAAGGCGATTTGAGAACTGTCTACCATTAACTTGACGGTGTTGTCTTTGTCAGGCTCTTTTGTTGCAACGACACCTTCGGATAGTAAGATCGACAACATCTCATTACCCTCTTTCTGAGTAACGTTGGTGTATAACTCGGTCTGACAACCTACCAGAAACAACGTGAGCATGATGAAAACTGCTCTCATTTTATTCATCATCACTATTGTGCCTTCAATAAGGTTTCTACGTTTTGTGTGGTTTTACCCACGGTTTTCGCGATCAGCTCCTCTTGAAAAGTAATGCGTGTCAGCGCCCACTGCATTTGCAGTAATTGCGCCGGATCATCACCCACCATCTTCATGTTGTCTTGCAGGTTACTTTTCGCGTTATCGATAGTGTTTTTCAACTCGCTGATGTTTTCTAGCAAACCTCCCTCCAGGCCATTACTTGCCTCGGGAACCGACATGGCTTGCTCAAAACGTTCGCTTAAACCGTCTTCGACTTGCGCATCCTGTAACTTATCAATGTTGGTTTGCATCACCTCGGTGTACTGCGTGTTTATCATATGTACTCCTAAGATAAATCTAACTTGTGACTGTGAGTCATGATGTTTTTCACCATCGCATTTTTTTGGATCATGAAGCTAAGTTCATCACGAACCATGTCCAGTGTTGATGCCATATCAGGTAACGACTTCAACTCTGCCCAGCAATGCCATAAGGCTTGTTCTTTCTGGGCACCCAGTGGAAAATGCTGCGCTAGCATTGCTTTTAGTGCTGTTTTATCAGCAGGTGGTTCGGCAATAAGCTGTCCCGAAAAACTCCCTAGTAACTCCTGCTTCAACACCTTTAACAAATCAGATTGTGGCTGTTCGTTGCCTTTTGCACTCTTCGCCTCATGAAAGGCGTACCACATTGCCTCTCGTTTAACTTGAGGGTCGGAAAACGCTTCATTTAACGACGATAAGACACTTTGTTTACTGACAACCTCTGCGTCTTTTAATGATTCATACCACGCTTTGATCTCCGCCAGTTTCGCTTCTGTTTTCTCTAGCGTCTCTTTTGGAGAAACATGTGAAACTTGCTCTTGCTTGTCACTTCGCTCCATGAGTGCTTTCATCTTGTCTTCATCGCTCCGCTCATAATGGCGCGACTCCGACTGGCGCAAAGGTTGGTGTTGAAGACCTAGGTTACTCGAATCAATGATCATCCAAGATTCCTAATCTCCTGAGAAAAGCTCGCAGCAAATGCTTGGCTTTCTTCGCTTCCTTGTGACGCAAGTTCTACCCAGCTTTCCGCTTTGCTCAGTAAACCGGCTTTGGCAGAAGCAAGAGCCGCTAAGCTGATCAGATCTGGATAGGCGTTACAAAGTGGTTCGAGTAATTGATGAGCCTCTTCATACAAGCCTTTATTCATGAGGCTCATTGCACGAATCATCGCAACGGTCTCTTCAGAACCTGAGCTTGCTTCAAGGCCATCTGCAATCGTGTTGGCTTCTTGATGACGATGCATACCTGTTGCCATCAGCGCGATTTCAGCCAGCAGTTGGCGCGTTTCTCGTTCCATGCTTTACACCTTCTGGAGAATCGACTGCATCACATCTTTAATCGCACGAGTGGTGGTCGCATTGATATTGTAAACAACAGACCATTTGTTGATCGCGTGCTGAAGCTCGGCAAGCTTTGATGGATCATCGGCATTGGTTTCTAGGTTCTTGATGGCTGCCGTCACTTCTGTGTTAGCATCTTTCGCTTGTTGTTCTAACTTAGCTTTAACATCATCAAGGTTTACACTGTTACTAGCATCGTAAAATGACATAAGACTTCCTCGTATTTTTTAGTTAGCTTCGTATGATTCAACGACCGCATAGGCGGCTGTGTAAGCTTCATACTGTTTGAGTAGCAATTGGTACTGCTGTGGTGAGCACCCTAAATCCAACTGACGTTTCACCACCGCTTGTGCTTCTAAGAGCTTGCTCTTAATCTTGTGCACTTCCGCACCGTTTGTGTCGTTATTTAAAATTTGTTCAAGATTTGTCATTGTTCGTCTCGCCTTCATATCCGAGTTCTATTGTTATCACCCGCCCGCCTTTAACCAACTCAATACCAGCAGGTGTAACACTGGATATTCGGTAGCCCTGAGGCGTTCTTGCACCGACCATATAGCGAACGTTATCGGTCAGAATCACATATGGAACCTGGCCAAAGTTAACGCTACGAAACGGGAAATCGATGTTGGTGCCTTTACTCACCTTAGGTATGGATTTCAAAACTAAGTACGGTTTCTCACCATATTGTTCCCGGAAGTCTCGGGTCACACCGTAAAATCGAGTCGTTTCGATATCATCAAGCTCACCACGAACTTCGATGCGATCACCGCTGGTGACCAACTGGACTTTCTTCAGTAGCTCCGCATCCGTTAATAACGCTTTTAGCGTATCCATGTAGGCACCCGCTCGCTGCAGTTCAACCTTCCACGCAATAAGACCCGGCACGTCTCGCTCCAAGATTTGTTCAACTTGGTTCCAGCGGCTTGCATCATCGATATAGCCCGTCAGCAGCAGTGTGCCGGTCTCATCGCCATTTTCGACTTTCACTTGGTGATAGCCGAGGTTGCGCAAAATAAATCGAACCCCGCGACGGATTTCTTCCATCGTTCTTAAGTCACTTTTGTAATTGACGCCCAATACATCAATTCGACCAAGCAGATCGAGTTTCTGTGTTCGGTCTTCAACATAGCCCTCTAGGACTGCTTGGCGTGCGGCGGCATTCCATTCCACACGAACGTCGCTAAGTTTGAGCTCGCCTAAGATGTTACGTACCAAAACAATGGGTTCTGCTTCTGTAACAATTTCATTGTTGCTTCCGTTAGCTTGGCTGTACCACATACCAGCAAAAATGACACTCGGGACAAAACTACAAAGCAAAGCGATGAGCGTTGTTTTTTTCCAGCTAGAGCGTTGCACAGCAACCACAGGTGTATTCTGTTGGCTAGATTCGTCGCTGACGTTACTCACAATTAACGCATCTTCCGCGTATCCCAGAGCGAACTTCACAACGCCGACCGAGACAACAGCATGGCGTGACAACTCGATACCATCACCTGCAACAGCGATGTCTTCACTGTTAATATTTGCCTCTTCGCAGCCTCGTAAAATGACCGAGTCTTGCTGGCAAACGAGGGTGAAATGGTTCGCTTCGACCCCAGCATCAGACAGTACAAGATCAGCAATAAAGTCGTCACTGCCAAGCACGAGAGCACCTTCAGGTAAGGTGACTTCTACTCCGGTATGCACGCCTGATAAAATACGAATTTTCCATTGCTGCATCGCGGTTAAGACTCCTCTGAAGGGCGCACACACTCACTTTGTGAGTCATCACATTCCAATACTTTCACCCGCCAACCCTTTTGCCCTGTTGGTAATTGGCACTGCGTTAATTGAGACGACTTTTGCTGTGACAATAAGTCTTGTTGATAGCGCTCGGCTTGAACCCTCGATGTGCAGCTATATACTTCCACTACCGATTTAAATTCAGCGCTATTGTTGGAGATGTTGTTAAGCTTGCCGATACTTGGTCGCAAGTCATATTCGTTGCCAATCAACACACTATCGCCAATACCATCCACAACAATTCGAGGTTCTAAAATAAACATTCGTACTGTGCGGCGCTTAGTGTTGGTATTACTTCTAAACAGCGCGCCTAAATATGGGATGTCTCCTAGCAATGGCACTTTACGTAACTGATGGCTCACTTCATCTCGGTACACACCACCGATAAGTAAGCTTTGCCCTTGTTTAACCGTCGCTAAGGTGCTGATTTCAGTTTTACGAACGGAAGGAAGATCATCGACGCCACCATCAGCGATCTTTGCACCGTCTTCGAGATGAAGGCTCAGGTTAATTTCAGGTCGTGCAGCAAATCTATCACCAACGATACGTGGGACAATTCTCAGTAACGTGCCATACGTGACCTCTTCCAGCGCTGCGGTTTCTTTACCAACCAGCTTGACGTAAAAAGTGCTGCTGTTGTTCAGTACCGCTTCGACATTTTCCTGAGTTAACAATGTTGGTCTTGAAACCACTTGAGCACTGCCTTTAGATTCCAATAAACGAATTTGAGCCAGCAAGTAATTTAGGTTGGTTGAATCAAGCAAGGACTTAAAGTTCTGTCCACTGCCGAGCGTCACATCCCCCGAATTCACATCACCTGTTGTTTTGATATCGACAATGCGGTTGTTTCCGACAGACACTCCCGCTCGCCAATCCACGCCTAACTGACTTAAATCGTTGGCACTGATATCGACAATCGATAGCGCGACTTCAATTCTTGATTGCGGCTGGTCTAATTGCGCGACCAGTTTACGATAGAGCGGTAATCGTGCTTGAGTATCACGAACGATAATCGCATTAAGACCCGGCTCTGCTTCAACTGTTGCGCCACCATGAACTGAGGCGGTTTTATTACTTTTTACAGGCTTATCTGGACTGGTAACTTCTTTGCTAGACGCACTCGCCACTTGCGTTTGAACACCAGACACGACCCGTTTTAACACCGATGCGATGCCCGGGACCGTAATTGTCTGATCTCGATATGCAATTTCTCTATCCGTTGCAGAAGCGTACTTCAAAGGAATTATCTCAACGAATAATTCGTCGGTTGAATTCGATTTCTGCAGCAAGCGCGTTTCCAATGCCTCCGCCGTTTGTACCACTAAGTCGACATAACGTGGAGGACCCGCAAGATAGACTAACCCTTTGCTCTCAGCAGCTCTCCAACCATAACGAGAATCCCAAACGCCGGTGGAAATTAACGTACTGCGTAGCTCTCTAGCCGTAAGTAATTCCAATTGAAGTAAACGTGAGCGAGTTTCTGTCGCCTTATAGACATGTAAGACGGCACCATCGAAATACCACATCAAGTTGTACACTTGCGATAAGTAATCGAGGAATTCCGCCGGATCTTCAGGGGTAAAACGCCCATTCACTCGATCGTTGACTTTGTCACTAACAGAAACCGAGACACGATAATTTGCACCGAAGTTATTCAACAACTCTTTTAATGAGTCGTTATCTGCATAGTAGCGGAACGGTTGTTCGGGCCAGTGTAAGTCTGTTGCTTGCGCATATCCCAAAGGAACAACACTCACTGCGCATAGCAATGCCTTTGTTGCAGCACGTCTAATGTTGGGAAAGATTTTTTGCATCATGGTAACCACACTGTATGGTTGATTGTGTGGTTCACGCGTTCTTGTTCCAATAATGCAATGTAACGCTCACATAGATTGACGTGCTTAGAAAGCAAAGCAGAGAACCGTTCCACGGAACAGTCCTCAACCCTTACTTTACTTTGCAAAATCAATTGCTGATCATCATTGGTTGTCAGTACGCCGCCATCCTCACGAATGGTTTTTAATGAGAGCTGCATGCAACGTTGTAACGCTTGTTCTTGTTGATAATCTAGATGCTCTTTAAACTGGAAGGGTAACGTCGCTTCCCATAAAATCCATGACGCATGTTGCTTGATGGTCAGTGATAACTGGTCAACCTCGATGTTGTAAGAACCATTTTCTGAGGCAATAAAATCCCCTACCTTTAGCGCTTCCGCTAAAGACTTCATCATCTTATCTAACATTTAACGCCCTATTTAGATCTGGCTGAGGTGATTGCAAGCCTGGCCGCACTGACCACTTTGAGTATCAAAATAGTAGTGATCGATATCACCAACAGTTTGCATGTTCTTGAACCATTGCCATACTTTCGCAACCGCATTTTGGTCGTTGTAAACCACATCGCATGCATCCCAAACTTCGTTCAGCTCGGGGGCCTCAAGTCGCACTTCCGAACACCAATTTTTCCACTCAGAAATAAATTGTTCGGTTGTAGAGGTGTACTCCGCGAACCCTTTCAGCTCGTCTAAAGACGGTTGCCACTTCTCAATTAACGAACGATGACATTTAATCACTTGCAACTGTTGTTCGCTTAACGTCCCAAGTTGCTTTTTAAGTTGATGCTGCTGGCTCTTAATAAGATCGAGTTGCTGTTGAACAAAGACGGCACTGGTGTCTTCCCCTGATAGCTTCGACCAATATTCCTTCTGAATATCGAGTTGATTGATAAGTTGTTCAACTTTAATCGAAGCATGAAGAGCACTTTGATCGACTTGTCGGTTAATCCACTCGTTGAGTGATAAATGGAAACAAAGCATCAACGTTTTTGGGACAGCCAAATTAAAGCGAAAGCCCAGACGAGAGTTGATGTAGTCCAGCCTTTGTTCGAACGTTGTGATTGTGCTGCTATCACTGAGCTGCGATCCAATTTCCAAAAATAAACGCATGGCAAACCGGTCTATCGAAGCACCAAGTTTTTGATACGTTTTTACTAACTGGCTAGCGCACAGGCTATCGACGACATTTCTATCCAACAAGCGTTGAAGTAAAGATAACTGCTCATAATTTATGACGCCTTCACTCAACAATTGTCGGTGATTGACGTGCACAACATTGAGATCCTGCGTAGGTTTCGAGGCGCTTTCATAACGAGCTCCTCTTTGTAAAACAGTCACTTTCCGCTGTGTCACTATGCTGTCTGGAAAAAGCGAACGGCGTCGCCAATGCTGCTTTTTCATTTATGTTCGTCTCCGCACCCCTTTCGAACAATCCAGAAAGAAAGAGATGTAATAATTTTTAATCGTTCGTTGTTACACGATACATAATAGAATTTACACTGGTGAGTGACTTTCAAAATTAGTCAGAAAATTTTAGTCCCAAGTCATTTCATTTCGCGATAGCCACTTGATCGTCTCCCGAACGTACGCGGCTTGGGGTCGTTCCAAAACGACGACGGTAACTCTGTGTAAAGTAAGACTGGCTGGAAAACCCTGCCTCCATCGCCACATCTACGATGCTCATCTTGCTCGTCAACAGCAGTTTATGAGCATGCAGTAGTCGACGCTCACTGATCCAAGCTCTTGGAGAAATGCCATAGTGCTCATTAAAAAGCTCTTTAAAAGTGGTTAAGCTGGCACCAAACTCCTGCGCGTAGTCTGTCAACTTCCATTCTTTTAAGTAATGCTGTTCCATAAATCGACGTAACCGTTCCGACGTACGGTTTGTTTGTTGTGACAGCAACGCATACAGTGATTCTCCTCCTTTGCTGTGTAGCAAGAGAATGAGTAGTTCTTCGTATTTTAGGCACATAATGGCATCAGGGTACGCTTGTTGCTCAAGCGTCTGCATGCTAGAAAGCACTTGTTCAACGAGTATGTTCAAACCAAAAGTAAACAAACCAGAACAAACTTTGTCTACCTTAGGCAGCATCATCAAGAGATCACTGTGTTTTTGCAGCAACTGACTAACGAGTTCATTGTCGTAGGCAATGATCGACGCTTTGTATGCCCCATCTAGCGGAGAGTACTCTAACAAGTAATCTCCTTGGGATAGAAATACCCCATTTTCTGCAGCAACATCGATTGTGCAATCACCTGTTTGAACTCGAAGCTGACCATTGTGAACGACAACAATGTGAGACTGGTCTGAGTGAAATACTTCGTCAGATTTTTCATAGCAGGAAAAACTACGAATTTTTCGTGAACTCGAGTCGACCCTTTCTGAGTTTAGTTGGCCTGACACATCCATTTTCTACCCTTCATTATTTTGAGTTTCTCAGTGCAAATGTTGAGAAACTTTCAAAGCACTACTTTGATTGTTGTTATTTCTAAGTACTGCTGTATGAATAAAAGAAGCAAAGAAAAGAGCATAGAAGTTCTATCACTTACCATACCCCCCGAATAATTAGCGAATAACCCAAGCATTACCTTTACCTAAAGGTAAAAGTTTGACTTAGTAAATTTCTGCTGTCCGTCTTTATTATTTTTATCAGATAGCGTTTATCATTAGCCAAAACTTAAATATCATTTCGTTATTTAAGTTTGGTTGTTTTGTTATACATTAGAATACAATTAAATAGATTTCGGCATCGTTTCGAGAACAAAATTAAATTTCCAAAATCATAAAAATGTATGTTTTATAGCCTAAAACGCCAAGCCAACGTGTTCAAGGAGCGAGATATAATCATAAAAAATACTGTTTTTGCAACAAATATGAGTCTAAAAAACAACTGACCCGATGACTTCAAAGTCATGTAATTAATGTTTATAAAAGACAACAAATCTTTCACAACAGGAAAGATATAGTCTTTATTTTTATAAATTAGAAAATTCTAATAAAAATGTAGTACTTAAAATTTTATCTGTTTATTTTTGGAACAAGAATCAAATTTTCTTGTTTATTTCCCTCTAAAAATAAATAGTTCTTTTCTTTTTCCGCAACGAGCTCACCGTTTGAATAAAGCTTTCCAATAATCTTCATTTTTCCTTCACCAGCTTGAATTGGTGCAATTAAAAACGAATACTGCACAGGCAACTGAACGCCTTGGTAGCTCTGAGATGCCGATTTAAAACATTGATTATCAATAACTTTACATATTTCCACCTCAAGAGAAGTAATCGAAGGTGGAAAGTAGCCGTCGACAGAAACCCAACCATAGACTGATGCCTGACTCTGTGTGTCAAAGCCATCCACCCCATTGACGGACACAGTCTGACTGCACCCACTCAGTATGAATAACCCAATAAAACCAGCCCATATAGAATTGTTCATTATGACCCCATAAACGTATTTTATATAATCTAGCTCATTTGAAATTCGCACAATTCTTTATGTAAAAATATAAAAGATCAACTTATATTTATACTACAAGCGGACAATAAATCGCATTTTTCAACAACACGTAGTTAACATGGACTGTAATTTCAAAAGCAGTTTCTGCTCTCTTTCATTCCTTCCTTAATTGAAGTTCATTAGAGAAAAGTGATATTCATATATATCATTGCCATCGAGATATGCATCTGAACACACTTACTTTTATCTTTCTATTTCTCTCAACACATTTAAAAGCCAAAATATAATAACAACCGACTAATATTGATAAACATGAAGAGATACATCTAATATTTTCCTTGATAAAATTTCAAAAGGGACTATTCCTATGTCAGCACGCCAAACTATCGATGAGATTTTGCTAAAGTTTGCTCATCAAATAGGCTTGCCTGCACTGCATCTAACGGAAAATGAAGTAAGCTTAGCCTTTGATGATAATCTAAGGGTGCATATCATCTTTCATCCTGAATCGACAACTCTGCAGCTCGAAGCTGAGATTGTTGGCCTTCAAATTGTAAATTCCGATCTTTATCGTTCTTTTTTGGCCTTTAATTACCACTGGCCTGAGCACCAGTTATTTTTTAGTTTAGATAACCACCGACACGTCCTATGTTTAAACCGACTCATTAACATTAGGCGACTGGATTACGAATATTTTGAAACAGCTTTAGCAGAATTGCTGACGCACAGCGAGTCGTGGGAAGCGTTATTGTCTTCTCATGTAACTATTGATGAGGCACCACCGATGCCACAAACTTTAGACTTGAGAGTTTAGGTGTCTTTATGTCCAACGACATCCAATCCACATACACCAATTCATCGGTTCATGACGTTCAACAAGCGCAGCAAAGTGATGCAGTGCCGCAAGGAACGTTTCATGGCCGTAAAGTCACCCTACTCTCCTCATCAGAAAGCAGCATGACGCGAACAAGCTCTAAAAGAGAGCTTGGTGAATGTTTAAATCAATTTGCCAGTCTCGAATCTTGCAATCGCGTTTTGGACTTTGATCCGCAACTCAACATTGACAAGCAAAACGCCGCCGTAGAAAAGCTTATGGAACGAAAAGTGGCGATAATTCAACGTTCCTGATATCACAATATAAGCAGGTTAAACATCTAAGTTAACCTTCAGCCGACAAGCTCACGCTAATAAAAAACCCCGAAGATTCGGGGTTTTGATTCATACTGCTTTTTCTTTATTAATTACTTAGTTTCACTAGAAGAAGCCTAACGGGTCGATGCTGTAGCTAATCAGCAAGTTCTTCGTGTTCTGGTAGTGATCCAGCATCATCTTGTGCGTTTCGCGCCCGATACCCGATTTTTTGTAACCACCGAACGCTGCGTGTGCAGGGTAAGCGTGGTAACAGTTAATCCAGATCCGGCCAGCTTCAATATTACGGCCCATACGATATGCAACGTTCGCATCACGTGTCCAAACACCTGCGCCTAAGCCATATTCAGTGTCGTTTGCGATTTCCAACGCTTCAGCCTCATCTTTGAATTTGGTGATAGCGATCACTGGGCCAAAGATTTCTTCTTGGAAGATTCGCATCTTGTTGTGGCCTTCCAACATGGTTGGCTGAATGTAGTACCCCTGGTTGATAGACTCTGGCTGTTCTGACACTCCACCACCAAAGACCACTTTTGCGCCTTCTTCACGGCCGATTTCCAGGTAACTTAAAATCTTATCAAACTGTTCTTGAGAAGCCTGAGCACCAACTTGAGTATCGGTATCGAGCGGATTACCTTGTTTAATCAGCTGTGCACGTTCCGTCAGTTTCTCTACAAACTTGTCATAAATCGCTTCATGAACCAGTACGCGAGATGGACAAGTACAAACTTCACCTTGGTTGAAGAAACCAAGTAACGTACCTTCGATACACTTATCAAGATACTCATCTTCGTAATCGAAGATATCTGAGAAGTAGATGTTTGGAGATTTACCACCTAACTCAACTGTCGATGGGATCAAGTTGTCTGCTGCACATTTCAGAATGTGGTTGCCAACTTGCGTAGACCCGGTAAACGCGAGTTTCGCAATGCGGTTGCTGGTTGCTAATGCTTGACCCGCTTCAGAACCATATCCGTTTACAACGTTGATGACACCAGGAGGAAGAAGGTCACCGATTTTTTCCATCAGAACCAGAATGGATGTTGGGGTTTGCTCTGCTGGCTTCAATACCACACAGCAACCCGCCGCTAGTGCCGGTGCTAGTTTCCAAGCCGCCATCAACATTGGGAAGTTCCACGGAATAATTTGACCAACCACACCAATCGGTTCTGGGAAGTGGTAGCTTGCGGTGTGCTCATCCAGTTCTGCCGCACTGCCTTCTTGTGCGCGAATACAGCCAGCGAAGTAACGGAAGTGATCCACTACTAAAGGTAAATCTGCCGCCAAGGTTTCGCGAACTGGTTTGCCGTTTTCCCAAGTTTCTGCAACAGCAAGCTCTTCTAGATGCTGCTCAATACGGTCAGCAATTTTCAGCAAGATGTTCGAACGTTCTGTCACGCTGGTTTTGGCCCATTTTGCTCTGATGTTGTGCGCGGCATCCAGTGCTAAATTAATATCTTCCTCGCCAGAGCGAGCAACTTTACAATACGCTTGTCCGTTGATTGGTGAGATATTGTCAAAGTACTCACCACCCGTTGGTTTTACCCATTCCCCACCGATAAAGTTATCGTAATGCGATTTAAAGTTAACAATGGCATTTTCACTACCTGGCTGTGCATAGATCATAACTCTTCCTTTTGTTTCTCGTTCAATGTGTTATTGCAGTGTCGTATCGCACTGTTCACAAAGAGCATTACGCAAGTCACACGCCAACTACGCCATACTTGTTGTTAATTAAATGTAAAACTATGATTACCAAGCGATAACAAACCAAGTGAGCGATGTTTGAGCGGATGTATGGTGTGAACACCAATGTTCAAGTGTTCCAAAATGGCACACCCTCACTGTGACAAAATGGTACAGTCATGGAACTTCAACATATTAGCGATAACAATTGGCTTTCAACTTCATGGGTCAGAAGTGAACAAGCGGGTTTAAAACAGCGTCGACGCCCTGAAGATATTCGAGTAACGCCAGCGACGCTCCAAGATAGGCGTCACCAACTCAATTTTTTGCTAGAGGCAGTCACTCAATTTGCGCTCCCTTTGTTTAATCAGCTATTTGCTCATAGCGACAGTCGCTTAATTTTGACGGATTCAGATGGTGTCATCATCGGCAGTTGGGGACAGCCTAGATTTCGTGAAAAGTTAACGGAAATCTCGCTAAGCTCTGGTGCATGCTGGCAAGAAAAGGTCAAAGGCACCAACGCGATTGGTACAGCCTTGGTTGAAGCAAAGCCCGTTTCTGTTATTGGTGATCAGCACTTTATCCAACACCATCGTTTTATTAGCTGTTCGGCTAATCCTATTTTCGATCATCTTGGTAACCTCATTGGCGTATTAGATATTACGAGCGAGCAAAAGAGACATGACTTCTCAACGCAAGTACTAGTACAAAACATGGTCCAGCAAGTGGAGAATCAACTACTTAACTTGATTCCACAAGGGCATATTCGTGTGGATTTAGCGTGCGAAAAAGGTTTACTGAATAGTGGTTGGCAAGGAATTATCATTGCAAATGAAGACGGACAAGTTTTGGCTCACAATCAAGTAGCCTCTCAACTTTTTGCGCAAAAAAGTATCATTGGGCAATCCTTAGACGACATTCTATCCACTCGGGGAAATGAGCACCCTTTCGTTTTCAAAACAAAACCGCTTACCGATAAAGATAGCAAGGTCAAGTCTCGTGCTGTAGCGGCGTCCAATGATCTTCATTATGGCGACTCCGCTGTTGAGCACTGTTGGCAGCAAGCTAATCGCGTCATCGATAAAGACATCAGTTTGTTGATTCTCGGAGAGACTGGTGTTGGCAAAAACGAGTTTGTAAAAGCACTCCATAAAAACAGCCAGAGAAAAACGGGACCGTTAGTTTCCGTCAACTGCGGAGCGCTACCAAAAGATCTGCTTGAATCTGAATTGTTTGGCTACGTAGCCGGTGCCTTTACTGGCGCAAACAGCAAAGGCTATCAGGGAAAAATTCGCCAAGCGCACAAAGGGATTTTGTTTCTGGATGAAATCGCAGATTTACCCTTGGAAGCTCAAAGCCGCTTGCTCCATGTATTGCAAGATAAAACCGTGCTTCCCGTGGGTTCCAACCAAAGCATTCAAGTCGATACGCAAATCATTGCAGCCACGCATAAAGATCTGGAACATTTGGTCAGCGAAGGGTTGTTCCGCCAAGATTTGTATTATCGCCTTAATGGCTTGATCATTGAGCTACCTCGCTTTGAGGAGCGTGAAGATAAACGACAACTGATTGAGAACATTCATCGGCGTCACGCCGAATCTGAACAACAGCTTTGCCCTCACCTACTTTCTCTGATGCTGTCTTACTCATGGCCAGGAAATTTGCGTGAACTCGATAGTTTAATCAAAGTATCCGCCTTAATGGCGCAAGGTGAAGAAATATTGGAACTCACACACGTCCCAGCCCACCTAAGTAAGAAACTCAGCCAAGCTCAAGAAGGAGCAGCATCCGCTGAACCAACTTCAGAACTGCGTGCAACCGTCGAAGATAAGTTGCTCAAAACATATCAAGCCAACCAGGGGAACATTAGCAAAACGTCTCGTATGCTTGGTGTGAGCCGAAATACCATTTACAGAAAGTTGAAAAGCCTTGGCATATTAAGTTAATTCTACGACCTCAGATACAAAAAGAGCACCGTTGCGGTGCTCTTTCTCTTTGAAACCTAGCTTACAGGCCGCCTTGTTGTTGTGCCTGTTTTACTAATGCCTGACGTTGAGTTTCCTTCTCAGAGATCACTTGATTGTCCTTGTGCATTTCCTGTTCCAATTCTGCTGGAATGAAAACAAAGTACTTGTTAAGAGTCATCTTAGAACCTCAATTTGCTGTGTTAATTACCTTCTTGGTCGACGTAAACAAAACCAGAAAAACATGTTTTACTGGATCCTTGTTGCTAGTTTCAAAAAATAAAGGATGTTCATATAATAAACATCCTCCATGTGGGCGCTAATTATAGGCGTAGTTTAAAGGCTTACCTAGCACTCTTTTTCACCTTTTGTGCAATCTGAGTTTCGGTCGAAAAACGGATTTAATTGCCCGTAATTACTAAGGTATTGTTAAAAAGAGAAAAAAGCTTTTACTGTAACTGACGACAGGGATGAGCTTACGAGTGTAGGTTCACTTGCAATTGTGTATCGTAGAGTTCGAATACGATAATAATAACGCTACATGCCCTTAATCTGCGTAGTTAAAAACTTTGAAGTGATAGACAACCGAAGTCATATCTGTGCAACTCAGTTTAACGATTTGTCTACCAGTTCAATATTTCACCTTTTTTGAGAAATCTTTAGCCACTTTTTTGTGTGAAACGCCCCAAAAGAGCAGACAATTAAAAGTGTGGCATATGACCACAATTGTCTATCCCCACTTAGCATCGGGAGGCGTTTATGAAAAGTAACAAACTTGGCCATGTGATGTCTTTCAGCAGGATGTTTTCCTTCATTGCATTCTTGACGGCCACATTCGCATGGATTCTCAGCATGTACGCCCTATTTACTGTTTCTTTAGTGGCTCTTGTGGTCAGTGCAATTCTCTACCTAAAAGACAGGTTTTATCAAAACAAGAAAACGACCACTGAAAAGAGCGCCTAGGCGCTCTTTTCTATTGGATGTCATTTCCGTGTGACTTGATATAGTTATCAATCCGTTCGAGTTCGTGAAAATAACCATACATACCAATACGATTAATTTCTGGTTCTATACAGTATTTTTCTTCTTTTACCATAGCTTCTACAAACATTCCGCTTGATGCAATTGTGAAAGGTGGACACGCTGAGTAACCATTACTTTCTGCAATATATTTCAATCGCCCAAATTCAAAAATTTGACCTGGAATAGCAACGATAAGGGACAAGACAATTGTTATAGTTATCACTTTAATCGGCACTTTGACTAACTGAGTCATTCGATCAAATAAAATATAGACCAATAATGTAGGGCATAAGAGTAAGCTTGCGATACTTAAAACATATGACGCATCAATGTAGAGCACTTGAAAACCACTACTGAGCTGAAGCGGTAGAGATTCGAAAACGAAATGATGATAAAGGCGATAGATAGAGTAAGTAATCAGTAATATGAACATAAGCAACACGAAAGCTGTGTGAAATGGATGCTTCTGTTGTGTCATTTCTATTACCTTATAGTTGAGGAGACGACAGAGAGCTGCTTAGCTTCACTCTTCGAAGAGAAATATTAAACTGCTAGCAAATGCATGCTCTCCCATTTCTGAGAAGTGCGTGACGAATCAACGTTTAATGTAACTTTTAAATCTACCAATATCTTACAGACACAAAAAAGGATGCCACTTGGGCATCCCTTTATATCTTTATATTTAGTCGGTTTACTTAAAACGATTACACGTCGTAAGTTGTAGACGCTGTGTCGCCGCCTGTACCAGTCCAGTTAGTGTGGAAGAATTCACCACGTGGACGGTCAATACGCTCATAAGTGTGAGCACCGAAGTAGTCACGTTGAGCTTGAAGCAGGTTCGCTGGTAGACGAGCTGTTGTGTAACCGTCTAGGAAAGATAGCGCAGAAATCGTACATGGCATTGGGATACCAGACTCTAGAGATTTCGCTGCTACTTTACGCCATGCTGCTAGGCTGCCTTGTAGGATGTTTTTGAAGTACTCATCAGAACCAAGGAATGCGATGTCTGGGTTCGCTTCGTACGCATCACGGATGTTGCCTAGGAACGCAGAACGGATGATACAACCGCCACGCCACATTAGAGCTACGTTACCGTAGTTTAAGTCCCAACCGTTCTCGTTAGACGCTTCGCGCATTAGCATGAAGCCTTGAGCGTAAGAGATGATCTTAGAAGCTAGTAGCGCTTGACGTAGTGCATCAACCCACTCTTGCTTGTCGCCTTCAACTGGAGTGATTGTCTTACCGAATAGAGATTCAGCTTCAACACGTTGGTCTTTCAGTGCAGATAGACAACGAGAGAATACAGACTCAGAGATAAGCGTTAGTGGAATACCTAGGTCTAGTGCGTTGATACCAGTCCATTTACCAGTACCTTTTTGGCCTGCTGTGTCTAGGATCTTTTCAACGAGAGGCTCACCGTCTTCATCTTTGTAGCCAAGAATGTCAGCCGTGATTTCAACAAGGTAGCTGTCTAGCTCAGTCTTGTTCCAATCAGCGAATACTGCTTGCATCTCGTCTGCAGACATACCAAGACCGTCTTTCATGAACTGGTAAGCTTCTGTGATAAGCTGCATGTCACCGTATTCGATACCGTTGTGTACCATCTTAACGAAGTGACCAGCACCGTCGTTACCAACCCAGTCACAACATGGCTCACCAGCGTCAGTTTTCGCAGCGATACCTTGGAAGATAGGCTTAACCGCTTCCCATGCTTCAGCAGCACCGCCAGGCATGATAGATGGACCGAAGCGCGCACCTTCTTCACCACCAGATACACCAGTACCGATGAAGTGGATACCTTTTTCACGTAGTGCAGCAACACGACGGTTTGTATCTGGGTAGTTAGTGTTACCACCGTCAATAATGATGTCGCCTTTGTCTAGCAGAGGTACTAGCGCTTCGATGAACTTGTCTACAACGTCACCAGCGCGAACCATCAACATTACTTTACGCGGCGTTTCTAGCTTCTCTACTAGTTCTTCTAGAGAGTATGCACCGATGATGTTCGTGCCTTTTGCTGGACCTTCCAGGAACTCGTCTACTTTAGCAGCAGTACGGTTGTGAGCAACCACTTTAAAGCCGTGATCGTTCATGTTTAGGATAAGGTTTTGACCCATTACTGCTAGGCCAATTACACCGATATCACCTTTCATTGTTTCTCTCCAATTTTATTTCATCGACGAGCAGCGTCTTAAGCAATTTTTGCTGCCGCGTCTAAATCTAAATACCATTCCGTTAGGCCCGATTTCGCTTGAATCTTAGCCGCTGGGTATGGCAGTGCGTGTGCTGGTGAACTGTTAATTTCTTCAACAATGTCCGCTTTTCCTGCACCAAGCACTAAGTAACTAATGCGTTTCGCTGCTTCTAATACGCGTGCGGTTTTCGACACACGAAGTTGGCCCGATTCAGGATGCGACGCCACAAGAGATAGGTTCGCATCATCATAATTCGTTTGGCCAGGGAACAGAGAAGCTGTATGACCATCTGCACCAACGCCTAATAAGATCCAGTCAAACACAGGTGTGCCGTTTTCACTCGGGATCACCTCTGCCATCTCTTTTGCAAAGCGCTCGGCTTCTGCTTTAGGCTCATCTTCGCCACGGATGCGGTGAATGTTTTCCGCAGGAATATTTACTTGGCTAAACAACAACGTGTTCGCTTCACCGTAGTTGCTTTCTGCATCGTCAGGGGCAACACAACGTTCGTCACCCCACCAAAAGTGGAGGTTTTCCCATTGAATGGAGGTTGCGTAAGCCTCTGAAGCCAGTAGTTTAAACAGCATTTTAGGAGTGCTGCCGCCAGAAAGAGAGATGTGAACAGGTCTGCCCATTTCGCTAAACGCTTTCATATCGTTAGCTAGGCTTTCAACTACCTGTTCTGCTGTTTGGTAGATCTTATGGTTGATCATAGTTCACAGTAATCCGTATCTGTTAAGTTTTTACATGGGAAACGCCAAGCGCGGCCATCACGCTGTAACAAGTCATCTGACTCTTTAGGTCCCCAAGTGCCGCATGCGTACCCGAAGAGGGATTGTGGATCTTGCTTAAAATCTAAGATTGGCTGTACGTATTGCCAGCACGCTTCCACCGCATCACTACGTGCAAATAGCGTAGCATCACCATTCAAAGCATCAAGTAGAAGACGCTCGTATGCCGTTAGCATTTGCGTTTCTTGCAGGTCAGCGTAATGGAAGTTCATTTTCACTTCCTTCGCTTCAAAGCCTGCGCCTGGCTCTTTCAAGCCAAAGCTCATTTGAATGCCTTCGTCTGGTTGAATACGAATGATCAGCTTGTTTTCTGGTGCGTTTTGACCAAACACAGGATGCGGTGTTTGTTTAAAGTGGATAACCACCTCAGTAACGCGTGTTGGAAGACGCTTACCAGTACGCACGTAAAATGGCACGCCATTCCAACGCCAGTTGTTGATGTACGCTTTCAAACCGATGTAAGTCTCTGTACGAGAATCGTCTGCAACTCCCGGCTCTTCACGGTAGCCGCGTAGGCTTTGCCCACGAACTTCAGACGCCGTGTATTGGCCTAATACTAGGTCATTGCGCAGAGCGTTTTCGTCTAATGGCTTTAAGCATTGAAGCACTTTTACCACTTCATCACGCATCGAGTCTGCATTGATTTGCGCTGGTGGTTCCATACCTACCATTGCTAATACTTGTAGCAAGTGGTTTTGGAACATGTCGCGCACAGCGCCAGAGTTGTCGTAGTAACCACCACGCTCCTCTACGCCAAGGAATTCTGCGCCTGTGATTTCAACGTAATCAATGAAGTTACGGTTCCAAAGCGGCTCAAACATCGCATTAGAGAAACGAAGCACAAGTAGGTTTTGTACCGTTTCTTTACCTAAGTAATGGTCAATTCGGTAGATTTGATGCTCTTGGAAGTGCTCGTGAATTTCTTTGTCCAGAATACGCGCCGATTCAAGGTCATAACCGAATGGTTTCTCAATGATCAGGCGTTTCCAGCCATCTTCTTCACTGTTAAGACCATGTGCTGCAAGACTTGCAGGGATCACACTGTATAAACTTGGTGGGGTTGCTAAGTAAAAAAGCGTATTGCGTTGCTCGAATTGATATTCGTCCGCAAGTTGGTCTAAGCGAGAAGATAGCTTACCGTAATCTTGTGTGTCAGAAGTATTAATTGCTTGGTAGTGCAGATGGTTAATAAATGCATCAAGCGTTTCTGGCTCAGTCTTTTCCATTTCCTGAAGCGATTTTTTCAGCTTCGCGCGGTAAGACTCATCACTGTATTCAGTGCGACTTACACCCAGAATGGCAAAATTCTCTGGAAGCTGCTTGTTCGCGTAGAGGTGGTATAAAGCAGGAATGAGCTTACGGTACGTAAGGTCACCTGAAGCACCAAAAATAACGATGCTGCTGTTTTCTGGTATTACCATCATCTTTCCCTTAAAAACGAGGTACTTATTGTGTGCCCGGATACGGCTAGAGAATGAGCCAACCCTATCAATGGCACCTCAAAATAGAAAATTGGTCTTACCTATTACGTTGATAGGTAAAGTCTATGGGCCCAAAGAACCTCAAGAAGTTGCATTTCCGATTCTTGGAAACACGACGTATTGAGGTCATTTAAGTCACTTATGTCTCAAAAGTACACACTGTACTCGCTGGAGGAGAGTCCGACACGGGGCAATATTGTCTACGACTATTTGATTTACATCAACACTTGCCAGTGCAAACGTTTAAATAAGTTGCACAAAACGTCATAAGCGATTGTATTTTATTGATAAAAAAAGTTTCATCTGAACGCTCCAGAATTTAAGCAAAGACTCTAATATGGGCAATAATTACTCATACTTGCAATCCATTACAGTTTTATCGTGATCTGTGTTACTTACTTTTTATTTCATCACCCTATTGATAATGATACTCAATTAAAGATAATGAAATCACTATTAATGTGAAAGTAGAACGCCATGAAATCAAGCGCCATTAACCCACACCCCATAAACCGAATACAATCGGTGCTTGACTACATTCACACCAACTTAGACAGCACTCTGAGCGTAGATGAAATATCGAAAGCAAGTTGTTGGTCGCGCTGGCAACTGCAACGCGTATTTCAACAACACACTGGCGTATCCGTCGCTCACTACATCAGAGAGCTTAAACTTAGCCTTGCGGCTGAGCGCTTAATCCATACTTCTGACCGCTCGTTAGATATAGCGATAGAAATGGGATTTACATCTGAACACGCATTTAGCCGAGCGTTCAGGAATATGTTTTCAAAAAGCCCACGCGAATATCGCAAAACGCAACAACTCTCCGGGTTGAGACAACCTTTAACGCTGCGTAAGACACCAGAGGAAGAGAAAAAACATCAGCGCTTTATTGAAGTTCGAATAGAAACAAAACCAGCTTTTGAACTTGCTGGTTATCATGAACCTATTCACGGATTGTTTTCCGCTACGCCCGATTTCCAATACAAAGTTCCGTCACTTTGGTCACGTCTTTATTCATCTGAAAACCTTAACAATTCGGAAAGTACTTACTTTGGCGTGATTGATGTGACTCAAGCGTATTCAAACAACCAACAACTTGAGTACTGGGCAGGTTATGAGTGCGGTCCAACAGCAGGTGCATCAAGATCAACGAACTCTTCCAACTCGGGGTTAGACCTCTTGGCTGTTCCTGAGCAAACCTACGCCGTCATTACACACATAGGCAAAGCATCAGAGCTCGCCTCAACGCTGGAATGGTTTATTTTACATTGGCTACCCTACTCTAATTATCATGCTATCGATGGTTATGAGTTAGAGCTTTATCCAGAAGGTTATGATGTTGATAGCGAACAAGCACAAATGCAGTATTGGATTCCTGTCGAGCCAAACGACGCGCTATCTTTAAAACCTAAGAACAGAAGAATAAGTTCCAAAGATTAGTGTTTTGCACCAAATTGTTAACTTTTCCTATTTCTTTGAATATAGAATACAAATAACAATCATTATCAATAAATAGAAAAAGTAGTGGAATTTATAAATATGGAAAGTCCGATTCGATTTCATCGTTCAGCGGTTGCTATCGTCGTATCCGCATTGCTCGCTGGCCACGCCAATGCGACTGAGAGCGTATCCCAACACGAAACGATTACGGTGCTAGGAGAAACATACCGAAACACCGCAACTAAAACCGTTTTAGAACCGGAGGAAACACCGCAAGCGATCACGGTAATCACTAAAGATGACATGGACCTGCGCGGCGTAAACTCGGTGAGCGAAGCATTGCGTTACGCGCCTGGCGTAAATACAGAATTGCGTGGCGGTGCCGTTTCCCGACTTGACCTATTCAATATTCGTGGTTTTATTAACTACACCAACTTTTATGATGGTCTTCCTTTGCTGTACAACGGTTGGAACCTTCAACCGCAGGTCGATTCCGTTGCTCTTGAGCAAATCGAGGTTTTTAAAGGGCCAACGTCTGTTCTTTACGGCAATATTCCACCAGGAGGTATGGTCAACATTATCGCCAAGGCGCCTCAGTCAACACCCTCACACTCTGTCTCGATTAGTACTGGGACTAACAACCTAAAAGAACTGACGTTCGACACCACAGGACAAATTGGTGATTCTAATGTTGATTACCGTATCGTCGGCCTGGCAAAACAGCGAGATGGTCAAGCCGATACGTCTGAAGACGAACGTTATGTACTCGCCCCATCTTTCAATTGGCAAGCGACAGAAAGCACATTAGTGAACGTGAATGTTTACTATCAAAATGATCCATCAGCAGGTATCTACACGACTGTGCCTGCATCTGGCTCAGTGATTAAAAACCCACTTGGCTCGATGTCACCAAGCACCTATTTGGGGGATGAGGACTGGAACACTTACGAACGCGAAGTTCTGATGATGGGTTACAAAGTCCAACACGACTTTAACAACAATTGGCAATTTCTACAGAATGCCCGCTACATGACCGCCGATGCCTATCAGGAAAACACATATAACGGTGCACTTGAAGCGGATAACCGTACCGTTGGTCGAAATGCCTATTTAACCGATGAAAAGTCCAAATCCTTTGTGATTGACAACCAACTATCTGGCTACGTTAAAACAGGAAATTTTGAACATAACTTATTGTTCGGGCTTGATTATCAGTATCTAGATTCAGATGTAAAATACAAAGACACGCTTGGGTATTCGCTAACTCAGGACATTTTTAATCCTGACCACAACAGCATTGATCGTAATGCACTGAATTTCCAATACAAACAAAACTTAGATATCAAAACGAAGCAGATTGGCGTTTATTTCCAAGATCAAGTTCGTTGCGACCAACTTGTAATGATTGCAGGTCTTCGTTGGGATAAATACGATTCAAATACAGACGCCGTTAGCGATTATCTAGGAGCAGTATCCAACAGCAAGGAAGAGTTAGACGATACCAACGTATCTTTCCGAGTCGGTGGTTTGTATGAGCTAGACTTTGGTCTCTCGCCATATCTTACTTACTCGGAAAGTTTTGAGCCAATTGCGGGTGCCGACTCTTCTGGTAAAGCATTTGAGCCATCAACCGGTCATCAATGGGAGTTAGGCTTTAAATACGCCCCATTATCTGGTGATATCTCAGGTAACTTAGCACTCTTCCATATTACGAAGAAAAACGCGATCTTGACCGATCCGAATAATCCATATGCACCGAACTATCAAGCGGGCGAAGTGGTATCACAAGGTATTGAACTTGAGGCAAAATGGCAAGCCACAGCACAAGCTGATTTCACTCTAGGCTATACATATACCGATATGGAGATTACCGAGGACAGTTATTACAACCAAGAAGGTAAAACGCCGGTTTGGGTACCTGAGCAAACGGCCTCTCTATGGGCCAATTACTTCTTTGAAGGAAATCTTTCAGGCCTTCGTACCAGTGCTGGCGTTCGCTATGTCGGAGAAGCACAAATTGATGCACAGAATAGTCAAAAAGTACCGGACTACACCTTGTTTGATTTAGCAGCAAGTTACGATTTCTCAACGGTATCTGAATCAATGAAAGGGGCTAGCGTCACGCTTTCTGCAAGCAATCTATTCGATAAAGAATACTATTCTTGTTACGACAAAAATAACTGTTGGTTTGGCGCTGAGCGCTCTATCGAAGCGAAGTTAGAATACAACTTCTAACCTCTTAGAACGGAACAGCAGTAATTTGTAAAGCGATGGTTTCTACAACAAGCCATCGCTTTTTATTTTGCATAGAGCATCAATATAAACGCTACCGTGTCACTTTTTTATAGCACCTTTCTGGCCTACCAACAGAGCCATAGTTTAAATCAGCCTCTAGTTCACCAGTGCTGATAAGATACTCCAAATAGCGCCTCGCCGTTGTTCGGCTCGCGCCGATCTTTTCGCCTGCCTCATCAGCGGTCAGCACACTGCCATTTGGGAACAACTCTCTGATCTTGTCTAGGGTTACACCATCAATCCCTTTTGGTAATCGGTTCGGCAAGTTGTCTTGATTGGCGTGAGACTGCAGCATTTTATCAACGAGGTTCTGATCCAAACTCTCTACGATGTCTAGTTGTTGGCGTTGGGACACATACTTTTTCAGTGCGGCATCTAAGCGTGGAAACATCACTGGTTTTAACAGGTAATCGACAACGCCACCCCTCATCGCCTGTTGTAATGTATCGACATCCCTTGCGGCTGTAATCAAAATGACATCACACGTTTGGTTACTTGCACGCAGTGTATTTAGTATCTCAAGCCCTGTGCCATCGGGAAGATAGACATCCATCAATAGTAAATCTGGCTTAAGAATGTCGAGTTGCATTTCTGCTTCCATTCTCGTGGTCGCAATTCCAACCACTTCCAAACCTGTCAGTTGGCTTAAGTATTTGTGGTGCAGCTCAGCAATAGCCAGATCATCTTCAATGATCATTACGCGAGTCGCCATACTCATAATTGTTCTTCCTTGGGTAAGTACACCGTTATTCTTGTCCCATAATTTGTATTGGGTATCATCTCAACATGGCCGTGATATCGAGTAGCAAGCTGATTGACAAGGTGTAACCCAACACCTCGATTTTGGCGAGATTTCGTCGAAACGCCTTTTGTAAATAATGTTTGTGGATCCATTGTTTTTGGGAGGCCACAGCCATGATCTATCACCTCAAGTATCACTTCATTTCCGTAATCGCTAACGGACACATCAATGTTTCTGCGTTCTGACGCAACATTTGATTCATCGCGAATTGAAGTTAACGTGGCATCGAAAGCGTTATCAATCAAATTACCCAAAATTGTGACTAGGTCTTCCGAATTTAGCCACTCAGGCAGGGGCTCCAGACGACTGCCTTCCTCAACCACCAGTTGTAAGCCTAACTCGCGAGCACGTTCAGTTTTTCCAAGCAACATACCTGCAATTAGCGGGTCTTTAACGGTATCTCTTAAAAACTCAATCATTGCCTGATAGTGTGCGGTTTCTTGTCCAATTAACTTTTGCACCGCATCAAGTTCACCCATTTGTACTAGCCCACTAATGGTGTTGAGCTTATTGCGATGCTCATGGGTCTGCGAACGTAACAAATCTGCATATTCCTTGGTTTGTGATAGCTGCTCGGTTAGATCATTGATTTCATCCCTTAAACGGAAACTCGATACCGCCCCCACGATTTTTCCATCAACATAAATTGGAGAGCGATTTGCAATCAGGCGCTTATGATTAAGGAATATCTCAATATCATGATCTTCCTGCCCGCTTTCTAACACTGTATATAGATCGCTATCACGCAGCGTGTCAGTCAAAGGTTTATTGAGCGCTGATTCTCTATCAATACCGAGAATCTGGCAGGCACTACGATTTATCGAGCGAAGTATCCCTTGGGCATCAATGCTTAACACGCCCTCTTTGATGGTGCTCATCGTCACTTCTAATTCGCCGTACAACCGCCCTATCTCTTCAGGCTCAAAGCCTAAAATGGCGCGCTGAAACTTTCTCGACGCATAATTGGATACAATGGCATTAGCGACGACAACTACGATGACCATTAAAATCAAAAAGGCCAAAAATGGTTCGATGCGGTCTTGCAGTCGGTCGAGCAAATAGCCAACCGAAACCACACCAATGATGTTCCCTTGCTCGTCAAAAATCGCAGCTTTACCACGAACTGAATAACCTAACGAGCCCTGTGCCGTCGAAACATAAGACAACCCCTGTTCTAGCGCTCGACGATTGTCGCCACCTCTCATTGGCTTGCCCAACCGCTCATCAACAGGGTGGATTAAGCGTACTCCCTTATGGTCGCCAATAACGATGAATGCAGCACCTATGGCTTCGGTTAATTCTCTAAAGCGAAGTTGGTATGGCTGGGGGTTTTGGGTTTCGATCATTTCACGAACAACCGCTGAGTCCGCTAAAAAACGGGCAACACCCAGTGCTTTTTCTCCCATTTCTTGCTCTTGATTGATTTTGAGATAAGTGAAACCCGCGGCGACGAGCAATAACAGCTCTATCAACCCCGATAGCGTCATGATAATGAGCATCCGCTTACGAAAGCTGATGGTTTTCCAACTCATTGATACATCCTTGTGATTCACTCTTGAGCGTAACGTTAACACTCAGTTAACAGCATGACGTTGTCGCGGTGATAAATCTGTGAGGAAGGCAAGCAAACCGCAGAGTTTACGGTTAATTAATCGACGAGCTGAAACATAAAATTACAACCATTCACCAAATTTAGCATTCCTCTCTGATACTCAATTCCATACATAAATTGCCCTTAAAATCATGATCGCGATCACATCGATTTTAGCGGTTTTTGAGGCGTTTTTAGACTTTACAACGTATAATTTTTAATCAACGAAACCAATGAGAGTTTCGGTTTGAAAGCAGTGAAGCTGGAAGTCTATTAAAAGCTCAACATTGATGTCAGTGATTTGGACACAAATAAAACAAAACACAAATACTGACTATATGACAAACACTTAGACACCATCTGAAAACTGGAAAACTATAAACAGAGGTGCATTTATAGTTAGAAGGAACACCAAACATGGAACGCGATACCTTTGGAATATGCCTGAATAAGGCGATGCTGTCAGAGAATATGTATTCAACATTTACACACGTCAGGGCTTATGAAAAAAACGGAGGCGGTACTTCTGATCTCAAAGTCCTGTTATCGTTCCCTCAAATGAGTGGAAAAGATCTATTGAATACGATGCGAGGTTCTCGTCAGCTCGAGTGGAGAGCGGAGTTTCACTGTCCATATACGAAATAAATTTGTAACATCTCCCGCGCCCAGCACAAATATAACTGGGCGCATACTACTGCCCAATTTTCCCTCCTACTTAACACGCAGTTACGAATCCTTTATATTAGAGCTAATACTCTACGACAAAGCAGCCATTATGAAAAAAACAGGAAAGTTTTGGATACTGGGCTTACTTAGCAGCTCGATTTCCCTTGCCTGTCATGCGGCACCGATCACTTTTGATACCGCATGGCAGCTATTGCTAGAAAACAACTATTCTCTCAAAGCTCAACGCTCAAACGTCGAGAACTACCAATACCAAGAGAGTGCCACCAGCAATCTCAACTTACCTCAGGTTACTATTGGCGCGAATTACACGCGTTTAGATACCGATATCACGCTGTCGGGAAAACAGATCCTAGACAGCACAGGAGCACACATTAACGTACCTCCTGCTTTTCAGCCTATTTTTGGTGCCTTAGCTAATACCACTTCGACCATAACCGAGCGCGATATTTTCTCTTCGTCTATTCGTGCGATTTGGCCGATTTTTACTGGTGGTCGAATTTCTGCGGCTCAATCAGCTGCAGAAGGCAAAACGGATGAGGCGAAAAGCCAGCTTCTAATGGAACAACAAGCGCGTTTTGAAGATTTATCGAAGTACTACTTTTCTGTCGTACTGGCAAAGGAAGTACTCGCAACGCGGCAAGCGGTTGAAGCAGGGCTAAAAAAGCATCGAGATTTTGCCATTAAGCTTGAAGAGCAAGGACAAATCGCGCACGTTGAGCGCCTGCAAGCCGAGGCTTCTTTAGATAAAGCATCCGTAGAAACACGTAAAGCAGCCAGTGATTTGAGTATCGCTCAGGCTGCATTAGGTAAATTACTCGCGCAAGATGATGCCGTAGAGCCCGCTGAATCTTTGTTTATCAACGACAGTCTTCCCCCTCTTACTGCTTTTGTCGATCAAACGTTGCTTACCTATCCGGGGTTGGAGCTTCTGAGCGCTAAACACAAACAAGCCTCTAGCTTAATCAAAGCAGAAAAAGGGAAATACTACCCTGAAGTTTATCTTTACGGCGACTACAGCTTGTATGAAGACGATTCTCTCGCAAGCCAAATGAAGCCTGACTGGTTAGTTGGTGTTGGTGTCAGCATTCCACTGATTGAATCATCAGGGCGAAGCGAAAAAGTCAAAGCCGCTCAAAGCGTCGTCTCGCAGGTCGACTCATTAAAGTCCCAAGCCAAACAAGACTTATCGCTGTTAGTCCAAAAGACATACTTGGAGGCTCAGCAAGCCATTGATGAAGTACAAGGGCTCGCATCTAGCATTGAACTCGCTAACGAAAACCTGCGCTTGCGTGAAAAAGCATTTACTCAGGGTCTGTCGTCTTCTCTGGATGTTGTGGATGCACAACTTTATGTCGCGAGTATAGAAACACAACGTTCAGTGGCGCGTTTCCGCTATTTAATATCTTTAACCAAGCTACTCGCATTGAGCAGTGAAATGAACAGCTTCGAACAATATCAAAATACCGCTTATATCCCTGCTTCAACATCCAAAGAGGTGAAATAAATCATGGCAGCTAAATCACTAAAACCCGTTTTACTCTCACTTTGTGCTTTGGGTGTTGCCTCTTGGGTTGGGTATCAATTTTACCAAGCCTATCAACCGGAACCGATCCGCTTACAGGGATTAATTGAAGCCCAGCAATACAGTATTTCCTCAAAAGTTCCAGGGCGTATTGATGAGGTCATGGTACGTAAAGGCGACGATGTAGAGAAAGGTCAGCTTATTTTTACCCTTCATAGTCCTGAAATTGAAGCGAAGTTAGAACAAGCAAAAGCAGGTGAAAAAGCGGCGGACGCCTTAGCTCAAGAAGCTGAGAAAGGCGCACGTGAGCAACAAATCCAAGCAGCAAAAGATCAGTGGATGAAAGCCAAAGCCGCTGCGAATTTAATGGAAAAAACCTACAATCGTGTGAATAACCTTTATAACGATGGCGTGGTTGCAGAACAAAAACGCGATGAAGCTTTAACTCAATGGCAAGCAGCGAAATACACAGAAAGTGCTGCGTTTCAAATGTATGAAATGGCAAAAGAAGGCGCTAGAAGTGAAACCAAAGTGGCTGCGGCGGAAAAAGCGCGCATGGCATCAGGTGCCGTAGCCGAAGTAGAAGCGTACGCGAAAGATACTCAGATCTACAGCTGGTTCGACGGCGAAGTCTCTCAAGTTCTACTTCAAAGTGGTGAATTAGCACCTCAGGGCTTCCCAGTAGTTACTGTGATAGATACAGAAGATGCCTGGGCGACACTTAATGTGCGTGAAGATTACCTTCAACACTTTAGAAAAGGAGCAACCTTTGATGCCTATTTGCCTGCCTTAAACAAAAATGTTGAGTTCAAAGTAACGCATGTTGCCGTTATGGGTGACTTTGCAACGTGGAGAGCAACCGATGCTTCTCAAGGTTTTGATCTTCGTACCTTTGAAGTAGAAGCTCGTCCAGCTCAACCCGAACCTGAACTGCGTATGGGAATGAGTGTTGTCGTTGAACTTTAATCACAACCACTAGGTTAATGCTATGACGATTAAGATTTCACAGCGGCATATCTTACGACGAGACAAGTGGTTGCTTTCGTGCCTTACTTGGATACCGATTTTGCTCGCGATGATGATTTGGGGAGTGTTCTCTGCGGGCATTGCCCGGAATCTGCCAATCGGTGTGGTTGATCTACAACATTCCCAACTTTCTCGAAAGCTCATTCAATCTTTGGATGCGTCGTCGAGTCTGGCTGTTAACTATCACTACACCAGTGCAAGCGAAGCAAAAAATGCGATGATTGAAGGCGATATCTACGCTTACGCGGTCATCCCATCTAAGTTCGACCAAGATATTCTCCAGCACCGCCAACCTCAACTTTCTGTCTTTTACAACAGTCAGTACATTTTGGTAGCGAAACTGATCAACTCTGCCATTGCGCAAGCACAAGGCTATTTCGACGCTCAGGTTGAAGTAATGGGCAACTTGGCTAAGGGTAACACCACAACGTTAGCAGCGGCTGGACAGGCTGTACCCGTGTCGACACAAATAACCGCATTATTTAACCGTAACAATAACTACGCACAATTTTTGGTAACGGCTATCGTGCCAGCCATTTGGCAAATATGTATTGTAGTAAGCACTATTTTGATTCTTGCCGCGCACTTTCGCATTTATGGTGGAAAGAATAGCTTTGCATTTTTGGGCGAAAAGCCATACGCCAGGCTCACTACCCTATTAAGTCAGTACATTCCGGTCTTTATGGCGCAAGGTGCGTTGTTCTTGTACTGGTTTTATTCCGTGCTTGATTGGCCAATGGAAGGCAGTTTTGTGGTTATGCTATTAGCACAATTGGCGACGGTTATCGCCTGTATCATTATGGGAGCGTTGTTCTTCTTCTTGTCGATGGATCCTGCACGTGCGATGAGTTTTGCTGGCGCATTTACGGCTCCAAGCTTCGCGTTCATGGGAATTACATTCCCAGTTTCTGACATGAACACGCTCGCTTATGCATGGCGTTCATTATTGCCGATTACCCATTACATTGAAGTACAAGTGAGTCAAGCAAGCTATGGAGCATCGGCCGCACAATCTTTAAGCTCGCTATGGCCTATGATTGGTTACGTTGTGCCCCTGCTCATTACCGCAGCCTTGATGGGTAAACATCGAACAGCTTCATCAACACGCCAAGCGAAGGAGGCGGTATGACATTGTGGCAACTGATTAAAGCGGAACTTAAGGCCGTTCTAACCAATCCAGTCGTTACGTTGACCGTGTTTGGTGGTGTCGTATTTTACTCGTTTTTATACCCTTTGCCTTATGCACAACAAACGCCTCGTGAACAACCAATCGCGATTGTTAATCTAGATGGTAGTCAGACGAGTTTAAAGCTGGAACGTATGGTTGATGCCACCCCACAAGTCAACGTAGTCACTCGACTTCATACGATTGCCGATGCAAAGCAAGCATTTTTACAACGAGAGATCACCGGTTTTTTAGTCATACCAGAACACTTTTACAAAGACCTAATGCTAGGTAAAAGCCCGACTCTAGCCTACGCTGCGGACGCCTCGTATTTTCTCGTGTACGGAACCGTGGTAGAAGGATTGGCCCAAGCTGGAGGCACATTAGGGGCCCAAGTGAAAGTCAGTAAAATGGTGATAGATGGTGTGCCCATGAGTATGGCTAGCCATAATTACTCTGCTATCAAGCTTAATATGAAGCCGACGTTCAACCCAACCATGGGTTACATCGAATACGTAGTGCCGGCAGTATTTGTTCTGATTTTACAACAAACGTTGATCATGGCGGTTGGATTACAAACGGGAACACAGCGTCATGGTCGTGGCTATTGGTCACAAGTATCCACGGGATCGCTGCTGCTTGTGAGAACGTTAGTATTTGTGGCAATTTATTATTTACTCGGCGCCTATTATTTTGGTTTTAGCTTCGAACGCTTAAACGTAAACCATATCGCCAATGCGGGCGAATTGCTGGCTATGTTGTTCCCGTTCCTTTTAGGTTGTTGCGGACTAGGCTTCTGGCTAGGTTACTTATTACCTCGGCGTGAACTTGTCACCTTAGTCGTCTTAGTGAGCTCTATGCCGCTCATTTTCTTGGCTGGTTTTATTTGGCCAATTGAAGCCATACCTACTCCCTTATTATGGATTGCTGATTTAAGCCCAAGCACTTGGGCGATAAAAGCTTTCTTAGCGCTAAACCAAATGGGGGCAACCTGGCAACAAGTCGCTCCACATTGGACGGCGCTTTGGGCACTCACCGTGCTTTGGGGTAGCGTTGCGTACTGGATTGCTAAGCGAAGTAACAAGCCAGTTGTAACAGAGAGCTTGGGGTGACAGCTGACATTTTTTATTACTATAAAAAAAGCCGGGTAACTAAACCCGGCTGAAAATCTGCGTCCTTGCAGCGGACATATGGTAAAAACACTTTTTGCTCTGGGCTTACCCATTGAGCGAGGTTAGATTAAGCCAAAAACTATGGACTCCATACTCTCATATAGAGGGTTATATCCTTCCAATAGACATTAGCTCTTCGCTAGAACGATAACGTTTTTCAGACACAAAAAAACAAGACTCACATTGAGTCTTGTTGTTGATAGGGATGAGCAGGATACATGTCGCCGCTAAGTCATATCACGGATTATTTTCTCTCGGTATTCTGTAACGACCTTCATGATTGAATTTTTTACATCACCAACTTGCTTAGAGGGTTGGCACCATAGGCCAAAACCAAACTTAAAACCTTCCAATAATTCAGAAGCTTCCACTGGCTCTATATGATTATTAGAAAACTCCGAATGGGCAAACGTTCTGGGGAGAATCGCCCATCCTAAACCTGCTTCAACCATTTTCACTACAAGGGCCAATTGGTCGACCTCTTCATGGTTCGAACTTACGATGACTTTTTCGCCCATTCCCTCTTCAATAAGAGACCGCAGTACAAATTGTTTACTATTCCTCAAGGCTGTCAATACTCGATCTGGTGCCATAGAAGCGAGTTCACCACCTTTCTGGACGAAAGGAACAAATTCAAAATGACCTAAAAACGTCGCATCCAGACTATGTATTGCTCGACTATCATGCACATTGACAATACCGAATTGATAATCCCCATTCTGTAAACCCTCTTTAATTTCGTTGCGATTACGAACAAGAAAGTTAACTCGCATCATCGGAAAATCTGCTGCTAATTGAATACGAAGCAATACAAGAAAACGGTGTGGTATAGCGCTTGAATAGGCGATACTAACATTCTCTAACCCACCGTAAGCCAGACTTAATGCGACTTTATCGAAAGTACGTGCTTGTTCGATGGTTTGCTTAGCATAGTGGTAAAGAAGATGACCATCTTCTGTCGGTTCTACCGAGCGCCCCACTCGCTCAAACAGGTTGACCGCCAGTTGGTCTTCAAGATTGGTAATCACCTGCCCTATTGTGGTTCGGTGCTTATTGAGTTTGACCGCCGCCTTACTAAACGAAAGCTGTTCATAAACGGTTACGAACGCGAGAAGTTGTTCAAAACTAAAATTCATAGGTTGTGCTTACTTTTTAGAGTTATCTAATTAAATTACCACAAGATCGTAGAATTGCTACTTGGTAACGGAAACAATCTGCGTTTGAATTCCTTCTCGACGACACAAAAAAACCTACTAGCTTCAGTAGGTTTTCTCTAACTTAGTTGTACTCAACGACACGAGCTAAATAGTTGAATTCTCCTGAGTCACCATGGTAATCGCGGTAGACATCGACACTGAAATATTTAGGTTGATCAGCGTAAATGTGGTCAACGACTTTTTGCTCAAGTGACTCCAACGTTTCACCGACCTGAGAGTACACGAACTGCTTGTTCACTTTTTCCAATTTACGTTTTTTCGCTTCTTTGTGTGACACATAGTTATTGATCTCTTCCCACTTTCCCACGAACTCGACCGCCACGTAACTCGAGTTCTCGTCAATCATGATAAAGGCTGCACCTTCTTCTTTGATTGCAGACAGTTGCTGCATATCACTATCCACTTTTTGCTGGTCAAGATGGGCTCCACTTTGGGCGAATGCAGTCGCGGAAGCGGTAAGTATCATGAGTGTAAGAACGGCTTTTTTCATTGTATCGTTTTCCTGTATTAAGGGAGTTCAGTTACCCAAAGTTGCCCTTGGGTGGCTTTTTTGAATCCATATTCGTAAATCGTCAGCAAGTAGCGGTGATCGAACATATCTTTCGTTACTTTGGCGTATCTGAAATCTTGATCAATGTAGGTAAACTGCATCTCGATATCGTTGATTTCACTGATGTATTTCATTCGATAGAGATCACCTCGAGTTTGCGCTAGCGTAAGGCTTGAGACACTTTTCGATACCAAGTCCAAACCTTTGTCTTTTAGTGGACGATACGGCGCTTTTAACGCACCATTGCGAATCACATCCAACTGAGGCGCTTTTTCTAACCCCAAAGCATCTGAGATTTGTTGATAGTTGAAGTTAGACGGATTAAAGAACACCTGCGCTGCGAGACCACCATCTACGTGTAACTCCTCAAGAGTTTCTCCATCATGTTCAACATCGATAAATTGTGGAGGGAAAACACCAGGGATCGATGCGCTCGCAGCAAGCACCTTGTAAATCAGTTCAGATTTGTCCGCTAAATCACTGTTCGCAATCGCACCAATATTCCAAATCACCAGTTCGCCTGAATCAAAATGGGTACTGCCAATAAAGAGGCGTTTACCATTGCGGTGTTGCTGCGCCATCGCCTCGATCATGGGCTCAGGGTAAGCGTCTGCGATGAAATCATAGAGATTCTCACCATCGGTAAACGCGTCCTTAAACAGGGTATTTAAGAAGTTCTTCTTACCCAAAATATTCTTATCATTGATGTTGAGCATGACTTCTTTCATCTTTGGCATCGCATCACCGCCAATGAAAACAAAAGGAGCGATTAGGGCACCCGCACTGACTCCAGTAATGATGGCATAATCTTTTAGCTCCCCCTTTTCCTGCAGCCCCATCAAAACGCCGGCACCGTATGCGCCGTTTACGCCACCACCCGATAAGGCCAAAATATTGAGCTGTTCACCCTCTACTTTGATCGGTGTGGTTTGATTGTGCGCTGAGTAGAGAAAATCCGGCGCTTCATTGGCCCACATTCGAAGTGGCTCATTTGGTGTCGAACTCGCGATCTCGACATCTTTATAGTTGCTTTGAGAAACACGAACATCCAGCGTATGAGGTGAACTACAAGCTACTATCAGCAGCGAAAGTGCAACCGTCACACCAGAGGAAATTAAACGATTCATAATCAGTCTCATTTAATGTTCTCTGGCGTATGACCAGAGACTCAGTTTGAAGTTAATTGGGTCAAAATGAAGTCCGTTTCGTTGTGTGGAGTTACTATAGCTAGGCACGGCTAAACCCCATAATCGCGATTGTAGGATGCTATCCATCAAAGCAATTATGCCAAGTTTCTATATGCTAACTTTACGCTTCTCCGTTAATTAGGTACTGCGCTAAGCAATTTTCACGACGTTGAACTCATGCGTCGGTTCGACAAATTCGTATTGGGCATTGATCGTCTGTAGCTCCCATGTGCCATAGCCTTTGGTGATCTCCAATACACCGTAAACGGCGTTATGTGTATGACGAAAGGCTGCGACAGGAGACATCTTCTTCATCAAACAAGAAGTAAAAATCGCAGAAATCAAATCACCGACACCGACTGGCTGCATAGCAAATTCAACACTAGGGCGTTGGGCCAAATAGCTTGCTTTCGGCGTCGCTAAAATCATACTGAAGGCGTCATCTGTTAGAGCATGCAGATGTTTCACCAATACCATTTTCGGTCCCAGCTCTAGGGCTTTTTTACATGCAGTGACCGCATCATAAAGAGAGTCAATTTTCACACCTGTTAACTCGCTCAGTTCAAACTGGTTAGGAACAATCACATCAGCGATGGGCAACAAGCTATGGCTTATCGCTTCTTTGACACCGTCTGCCACAATGCAACCTTTGTCTGGATCACCCATAACTGGGTCACACACATAAAGTGCACTATGGTTACGCGATTTGACTAAACTTACCGCTTCGGCCACCGCTCGACATTGCTCTGCGCTGCCTTGATAACCGGACAGTATCGCGCCACATTCTCCTAACTTCTCAATGTTATCTAAGCCTCTCATTAGAGAATGAATTTCATCTGCCCCAAACTTCTGTCCAGTCCAACCTTGCTGGTACTGAGTGTGATTTGAAAACTGAACAGTGTGGATTGGCCAGACTTCGAGGCCCATCCTCTGCATCGGGAAGACGGCAGAGCTGTTTCCTGCGTGGCCATAAACCACATGAGATTGAATAGAAATAATGCTTTTCATAAGTCACTCTTAATAGGGAAGTTTGTTAGCTTGGCGACTAAATAAACACAATGCCGCGCACTGTGCTTATTTGGTCGGAATAGCCTCGACAACGCCGAGGCTTATTCTTAATCAGGCTGGATTAATTACCCTTGGAATTCAGCAAAGTACTCATCCAACACTTTGCGTGTTGCACGACCGATAAGCTCGTATTCGTGGTGAGTAAGGTTTGCTAGTGAAACTCGAACTGATGCGTGTACTACATCGAAGCCTTGGCCTGGAAGTAGGATAACGCCGGTTTCATGTGCAAGGCGGAACAGGAAGTCTTTGCCTTTCTCGCTCGCTTTGAACCAATCAACGAAGGCTGGTCCGTACAATTTGCCGCCCAGAGTGTCGAGCTCAAGCAGTGTGTAGTAGTCCACACGATCTTTGTTTTCTTCAATTTCTACACCCATGTTTTTGTACAGAGTTTTGTAACGCTCGCGGATGATGCGTTTACATGCTTCTTTGTAGTTTTGTTCCGAGTCCATCAAGCAGTTCAAAGAGAACAGCGCCATTTGAACTTGTTGAGGAAGAGACAAACCTGCTGTGTGGTTAAGCGCTACGCTGCGGCTATCTGCTACGATACGGTCAATAAACTTAATCTCACGAGGTTCCGGAGTCAGCGTTTTGTAACGATCGTCCAACTCAAGTTGACGCGCTTCAGGAAGGCTGCGCATTGCATCGTCAAACACGTTGTTGTGTTGAATTGCAATCGAGCCTAAACGCCAGCCTGTTGCACCGAAGTACTTAGAGAACGAGTACACACAAAGCGTGTTGTATGGCAGTTTCGCAAACAGTGAGACAAAGTCGTCCGCAAATGTGCCGTATACATCGTCAGTCACGATGAACAGGTCGCTACGTTCGTTGTTTACGAAGTTTGATAGGTTATCTAGAGTTTCGTCCGAGAACTTCACAGACGCTGGGTTTGCTGGGTTCACGACACAAAGCAGTTTGATGTCTGTATCTGCAAGCTTTTCGATTTCAGACATCGGCAGTTGCCATGTTGTCTCATCCAGACGTAGCTCAACGATTTCCAGTTCGTATTCACTCAGTTCTGGAATCTCTAGGTACGGCGTAAAGATTGGAGTGATTAGCGCTACCTTGTCACCTTTCTTCAACAAACCGTTGTTGAACATAGTTTGGAAGGTGTACGTCATAGACGCCGTACCGCCTTCAGTTGCAAACAGATCGAAGTCTGTCGTCATTGGCATTGGGCCGTACATCTCTTCTGCAATGTATTGCTTCACAACGGTTTCGATGTTCGTCAGCATACGTGGTGGCACTGGGTAGTTACATGCAAGGTATGCGTTAACCAGCTCATTCAAGAAAGCTTGTTTCTCTAGACCCAAACGGTCTTTTGCGTAGCTCAACGACTTTTCCAAGAACTGCACGCCTTGGTCTTTCTTATTGTCGTTTGCAAACGTGTCGAAACGCTCAACAATGCCCACACCATCAGGAATGCCACCGAAGCCACCATCTAGGTATGAATAAGTGCGCTCGGCTTCCAATATTGCGAACTCACCCAAACGAATGAACGCTTTACGCGGTAGTGTCGCAAGAAAATTAGGATTACCACGACCTGCATCTAATAAAGCGCGGTCAGGAACAGTTTGTGCCACTTCAATTAGTTTATCTTTTAATTCAAATGGGCTTAAATCTGCAAATTTTGAAAAATCAATTGTTGTGTTTTGCGTAGTCATAATATTTACCTGAATCTATTATTTAGTAAAATTTGGATAATACTTCCCCTACCGCCTATTTAATTAGGCGATAAGAGTGTTCGAATTTATTTAAATTACATGCCTGCGTTTAAAGTAATAATGCCGACAATAATTGGACCCCATAGGGTAAGCAGTACATTGGCGACTGCATAAGTCACAGTGAATGAGAATACTGGCGTTGCGTTACCTGTTTTTTCCATTAAAGCCGCGAATGCTGGGTTCGCACTTCGTCCACCTGTCACACAGCCAAGTGCTTCAACTGGGTTCTTAATCTTCAATACAAAGTATGAGAAGAAGAACGAAATAATCTGAGGGATAATCGTTACACCCATGCCAAGGAACAACAGAGACATACCGTGTTCTTTGATGGTGTCGACCGCTTGAGGCCCAGCCTCAAGGCCAACAATGCCCACAAATGCTGCCAAACCGAAATCTCGAATAAAGTTCGCGGCACCCACAGGAAACTGAGCAACATGCGGATTGCGGCTACGCAACCAACCGACAATCAAACCTGAGATCAAACAACCTGCACCAGAACCGATAGTGACGGGAATACCAGCAATCTTAAAACTGATTAGACCAATTAATAGACCCACCACCATGCCCATACCAAGCACGACTAAGTCAGTCACGTTTGCTGAGCCCATTCGCTGACCAATGTTTTTCTCAACGCGATTGATATCTTTTGCGGTACCTGTAAGCTGGATGACGTCGTTTTTCTTCACCACAAGATCCGGCTTCATTTCGATAGAGTTGCCTTCACGAATGTAATCCGTCACATAAATACCGCGCATTGAACCTTGGTTCGAAGCCTCTTTGATCTCTTGCAGCGACTTACCAATCAGTTTGCGGTTGTCTGCGATCAGTTGACGGTTTTCTTCAATAACTTCATAGCCTTCTGGAAGTGCAATCTCGTTGTCAGCCAAACCATCTTGCAGCTGATGTACCGCATTACGACGACCTGTTACAACAATGACATCCCCTTCTTTCAATGCTGTGAATTTGTCCACGTCTAGCACTTTGCCATCGCGTTGAATCAATTCAATACAAGCAGCCAGAGCGTGTTGGTTTAACTGGGCTAAGGTTTTGCCTGCTAGCCCACCATCTTTGCTCACTTTAAATGCTCGTGTAACCAGCGCTGTGACAGCGTTGAACTCACCCGGCGCTAAATCACGCTTACCATTTGAATTTTTCTCTTCTAGCGCAATCGCTTCTGCTCGGATATCCCACTTCATCAGTGTTGGGAATACCCATGTCACCATCAGAATTGGACCAAGCGAACCAAAGATGTACGTAACCGCGTAGCCTACTGCGACGTTGGTCTGCATTAGGTGCTTCGCTTCTTCTGTCACACCACCAAGACGTGCGATCGCATCACCCGCTGTACCGATGATTGCCGATTGAGTCAAACCACCAGCTGCAAGGCCTGCTGCCGTACCTCTGTCTAGATCGAACATCCAAGCTGCTGCTAGTACACAAAGCAGGCCAGACACCGTCATCACTACAGCGGAAAGTAGAATGTTGATGGTTCTAAAGTTCAATGCTTTGAAGAACTGCGCACCACCTTGATACCCTACTGCGTAAATAAAGAGCGCAAAGAAAATGCTTTTTACGCCGGGATCAATATGAACACCAAATTGCCCAATAATTACACCCATTAATAATGTTCCCGCAACACCGCCAAGAACAAATCGACCAATGGTAATTTTACCTACCATATAACCGAGAGAGAGCGTAATAAAGAGAGCAACAAATGGTGCCATGTCAAAAAGGTTAGAAATAATTTCCATGACAATTTTACTCTTACTAATAAATATAGAACTCAAATAATCTAACGAATAATCTGTCACTCATATTTGTTGGATTATTTAATTTAAAAAGCATCTCGTTTGCTTCGAAGCGAATATTAGAAACAAAACCTCACAACTCGTAATCCCATTTGAAGGATGAAACCATCACTTCGCATATTCAAAAGCAAACATTGAACAATAATTGTCGAAAATTTAATAACTTAGTGGTATTAAATGAGCATCAAATAAATTGGAAAATAAATTTATTTTTATGTTCACTGTCCAAAAAGCTACTTTGTTGCGCTATTCCCTCTATATAGCGCATGACACCTTTCTCTTGATGGATTAGATCCTACAAAAGCGATTATCACTGATGCCATCACTTGCCTTATCTTTACATTCATCAAGTTAATAGAGAAAAACACCATGAACTCAATGCCACATGAACTTGTGTGGGGCGAAGTTTACTTCCCTCCCTTGTTGCTGGTTATTGCATTGGCTTACATGCTCACCATTTTGGTTGGAACCGTTGCAACAAAACTGGGACTCCACAAATACGTTGCATTTCCCGCGCTCGCTGAGCTAAGCCTAATTGTAATTTTTACTGGCGTTATTGGTCGATTCATTACCATATTTTGAGGCAAATTCCGTGATAAAACGTTATCTCATCACACTGCTACTACTGTGTTCAGCTGGCACCGTGATTTTCAGCTACTACCAATCATACACTGACAACCCATGGACTAGAGATGGCCAAGTTAGCGCGCACATCGTTTCTATAACCCCCCGCGTGACAGGACAAATCATCCAAGTCTACGTTGAAGACAATTCGCAAGTGAAACAAGGCGATTTGCTGTTTGAGATTGACCCAAGCATCTATAAAGCGGCGTACCACAAAGCGCTAGCAGCTCAAAAGCAAGCCATTGCATTACTAGCAAAGGCCAAAAATGAAGAGCAGCGAGCACTTAAGTTAGAAAAGCGCACACCTGGCGCTGTACCTGTACTGACATTGAATAACCTAGACAATGCGGTGGAGACAGCCGTTGCCAACGTAGAGCTCGCGAAAGCCAATGTTGAAGAAGCCAAGCTAAACCTTGATTACACAAAAGTTTATGCGCCAACGAATGGTTATATAACTAATTTGAACTTACGCGTCGGCTCTCAAGTCGTCGCTAACTCCCCAGTCGTGGCTTTGATTGATGAAGACAGCTTTTGGATCGAAGGATATTTCAAAGAAACGGATTTAGTTGGCGTTGATCCACAAGATAAAGCCTACGTGACCTTAATGATGCACAATGAAGCTGTGCTGGAAGGCAAAATCAAAAGCATTGGCTACGGCATTGCGAAGCAAGATGGTAGTACTGGTAACGATCTTTTGCCCAATGTGAACCCTAACTTTCAGTGGATACGCTTAGCTCAACGCATTCCAATTAAAGTTAAATTAGATCACTTACCGAAAGATTTTCAACTACGTGTTGGTATGACGGCCTCTATCAAAATCATCAAACAATAATGCGGTGGAATGTATGTTTAATGCCTCAACCAAAGAAGCAATCAAAGCTGCGCTGTCTATCGTTATCGCGATCTGCCTTGCCTTATGGTTTCAATGGGAGAAACCATATTGGGCAGCGATCGCAGTCGCGGTAATGGCATTAAATGAAAGCTTCGCTCACTCAATAAACAAAGGTCATAATCGCTTATTAGGAACCCTCCTTGGCATCGGTTATGCCTTTTTCCTCATCACGACGTTTTCTCAAGATCGCTTTTTGTTTCTCACCTTCTTCACCTTGTTTTTAGGTGCGTGCATTTTTATGTCGAGCGACGAAAAGTATGGTTATGTGTTCTCTATCGGCTTTGCTGTGTGCTCCATCATCGCATGTATGGGAGGATTTGATAGTCAAGCAACGTTCCACTTCGCTGTTCTTCGCATGCAAGAGACGATTCTTGGTGTAATCACGTTTTCTGTTGTGTACCGATTAGTTTGGCCAGTCAGTACAGAACAAAACTTCATTCAACGTTTTGAGGCCAGCAGAGAGGCGATGCTTAACGCTATGAAATCGCCCAATGATATAGATATTGACGCTCTTGAGACCAACAGCGCCAACATAGAAAAGTTATTCCAACTGGTCGGCTTACCACTTACTGGCAGCTACCACTTGAAAGAACATCGTCAGCTATGGCGTGCACGTTTAAATGAGATGGCACAAATCCAAGACCGATTGCTAGAACAAGCAGATAAATCGCAAAGTCGTGAGATCGATTGGCCAACGCTAACGCAGCAACTTCAAAGCTTTGATATTAGAAATCCGAGTACGTCGCTCATTGGTCACGTTGCTTATGTCATGCAAAGAGAGAAAAACACTGTTTGGCATCACGAGCATCGAACGTTTATCCAGCATTTGAATGAAGACGGCAGAAAGGTACTGCAAGGTGTCTCCATGTTCGTCACTTCTTTGTTGATCTGGATTTATCTGCCCGTACCCGGAGGTTTCATTTTTCCGATGCTAGCAGGCGTGTTCTCTTCAATCGTTCCTACTATGTCACCAAGCATTATTAAAGATGCATTTTTTGGTGTGATAGGCACTGGCACGGTGATTCTATTGCAATACATTTTCATAATGCCAATGATGACCGAGCTTTGGCAGCTTGGGCTATTCTACTTCATCAACATCATCGTAATTTGGAAGGTATTTTCCACACCAAAACTGATGGTACACAGAATTCTAGGTATTAACTTATTGGTTGTCTTGACATCAGGAGCGCTCAATTTAACCCCAGCGTATCGAATTGAAACGCCCTTGCTGATGCTGGTAAACATTATGATCATTTTGATGATTGCCAAGTTGTTTACTGATCTGTTTCGTGTTCGCGTTACGGTCTAAGCGTCACCTCCGTTCTTGAAACTAAAGCCCTGCATTGCTTCTGCTATGCGGGGCTGTTTGTTTGTGAGCTAGCCATTATTCCTCCGTAATCCATAAAGCGAGGATAGTATCCATCAAAAGCGATTAACGGTATTTCTCTTCACCTCATAAAATCCTCTCATTGATTCACGAAATGCAATCGAAAACTCTGCATTCACAACGTCAATCACAGCAAACACATCTATCTAACTGAACAAGAAGTTCAGTGACACATTAACTGTCTGAGTCTCGAAGGTTTGAGACTATTCAGAGTGGAAACTGTCATGAGTTTTTTTGAATTACGCGCCGGCAAGACGTCTTCTCTTACTGTGCTCGCGAGCGCACTAATGCTTACTACCCCCACTTTTGGCTTCGCCGCTGAAGAGACGACGACCTACAACGAAGTAATCGAGCAAGGCCGAGCGCTGTTCGACAAATACGGTATCAGTCATGATTTACCAAAACTGGCCATCAGCTCTCTAGTTCAAGGCGAGCATTTGGTCGAGCATGCCCACCGAAGTGTTAAAATCGGTGATAGCGTTCGCGATTCGTCCGTCTACTTGGTTAAGAACACCGATAACAAAGGCAACATTGATCTGCGTATCAAGTACAACCCTGAACAACTCGATGAAAATGAAAAAGTACTTGATGAGATCGAAGCTTTCACACGAACAGAATACCGCCTTCGAAACTACGCGGAGAGTTTTGATCCGTCATCAGTAAGAGCCAAAGAGGGTCAGAATGGTAATGTGATCATCAGTTTTAATTACTCAAAATACGGTCTTCCTCAAGATATCGCCTACTTTCGCTTTTTAAGCGTTGATATTGAGTTGGTTAATGGTGAACCGAAACGTATGGTCATTACCAACGATAAACCGTTCACACATCACAACTACCAAGTGGATTCTTACGATCAAGAGATCCTCTTCCAGAAGTTAGCGTCAGGCAAAATTGCGATTGCCAGTAAAAACACCAAGATAGTTGGTTCAAAGAAAAATAAACCCCTCGAAATGATGAGCAGCGTAAAACCGGTAGCGATTTATGAAGATAAGCTTGGCGTGCAAGTACTAGACGAAAAACGCTTGAATGAGGTCTCTGATCCACGCATGCAAGAAGCCAGTGTTAAGCTAGACCGAGTTTTTCCTTTAATGGGTGATATGGTTCGTCGTCAAGGTATCGATTTGCCTCTGCCGTTTGGTGTGTCGCTAGCGTATCGAAATCAAGATATGAATATTCCATTTAATGATTTCACGATTGAAGGCATCGGCCTTAATGAACTGTTTGATCCAGAAGACAGTGTCGGCATCGTGAGTGCTGAGAGCATGACGCTTCGTGGCGATGTAAACATCCTGCCATTTTGGAATGTATTTGGTTACATCGGAAAAGTTAATGTCGATGCCAATGTTGATGCCGCCTACACGGGTGAAGGTGGCCAGTACATAAAAGATAAGCTGAACGATAAACTGCCAGGATTAGGTGATAAGTTTTGCGATGGTTTATCTGCACTTTGTAGTCGTGGACGCTTAGACGTGCCGCTGCATTTGGAATATGACCTTCGTGGTATAGGTACAACCCTTTCGGTTGGTTACAAAGAGTTCTTTGCTTCTGTAACTGGCACGTACTCTCAGACACGTTTAAAAGGCTTGGATGATTGGGGTGACGGCATTGTTACCGTTCAACCGATGCTTGGTTATCAGTTGGTCGACTACCGTACCCAGTTCTTTGTCGGTGCTGAATATCAAGGCTTGGACTCTCGTATGGATGGCCGAGTAAAAACCGGTGATATCGAGTTCGATTACGACATCGGTGTCGAGCTTAACGAGTGGGCATTCCTGACAGGTTTCAATAAGCAAATCGGTAAGAACTACAACCTGACCATGCTTTACAACAAAGGCGAAACACGTGACTCACTGACCTTGAACTTGGGTTACCGCTTCTAATCGCACAAAGAGATAACACACTTAGAAATAACACATTGGTAGGCCATTGGATGGTAGGACTTCATCCTACAAAGGCGATTATTGAAACTGTCACCGATGCCCTACCATTTGAGCTATCAATACAACAAGCCATCCAACCATTCACGGATTAATACCAAAGCGTCAGGACGTCGCTTGTTAGATGCCGTTTAACATTTTCGGTGTACGCACCAAATGACTTTTTGGACATAACAATGACTTTACTCAATCGCTCAACTTTAGCCATTACCATCACTCTTGCCTTAGCAGCTTGCAGTGATGACTCTGGTAAACCTAGCGTTCCTAACGGCCCGAAGCCACTACAACCCTTACCACCAGAGCAAATCGCTTTGGAAATTGGCGATGCAACCATTCAAGCGACCAAAGAGTCCCTTGTCATCACGCCTCTTGCTGCGGATGAAAAACTGGCAGCGGTAGAGGCGTTCAAAGGTATCCAATTTGCGCAAGCAGACCGCTTTCAGCACAGCATTGCGATCCCACTTGAAGGCGATATTGATGCGACTCAGTTCGGTGATGCGTGCCCGCAGTTAAAAACCACGGCACAAACGCAATCAGAAGATTGTTTGAACCTAAACATTTGGCGACCAGCAGGGACAGAAGCGTACGCAGATTTGCCAGTGTATGTCTTTATTCACGGTGGTGACTTTGAATACGGCGCGGGCTCAGAACCGCTGATTCATGGTGATATGGTGGTTGCACAAGGTGCTGACGATGGTAACCCGTTTATTGCAGTTACTTTTAACTATCGCTTGGGCTTGTTGGGCAGTTTTTGGGTCGATGGTTTGGACAACCCAGAGGGCGGTAACTTTGGCCTAGGCGATCAAAAACACGCGCTTGAATGGGTTCAACAAAACATAGAGGCATTCGGCGGCAATCCGCAAAACGTGACACTCATGGGTCAAGGTGCGGGTGCCATGTCGGTGGGAATTTTACAGCAATCAAAAGGCGATGCTGCAATCGCAGGTGAGCACTTTCAACGTGCCATCATGCAAAGCAACGCTTACGGCTTTGAATATAAAAGTTACGATGTTGCCAAGAGCCAAAGACCAGAGCAAAGCGTTGAAGATCTTGCGTTCCTACCACTTGAAGAGGTCATGAAGGTACAGAGCGAGATGCTTGACCCTATTCAACGTCTTAAGAACTGGGTACTGACCGCCGCGAATATTCCGGTTATAAGCCCAACACGCGACAACAGCCCATTAGCTACGTTGATGCCATTTTCGCCTTACATCGAGCATCGCCCACCAGCGTTTCTAGTGAAAGAAGTACCGGGCTATCACTTTACTGAACAAGCGATTGAGAGTGAATGGATCGTACCGACGGTAATTGGCTCAAACAGTGCAGAAAGCAATACTCTGGGCATGCTGCCGAGCCTGACATTTTTGATCCCAACTATTATTGAAATCTTGAGCCAAGAAGCGCCAGAAATCATTGAAAGTGGTGACGAAACCTTAATCGTCGAATACATGGTTGAGTGGCTAGAATCGGAAACGAACTTAAACCGTTTACGTGCTGAATATCGTTCATTACTCAGCGATTCAGCTTCAATTGAACTCGATCTTTCTGACTTATTTGAACTGCTACCTAGCACCGCTTATGAGGCGATGACTAAGTTGTTCTTCGGTTTGGGGAACTCCGATTCAACCACGGAGTTACTTGCTCTGACTGACTTCTTCCCTAACGATGAAAGCGAACTGAATGGCGCGGCCAAAAACATGCAGCAATTCAAAACCGCGTTACATGACTTGCTCTTCACGGGTCCAAACCGTCATAAAGTTTCAACTGAAGAAGCAACAGGAGCAACGCCAAGCTTTTACTACTTTGACTACACACCTAGATTCAACGTATGGACTTACAACACAAAAGGTGAAAATGGCGATCTCGACGTTGGTGATTTACTCAAAAGCATCAGTTGTATTGTGGGCGCTTGTAATGCATCGGAATTACCATTTGTGTTTAATAAAGCATTAAAGCTTGATGGTTCAAGTGTTCGTCCAGGTAGCAAAGACAAAGCAATGATGAACGAGCTCTCTCGTACGTGGTTTAGCGAACGTTTATTTGAGGACTTCCAATACAACAGTACGACTGACCGAGTATTGCTGATCGATAACGATGGCGGCATTCAATCCACGCAAGACTGGGACAATGCTCATCACTCAGGCATCGATCCAAAACTGCGCCAAGGTCGGCTCAACGGTCTCGAGGAACTTGGGCTGATTCTTAGCCACATGTAACTTCATCCTCAGCCACTCAAAACTCGTTACCGAATACCTAAAAGCCAGTTCGCTGGCTTTTTTCATCCTTATTCCTTGAACATAATTAGGAAGGTTTACTCATGTTTCCTAACGCCCTCCGTGCTCTGCTACTCTTTATCTTCGGCGCGCTGTTGGTTGGCTGTGCTCAGCCCTACCCGCAAGTTGAACCGGATTTTGAAGCCAATTGGCAAACTACTCAGCATCAAGCCGAAGTTTACTTAATTCCTACCGCTCCAGAAGCCTTTGCTCGTCGCGTTGAACTGGTAAGAAACGCTCAGCAAAGCATCGATATGACTTATTTTTCTTGGGAAAGTGACACGCTTGGTTTGATGCTACTCTATGAACTCAAACAAGCAGCAGATCGAGGCGTGCAAGTTCGACTCACTCTCGATGATTTATTGGTGTTTAACGAAAAATGGCTTGCTGATCTCAGCGCTCACGACAACATTCAAATCCGTTTATTCAATCCGTTTGATTCACGTAAGTCAGGTTGGATTGGTCGCGCCGTCAACTTCTCTACTCATCAACAACGTTTGGACAATCGTCTGCACGAGAAGTACTTCAACGTTGACCATCAATGGATGATTCTAGGTGGACGTAACATTGGCGACGACTATTTTGGTTACAGCCGCAAAGCCAACTTCTTTGATATGGATGTCTTGTTCAAAGGCAGCATTATTCGAACGTTCGACCAGAACTACCAACAACTTTGGGACAGCGAGCATGTTACGCCGATAGAAAACATCGTTAACGTTACCCCAAACTATTCCGCGTTTACTGAAGCGCTTAATAAAGGTGAGAAAGACAAAAGCATCATTCTGGCGGAAGTTGAAAAACAAGTTAAGCAACTGACCAGTCCCGACTTCATCGCTGCGCAAGTCACCCCCGTTTTCGACTCATTAAACAAGTTAGCAAACAACAAACCCTACTTTAGAAAACGTGCAGAACACCAAGTTTGGCAACAAATAACCACTGCATCCAAAGCAGTGATATCAACGCCTTACGTGGTACCGAGTGATGGTGAATTTGCCTTTATTGATACCTTGATGGAGCAAAAAGCGGACATCACGTTAATGACGAACTCGTCTGCCTCTAATGATTCTGGCTTTATTCCGGCTTATTACGAGGAGCATCGCCAAACCTTGTTGGATAAGGGCGTTCATATACTAGAGTACAAAAACCAAGCGAAAAATGATGACCATTACTTCCATGCAGATACTTATTATCACAACAAGACGGTGATACTCGATGATCGGCTGACTTATATCGGCTCATCAAACTTCGACCCAAGATCGGATTTCCTCAATGTGGAATTTGGTGTGTTGGTCCAGAGCGAAGCCTTTGCAGAACATGTCATGCACTACTTAACTCGACAACAAGATGAACTGTTTTGGCGAGTATCTCGAGATAGACAAGGCCAAACTCAGTGGCAATCAATGAATGAGATCCATACTAAGAATCCAAACTATGGTGGATGGCATAAGGCGCCTAACTGGATATTCAAGAAACTGAATGGTGAGTTCGAACTCTAAACAATCAAGACTTAAAAAGGCTCTCTATCTGCAAGGATGAGAGCCTTTTTAATGCCCGCTAAAACTGCGTGCCTAGCGAAAAGTGAACGCGGAATTGGTCTCCTTGAGGAGCATCTAAACCGTAAGCAAAATCCACTTTGACGGGCACGTATTTTGAGCTCCATATCAAACTCAACCCTGTACCGCTTTTCCAATCCACCCTATCGTTGAAGGCATCACCGACATCATAAAATGCCCCAAGCCACAATTGGCGGTAGACCTGATATTGATATTCCAGCCCAGCAGTAAACATGTAACGAGCACCGGTTAAATCGCCATTTTCATCTCTCGGAGAGATAGACTCATAACCATAACCACGAAGATTGCCATCACCTCCCGCAAAGAAACGTAATGATGATGGAATATCGCTCAAAGTGTCAGCGACATTAATGCCAACATTAGAACGAAAGTGAAACTTGTGTTTTTCACTAATGTCCCAAGACAGAACACTATTGCCCTCAATACGTAGCAAACGAGAATCCGAGAAAAAATTGGGGTCTGAGTATTCCAATGAGTAGACGTGACGGTGCTTTACTTCTAATTGATCGTTCTTACGATCAAGCAGTGAAAATGTCACCCCCGGTAATAACAACTGTGATTCGTTATTCTCCGACGCTTGTCGATAACTCTCTTGCAAATAACGAACGTGCATGGTGCTTTGCCAATCACTGTCTAACTGCCAGTGTTTTTCAAACGATAAATCATTAGAAAAACTCGATGTGTCTCGATAGTCGACATGCTTAGATTCAAACTGAATCCCGTAGTAATCCGTTAGAACATTTTGTGTGGGAATTTTGTAACCAAGTAATAGCGATTGTTCCGGTTTGGAAGCGTACGCTTGTGCCTCAAAACTGTGTCCACGTGCGTTATACCAAGGCTTGCTCCAATTCAGCGAAGCGCGTAACCCCAAGTCTGTCGAATACCCACCGCCGACTTGCACAATATTGCGTGAATTCGGCTCTGCTAGCACTTCTATCGGCACCTTATGACCATCGGATACCTCCTCGAAATCCGCTTTCACAATCACACTGCGAAACCAATCAGTACTGGAGAGATCGGCCTGATATTGACTCAATTTCAAAGTGTCAAAATCGTCGCCCCACTCAAATGTTCTCATCGCTTCTATTCGAGCCGTTTCGATACCCGACGTAAGGACAGAGAGCTCTCCAAATTGGTAACGAGAACCACTAGAGAAATGCAGATTCACATGAGCTTGATTCAAACTTGGAATGACTTCCAAAGACGATTCGATAAAACGTCCATCTAAGTAACCTTTTTGCTGAGCCAATGAAATCAAGTTTCGTTTTAGCGTGTCGTACTCAGAATGAAGCAACGGCTGCCCTTGTTTAAGTTGAGCTTGATTAATTAGTTCGATGAAATCTTGATCGTTACTGGCCTCTCCCGACACAGCAATATTAGATTTTTTGACCAACATAACCTCCCCCGCGTCAACCTCAAGCGTGATGAGATCATTCTCTGATCTCCGAACATTGAGCTCGGAATGATAGTAGCCATAAGGGTTTAACGCATTATTAACCATCTGCGTTAGTCGATTTGAGGTAATGTTTGAAACAGAGAGTTTCGTTAGTGGTGTAAGGTGACTTTCAAGATTTTTCTCTAATATTGGTGTTAGCCCTTTGATTTTAAATTGCGCTCCGAGTGCATGATGTAAAGGCATAGAAGCTAAAACTGATATACCTATTATTTGTTTAATGAGAGGAGACACACCGCTACCTAGTTTAGCAATACACTCGACAAGGTTAATGATGGAATGGCATATCTGTTAATCGCGTTTGTAGGATTGCTCCCTACGAAATCCTCTCGAAAATTCACGTTTCACAAGTAGATTCTTTGAACAATAAGTGGGCTCAAGCTAGGAGGTGGCAAATCATGCGGTCTGAAATAGGTATACTGTTTGCCAAAAATACAAAACCCAACGCTGAATGGATCTCATCAAGCGTTGGGTTACATTGATAATGTGTTTTTTAATCTAAAAAGCGGTCTGTTTGTAAAACTAGATCGAAGAACAGTTTCCTTTTTCTGCCATGTCGACTTTTAGTACTTCTGCTTTACCTTTGCTTTCGTCTACGAGTTCTACGCCCGCACCACCAACAAATACACCCATTTTAATGTATTGATTAACGAAATAATTACGGCCCTCTTCCGTTAAGATAGTTAAGTGATTTTCAGAAAACTCAGACTCTGTACTTACTTGATGTTCTTTATTGCCTTCGACCTCATGGTAGAAGAATACACCAGGAGCGGTTTCACCAATACATTCCCCATCGACGTAAACATACTTTTTAAGCGCTGCTCCGACAAAAGCATCTTCTCGGTAAATGTAAATCCCTGCGTTCCCCTTTTGAGGTGCTTCAAATGATTTCATTTGATTTGATACTGTCGAATCAACAGTAGGAACAGAAGCACAACCTGACAAACCCAAAAGGAATGCGGAACACAGAATTACTTTATTTTTCATGTTATTAACCTAGCTACGATAAAATCGCGCCAACCATACTATAAATAAATACGTTCACTTATTGGTATTTTTGAAATTTGTGATTCAACCTATGCAATAGCACTCATTTAGCGTATAGATTGAGCAAACATTAGCCATATAATAATCACGAGAATAAAATGCCCTGTATCTAACGATCACTAAATGCCACTTTACTCGCTAGACTGATAAGTAGAATACCTGAAACACCTTCAAGAGTTCTTGAATAACGCTGAGAGTGTGGACGACTAAATACCCAATTACCCACAGATGCGTACAAAACGTTACATGTCGTCGCAAGTACGCTGAACAGCAAGCCAAGTACTAATAATTGCATTGATGTTGAGCTTGCAGACGTATCAATAAATTGAGGCAGAAACGAGAGAAAGAATAGCGCTACTTTTGGATTCAAGACGCTGACGATAACCCCCTGAACAAACACATTTTTATTATTATCAACATTTTTGTTTTCAACGATTTTACTTTCTCCACGCCACATAGACAGTAATGACTGAACACCTAAATAAACTAGGTAAGCGGCCCCTAACCATTTAACAACGCTAAAAGCCAAAGATGAACTCAGAATTATTGCTGACAAACCTAAACATGCCGCTAGTGTATGAAAAAAGTAACCAATACCAAGCCCCAGAGCCGCTTTCTGCCCAGCAGATAATTTACCTTTCATTGTATTGGAAACAATATAAATTACATCAGGTCCAGGAATCATGTTGATAGCGAGACAAGCGACAACAAATAATAATAGTGAGTTTGAATCCATTCTTTTCTCCAAATTAACGTCTTGCGGGATAACATTTCATCGAACTACAAGTAATGCAACGTCCAGGTTTCAATTGGTTATATTTAGTATTAACAACACGTTACTAATACTACAGCACTGCGCGAAGAGCACAATCATGAACAGTGATACGAATTAAATTATGGGCCTTTGTTAGCCCTTTGAATGATAATATTTAGCATCGTTTGGTTGTAAGCTTTTTCTAGCCAGCAGCTCTTATGGAAGTTAACAAATCGGCTACTTAGTATACTTAATAGACCGTCAAATCAGATAGATTATCTATTCTTATTTCTTCAAGCCTTTTGTGCTTCATTTTCCTGCCTCACTAAGCAGCAACTTAATACTTGCCGCACCAAAAAATAACGCGAACACGCCTTCAAAAACTGCTTTGGATCTGAGATAGGTTTGCCTGACCTTTTTATACGCGAAAAGAAAAGCATAGCCAAAGAAAACCAAAGCACTAACCAGCCCTACAACAAAAATGACCGACAACAATTCCAACGGACTGGCCGTAGGAGGAACCCCTATCGAATAAAGCGCACCGAAAAACAGAATAGCCTTTGGGTTAGTTAAGTGAATTAACACTCCGGTTAAGTAGTTACCCTTCTTTGTCGTTACGTATGTTTTGGGTAACTTTAGCTGCTCGATGTTGCAGGCAGAATGTACGGACTTTAAAGCCAAATATAAAAGATAAAATGCCCCACAATATCTAAGAATTTCAAAAAGCCAAACATTGCTATAGAGTATGGTTGCGAGACCAAAAGCGGCTGAGGTTGACCAAAATAAAGACCCCGTTAAAACACCTGCAGCCAAATACCCACCAAAGCGCCGACCGTGGTTCATTGACGTGCCTGCTATCGCAAGAGTTGCAGGTCCGGGGCTAGCGATGGCAGCGATAGCTGATACGACAATCAGTGAATAATTTATCTCTTCCATTTTTACTCTAAGCCTCCAAATGGAGTTTTATCAACACTTATCGCGGAATACTCTATTGAACGTACATCAGAAGCGTAATACTGATTAAAACACCAAGTGTCACGAATCGAGTTGAGATTCTTTGGTATTTTACTGCTCCAAAATAACATCAAATCCGCCATAAATGAGACGCTTTCCATCAAAGGGCATTGGGTTATTATCTGGACTCATTCGAGGATCACCCATAATCCGCAGCCACCCTGAGTCTCGAACTTCTTTTGAAGGCCAGACTACCCACGAAAACACAACGGTTTCGTTGCTTTCAGCGTTAACTGCCATGGGAAATGATGTGATCTCACCATCTGGTACTTCACTCCCCCACGTCTCAACAACCTTTAAGGCCCCAAACTCCCTGAACATTTCTGCTGCTATTTTTGCGTGTGCGATATACTTTTCTTTATTCGCTGTCGGTACTGCAGCGACAAAACCATCAATGTATGACATAAGTAAACTCCTTTCATTGGAGTTATAACCATAGCTCAATAAAAAGAATGCACATGATGCCAAACCATAGGAGCAGGTACGTAATACAGCTTGAGAGCTACATTCCTAGCTTGGACTTTATATACATATTTGAAAGGTATGTGTTTGGATCAAGCTTAGTTAGCATATTTATAATCTCCAAAACACTCGAATACTCAATACGTTCCTCTTCAGCATGCCCGATCCCACCTATTGTAAAATGAGTAAAGCGGTAATCACGATAAACGTTTTGCAGCTGGCTAGAAATATCTTTGAGTAATCTTTTACTGAGGGCGAATGCAGGGTATTCACTACTTTCTGAAAGCTCTGCTGTAGAGCCAATAGATACAATATTGCATTTATCGTTAAGTGAACCTAAAGCGTTAAGCTCATTGACTAAATTAAGATACCCAATCGGGCCAACATTCATAAACTCAATCAGTTCGTTTGTTGTCAATTCTGAAGACTCTCCCCACATCGACGCCAAATAAACTATGATGTCAAACTCTACACCTTTGAAGCACGTGTAATCTGGTTTTTTATCGGGATCAACGTCAATACAAACAGAAGCGACTCCCTCCTCAACTAGCTTTGATCTAGAAATCGCATAAATTTCTGTACCCTGTAAGTTCGTAGCCAAGAACCTTCCTAGCCCCTTACTACCTCCAACGATTAAAATCTGCATAACCCTATTCCTTGGTTAAGGCTGTCTTTCATATTATCCGCCAAACTGTTCATTAGGCATCACTTTAACGTTTCTATTGCCCTACTTAGTTCTATCTTCAATTTCATCGAATGGTTCAACTGAAATACGCTCTGCAATTTCACTCATCTTCTTCATTTTTTCTGGGTTACTAGTTCCCCAAAACCGCTCCCAGTCTTCACGTGTTCGCCACTTGGCAATAGTTAAAACCTTTTCCGGTACATCGTAAGAACGAAGCATAAAACTACCAAGCGCCCCATCTACTGACTCATGAATTGAATCTGTCGTCGAACGCCATATATTTTGAAACTCATCCATTTTTTCACTTGGCACACGCCATTCATACACAACTCTAAACATAACACTTCCATTAAAATTTCTAGATTTAATACGGCAAAGCATTAAGAACACTAAGCCAGGTTAATAGATGAATAAAGCAACATAGTAGAGCGTAGAGCAATCTAAAAAACAAAGCGTAAACGCTCTAAATCACTCCGATTCGATTAGTCATGCACACATTCAAAGATTTCGTATTGCCGTTTAACATTGGCTGTTACTTTTCCCCAATGTGAGGCTTGAACTCTTTCCTGATGTTGTTTAAAAGAGGCTTTGTCGACGAACTCCTCATAGACATCAAAACGAAACGGATTAGTCGAGCTTTGAGTCACAAGAAAAGTAAGGCAGCCCGACTCTTCTAACGTGAGCCTTTTGTGAATTATTAACTCATGTTTTACTAATTCTAAATCCTTTTCCGGAACTAAAATAAAGCCTTTCAATGTTACTTTCGACATATCATCCTCTCACCCCTGTAACCTTTCGTTCAGAAGTAGCCAACACGCCCTCAATCTCAACCTTCATATCGCAAATGTGAATCTCACCATGAATTAAATGCCACGTGTTAGGAATCTATTTCTAATGCCCTATCGACTTACGAGCATAAGGTTATCTCTACCCTTTCTTTGCCTTTACCGATGTTCTTGCGTTTTAATTGAATTTGGCCGACTTCTGATGTGCGCTTTAAGTGAGTGCCACCGCAAGGCACTTGCGCAAACCCATCCACTCTCCAATACCTTCTTTCACTCTCTTGATCGGAAAAGTCACTAATAATAACTGAATCAGAGTTAATCAAATCTTGCACATCAGTTTCAATTTCTTTCAATAGCGGGCCAATACTTTCAGACCACTCGAAATCTATGCGACTCTTATTTTCAGAAATATGCGCGCCTATCTTAACAATGCCTTCCCGACGCTGATAAAACATCTCGAGCACCACTTCAGCCGCAAAGTGTAGCTTCATTAAGGCATATCTACGCTTCCAATCAATATTCGTAGTTACAATGTCACCAAGAGTAAAATTTGGAGAGGATTCCAATGTGTAAATAAGTCGAACACCTAACTTTTGAGCAATCAAAACCGGAATACCATTAATCGTTCCTTTATCACTCTCTTGGCCTCCAGACTCTGCAAAGAAGATAGTCTGGTCCAATTCAACCTTATTTCCGTCTACATTGGTCACTCTTGAGTTAAGTTCTGTTTGGTAGGGATTAACCCAAAATAATTTCTCGCTCATGCTGCTATCCTTGCAGTAAGTCCTATCCGTGATAGTACATTCACTGACCACCAAGTCAATTCAAGAAACCTCGCCGTCAAGTGTAAGGCTGTGTATTGAGTACGAGCAGGCTAGATCTATTAGATGCTTTTAAGGCTGGGTACTAAACGCTGTCCAGGGGTTTAGCTAACAACCCGTAAATTGCTGAATCTGAGACTACTCCATTCACTTCCCAACGCTGCCTAAGGAAACCTTCCTTTATAAAACCTAACCGTTCCAAGACTTTACCTGAAGAAGCATTGTCTGGATCTATCTCAGCCTCGATTCGACGTAGATTCAGTGTTTTGAATGCGTGTTCGATTAATGCAGTTCCCGCCTCTAATACAATGCCTTTACCCCAGAAATGACGACTCACGCCAAAGCCAATTTCTGCGCGCCTAGACTCTTTCACGTGATTAAACAGCATTATCTTACCCAGAAGTTGGCCATTGCTCTTTAGGAAGATGCCTAGTGTCACTTCTGTATTCCTATTCATGGCCTGTGTACTCTTGGCTATAAATGTCCGCGCTTCTTCAATTGAAACCCAAGGGCCAGAGTTCCAATATTTCATGACCTCATGGTCTGAGAAGATGTCAAACAATTCGCTTGCATCATCTTCAACTAGCTCTCTTAGAATTAATCGTTCCGTTTCAATCTTTGTTACTAACATTTTGGGGTCAGCCTTTTGGTTCGTTATTGGTGACGAAAATCCAATAAAAGTGTGAGACACGTAATACAAATGATTTCGTATGAGACTTTTAAACAAGCTCAACGCACGGTAAAAGCGCCACGTGTAACGACTCTATATTGAAGCAAATTTTAGACATTCAAGTGCGTCAACAAGTAACCGTTGAACGCATCAAAGCTTGGGGTGAGTTGATCATAAGTCCTAAACTCAGGCTCAAAATAGTCCATATACTTTATTATCGCTTAGTGACGATTTCCTTCAGTACTCTGGCTGGGTTGCCACCAACAACGACATTGTCTCTAAAACTCTTTGTAACGACTGCGCCAGAGGCTACCACCACGTTGTTCCCAAGTGTTACGCCAGGGTTGATTACGGCATGGCCACCTATCCAACAATTGTCACCAATGTTTATGGGCTTTGCTAGCTCTAAACCACTGTTCCTCTCGATAGGATCTAAGGGATGAGTCGCAGTATAAATGCCAACTTGAGGCCCAAGTAAACAGTTATCACCAAACTTAACTTCCGCAACATCCAAAATCACACAACCAAAATTAGCGTAAAAATTATCTCCAACGTGAATGTTGGATCCGTAGTCGCAATTGAAAGAAGATTCAACATGAATATCGTCACCTGTTGTGCCAAACAAGCGCTTAGTTATTTGAACTCGCTTTTGTTTATGCTCAACAGACGTGGCATTCAATTTTTCAGTTAGTAACCTAGCGCTCAACCTTAACTTTAATAACTCTTCATCACTTGGGTCATAAAGCTCACCTGCTAACATTTTCTCTTTTTCTGACATAAAACTTGGACTCCAATACCAATTTTCTTACAACGCTACATTCAGTATGTGAGTAACGCTACCACCTAAGCGAGACTGTCCCACCACGAAAACAAAGCCCGACTTGAACCCTAGTCCTCAGCGCTATCAATTTAGTGCACTACCACCACCGTTCTCACTAACTTATCACCGAGACGTTGCCTCTTTTTACCAAGAATGAAAATTGAGTCAATAAAACCGAAGAATGGAGTAATAACATTTCGAAAGAGCGACTGAAAAATATTGCACTTTTTACCCGTTCTTGCACTTATAACTGCAATGCCCAAAAGTTTTTTACCCACACTTTGACCATTTGGTAAACAATCAGAAAAAAGGTAATACGATACAGTCGCAGTTACTGCTGTAGCGCGCACAAGCTCTTTTTCAATACCGATTTCTAAGCCGACCCATAAAACGAGAGTAAAAATGCTAAAACTGACAAAAAGATCAATCATTTGTCCAACACACCTAACTCCCGGACTAGCCAAAACGTAATTTTCTAGAGTAAATTTTCCTGCATTTTTCATTTTAAAATTTGGACTAACAATTGTTTATTTGTGAACTAACGCTATTGAGACAGTAACATCCCCACTAAACCTAATCCATACTTCCGTAAAGCAAGGTCGAACCTGATTTTTCTATCTTTTCAATATATTACCACGCTTGTTCTAAAGGCTAGATTGGTAATATTTCAACATCTCTTCTTGATTAAGCGCTTTACTTTCTAACTTTTGTTGATCTTTAAAGATTTGAGCTAATGAAGGGAGAATTGAGCGATTTACTTTATAGTCATCAGACCAAAGTTTCCCTCTCATCACCGCTTTCGCACAATGAAAGTACATACTCTCTATGACTATTTTGATAACAACCTTAGGATCTTTACTTCCATCGGGGCAAGCAGATATCAAGTTGGCGTCGGTGTGAATACTTGCGATTCCTTTAATACGGAGCACTTCATCAATACCGTTTACCATCAATAACAACCCTACCTTGGGGTTACTAATGATATTTTTTAGACTATCGATACGATTGTTCCCCGAGCTATCAGGGAGCAGCAATGTTGATTCATCTAAAACTTTTACGAAGCCAGGCTCCCCTCCTTTAGGAGAAAGATCGATATACCCTTGTGAATCAGCGGTACTTAGAACTGCAAAATGGCAGTTATTAATTAATGTAATCGCATGAACATCCAGCACAGGCAGAGCTTTATTTTTAGCTCTCGCACTTGGCTCTGCGTAAATTTCTTTTAACTGCTCTATTGTTTTAATTTCACTCATTCAATGTTATTCCTTCACTATCGTATAATGCTTTGCTTGTAAGCAAGCAGTAACTCTGACTTCTTGTATAGGCACTCGACATAACTCATCGTAAAAATACTACGAGTACAAATTATCTCTTTAATGCCTTGTTATCTAAAGATTTAAAGTTTTTCACTAAACTCCCCACACTGCTTACACTTATAACCATGCTTGTAAAAAAACAGTGGAAAACCCAGTAAAATAAAAACTAAGAAAGCTGGGCGTTTACCTTTTGTAAATGCAAATAGATCTTTACTACCACATTTAGGGCAAACGTCTTTTTCTTCATCAACGTCAACTTCATTTCCCAATGATTCTGAGAAATCGCTACTAAGTATTTGTTTCGCATCTTCTGCATCACTTTCGGCCACCATCAGACGGACGCCGCCTATTGCATTTGAATAAAGCCACTGAGTATTTACCGTGTGCTCGTCAGCGATGTAACTTTCTATTCCGACACTATCTAGGCTTGCTCTCGCAATATGAGCTTCATGAGGAAAAGAAAACCTTGCTACTACAATCACATATTACTCCTTGTGGGAAAACGCGCACGTAAGGCATAAGAAACGCTAATTGAAAATGCCACGTGTAGTATTTCTTTTTTAACAATTTATTAGCCCACTACAGACTAATACATATACCCTAACCAATCTATATGACCAACAGCCCAAGTTTTACCGCTGATAGGTTTAACATATAAATCATCTAGTTGCTCTACAGCGACACCGTAATTTTTATGTTCGTGAACTCGCAACCAAGAACTTAGAGAGTTAAGGCGCATATAACCATTAGCCACATAAAAACGCTCCAAATCGGAGACTAAAATGATGAAGTCGACATCTTTAGTGGACGCATACTCGCTGAGTTGAGACAACATTTTTGTGCCAATACCTTGTCTTTGAACTGTGCTCTCGACGCAAAAGTCACTCACACCTAATACTTTATAAATTTCATCACCAACGCGAACAACTCTGTAGTCTAATCCCATGTAACCAACTAACTGATCACCTTCGTAATTCAGAACTCTCATATGCGGGAGTTGCTTATAGTAAGAGCGAGTAACTTGGTGTTCAGGAAACGACTTGTTTCTAAGAGCTTCAATTGCATTATGCTGCGCTTTAGATAACTCGATTTCTGGGTAAATATCCATATTTGACCTTTGAGTATTAATGACCTTTTGGTTACGATCCCTGTCGTTGAGTTTAACTCCGAGCGTGTCCTAACCTTGTGGGACATTGACAAATAACATAGAGTTTCTCAAAACACTACTTACAACATTTTTACTGCAAACCAATCGAAGTTGCTTAAGAACAAACACTACTTCATAGCAATGCCTACGGACCAAGCATTTGCAGCTTCTTACCCACACCCTATTCCGCCATCTGGAATTATTTTAATTACACAACGTGGGTACTCAATGTTGGTAAAAGCATTTACCGATGATTTTTCATGGCAAGTCCAAGAACAATTGGCAGATGCATATTTCGAAGCACAGAGAGTACTATCATCGGCGGAGCAACTATTAAACCAAGCTAATTTGCTAGTTCAACATGACCAACGAATTAACAACTTAGAAAAGGCTCAGTTAAATACACAAGCTCACATTTCTAGAACAAATGCCGAAGTTACAAAAGCCAATCAAAAAGCCGACGATGCATTTAAAGCGGCAAATGCTGCATTAGAGCATAAATTTGGAGATAAGGATTACTACACAGTTATCGCTTATTGTAACTCTAAAAATATCCCAATCATTCTGACCTTAGCAAAAGCTAAAGGGTTGGAAGCTAGAGCTTACACCCAAAAAATTGGAGGTAAGATCAATAAAGTTCCTGATGAACGTTGGGGACAAGTAAATGCGTATCATATTGCAGTTTTAGACCACGTTTTTAAACCGTGATTTATATCGGGAGTCCTCTGCTGAGGGCTCCAATTCCCCGTAATAAGGCTAACGCCCAGCTAAGGGGTGAGCAACGCAATACAAAAGCCGCCGCAAGCCGCCTTAATCACTAAAATCAACGCATGGTGAAAATGACACGCGTTGCGAATCCCTCTTGAACAGTTTGTTATGTGCGTACTTACGTTATGCACCAAACTGTTTTATACGCTTAGCGCCAATAAAAACTGATACTTACTTTGTTGAAGTAAGTCTAAATGGCGCTCAAACATGGGTACGCCATTGGATAAAGAAAGGTGGTAGACGAGTCCATTACCGACATACACCCCAACGTGTGCTCCGTATGAGTCAGTAAAGTCGTTGTACATCATGATATCTAGCGGCTTAAACTCAGTGACCACCTCACTAAACTCCGAGTCATCCCACCATTCACTAGAACGGTAGTTAGGTGGATTTAGACCGAAGTCTCTGAGCAGGTTATAAGCAAAGACCTGACAGTTAGCTCCAAGCGTTAAGTCTGAATCATCTTTGCAACCCGGAATGCGGGATGAAACGTATCTTACATTTTTGAATCTGTCGGGAATATCCATTTCCATTTTCTCCCAAAGCACATAACGCCCTGTTAAGGGGGTGAGCAACGCAATACCAATGCCGCCGCATACCACCTTAATCACTTAAACCAACGCATAGTGAAGATGCCACGCGTTGCGAATCCCTCTTGAACAGTTTGTTAACTGAGCGCATTTCAGTTTTCGCCGATTTTTCAGCCACTTTCGCCAAAGCTCGTTTTGCTAATTAATGGTTAGCAAAGCTAACTCAAATATGTGTTTAACAAAAAAATTACCGTTGATCTTTAGTTTGAAATGCGTCTCACAACACCATACTTCGGCGATGTAAGTGCGCCGAACTAATCGCGAACGCCTTATATTATTAGAAGGCTTTATGCCGCCTTTCACATCAGTAAACTTAAGTACCAAACTGAAATTAGTCGCATTACCTCAGCTAAGGAAACCGACCGAACACGCTAAACCTCCGAACCTAGAAACCGTATCAATGTGCTTTCGTATTTTCTGTGCCAGTTAACGCCGCATTAAGGTGTGTGCGACGCTTGGCTATACTTGAGCGAAGCGAAACTGCCAAGCGTTGCGAATCACTCTTAAATGCTTTGTTAGCACGCTGTTGAAAGCGACTCGAAAGTCAATCCATATTCATGTTTCGATACGTGAGACTGAATAATATCTGTGGTTGGGCAATGTTTTGTAACTAAAGCTATGATTTCTTCTTTTTTGTTTTCTGGCACCCTGCACCCAATGATAACTTCCTTAATTTGAGATTTACGAAAAGGCATTAAGCCGACGCCTTCGCCATAAGGAGGTCTCACGAATCGAACCTCATCTTCATATGACCACTCTTTAGACTTTGTATAAAATTGCTTTGTCATTAAGTCTTCACGAGCTTGCTGATTCATCAGAGTTCTCCCTACCTTAGCCTCTGTGTACAACCAGTCGCGTTGCAAAAGACAAATTTCAGGATACTTCTCGGTGTACTCAACATCATAACCAACACCAAATTCAACGTCATATGGCCTCTTTATGTCAAAACCAATACAAATACCTTGATGAGAGTCCGCATAATGGCTCCACATTAGAAGGTTGTCTCGATGTGGCGTCATACATAGTAATCCAGTTTCGGACGCATATGCCTCATCCACCGTTCGAGCGCGATCATAATTATGCCTCATATCTTCCATTGCACGAGGTAATAACTTATTTATATTTTTACGTTTTGCACCTTTCTCAATTAGGTGATTTTTCACCTCTTGTCGGGTAGGCAGTTTATAGCTTGGTAGCCCCTCGAACGGATCGTTCATGCTCATAACAGAAGCAAAGTATACTTGCTGGTCACAAATAATGCTTTTATATGATAATGAAGATAAAGATAGATATTTATAAAGCAATATTTTATTCCTTCCAAAGAGTGCTAACGCCCTGTTAAGGTGTGAAGCACGCAATGACCAAGCAGAAGCATGGCACTTCAACACCGAAACCAACGCATAGTGAAAATGCCACGCGTTGCGAATCCCTCTTGAACAGTTTGTTAGCTATTTTTTCCCAACGCCTCTCGGAGCTTAGCTATCGTATGTTGACTGTAGACTTTAATTCCATTGCGCTCTAACAATGCAGTAGCT
>NZ_JAWOUO010000011.1:0-136544 GCF_033339435.1 Vibrio sp. 378
GCTCGACTTGCATGTGTTAGGCCTGCCGCCAGCGTTCAATCTGAGCCATGATCAAACTCTTCAATTTAAGATTTTGTTCGGCTCAATGAATACTGAACATTACATAAAGTAATGTTTGAATTGACTGTGCTGAATCCGAAGATTCAATGGTCACTTCGTATCATTGAAACCTAATTTGAAGCCTAAGCTTCTAATTGGATTATCATCAACGAGTGCCCACACAGATTGATAGGTCTATATTTTTAAAGAGCACACTTCGAAGTTCTCTTCAAAGTGGACGGCTATTTTAACTAGATAACTTATCGTGTCAAACACTTTTTTAAGTTATTTATCTGCGAGTTAATTTTAACTCACTAACCGTAGTTGTTTAGGTTCCGCTTCACTTGCTTTCCCGTGACAACGGAGGCGCATTATAGGGAGTTCATTAAAGAACACAAGTGCATTTTTTAAAAAAACTCACCTTTTTAGTTTGTTCGTATAGAAAACAGACAAAAGACTCTAAAAAACTATAGAAAAGGGGCCAAACGGCCCCTTTAGTGTGATTTTTATCTCAATTTTACTGTATCCATACAATTATTGATGAGCACAAATTTGGTCATTAGTAACAATTAGCTGCACTGTCTTGTCTGGAACGATTTCACCAGACAGAATTGATTTGGCTAACGGGTTCTCGACATTCTGCTGAATTGCACGTTTTAAAGGACGCGCACCATACACAGGATCGAAACCAACTTGAGCGATCAAATCGAGTGCTTTGTCGGAAACTTCTAGTTGATAGCCTTTTTCCTCTAGTCGTTTCGCCAAACGTTCCAATTGAATAGAAGCAATGGACTTAATGTGTTCTTGACCAAGTGGATGGAACACCACGATTTCGTCAACACGGTTCAAGAACTCTGGGCGGAAGTGTTTGCTAACCACATCCATCACTTCACTCTTGATACCTTGATAGTCTAATGTTGCGAAATTCTCTTGGATACGAGATGAACCCAAGTTAGATGTCATGATCACAACCGTATTACGGAAGTCAACAGTACGACCTTGACCATCCGTTAAACGCCCATCATCGAGAACTTGCAGCAGAATGTTAAATACATCCGGATGCGCTTTCTCTACTTCGTCTAACAAAATTACCGAATACGGCTTGCGACGAACCGCTTCAGTTAAGTAACCACCCTCTTCATACCCGACATAGCCTGGAGGTGCACCAACCAACCTTGCCACTGAGTGTTTCTCCATGAACTCAGACATATCGATACGGACCATCGCATCTTCACTGTCGAACATAAAGCTCGCAAGTGTCTTACAAAGCTCTGTTTTACCCACACCAGTTGGACCTAAGAATAAGAAGGAGCCAATTGGTCGGTTTGGATCAGAAAGCCCAGCTCGACTACGACGAATGGCATTCGATACAACAGAGACCGCTTCGCTTTGACCTACCACACGATTATGCAGCACGTCTTCCATGCGAAGTAGTTTCTCTTTTTCCGCTTCTAGCATCTTGGATACCGGAATACCGGTTTGCTTAGAAAGTACTTCTGCAATCTCGTTGTCGGTTACTTTATTACGCAATAGCGTCATTTCCTGCATTTCAGCTTGGGTTGCAAGATCTAACTGCTTCTCAAGTTCAGGAATACGACCATATTGAAGCTCCGACATGCGGTTTAGATCACCAGCTCGGCGAGCAAACTCCATGTCCATACGAGCTTGTTCAAGCTCAGACTTAATATGTTGAGTACCAGAAAGAGCTGCTTTTTCTGTATTCCAAACCTCTTCTAGTTCAGCGTACTCACGTTCTTTTTCATTGAGTTCTTCATTAAGCGCTTTCAAACGCTTTTCACTCGCTTCATCGTGCTCGTTACTTAGTGCTTGTTGCTCAATTTTGAGTTGGATAATTTTACGCTCAAGCTTATCCAAGGACTCTGGCTTAGAGTCAATTTGTAAACGAATGCTTGAAGCCGCTTCGTCGATTAAGTCGATCGCTTTATCCGGCAACTGACGGTCGGAGACATAGCGATGTGACAAGCTCGCCGCAGCAACAATCGCTGGGTCAGTAATTTCGACGTGATGATGAAGCTCATAACGCTCCTTCAAGCCACGTAAAATCGCCACGGTATCCTCAACGGTCGGCTCATCCACCAGCACTTTTTGGAAACGACGTTCTAATGCTGCATCTTTTTCGATGTACTGACGATATTCATCCAATGTTGTTGCGCCAACACAGTGCAGCTCACCACGAGCTAATGCCGGTTTTAGCATGTTGCCCGCATCCATTGAGCCTTCACCTTTACCAGCACCGACCATAGTGTGTAGTTCATCAATGAAGAGGATGACGTTGCCTTCTTCTTTAGCAAGTTCATTCAATACTGATTTTAAACGCTCTTCAAATTCCCCACGGTATTTCGCGCCAGCAACCAGTGCGCCCATATCCAGTGATAGCACACGGCGACCACGCAGACCTTCAGGTACTTCATTGTTAACTATGCGCTGCGCTAAGCCTTCAACAATTGCTGTCTTACCTACGCCTGGTTCACCGATAATCACAGGGTTGTTTTTAGTACGACGCTGCAATACCTGGATAGTACGACGGATTTCATCATCACGGCCGATAACCGGATCCAATTTACCTTGCTCTGCACGTTCGGTAAGGTCTATGGTGAACTTTTCCAATGCTTGGCGAAGCTCTTCCGCATTCGGGTCATTGACCTTTTGACCACCTCTGATCTTTTCGATTGCCTGGCTGACTTTTTGCTCTGTTAAGCCGATCTCTTTGAGTAATTGCCCCAGTGGTCCGCGATCTTCTAAAGCGGCAAGCAGGAAGACTTCAGACGAGATATAGGAGTCTTGACGCTTTTGCGCCACTTTGTCACACAGGTTAAACAATGTGCCCATCGAGCTAGAGAGCTGAACATCCCCACCGATGCCACTGACTTTTGGTAATCGATCTAACATTTCACTCAATTTAGAGCGTAAATGCGTTACGTCCACATCCAGCATAGTAAGCAATGGACGAATTGGACTGCCATTTTGATCAAGCAAAGCCACCATGAGGTGAACTGGCTCGATATATTGATGATCGCGCCCTAACGCTAGTGATTGAGCATCAGAGATAGCGATTTGAAACTTACTTGTGAATCGATCAAGACGCATATCTACCTTCCTAACCTCAACTAAAGGAAATTCTTTTGACAGTTAGAAAGATGGATACTCAGGAGGGGAATTTCAAGGGAGTGAATGAATAAAGATAGCTTTGCAAAAATAGTAGTATGCATCTTAGCACTTTGGTGCTTATAGCTAGTCTTCGATCCAAATAAAGGTTGCTTGTCGACCAGTCTTACCATCACGGCGATAAGAGTAAAAAGAGGCTTTATCTTGGTAAGTACAAAGTCCAGAATCAAACACTTGTGTCACACCAGCCCGGTTTAGACGTTGCGTTGCCAGCACCGACATGTCAGCAAACCATTTACTGTCGATATCGCGTGGAGCAAATGCTTGATTCGCCTGTGAATCAAAATCAACAAAAGCTTGCAGAACATCTTCACCCACTTCGAAGGCTTGAGGGCCAATGGCGGGGCCAAGCCACGCTATCACTTCACCAGAAAACAACGCTAACGCATTTTCGACAATGCCATTTGCTAAGCCGCGCCAACCTGCGTGAACTGCGGCTACTTGCGTACCTTGTGTATTAGTCAATAATAAAGGTAAACAATCGGCGGTCATCGCTGAACAAACAACATGGCTTGAAGAAGTAAATACACCATCCGCATCAAGCACCTGTGTTGTTGGTTCATTTGCTTGAGCCACAACGGTTGAATGCGTTTGGTTTAACCAGATTGGCGCATTTGGCATGCTTGCCTGTTGCGCCAACCAAGCTCGGTTCTTCTCTACTAAAGACAAATCATCCCCAACGTGAGTACCTAAATTTAGCCCTTGGTAAGGGCCTGTCGAAAATCCGCCTATGCGTGTTGAGGCGAAAGCTTTGACATTTTTAGGCGCTGGCCAATTCGGAATGATCGTCTTCATATTAGAATTCTTCCGGTAAGCCGTGCTCTTCTGTATCTTGACGAAGCGCTTCAGTCATCACCACCATGTCATCAGGCACTGGAGCATGAAACTCAAGAACTTCGCTCGTAATTGGGTGCTCAAAGCGCAGCATTACTGCGTGCAATGCTTGGCGATCGAAACCCCGGATCATTGCCGTTAGCTCTTCAGACGCACCTGTCGGGATGCGAGCACGTCCACCATATGCAATATCACCGAGCAACGGATGCTGAAGGTAAGACATGTGCACACGAATCTGGTGCGTACGACCCGTTTCTAGACGCAAGCGAATACGCGTGTGTTCGCGGAAGCGTTCAGCAACACGGTAGTGCGTTACGGCTGGTTTGCCCATTGGTGCCACCGCCATAAGCGTGCGCTTAGTAGAGTGACGACCAATAGGTTGATCCACTTTACCGCCCGCAGTCATACGACCAATAGCGATCGCTTCGTACTCACGAGTAATATTACGTTTTTGCAGTGCGCGAACCAGACGAGTTTGTGCAGGAACGGTTTTCGCCACCACCATCAAACCCGTGGTGTCTTTATCCAAACGGTGCACGATACCTGCACGAGGTACTTCTGCAATATCAGGGTAATGATGCAACAACGCATTAAGTACAGTGCCATCAGGCGTACCAGCGCCCGGATGAACCACAAAGTCACGAGGTTTGTTGATAACGATAATATCTTCATCTTCATAGACGATATCTAGCGGGATATCTTGCGCTTCCCAGCGTTCTTCATCTTCTAACTCGGCTTGCAATGTAATTTCCTCGCCACCCATTACTTTGGTACGAGGTTTAGTGACAACTTCACCATCAACTTGAACTTTCCCATCAAGCAGCCACTCTTTTAGGCGCGAGCGAGAGAAGTCCGCGAATAATTCGGCGATAGCTTGGTCTAAACGTTGACCTAACTGGCTATCTTTTACGGTATTTGTTAATACAATCTGCTGAGCCATATCGAACTTTTTTAAAAACTGTGAGACTAATGCTCACGACTGTGAAAAAATAGACTATTACGTCATTGTATCTGTTACTGGAAAGAAAGTAACGGCAGCTTAAGAAATATTTAGATTCAAGGAACAGACTCCTGATATGAAACGTCAGACTTTAACAGGCCTTTTAGCGGTATCCCTTCTGTTTGGATGTGCAAGCAAAGAAGAAATCGTTCCTGATGTGCCGCCTTCGGAACTGTATGCAGACGCACAGATTTCTCTTCAAAGTGGTAATTGGCTTTCTGCAATTGAGAAACTGGAAGCATTAGACTCACGTTACCCATTCGGTGCCTACTCAGAACAGGTGCAGCTTGACCTAATCTATGCGTACTACAAAAACGACGACCTTGCTTTGGGCTTGGCAACCATTTCTCGCTTTATGCGTTTAAACCCAACCCATGAAAAGATGGATTGGGTGCTGTACATGCGAGGTCTAAGCCACATGGCGCAAGATCGTAACTTTATGCATGATTTATTCAGCGTAGATCGAAGCGATCGCGATCCTGAACCGGTAAAAAAAGCGTTTGATGACTTCAAAAAACTGCTTCAACGCTACCCGAATAGCCCATATGCAGAAGATTCACAAAAACGTATGGTCGCGCTGAAAAACCGTCTAGCGAACTATGATTTAGCGACTGCTGACTTCTACCTTCGCCGTGAAGCTTGGGTCGCTGCTATTAATCGTAGCCAAGAGCTACAAAAAGCGTATCCAGACACAGAAGCTGCACGTAAGTCACTGACTATCCAGTTAGAGGCCTACAAGCAACTTGGTTTGGAAGACGCCGTAGCAAGAACTGAAAAGCTTATCGAGCTCAACCCTGTGAAGTAATTGAACTTGCTTTAAACTGAACCGCCACCGTTTTTACCGTGGCGGTTTTTTATTACTCTCAATAGTGTATTCAGCCCTTTCTTGATGATCTTCCTAGCTCCACATATGCTTAAAGTTCTCCTCCCCCCTTTATAAAAAGGATGTGAACGTGACGATATCTAAGCTTTGCGCAGTTATGCTGCTCCTATTGTCTGCTTCCGTTTGCGCACTGCAAATCTCGCCGCTCAAACAGCCTCCTTATACCGGAGACCTCGATGTCATCAAGGAGAAGAATGTACTGCGCGTCTTAGTTTCTGCTGATTTAGGCTTTTACTACATTGAGGGCGGCACACCAAAAGGCATAGGCGCGGAATTGCTGGCGCATTTCGAAAAAGACCTTCGTAAACTCAAACCAAAGCTTAACGTACAAATTATTCCTGTTGCCCGCGACCAGCTACTGCCAGCCTTAGAAAACGGTTCAGGTGACTTAGTTGTCGCCAACCTGACTATTACCGACACGCGCAAACAGAAAGTGGAGTTCAGTTCACCCATCCTCACTGGTATTCAAGAGTGGGTAGTGACAAACAAAAGCACACCAACGATGACGAAAATCGAACAACTGAGCGGCAAAGAGATTTGGGTGCGCGCCAGTTCTAGCTACTTTGAAAGCATTCAGACACTAAATAAGAAACTAAACAAAAAAGGCTTACCGCCTGTTATCGTGCACTTTATTGAAGAAACACTTCAAGATTATGAGCTGGTCGGAATGCTCAACAATGGTTACGTCAAAGCCATTGTTCTCGATAGCCATAAAGCCAAGCTTTGGCTGAAAGTGATGGATGATATTCGGGTTCACAAAAAAATCCCTATCCGCAAAAATGGCAAAATTGCTTGGGCAATGCGAGAAAATAGTCCCAAATTAAAAGCCGTCGTGAATAAGTTCATCCAGAAGTCTCGCTCTGGGACACTACTCGGTAACGTTATTTACGGTAAATACATCGATAATACGGGATGGTTGAACAGAGCTCTTAACCCTAAGAAAATTGCTCAACTAGAAAAACTCGCGGCGCTATTTTCACGCTATGGTGAGAAATACGATATCGACTATTTACTGATCGCTGCAATCGCTTACAAGGAATCAGGATTTAATAACGACCTAGTTGGAAGTCGAGGTGCCGTTGGCATAATGCAAGTCCTACCTAGCACTGCTCAAGATCCGAATATCAATATCAAAAATGTTCGACAATTAGAAAACAACATTCATGCTGGAGTGAAATACTTAGCTTTTTTGCGTAAGCAGTACTTCAGTGATCCTGATATTACTGCACAAAATAAACTCTACTTTACATTGGCGGCTTACAATGCGGGCCCCGGCAATGTAGAGCGTATTCGTAAGCGTGCAGCCCAACAAGGTTACGATCCTAATGTTTGGTTTAATAACGTGGAAGTCGTTATGCGGAAAAGTTTAAGCTCAACGGTTGGGTACGTCACAAGCATTAATCGCTACTACATAATATACAAACAACTAGAAAGTTTGGACCAAGTCAAAAGTCTAGAAAGGGTTTCACTAGCCCCAAAAGACCCCATTTTCATGATACCGCTACGAAAAGTCAGCCAAATGCCAGACAGTAAAAAGCCGCTTGTACAGTAAGCGGCTTTTTAAATGGATTCATTGGAAAGACTCAGTGATCGTCATCACACCTTACGTGTAGTTAAATTTTAACCACCTCAAATATTAGGCCGTAAAACTTCCCTAAAAACGAGGCCGTTTTCAGCTGAGTACTCTATCCAATCTACGGATTTACTAACCGATAACAAGCAATTTCACGATAAATCTCAGAAGTTCTTGAGTGAGATCACATTCATTTTTCATCATAAAAAACCCGAGCAAAATAATGATCTGAATCACATTTTTTTATACTTAAAGCGGTAATCTGAACTCAACCCATGAGGGATGCAACAGAGGAAAAACACTTATGACAATGAATATCACTGGCAAAAACATCGAAATCACCTCTGCAATCCGAGCTCATATTGAGAGCAAATTTAAAAAACTGGAGAAATGGCAAGTAGACCTAATTGGTTGCCAAGCAACTTTCAGTGAGGAACCAAACAAACAGAAGAAATTCGAAGCGGTTATCAAAGTTCCTAAAGGCCAGCTCATTGCCTCAGCAACTCACGAAGATCTTTACGCAGCTATCAACGAAGTGGAGCAAAAACTAGAACGACAATTGAACAAGCTGACCCACAAACCTGAAGCTCGACGTGCAAGTAAGCCTGAGCTAGTGGAAGAAGAAGAGTAAACTGAACAGATTGAGGAAATAGCGCCGAAAGGCGCTATTTTTTTGCTTGACGCTCTCCCCAGCCTTGCTTATTGTGTTTAAACACTCATAAATTAAGCACTATTTATGCATTTAACCTCACTGTTTATTTTTGACTTCTTTTTCCTCCCATAGTTGGAGGGGCGAACTCGTTTGTGAAAGAAAAGTCAAAAACAAACAGAAAGCCTCCCAAATCGGGAGGCTTTTTTATAAGGAAAGAATTGATGACTGACCAACCTATTTCCCTCGAAGAAATTCGTTTACGCTTGAATGAGTTGGATGACCAACTTCTCAGCTTATTGTCTGAGCGCCGTAAACTCAGCATTGAAGTAGCCAAAAGCAAAGTACAAACCTCAAAGCCTGTTCGCGACGCCGTCCGTGAACAGCAATTATTGGTCAAGCTGATTTCTAATGGCCAAGATAAATACGAACTTGACGCGCAGTACATCACCAAACTTTTCCATACCATCATTGAAGACTCAGTTCTGCTTCAACAAAGTTATCTGCAAAATCTCGTTAACCCACAGCAAAGCCGTAAGCCACTTGCTCGCGTCGCTTTTTTAGGAGCCAAAGGCTCTTATTCGCACTTGGCAAGTCGCGAATACTTCAGTCGTAAAAATACGGAGCTTATCGAGCTCAACTGCGAGCACTTTAAAGAAGTGACTCAAACGGTTGAATCTGGCCATGCTGATTATGGCGTTCTGCCAATCGAAAACACCAGCTCAGGCTCTATTAATGAAGTGTATGACTTACTACAACACACGACGCTTTACATCGTTGGAGAGCTAACTCAACCAATCGAACACTGCTTGGTTGCGAAAAAAGACATTCGTCTGGAAGATATTAAAACGCTGTATTCTCACCCTCAGCCACACCAACAGTGCAGTGAGTTTTTAAGCCGTATGAAAGGGGTAAAGCTGGAGTCCTGCGCGAGCACAGCAGATGCAATGCAGAAAGTCCAAGAGATGGATCGTGATGATGTGGCTGCAATTGGTAATGCATCAAGCGGTAAGCTATATGGCTTGCAAGCAATTCAAGGCAACATCGCAAACCAAACCGAAAACCATACTCGCTTTATCGTGGTTGCTCGTAAACCGGTTGAAGTTTCTACTCAGATTCCAGCAAAAACCACATTGATCATGTCGACCTCCCAAGAGGCAGGTTCATTGGTTGAAACACTATTAGTGCTGCAACGTTACGGCATCAATATGACCAAGCTAGAATCACGCCCAATTATGGGGAACCCGTGGGAAGAGATGTTCTACGTAGACTTGACATCACATCTTGCTTCGACAGAAATGCAACAGGCACTTGAAGAGCTAACAAAAATCACTAAACACTTGAAAGTATTAGGCTGTTACCCGAGTGAGAACGTAAAGCCTACGCAAGTAAAATTGAGTTAATAGACACCAGTGAGTAAAAAGATCATGGCAACCCAAAAAGTCGTAATCGCATCGCTAAACCCAGCCAAAATTAATGCAGTTCAAAGTGCATTTCGTAATGCATTTCCGTATCAAGAGTTCAACTTCGTTGGCATCAGTGTACCGAGTGAGGTCGCAGATCAGCCCATGACGAATGAAGAAACTCATCGTGGTGCGCTAAACCGCGTTAAAAACGCAAAAGTAGAGATGCCAAACGCGGATTACTATGTCGGTCTCGAAGCGGGAATTGAAGCAAACGTGACGTTTGCTTGGATGGTGGTTGAGTCAGAGACTCACCGCGGTGAATCTCGTTCTGCAAGCTTAATGTTGCCGCCAAAAGTCTTGGAAAAACTCAAGGATGCGAATGAGTTGGGAGATGTAATGGACGAAGTGTTTGGTACTGATAATATCAAACAGAAAGGTGGCGCTATTAGCCTGCTAACCCAAAACCAGCTAACTCGAAGCTCGGTCTATCACCAAGCCTTGATTCTGGCTTTAATTCCATTCACAAACCCTGAGCATTTTCCTTCAAATTTATAACACTCAGCCTAGTCTCTAGATACGCAAAAAGGGCGGATATTTCCGCCCTTTGTAATACGTTATCTTAGTCACTTGTAACACCAAGGCCTAAAAGCAGTTTGGATATACTGTCTACTTAGATACCGCAACTTGTTCTAACAAGACTTTCAACTTGTCTTTTTCTTCATCAGATTTCGACTTTAGTTCGTTAGAGCCACGAGTAATGGTGGCAATGCCCACACCAAGCATCTGACTGATCTGACGTTGAGATAATTCTCCTTTAAGAAGTTCGTTAATTATATTAACGCGTGATATTAATGACTCTCTCTCATCACGTGACATCAGCATAGTTAACAGCATGTCATCTTGCTGGGTGCCCATACTTGTTCGAATTAGCTCAATAATCTGTTGCCAGTCTTTATACTCGGGTTCGTGCGACATCAAGTTACCTCACTCAATACTTGGTATTGATCTCATGTTGATTCAAGAACGCGCCATCGATACCCAAAAGATCACGATAGTATGTTTCAAACATCAAGATGTTTTGTACATAACCGCGCGTCTCTTTAAATGGAATTGCCTCAATAAAGGCATAAGCATCCACTTTTCCTTGGGTACGCTCTCGCCACGTTTTTACTCTGTTAGGACCTGCATTATAAGCAGCAAGAGCAAAAATACGATTATTATCGTAATCCTCTAATAAACCTTGCAAATAATGGCTACCAATCTCGATATTTTTTCCTACATTGTAGAGATCCTGCGTACCTTGATAACTCAACTTATATTTACGTGCCGTGTACTTCGCCGTTGCAGGCATGATCTGCATAAGACCACGAGCGCCAACTGGAGAGCGGGCTTCAACATCTAACGCACTTTCCTGTCGAGCGAGAGACATCATCGTGACGGGATCAATGTTGTGCTTTTTCGCATAAAAGTTAAACCACCAGCGGTGTGCTATTGGGAACCTAAGTTCGATGTTATCCCACATCTGCGCTTGAATACTCGCGGTCACCGTTAAGTTATGCCAACGTTTAAATGATGCATAAGCCGCCAACATCGCCTTTTCATCTTTTCCTACGCGGCGCAGTAAGTGTGCCCATTCACTCTTCGCTGCTGCGATTTTATCCGTCGCGATCAACTCTTCGATACGAGCTAGCGAGTCTTGATAGGGTTGAACAACTTTCTTATCCAACTTAACCGTATGCGTTGGGTATTTGATTGATTGTCCGATTGCATTGGCGGCAGCCACACTGTAGAAGTTTCGTTGCCCAAGCAGAGTTGCTAAACGCTGTTTCCCCGCGATGTCATCACCTAACGCTATTTCACTTCTTCCAAGCCAATATTGCCAGCGTAGCGTGGCTTGTTCTTCTTTATTTAGAACAGCAATCCACTCTTGTACGCCTTTCCAATCTGCATTTTGAATCGCTAAGCGGATGCGCGTTTCAATCAACGGTAAGTACTGACTGGTTTTCGTTTTATCATCGCGCCATTTAGCTAATGACTCAGACTCCGTACGAGTCAATCGAAATGCAATATAGTCGGCAAGTTCTTGCGCTTTTTCTGGAGAAAACTTCTGTCCTTTAATGACAGCATCGTACGCACCTTGTGCTTGGCTAGTGTTCATACGAGCCAACTTTTCTAACGCATATTCACTTTGCGCTCGATTAAAATCATTCGCAGGTTTTTTCTTCGCGAATTCCGCAACGCTTGAAGGATTATCAAACAACGCTTTCATTTCTTTGGCTTGTTGCTTTGCCTGCGCTGATTTAGGCAGTTTGAGCAAGTAACTCATCAAACCGCCATTACGAGCATCAAACGCCAGTAACATACGCTGTAGAATCAGTTCATCGGTACGCTCACCCGCCTTGTCCCATGCCGCAAATAATGGGTCACACTCATCAGCAATGCTGATGCCACGTAACCACATATGTTCAGCCCCTTTAAACGCCGCGACTTTCTTGCCTTGCTTTAATTGAGCGACGTAGAAAATACATTGGTAACGCTCACCACTAGGAATGACTTTTTGAAACTCAGTAATGGTTTTCCAATCTTTTTGCTTATAAAGATGATTGAGGTATGGAGCGCGAACTCGACGAGAAAATGGAAAAGACTCGTGCTCAGAAATAAACTCGTTCACCTGTTGTGGTGACTTTTCCGGTAACTGTCTAATAAAAGTGCGGTAATCCACATAAGGCGTTAGTGGATAGTCAGAAATTTTAGGACGAATCGAAAGGTATCCGTCGATGTCATTTTTATCTAATAAATCTTGAGCTTGCTCATATACTTCGCGCTGCTTTTCCAAACTCAGCGCGGCATTAGCACTCAAACTCATAGCACACAACGCGGCGGCGCAGCATACGTTTTTAGCCAATTCAGATACGTTGAATCTCATTTGTGTCATTTTCCCCAGACATATACTGCCCTAAAGCCTAGTTTTGTTAGAGTTCATGTGATGTTAAGGCAATTTTCACACATGCATCTATTTACACAGAATGCAGATGTCCATGTAAAGCAACTTAGTGTATTAAAAATTGTACTCGTCAAACTTTTAAGACGATGGAGACAAAGCGTTTCTAACTCGCATAGAAAACATTTCGTCATTCTTAACGAATAACAAAAGTGTATACCCTAACCGTGTAAGTTTCCGGTCAGCTCAAAATAAGAAATCCATTCGTTAGGGAAATTCTTGCAATGCGGTAACAAAAACAAAGCACTTGGTATAAAATGATGGGTTTGAATGACAGTTAATTTAGGAACGATCGGCAATGGCTGAATACGTATATACCATGTCGCGGGTGAGCAAAATTGTGCCACCTAAGCGTCAAATTCTTAAAGACATCTCTCTGAGCTTCTTCCCTGGTGCGAAAATCGGTGTTTTAGGTCTGAACGGTGCAGGTAAATCCACACTGCTACGTATCATGGCAGGTATCGACACGGATATCGACGGTGAAGCGCGTCCACAACCTGGTCTAAACGTAGGTTACCTACCTCAGGAACCAGTATTAGACGAATCAAAAACCGTTCGTGAAGTTGTTGAAGAAGCGGTTGCTGACGTTGCTGACGCTCTGAAACGTTTGGACGCAGTCTACGCAGCATACGCTGAACCAGATGCAGACTTCGACGCACTTGCAAAAGAGCAAGGCGAGCTAGAAGCCCTTATCCAAGCGAAAGATGGCCACAACCTAGAAAATGCGCTTGAGCGTGCAGCAAACGCACTACGTTTACCTGAATGGGACCAAAAAATTGCGCACCTATCAGGTGGTGAACGCCGCCGTGTGGCTATTTGTCGCTTGCTACTTTCTAAGCCAGACATGCTACTGCTTGATGAACCTACCAACCACCTAGATGCAGAATCAGTGGCTTGGCTAGAGCGCTTCTTAGTGGATTACACAGGTACCGTAGTAGCCATCACCCACGACCGTTACTTCCTAGATAACGCTGCGGGCTGGATCTTAGAACTGGACCGTGGTGAAGGTATCCCATGGGAAGGCAACTACACCTCATGGCTGGAGCAAAAAGACGCTCGTCTACAACAAGAAGCCTCCCAAGAGAGTGCTCGCCAAAAGACTATCGAGAAAGAGCTTGAGTGGGTACGTAAAAACCCTAAAGGTCGTCAAGCGAAGTCAAAAGCACGTATGGCTCGCTTTGAAGAACTGCAAAGCTCTGATCACCAAAAACGTAATGAAACCAATGAACTGTTTATCCCACCAGGTGAGCGTCTAGGTGATAAGGTTATTGAAGTGAAGAACCTGACCAAGTCATTTGACGGTCGTGTTCTGATTGATGACCTGTCATTCAGCATCCCTAAAGGTGCGATTGTTGGTATCATCGGTGCTAACGGCGCAGGTAAATCGACGCTATTCAAGATGTTAAGTGGTACTGAACAACCAGACTCGGGCACAATTGAGATGGGCGATACAGTAAAACTGGCATCGGTCGATCAGTTCCGTGACAGCATGGACGATTCTAAAACCGTATTCCAAGAGATCTCTGAAGGTGCTGATATCATTAAGATCAACAACTTCGAAATCCCAGCTCGCGCATACTGTTCACGCTTTAACTTTAAAGGCAGTGACCAACAAAAGATTATTGGTGAACTATCGGGTGGTGAGCGTAACCGTGTCCACCTTGCGAAGCTGCTTAAAGCGGGCGGCAACGTGTTGCTACTCGACGAACCAACCAACGACCTTGACGTTGAAACACTGCGTGCTCTAGAAGAAGCATTACTAGAGTTCCCTGGTTGTGCAATGGTTATCTCGCACGACCGTTGGTTCCTTGACCGTATCGCGACCCACATCATTGACTACCGTGACGAAGGCCAAGTTAACTTCTACGAAGGTAACTACACAGAGTACATGGATTGGTTGAAGAAAACATTGGGTCCTGAAGCCGCAGAACCACACCGTATCAAATACAAGCGTATTGCGAAGTAATCGCAACCCACAAAGTTTGATTGTAATTTGTACAAAGGCCGCTATCATAGCGGCCTTTGTTTTCTTTGTTATAAAAAGAGCTCATTAGCCCGTCTCGTTCGTTAAGAACATGACATTGCACTTACGTCACTCTGTAGCGACCTCGACACTTTTCAAACAACAATCGAACACTTTTTGTTCGTATTGATATACTATTCAATTCTGTTTGACGACCTGACGAGAATATTCATATGACAGAGAGACGACGCTTTTCACGTATTCTCCATCAAGCTCCAGCTAAGATAGAACAACGTGACTTGGCAATTGAAGCTAGGATTCAAGATCTTTCCTTGCATGGTTTACTCATGAAAGTGGAAGAGACTGAGGCTTTGGATCCAACCCTTCCAGTCCATGTGACTTTTTCATTTGATCAATCCGAACAAGTGATTACGTTAAAAGCGCAAATTGTGAATGTCTCTAAGTGTGAGATTAGGTTGAAGATCGCTAAGGTAGACATCGAAAGCATTAGCCAACTAAAACGATTTATAGAATTGAATGTAGGCAATAACGACCTTCTGAATCGAGAGTTAGAGCACCTCTCTGGTTTTTAGGAGAAAAATAAATGAACGCCTATTTAAGTAACAATAACTATGTCTAAAAAAATCATCATGCAGATCCCGACGAAAGACGGCGATCAGCAGTTCTATTTGGGCCGCAGTTCGGTCCTAGCAGTATTTGCTTCAGTATTGGCATTACCCGCCGTCGTTGGTGGCGCGTGGTACCTTAATCAGCAGCAGATGCACAATAAAGACGAACTAACACAAATCATCGCCAAACTGGAAAGTGAAAAGGCCGAAGTGACGGCTCTTTACGAAGAACAGCTTGATACCAATCATTCGCTTTCCCAGTCTTTGACGGACAAAAACAATCAAATTCAGCTATTGGGCAAACGGGTATTCGACGTTGAATCGGTTTTAGGTCTCGCAGACGAAGAGTTGATGATCGATGAGAACAGCATGGGGTTAGAGGAGCGAATTGACGCAGCCGCTATCGATTCTGCTGTTCGAGCGACGATGTTCCGTTTGATACCAAATGACAGTCCAGTCACATACCAACGTATTTCTTCTTCTTACGGCAGTCGTATTAATCCGATTTCAGGTAAGAGGCATGTTCATACTGGTATCGATCTGACTTGTAAAAGAGGAGAAGAGATCCTGGCACCGGCTGACGGTGTGGTGGAAACCGTTCGCCCGAGCAATCGTGGTTATGGTAACTATGTCACCATTCGTCACTCATTTGGCTTTATGAGCTCCTTTGCTCATCTACAACGCTTCAAAGTGAAAAGCGGTCAGTTTGTTAGTAAAGGCGACATCATTGCTCAATGCGGTAACTCTGGCAACTCCACAGGGCCACACTTGCACTATGAAGTACGCTTCCTCGGACGAGCACTCAACCCTCAATACTTAATGGAGTGGACGCCAGAAAACTTCAATGACGTCTTTGAAAAAGAGAAAAAAGTGAAATGGGGACCTTTGGTTCAATTGATTGATAACGTTGTACGTCTACAAGTCAATTTAACCAATTCACCCTATCGCGATACCAGTATCAACACAGTATCAAGTGAAGATACGAGTAATACTGCGACGAACTGATTTGTCCATCAACACGAAAAAGAGCAGCTTACGCTGCTCTTTTTGTTTCGGACTCTGCACGGCTAAATGACCCGTGATTAGCCGCGATGAATATTATCATTCGCCTGTTTGAGTAAGTTTTGGCTCTCATTCATAAATTGTTGAGAATAAGTACCAAACCAATCACTCACCTGCTTAAAGCTTTCGATGAATCGCGCTTTGTCTCTGCTATCCAGAATCGCTACCGCATCACCTAAACGCTGATGGAATCGCTTGATCATATCGATATTCTCTTGAGAAGAGAAAATGATATCACCGTACAAGTTCGGATCCTGACCAAACAGTCGTCCCACCATCGCCAATTCAAGGCGGTAGATTGGCGAGCTTAACTTCAACAACTGATCGATGTTCGGATTCTCTTTGCTAAGGTGCATACCGTAAGCAAACGACGTGAAGTGGCGCAGCGCCTGAATCAACGTCATGCCATGATCGTGCTCTTGTGCATCGATTTGGCACAAGCTTGCGCCCCAAATCCCAAACTGTTGCAATAGCCATTGGTAATGCTCGTGACCACGGCCATCACAGTACACAATAACCTGCTTGGCAAGGCTCGGAACATCTGGGCCAAACATTGGGTGCAAACCAACCACAGGACCTTGGTGCACATTCAACATTGCTTGCAGAGGCTTCGACTTGATAGAAGTCAGGTCACACAGAATGCAGTCTTGCGGCAAGTTCCCCAGTTTTTCGATCACCCCTTCCGTTAGATGAATCGGCACCGTGACCACGACTAAACCCGCATTGTCTAGAATCTCATCCGCATGATCCCAGTCTTTACTGCCGAGAACTTTGACCTGGTAGCCCGACAATTTGAACATACGCCCAAACAGGCCACCCAATTGACCATTACCACCAATAATAACAACTGAGCGTAAATCAGGGTTCAAACACTTAAAACCGGAATCTTTCTCGCTGGCATAAGACTCACGCATTGTTCGACGCAGAATATCTTCAATAAGCTGTGGAGGAATTCCCATTTTTTCAGCTTCAGCGCGACGAGAAGCTAACATCGCCGCTTCGCGGTCTGGAGCATAAATTGGCAAACCATGTTCGCTTTTTACTTCCCCAACTTTCTCTACGAGCGCTAAACGCTGAGCCAATAGCTCCAACATTTGCTTGTCGACTGCATCAATCTGATCGCGTAATGCGTTAAGTTCAACTGCCATTGATGTTCCTTAAATCCTGTATTAATTAGCCTTTAGACGATTTTCTAAGAAAGGCACTAGCTCTTCATGTGCATGACGTAATAGTGCCTCAGTTGAATCCCAATTGATACATGCGTCAGTGATAGATACACCGTATTTCATCTCTTCAAGAGCTAAGTCAGAAGATTGATTTCCTTCATTGATATGGCTTTCAATCATAAGACCGATAATAGATTTATTGCCTTCACGGATTTGATGAATCACATCCTCCGCGACTAATGGCTGGCGACGGTAATCTTTACGTGAGTTGGCGTGACTGCAATCCACCATTAATGAAGCATCAAGACCAGATTTCGCCATCTCTTGCTCACACTCAGTGACTGATACCGAATCGTAGTTAGTTTGCTTGCCGCCACGTAAGATCACATGTCCATTAGCATTGCCCTGGGTGGTCAACAGTGCGACTTGTCCCTCACGGTTAATTCCCATAAAACGGTGGCTAGAGGACGCAGCTTGCATCGCGTTAATTGCGGTTGCCAAACTGCCATCGGTGCCATTCTTAAAACCGATTGGCATAGACAGGCCGCTTGCCATTTCACGGTGAGTTTGTGACTCCGTCGTACGAGCACCGATGGCTGCCCAGCTAAAAGTATCCGCCAAGTATTGTGGGCTAATTGGGTCTAGAGCCTCAGTCGCGAGCGGGATTTCCATCTCTGCCAACTCCACCAGAAGTTCGCGTCCAACATGCAGACCGTGTTCAATATCGAAACTGCCGTCTAGGTGTGGGTCATTGATCAGGCCTTTCCAGCCGACCGTGGTGCGCGGCTTCTCAAAGTAAACACGCATAACAATATACAGTTGGTCACTTAGTTGTTCAGAGAGTGCTTTAAGTCGCTTTGCGTAATCCTTCGCCGCTTCTACGTCGTGGATAGAACATGGACCGCATACAACAAGCAGGCGGTGATCCTTCTTGTGAATAATATTAGCGATAGTTTGACGAGACTCTTGAATAAAGCGACGTGCTTTTTCACTCAAAGGAAGCTTGGTTTTTAGTTCCTCCGGAGTAATAAGAACCTGTTCTTCGATAATATTAATATTGCTCAACTCACTTTTCTGCATAACTCTAACCTGTATATTTATTTTTACACCCAACCAAACCCTTGGTGAGACAACTAAGCTTTAACGACAAGATAACAGGCTAAAAAAGAAAAACAAGCGTACATAATGAAAAACATTTAGTGTAAATTAAAGCTTACAGTTAAATAAAAAGCCAAAGTATAATTAACTTTGGCTTCTAATCGCTGTTTTGAATCTTTTACAAGAGGTTTAGCTAGTCAAGCGTTTCATCGCTTCACTCGCCGCTTTCCACTCTTGAGATAGCTTAAGTTCGCTTGGAGAAAATGACTGTTTTTTCAGTAATGCATCCGCGAGTGGCACGGTTGAAACCGGTAAGTTGTCTAATACTTCAACGTGCGCTTCTCGTTTATTACACATTAACAACATATCGCAACCAGCTCTCAATGCTTGAGCACCTCGCTCGGCTGGGCTGCCCATAATCGCAGCGCCTTCCATGGTCAAGTCATCCGAAAAAACCAAACCTTTAAAACCCAATTGCTGACGCAGGACCTGTTTTAACCAGTATTCAGAACCGCTGGCTGGTTGAGCATCATAATGTGGGAAAATCACGTGAGCAGGCATCATGGCATCTAAAATACCGGCATCAATTTGCGCTTTGAAGATCGCCATATCTTGTTCAAAAATATCACTGCGCTCGTCGTATGGTGTTTCTAGATGTGAGTCTGCAATCACGCCACCATGTCCAGGGAAGTGTTTGCCTGTCGTTGCCATGCCAACACTCTTCATTCCTTGCATATAAGCAGTGCTATAGCGAAGAATGGTATCGGCATCTTCACCGAATGCGCGGTTACCGATCGCTTTACATTGATGGCCTTGGTCAAGTACCGGGGCAAAGCTTAAATCAATATCATGGGCAATCAGCTCTGCTGCCATTAACCAACCGCCCATACGAGCAAGCTCTTCACCATTTTGATGTTTAGCGTACTCATCAGCAGCAGGAATTAATGAGAAACCTTCACGAAAGCGTTGCACTCGGCCGCCTTCTTGATCCACACCGATCAAAAACGGGCGCTTAGCCGCCTTTCGGATGGATTGAGTAAGTGCTTGAAGCTGTTCGCTATCATGATAGTTGCGAGCAAATAGAATTAAGCCACCAACCGTAGGATGCTCCAAGATTTCTTTGTCTTCAGCGGTCAGTTCATACCCCGCAACGTCAACCCATAACGGTCCCATGTTTTCTCCTCAAAATCGGCTGAATATCTCGTATTCGATGAGGTTATTCGCTTCAGATTTGCTTTACAATAAGTGAATGAAGAATTGACGAGATCGGCTATGAAATTTAACGAACTGTACATTGGTGTGATGTCTGGAACGAGTATGGATGGTGTTGATACCGCTCTAGTTGAAATAAGCGATGAGCACGTTCGCCTGATTGCGCACGACGACTACCCAATGCCCGCAGCACTAAAAGACATGCTGTTATCTGTTTGTACCGGTCAAGCAACAAATTTAAAAGCCATAGGTGAACTTGACCACCAGCTCGGCCACCTATTTGCAGATGCTGTGTTACAGCTACTCAATAAGTCTGGTTACGTCGCAGAGCAAATTCGTGCGATTGGTAATCACGGTCAAACAGTGTTCCATCAGCCTACCGGAAACTTGCCGTTTACCACTCAATTGGGCGATGCAAACATTATCGCAGTCAAGACAGGCATTGATACGGTAGCGGATTTTCGTCGTAAAGACATGGCGCTAGGTGGACAAGGTGCCCCACTCGTCCCTGCTTTCCATAAAAGCATTTTTGCGATGCAGGATTCCACAACTGTGGTACTTAACATTGGAGGCATTGCCAATATCTCGGTACTGCATCCAGAACAACCAGTCATTGGCTATGACACAGGCCCGGGCAATATGTTGATGGACGCATGGTGTGCGCTGCATACTGGGCAAAGCTTCGACGAAGATGCACAATTTGCACTTAAAGGAACGGTAAACGCTACTTTGTTGACTCAATTACTCAAAGAAGCTTACCTCGCCATGCCTGCCCCTAAAAGTACCGGGCGAGAACTGTTCAATATTGACTGGCTGCATCAACAACTGGCCCATCACAATTTACCAATCGAAGACGTACAACGTACACTTTGCGAGTATTCTGCAATTACCATTGCCAACGAAGTCGACAAGTTTTCTCATGGCATCACATCTCAGCTATTGGTCTGTGGCGGTGGAGCAAGAAACCCGCTTTTGATGCAACGACTGGCCAAGTTATTGCCACAATGGAGCGTTGCGACAACGGCAGAAAAAGGTGTTGATGGCGACTACATGGAAGCAATGGCGTTTGCTTGGCTTGCGCAGCGCCATATTCACGGCCTCCCTAGCAACTTACCGGAAGTTACGGGGGCAAGTCGTCTCGCTTCACTGGGTGTACTCTATTCAAAAAATTAAGGGCAATAGATCCTAAACAAAAAGGCTTAATTCATTATGACGAACGATGCACTTATCGCAGCTTTATCCCATCTGGTATCTGAAGGGCGAAACCCAGACACCATGGACATCGACTTGCTGCCTTCTCTCGATATTGTTCAACTCATCAACCAACAGGACAAACTCGTTCCTCTTGCCGTTGAAAAAGTGTTGCCTGAGATCGCTGAAGCCGTTGATAAGATCACGGAAGCATTTAAGGTCGGAGGTCGGTTGTTTTACATCGGTGCGGGTACCAGTGGTCGACTTGGCGTTTTGGACGCTTCAGAATGCCCACCAACTTTTGGCACAGATCCAAAGATGGTCGTTGGTATTATTGCCGGTGGAAAAGAGGCAATGTTCCGTGCAAAAGAAGGGGCGGAGGACGATCCAGCATTGGGTGAGCAAGATCTTAAAGAGAATACGCTAACACAACGCGATGTCGTCGTTGGTATTGCGGCAAGTGGACGAACACCTTACGTGATTGGTGGCTTAGAGTATGCGAACGAGCTTGGTGCCACCACTGTAGCACTATCTTGTAACCCTGACTCTCCGATTGCAGATATTGCTGATATTGCGATTAGCCCCGTTGTTGGACCTGAAGCGTTAACGGGATCCACTCGCTTAAAATCAGGGACGGCACAAAAACTCGTACTAAACATGCTCACTACCGCAAGCATGATTCGCCTGGGCAAAAGTTATCAGAACTTAATGGTAGATGTGAAAGCGACGAATGCAAAGCTAGTTGCAAGAGCGGCTCGTATTGTTATGCAAGCAACAGATTGTACTAACCAAGAGGCTAAAACGGCGCTCAAAGAAACGGACTACGACGCCAAGTTAGCGATTTTGATGATTTTAACCGGGCTGGATAGAGAAAGCGCGACTGAGCAACTGAACGCCAAGCAAGGATATTTAAGAAAAGTCGTGATCGCGCAAACTAATCAATCTTAATCAATAAAGCGCCTCACTTATTTAAAAGTCAGGCGCCTTTTATGGCTTAATTTAGTAGTTCAATCGTTCAATGTGAGTAATACCGACTTTACCTTCAAGGTCACTGAACATATGAACCATTGCTGGGTATGGTTGTGCTCCAGGGTAGACAATTTCTGCATTACAGAAAAACGCATAGTTTTGTCCGGCTACGACTTGAGTAGCCACAACCAAAGGGGAGTATTTGACACCGACAAACCCCTCGATACCTTTAGCAAATACTTCTTTATTATCTGCTGTGAGTTCATGAAATGGACTCCAGCCACCAGCCATTTGCGTTGACATAATGTGATTCCTTTTTTCTGTGCTCACTATCAAGCAGTATGAACATAGTTTAATAAGGAAGATTTTGCCACATTTATGTGATGCAGACAGTGTAACAACGGCTTTATTGACTATTAATTTGAGTATTCATTCCAACCACGTTGCCATTCCATGCGGAATTTTTGCGCTTGCTCAGTACCTTCACAAACCCCTTCGTAATACTGACCAGATAACCCCATTTGATACGCAAAAGCAGGATTACAGTACTCACGTAAACCTTCTAAATAACCTTGGTCGTAGTCACTTTGCTTAACACTACCCAACTCACGAAGCTCGCTCATCGTGCGCGATGTGTGTCCGGTTATGCCATCTTGATATCCGATCTGATGCCAATCTCCCGACTTGGCAAGATCTGCTGTCGTTGCTGTGCATCCTGCAAGTAAAGCCAGTGCCAGACCTACCGTTACCTTTTTCATGGTTCTTCCTTAAGTAATTGTTTTCAAAAATAAGCTTACCACTAATTATTGGCGCTTGCCGCTGAGCTTGCAGATTTAACCACTGATGACTCAAATCAGCCACTCAAGACTGTCATCAACCTTTCGCCATTTTTAAAAACCGCTCAAGCAGCATATCGACCACTCAGTGCTCTATTCGACCACTCATCTACTAACCGAATGCATTTAACACAAGCGACGCATAACATGCATCCTGAGATTAAAAAATTACCCTACCCAACTAAGACCAAGGACAATTGCTATGATGTGGTTTCTAACCTGTGTCGCAGCCCTAATCGGCGGATACTTCATCTACGGCGCTTTCGTCGAGAAGATTTTCGGCATCAATGAAAAACGCCAAACGCCAGCTCACACCAAATCGGACGGTGTTGACTTCGTTCCAATGTCAACAAAGAAAGTTTACCTAGTTCAACTACTTAACATCGCAGGTGTTGGTCCAATTTTTGGCCCGATCATGGGGGCACTATACGGTCCTGCGGCGATGCTTTGGATTGTAGTCGGTTGTATTTTTGCTGGTGCAGTACACGATTACTTCTCAGGCATGCTTTCAGTGCGTAACGGCGGTGCATCTGTACCTACCATTACAGGTCGCTACCTAGGTAATGGCGCAAAACACTTTATGAATATTTTTGCCATTGTCCTATTGCTTCTAGTTGGCGTAGTGTTCGTTTCAGCCCCTGCTGGCATGATTACTAACCTCATCAATGATCAAACAAGCTTGAGCGTAAGCATGACTACAATGGTTATTGCTATCTTTGCTTACTACATCATTGCGACGATTGTTCCTGTCGATAAAATCATTGGTCGTTTCTACCCACTGTTTGGCGCCCTACTTATCTTTATGTCTGTTGGCCTAATGACAGCCGTTGCTTTCTCTAGCGAACACACAGTAATGGGTGACTTCCAAGTTTCGGACATGTTCTCTAACCTCAACCCAAATGACATGCCGTTATGGCCTGCATTGTTCATCACTATCGCATGTGGCGCTATCTCTGGCTTCCACGCAACTCAGTCTCCACTGATGGCGCGTTGTATGGAAAATGAGAAAAACGGTCGCTTCGTATTCTACGGTGCAATGATTGGTGAAGGTGTTATCGCGCTAATTTGGTGTGCTATCGCTCTGTCTTTCTTCGGCTCTCTAGACGCTCTATCAGAAGCTGTGAAAAACGGTGGTCCTGGTAACGTGGTATACAGCGCATCATTTGGTCTGCTAGGTGTGTTCGGTGGTATCCTTGCGTTCCTGGGGGTGGTTATCCTACCAATTACGTCTGGCGATACAGCGTTCCGTTCAAGCCGCTTGATCCTTGCTGAATACTTCAACATGGAACAAAAAACGCTACGTAACCGTCTACTGATGGCACTTCCACTGTTCGTTATCGGCGGTATCTTAACTCAAGTAGACTTCGGCATTATCTGGCGCTACTTCGGTTTTGCAAACCAAACAACAGCGGTAATGATGCTTTGGACTGCGTCCGCTTACCTACTGCGTCACAACAAGCTGCACTGGATTACCACTATCCCAGCTATCTTCATGACCACGGTATGTGTCACGTTCATCTTAAACAACAGCTCGCTAGGTTTTGGTCTGCCAATGCAACTATCAACTATCGTAGGTATTGTGTTTGCCCTAGCTGTGACAGGTTACGTTATCAAAACCTCTAAGGGTAAAGGTGAAACTGAACTGGCTGACGAAGAGAAACCACAAGCCGTATCAGAAACAGCGTAATACTCGTCACATCTGAGTGACTAAGATAGGAGCCTGCCAATTGCAGGCTCTTTTTGTTTTATACCCAAGTCACTTTAAGGTTCAGAAAGCACAGCGCAGCATCATTTACTTAGCTGTTCTTATCTATCTGAGCCAAGCATCTTGAGGTTACTTAGGTATACAATAATAACATTGATTCTAGGTTAGGTTCACTATGGAACTGGTCATCTCCCTTTTACAACAGATGTGTGTGTACTTAGTTTTGGCTTACATGCTAAGTAAAACGCCAATCATCTTACCTTTGCTGAGTATTTCTTCGCGCTTAAGCCACCGCCTAATTTGTTACGTACTCTTCTCTGGCTTTTGTATTCTCGGCACCTATTTCGGTCTGCACATCAACGATGCTATTGCCAATACTCGTGCGATCGGCGCAGTTATGGGCGGGCTGTTTGGTGGACCTGTTGTAGGTTTCGCCGTCGGATTTACTGGTGGCATCCATCGATACTCTCTTGGTGGCTTTACTGACCTAGCCTGCGCAATTTCAACCACCGCCGAGGGCGTAATTGGTGGCTTGCTCCACGTTTACCTTATCAAGCGAAATAAAGGCGCATTGCTGTTTAATCCAAGCGTCGTATTCAGCGTCACGTTTGTTGCAGAAGTGGTGCAAATGATTTTGCTGCTCGCCGTCGCGAAACCTTTTGATCAAGCCTATGAACTGGTGTCCGCTATTGCAGCGCCTATGATCATCGCGAACTCATTTGGTGCGGCGTTGTTCATGAGTATCCTGCAAGACAGAAAAGCAATCTTTGAAAAGTTTTCTGCGACGTTTTCGCGTCGAGCGCTCACCATTGCTGATCGCTCAGTGGGAATTCTAAGCAACGGCTTCAACACCGAAAACGCAGAGAAAATCGCACGTATTATTTACGAAGAAACCAAAGTGGGCGCTGTCGCGATTACTGACCAAGAAAAAATCTTAGCGTTTGTGGGCATTGGCGATGATCACCATAAACCAAACACGCCGATTTCATCGCAAAGCACATTAGACTCCATGGAGAAAAACGACATCATTTATCTTGATGGTGCGGAGCGTCCATACCAATGCTCCATTGCAAAAGATTGCAAGCTCGGATCTGCGCTGATCATCCCACTGCGTGCAGGGAAAGAGGTCATTGGTACCATAAAGCTGTATGAACCGAAGCGTAAATTGTTCTCGACGGCCAACATGTCGATGGCGGAAGGAATAGCCCAGCTTCTATCTAGCCAAATCCTTTATGGCGATTACCAACAACAACAAGCCTTACTCGCCCAAGCAGAAATAAAATTGCTTCACGCTCAGGTGAATCCACACTTTTTGTTTAATGCACTCAATACTATTAGTGCGATTACTCGTCGTGACCCTGACAAAGCGCGCGAGCTAATCCAAAATCTATCGCACTTCTTCCGCAGCAATTTAAAGCAGAACATTAATACCGTGACGCTAAAGGAAGAGCTTGCACATGTGAACTCGTACTTGAGCATCGAAAAAGCGCGTTTTACGGACCGCTTAGAGGTTGAAATCGATATTCAACCTGAATTGCTGGACATCAAATTACCAAGCTTTACACTCCAGCCTTTGGTTGAGAATGCCATTAAGCATGGCATTTCAAACATGCTTGAAGGTGGTAAAGTTCATATCTACAGCGAAGCACACCCACAAGGTCACTTGATTACCGTCGAAGACAACGCAGGCAGTTTTGAACCGCCAAAAGAAAACCACTCTGGGCTAGGTTTAGAAATTGTCGACAAACGTCTCACTAATCAATTTGGACGTGATGCAGCGCTAAAAATTACGTGCGAGCCACATCAATTTACTAAAATGAGCTTTATCATTCCCCCAAAATCATAAAAGCACGCTGAAGCAATAAAGGTAATGTTGGATGTTAACCGCACTCGTCATTGATGATGAACAGTTTGCTCGTGAAGAGCTAGCAGAGTTACTGGATGAAACAGGCCAAGTTGAGGTCGTGGGCGATGCCTCAAACGCAATCCTTGGCCTAAAAAAAATCAATGAACTCAAGCCTGATGTGGTGTTTCTCGATATCCAAATGCCTCAAGTCACGGGGATTGAATTACTAGGGATGCTTGATCCAGAAACCATGCCTTATGTGGTTTTTGTCACGGCTTATGATCAGTATGCGATTCAAGCATTTGAAGACAATGCCTTTGATTACTTGCTCAAACCTGTCGACCCATGCCGGTTAACTAAAACGGTCAAACGACTAAACAAAGTCATTAGCCAATCCGCCCTAACGCAACAACTGTCTGCTATTACACCTGACACGTTGGATCAGATACCGTGCATCGGACACAACCGCATCGTTATCATGGCCACCGACACGGTGGAATGTGCTTACAGTGATATCAGCGGCGTACATGTACGCTCCACCAGCCAAACCGCGAGCACCCAACTGACATTAAAAACGTTGGAAGAGAAAACCCCTCTAGTCCGCTGCCATCGTCAATACTTAGTCAGTATTAAAGCGATTAGCGAAATCAAGTTACTGGAAAATGGGTTAGCGGAAATCATCACCAAAACAGGCTTTGAGATACCAGTAAGCCGCCGCTACTTAAAGGTGCTCAAAGAGATGCTCGGCATTAGCCACTAACACAAAAACTTCACACATCATCGCTGAGTTTCCGCTAGCGTATAAATAGGACGCTCTGAAAAGACGAGGCGATGATGTATAAAGTTTTATTCATATGTAAGCACAACGCTGGACGAAGCGTCCTCGCGGAGTCAATCGCAACCAATATCCTGCCAGCAGATTTTAGTGTCACCAGTGGAGGCTCACATCCCACAGGCAAGGTGCACCCAGTGGTGCAAAAATATTTAGATGACCACCAACTCCCCATTCCGCATATCCACACGCATTCATGGGAGGAGCGAACTCAATTTCTTCCCGACATCGTTATTATTCTCTGTGATTCTTTACATCAAGAAACCGCTCCTCAGTGGCTTGCAGGTGGTGTTCGAGTAAACTGGCAAGTTGATGCTTTTCCGACCGATGGTTCTGATGAAGACATGTACGCACATTGCGAAAAGGTTGCTCAATCGCTTGAGCGAAGAATCACGAAGATGTCTGATATGATTATCGATGGTTTAGGAAAAGACCAAATTCGTGATTACCTAAATGAGTTAAGAGAGATGTAAAAAAGGCGACCCACAGGTCGCCTTTTGAATATTCGATAAATGGAGACTAATCCACTTGCTTGATTTGCAGTTCTTTAGGTACTTCAAAGAACATATTCTCTTCACGGCCAAGTACTTCATCAACCGCTTCGGCACCAACGAGTTCTTTGATTCGCTCTAGAATCTGATTAACGAGCTCTTCCGGAGCAGATGCTCCCGCAGTCACGCCGACCTTTGTTTTGCCTTCGAACCACTCAGGTTTGATATCTTCCGGACAGTCGGTTAAGTAGCCAGGTGTCCCTAGCTTTTCAGCTAGCTCTTTAAGACGTGTAGAGTTTGATGAGTTTTTAGAGCCCACCACAACCATCACATCTACGTCACCAGCTAATTCACGTACGGCATCTTGGCGGTTTTGTGTCGCGTAACAGATATCGTCTTTACGTGGACCTTGGATATCTGGGAACACGCGGCGTAGCTCTTCGATAACATCGGCAGTTTCATCGACAGAAAGCGTCGTTTGGCTTACGTAATGAAGATCGGATGGATCTTTCACAATCGCCTTCAGTTTCTCAACATCGGCTGGAGTTTCAACCAAGTACATACCACCGGTTTCACTGGCGTATTGCCCCATCGTACCTTCGACTTCAGGGTGACCTGCGTGACCAATCAGAACCACTTCCATATTACGACGGCTCGCACGCGCCACTTCCATATGCACTTTGGTTACCAAAGGACACGTTGCGTCAAATACGGTCAAATCACGCTGCTTGGCTTCCTGACGAACTGCCTGCGATACACCATGAGCGGAGAAAATCACAATGTTGTTGTCTGGCACTTCGTGCAGTTCTTCAACGAAGATAGCACCACGCTGTTTGAGACCTTCAACCACAAAACGGTTATGCACCACTTCATGACGCACATAAATCGGTGGCTGATACATCTCTAGCGCACGCTCTACGATGCTAATCGCGCGGTCAACACCAGCACAGAAACCACGTGGGTTAGCTAACAGGATTTTCATTTCATTGCTCATGGAAGTTATCTTTTATTTGGTTCGCTATTCTACTGACAAAATTTCAACTTCGAAAGTCACGTCTTGTCCCGCTAGAGGATGGTTGAAGTCCACAGTGACTGAATCGCCTGCAATCTCTGTAATAATGCCCGGGATTTCCATGCCATCAGGGCCACTGAAGGCCATGATTGTACCAACTTCCACTTCTGCATCACCCACAAATTTAGTGCGATCCATATAGTGAATATGGTCAGGGTTTGGCATACCAAACGCGTCTTCTGCCTTTAGCTCAATCGCTTTTTGTGCGCCTGTTTCGAGGCCTATCAAGCACTGCTCAAAGTTTTCACTCAAGCTGCCATCACCCATAACAAACTTCGCTGGTTTACCCATGTTATGAGTACTATCTGCAACCGATCCGTCTTTCATTTTAATCGTAAAGTGAAGGGTTACTACCGATTCATTGGTTATTGTTGTCACGTTAATGCTTCCTTGTTCTTGGGTTATTACGCTGTCAGCTTGGTCTTTTTATACATTGATATGCTGATTGGCGCTCCAACATAATAAAAAGCGTCGCTCGAATCAACGGACGACGCTTAGGGTTATTCGATATACCGCAAAAGATTACTTGTCAGCGTCTTTTTTACGGAAGCCATCCAGAATAATCATTGCCGCACCAATACAGATCGCCATGTCAGCAAGGTTGAATGCTGGCCAGTGGTAGTTACCCCAGAAGAAGTCTAGGTAATCAACAACAAAGCCATGAACGACGCGGTCAAACACGTTGCCCACTGCACCACCAATAATCAGTGCATAAGCAATGTTGTTCCATTTTTCTTTTGCTGGAAGCTTACTCATCCAGTAGGTCAAAAGACCCGTAACAACAAACGCGATACCTGTAAATAACCAGCGCTGCCAACCAGCTTGATCGCTCAAGAAGCTGAAAGCGGCACCGTAGTTATGAACGTAAAGTAGGTTGAAGAATGGCAACACCTCAATTCGGTTTGCCCATCCGTAGCCCATATTGTCCATCACCACCAATTTGATGCCAATATCTGCAATAAATACCAGAATTGCTAACCACAGCCAGCGAACTCCAGATTGCTTTAACGTCAGTGCTTTTTCACTCATTACTTTACCTACAAACAGCCCCAGTAAATACTGGGGCTGTTAATTTTAAAAAAAGTTCAGTCGTTCTAGGCAATTACGCGAATTTACGTACTTCACCTTCGCCGTCTACGTTAGACACACAACGACCACAGATTTTCTCGTGACCTTCAATTGTGCCTACGTCTGGCGTGTGGTGCCAACAACGATCACACTTCTCACCTTCAGCTGCTGCTACTTCAACAAACAAGCCTTCGATATCCGTCGCTTGTGCTGCATCCGTCTTCTCACCTAGAGGCTTAACTTTCGCAGCAGAGGTTAGTAGAACAAAGCGCAGTTCATCTTCAAGTTTGTTGATCTTCGCCGCTAGTGCGTCATCAGCAAATAGAGTCACTTCAGCTTGTAGTGCACCACCAATGGTTTTCTCTTTACGCGCATCTTCTAGAAGTTTGTTAACCGCACCACGAACCGCTTGGATCTCAGTCCAGAATTCGTTGTTCAGCTCTTCACCTTCAGCAAGACCGAATAGGCCGTCGAACCACTCACCAGTGAATACGAACTTGTCGCGTTGACCTGGCATTTCGTTCCAGATTTCATCTGCAGTGAACGACATGATTGGCGCCATCCAACGAACTAGCGCTTCTACGATGTAGTAAAGTGCTGTCTGACAGCTACGTTGAGCGTTGCCGCCACGTTTTGCTGTGTACTGACGGTCTTTAATTACGTCTAGGTAGAAAGAGCCCATTTCGATTGAACAGAATTGCATTAGACGCTGAGTTACACCGTGTGTGTTGTACTCTTCGTATGCTTTAACGATCTCTTCTTGTGCTGCTAGTGCACGACCAACCGCCCAGCGATCTAGCGCAACCATCTCTTCAACAGGAACGATGTCTGTTTCAGGGTTGAAGCCGCTCAGGTTAGCTAGGAAGAAACGCGCTGTGTTACGGATACGACGGTAAGCATCTGCGCTACGTTTTAGGATTTCATCAGAAACCGCAACTTCACCAGTGTAGTCTGTTGAAGCAACCCATAGACGAAGAATGTCAGCACCTAGCTTGTTAGTTACGTCTTTTGGCGCAACCACGTTACCGATAGATTTAGACATCTTACGCCCCTGACCATCAACCACGAAACCGTGTGTCAGTACTTGTTTGTAAGGTGCTTCGTCTTTCATCGCAATAGATGAAATTAAAGAAGACTGGAACCAACCACGGTGTTGGTCAGAACCTTCTAGGTATAGGTCTGCACTGTTGCCGTTGTACTCTTCACGAGCATCAACAACAGAGAAGTGAGTGACACCTGAATCGAACCATACGTCTAGCGTATCTAGCACTTTTTCGTATTGGTCAGCGTCAGCACCTAGTAGTTCAGCGGCATCTACATCCCACCATGCTTGAATGCCTTTCTCTTCAACCAGCTTCGCTACTTTCTCGATCAGCTCTAGCGTGTTTGGATGAAGTTCTGCTGTTTCTTTATGAACAAACAGAGCAATTGGCACACCCCAAGTACGTTGACGAGAGATACACCACTCAGGGCGACCTTCGATCATACCTTCGATGCGGCTTTGACCCCACTCAGGCATCCACTCTACATTCTTGATTGACTTTAATGCTTTAGCACGTAGGCCAGCTTGGTCCATAGAAACGAACCATTGAGGCGTAGCACGGAAGATGATTGGAGTCTTATGACGCCAACAGTGTGGGTAGCTGTGCTCGTAAGCGTGGTGGTGTAGTAGTGCACCTTTTTCTTTTAGTACTTCTACTACTGCATCGTTCGCTTTAAATACGTGCTGACCAGCAAATAGCTCTGTATCTGGTAGATAAACACCGTTTGAGCCAACTGGGTTTGCTACTTCTAGGTTGTACTTGTTACCAACCGCGAAGTCTTCTTGACCGTGACCAGGAGCAGTGTGAACAACACCAGTACCTGAATCAGTCGTAACGTGATCGCCAAGGATCGCCGGTACAGTGAAATCGTAGAATGGGTGTTGGAATTGAGAAAGCTCTAGGTCCGCACCTTTAGCAAAGCCAAGGTTGTGGAAGTGCTCGATACCCGCACGGTCCATTACGTCTTTCGCTAGCTCAGCAGCAACGATGATACGCTCAGCGTTGTCGCCTTCTGTTTGGATAAGCACGTACTCTAGATCATCACGTAGACATACTGCGCGGTTTGCAGGCAGTGTCCAAGGTGTTGTTGTCCAGATAACGATAGATACGTCACCGTGACCTTCATGACCTTCTGTCAGTTCAAATTTAGATAGCAGTGCTGTTTCGTCAGCCGCTTTAAAACGAACGTCGATAGATGGTGATACTTTATCTTTGTATTCTACTTCCGCTTCAGCAAGAGCAGAACCACAGTCTGTACACCAGTGAACAGGTTTGAAACCTTTTAGCAGGTGACCATTGCTTGCGATCTTACCAAGAGCACGAATAATGTTCGCTTCAGTTGCGAAATCCATAGTGCGGTATGGCTTGTCCCACTCACCCATGATACCAAGGCGTTTGAAGCTCTCTTTCTGACCTTCAACCTGACCTGCTGCGTATTCACGACATTTCTCGCGGAATTCCGCTGCTGTCACTTTTTGGCCTGGCTTACCTACTTTCTTCTCTACCATTAATTCGATTGGTAGACCGTGGCAGTCCCAGCCTGGGATGTAAGGTGCGTCAAAACCTGAAAGTGTTTTGGATTTAATAATAATGTCTTTAAGAATCTTGTTTAGTGCGTGACCAATATGAATGTCACCATTTGCGTAAGGAGGGCCATCGTGCAATACGAATGACTTTTTGCCTTTCTTAGCTTTACGGATTTCACCGTAAAGATCTTCTTTGTACCAACGCTTAAGCATTTCTGGCTCACGATTGGCCAGGTTGCCGCGCATTGGAAACCCTGTTTCAGGTAAGTTCAGGGTATCTTTATACTCACTCATCGATTCTTAATTCCGTTATATTGGGCGAAAATTAGACATTATGTTGAACGGTGGAATAAACCGCTCAACGCTTAAGCTGACGCAGCCACACCCTTGCTGCTTCAGCATCCAATTCGATTTGTTGTTTAAGTGCTTCAAACGACTCAAACTTTTGCTCATCTCGAAGTTTATGCAAAAGTTCCACTTCTAGTTGCTTGCCATATAAATTGGCATGAAAGTCGAATAAGTGCACTTCTAACTGTTGGCGAACACCATTGACGGTTGGTCTTTGACCAATATTAGCAACACCACCAACTGGCTTATTTCCTAAGCCAAGCGCTTGAACAACATAGACTCCGGAAACCGGAGAAACACAGCGTTTCAAAGGAATATTTGCAGTAGGGAACCCAATGGTTCGACCTAGCTTTCTTCCGTGAGAAACACGACCGCTGATGCTGTAGTTTCTTCCCAGCATCTGTTGCGCGGAATGCAAATCGTCACGCGCCAGCGCTTGACGGATAGCCGTACTGCTGACACGTAATTGTTGTAAACAAAAGCTCTGGGTACTTACGACATCAAAGCCGTATTTTTCCCCTGCTTCCTGCAGCATTGCAAAGTTACCTGTACGGCCTTTGCCAAAGCAGAAATCATCACCAACGACAAGAAACTTAACACCCAAACGCTCGACCAACAAGTCACGGATAAACTCTTCCGCGGTTAAACTTGCAAAATGGCGATTGAAATTGACACACAGTAAGCGGTCAATATCGAGCTTACTCAATTGCACGAACTTATCGCGTAATCGCGTCAACCTTGCAGGTGCCTTGTCTTTGGCAAACAGCTCCATCGGCTGAGGTTCAAAGGTCATCACAACAGAAGGCAAGGATAGCCTGTCCGCTTGCTCAGACACTTGCTGCAATACTTGTTGATGGCCTTTATGGACACCATCGAAATTGCCAATAGTCAGCACACAACCATGATGTCGCGGGTTGATATTGTGAATGCCTCTAATCAGTTCCATTGGATACTGCTTTCTGCCTCTGTTTTACTTTACACTGTGTGAAACTGACGGATTATATACTAATCACCCTCAGTCTGTCCCAGCTTTTAGGTCTTTTAAACGCGCACCAGTTAAAAATAGAACCACTAGGTAAACCACGGCTCCTAAACCGATCAACATCCCTAGCACCGCGCTTCGGTGAGCAAAGCTCCAGCCCAGCCATACTGACATATCTTCCAGTTGCCATAAGATTGCCGCCACCATCGCCGCGCCAGCAATAGCTAAACGTATAATAAAGAAGACGGTTCGCTTAGTGATTTGGTATACCTCTGCGATGTGCAGGCCACGATACAGCAGTGCCATATTCACAAATGCCGATAGTGCTGTCGCGATAGCCAAGCCAACGTAGCCATAGAAGTACGCAAAAATTGCATTAAATACCATGTTGGTCACCATCGCAATGATGCCGTATTTCACTGGCGTTTTGGTGTCTTGACGCGAGTAATACCCCGGAGCGAGCACTTTAATCAGCATAAAGTTCAACAAGCCTGAAGCGTAAGCAAAGAGTGACAATGATGCTTGATGTACGTCTTGTGGCGAAAACTCACCTCGCATGAATAACACCATCAACATAGGTTTTGCCAGTACCATCAAACCAAGCATTGCAGGAAGGCCAAGTAAGATCACCATGCGCACCCCCCAGTCCATGGTTTGTGCGAATCCTTCATTTTGTGCGTCAACATGTTTGCGTGATAATGCTGGTAAAATCACCGTTGCAATCGCAATACCAAACAGACCTAACGGGAATTCCAACAAACGATCTGAGTAGTACAACCAACTGATCGAACCGGTTTGCAGAAAGCTGGCAATAAAAGTATCAAACAACAAGTTGATTTGGCTTACCGACACACCGAACAAAGCAGGAATCATTAAGGTTCGGATCTTCACCACGCCCGGATCGCGCCAGCCCCATTTCGGCTTAACCATAACCCCCGCTTTAATAAGGAAAGGGATTTGAAATAAGAACTGAACCAAACCACCAAGGAAAACACCGATGGCAAGACCAATCTCTGGCTGTGGCATCTGCGGCGAGATAAACCATGCTGCCAAAATGATCATCACATTGAGAAAGACAGGAGTAAACGAAGAAACCGCAAACTTACCTAGTGTATTGAGAATGGCTCCCGATAGGGCAACAAAAGTGATGAACCATAAATAAGGAAAGGTAATCTTGAGCATCACGCTAGCAAGTTCGAACTTCTCAGCCGCGGGACCACCATGCATCCAGTCTAGGAACCAACCAAAACCAAACAGTGCAGTCACCACACCGGAACCTAGAACACCTAAGATGGTAACAATTGAGACTATCACCCCCAATGTGCCCGCAGCACGGGCAATCAGCTCGCGGGTTTTATCCATGTCGCCTTGAGCATGGCTTTCCGTTAAAACAGGTACAAACGCTTGGGAAAAAGCACCTTCAGCAAACAAACGTCGTAAAAAATTAGGAATTTTATTGGCGAAGAAAAAGACGTCTGCGCTTGCTCCTGCCCCCATTAAATTTGCCACTACAACATCACGAACTAGGCCAAGAACGCGGGAAATAAATGTCATAGCACTGACGATCATGCCAGACTTGAGTAGTCGTTTACTCACTGTAACCTCGGAATATCACCATAAGACAGCTAACCCTATACTGTTTCTCTGACAGGTGCTGCAAATAGACGTCAAAAATCTATCCGCGGGTTGTAAGGAATAAGTGTGCCTTTCGCGGATAATTATTAGCATTGGTATAAAAATGCTGTTAGAATCCCCGCCATCTTAACCGCGATAACCTCTCTTACCAAAATTTGTTTTGGCTTAGATCGGTTTTTGCACAAATCATTTGACATTTAAGCGCAAATGAGGGATATTCCTCGCCCTTAAATTGTCACAGAACTAAGTTTTTGGGAGTTAGACCCTTGGCAAATAGTAAATCTGCTAAGAAGCGCGCTATCCAAGCTGAGAAACGTCGTCAGCACAATGCTAGCCGTCGCTCAATGATGCGTACTTACATGAAGAAAACTGTTGCTGCTATCGAAGCAGGCGACAAAGAAGCTGCAACTGCTGCATTCGCTGTAGTTACACCTATCCTAGACCGCATGGCAACTAAAGGCCTTATTCACAAGAATAAAGCAGCTCGCCATAAGTCTCGTTTCGCTGCACAAATCAAAGCTCTTTAATAGAGTCCTGATTTTACAGTGAAGAAAAAACCGACCTTGTGTCGGTTTTTTTATATCTACAAAATTTTCTTAATAAAAAAAGCTGGCAATGCCAGCTTTTCTTTTTCTGAATGTCCCATTTAAAGACATCAGCTTATTCATTACCCATATAACGCTCAAACTAGAAAGCACTAATAAAACACTTGAGAACAAAGCAAATTGGTCGATGAGTAGTACCCTATCATCAAAAGTTTAACGCCACTCTCAAATATTCCAACAAGTTAGATTCACACTCTAAGATGAGCAGTATATTAGGACTATTTAATTAATGTTGAGCACTCTCAGCACAATAAAGACTATGCAGTGTTTTTATTAACGCTTTCACTTCATCACTCTTTAATGTGTAGTACACCGTTTGTGCTTCTTTCCTTGTCGTGACTAACTCATCACGGCGAAGCCAAGCAAGATGCTGAGATAATGCCGACTGGCTTAGCTCTAACTTTGCACACAGCTCTCCCACGGACAGCTCTTGGTTATGCAGCATACAAAGGATTTGTAGGCGTCTCTCGTTTGCCATCGCTTTGAGCAACACGACGGCTTTTGCGGAGTTCTGCTCCATTTCTTGTAGATTCATGTGTTGGACCTCTAGCTACAACTTACTTATTCCAACCCTGGCCAGCTTGTTGTGTTGCACTGATTTATATATCTAAGAAAATCAAGATACACTTCCAGAGTCTTCATTATTAGAACCTCTAATTTAGTTGTTAGTGATACACCAATATTATCCACCAAGGATTTTAATTGGTGCGCCATCAATAATTAATAGTTTTGCTCACTAAAACAAGTATCTTGCTTACTTAGATATTATTTAGAATTATATTTTTATTGATAGTAATCTATTTATTTACGCAACGATACGGGTTTACTCAAACATTTGACTGAAATCAGCATCACAAACATTTTTTACCGCGGGGTGTTGGATCATTCGTTCCGCAAAAATCACGTAGTACTCTTCTTTTAGCCCATCGACATGGCCAATTAGCTGTAAATTTCGGTCGTCTTCAATCTCCGACATGTATACGGTCGGTGCCAAGAAAATCACATCATCGTGGTACCGAGCAAAAGCTTTCATCAACGCAACATCATCAAACTCCCCCAGCACATTGGGTTGAAGGCCTTGACGATCAAACCATTGAATAACTTTACGCCCCATAGCCGTTCGGCTCGCGGGAATCAGAAGTTTTTTTTGTTCCAAGATCTCAGGGAATCGCACATTTTCAATTTCAGAAGAAGCAAAAAAGCTCATGCTACTTTCACCCAACTTTTTGCTATAAAGGCCAGGACTTTGAGTAGAATCAACGGGACAATCCGAAAGGATCATATCTAGCTTGTGCTGAGAAAGGCGTTCAAGTAGCAGTTCGTGGGTCGATTCATAACAGCGTAAATGAATACTGTTATCTTCCGGGACGGTCGTCATCAGTACTTTACTGACCAAGCGCTTAGATAATGCATCGGCTACACCAACTTCAAATAGAATGTTCGAGTGCTGGCTGTAATTGACGATATCTAACATCTCATAGCTCAAACCGAACATCCGGTCGGCGTACTTAAACACAAGCTGACCTAACTCAGTGGGCTCAACTGTACGACCATTGCGCTTGGTTAACTTTCCTTTCATGCGCTCTTCAAGCGCTTTAATCTGTCCTGTCACGGTTTGCGGTGTCAGGAAGAGCGCGTCAGCCGCCTTAGTTACAGAGCCCTGTTTGCACACCATCCAGAAATAATAGAGATGGTTGTAGTTTAGATGTGACATGATCGAGTCCCGAAAAGAAAGTGATACTTTTTATACCAAATGTGACAGAGACAAACAATAAACTCGACAAAACCATACAATACCTTACAAAAGCATAAGTTTTACCGAAAGTATAAAGTCAACACTGTCATAAAAGTTGAACTGAGGCGCATTTTCTCTACAAAAAAAACGCAAAAATCAAACAAAAAGAAATCAAAATTTAACCATTAAAATCAACAAGTTAAAAATTAATTTCCTTCCTCTTTTACGCCATTATCAAAAAGAACAATAAAAATCTCTCACAGCAAGAAATCTGTAATATTACTGAAATATTTGTTCTCTAACATCGCCCGCAGATTCAACTACAGACCGAAAAATGAACTGAAAGGTCAACGGAGAAAATTATGATGAACCAAGCTACTTCAACAGTGGCACCAATTTCGAGCACAGCTCGTTGGTTACGCTGGGCTAACTTGGCATTCATGTTATATCTGCTTCTTCTAGCAGTATCTATGGTTGGTAGTGGCTTTAAATGGGCAACTGGCGATCAAGCTAAGGTGCTATTTGAATTTGCCGCACACCCAGTTGCAGGTCTAATGATCGGCTTGGTGGCAACAGCCTTAATTCAGTCTTCAAGTACTGTAACGTCTATTATTGTAGGCTTGGTTGCAGGTGGCTTACCTGTAGAAACCGCTATCCCTATGGTGATGGGTGCTAACATTGGTACCACAGTGACCAATACGCTTGTGTCTCTTGGCCACGTGCGCTGTAAAGAAGAGTTCAAACGTGCATTTGCAAGTGCAACCATTCACGACTTCTTCAACTTGCTTGCTGTCGCTATTTTCCTTCCGTTGGAAATGATGTTCGGCATTTTAGAGAAAGTTTCTCACTGGCTTGTTTCTCCACTGCTTGCTACTGGTGATATGAGCATTAAGGGCTTCAACTTTATTAAACCAATTACAAAGCCAGTCGTAGGCGCAATTAAAGAGCCACTTTCTACCTTCGGTGATACTGTTGGCGGCGTCATGCTTATTGCTTTGGGTATTGCGACTATCTTCGTTGCAATCACAGTGATGGGTAAATTGATGAAGAGCCTAATGGTTGGTCGCGCACGTGAAATTTTGAAAAACGCCATCGGTCGTGGTCCTATTCACGGCATCGTATCAGGCTCAATCGTGACCGTTCTAGTACAATCTTCCTCAACCACGACAAGTTTAATGGTTCCGTTGGTTGGTACTGGCGTGTTGAAAGTACGAGATATCTACCCTTTCACTCTGGGTGCTAACATTGGTACTTGTATTACGGCACTACTAGCAGCGACAGCGGTATCTGGAGAGTTCGCAGTATTCGCACTACAAATCGCTCTAGTCCACTTAGTATTTAACATCATGGCGACGCTGTTTATCTTTGGAATTCCATTCCTACGTGAGATTCCGGTTAAAGGCGCTGAGATGATTTCTGAAATGGCTATTAAGAATAAAGCAGTTGTTGGTGGTTACCTAATGTCAGTATTCGTTATTCTACCAGGTGCAATTCTAGCCCTAACAACGTAACAACAACGACATACCATCGCTTATTGTTTAGGCTCCACATCGTGGAGCCTTTTTTATGATAATTAAACTGTTCAAATCGATTGTCCGGTGATAATTTGAGCCACATCAGCATGCTTATGCTGAGCTATCTCATTTGGAGTCGACAACATGACGCAGCTTAATGACGCTATTTCTGATCAGCTACTCGCAATAGACGAAAACCTAACCCAACTGGTTGCTGATATTGATATCCTCAGTAGCGTGAATCCTCTTAATTATGCTCAAGAAAGAGAACGTTTCATTAAAAACAAATATTCTCAAGAGCCTAATTTTCAATATTCAATTACTAACGTAGATACCCACAGCGCAAAGCGACGTCTATATGAGCTACCTCTAGAAAACATTCAAGACACCCAACTGCAGAGGCTGTACGCGGATGTAATTCAGTCTTATGCAGATAAACTGGATCAAGTGAATACCATAGGTACGCAAGAGTTTCTTTATAACTCCTTACGCTATTATGGGGAACCGAGCGCCAAAGATATTGCCAACGCCCATTTCATATTGCACCTTCCTACAGAAGAAGAAAAAGAACCTCAGCACGATAGCCGTGCAATAGCACGTTTCATGCAAAATTTTGCTCAACGCAATGGGTATGAATGTGAAATACAGGTGTTGGACGGGATGTTAGCAAACGCACTAGTTTCAGGATCTCGAGTCAAAATTAACCACGCGGCGTACATCACCACTGATGAGCTGGAGGCTCTTGCACATCATGAAATGGGAGTACATCTCCTGACTACGCTTAACGGTCGTCAACAACCGCTAAAAGTCCTGAGCTTAGGTTGTCCTGCCAATACCAACACTCAAGAAGGGCTGGCTATATTATGTGAGTATCTGTCAGGACATTTCAGTATCAAGCGCCTAAGAACCTTAGCCTTACGAGTTCTGGCAGTAGAGTCGATGATCAAGGATCGCGATTTCCGCCATACGTTCATGCTATTAAAAGAACAGTATAAAGCTTCTGATCTTCAAGCATTTACAACGACTGCCCGAGTCTATCGAGGTGGAGGTTTAACGAAGGATTACTTGTATCTTAGAGGATTCCGAGAGGTGCTCAATGCCTATGATAAATTGGGCGATGACTTTTCACTATTGTTGTGCGGGAAAACAGAGCTGAAGTACTTTGAGCTTATCCGTTCATTAGTGAGTAAAGAAATATTCACTCAACCTAAGTTTATTAGCCCGGCACTGTCCACACCGATGCAGACCAACCCAATTCACCGTTATATTGTCAGTGCACTAAAATAATACCTTCTAAGTACAAAAAAGAAAAAAGCTCCATTCGGAGCTTTTTCTATATCTTGAAGAACGATACTCGTTACACTGAGAATGGGTAACGAATAGGATCGTGATGCTCGTACCCTTCAACCCAAAAGTCATCCAGTGTGACCCAAGTTTCCAAATCTTCTAGAGATTTAATCTCTGGGTTGATATGGAACGTCGGCGCTTTTAATGGCTCACGCTTCAACTGAACATCGCGCATCAGTTCAAGCTGGTCTTCATAAATGTGAGCATTCACAATCTTATGAAATGCCTGACCAGGTTTCTTGCCCGTAATTTGCGCCATAATCGCCAAGAATACGTAAACTTGAACCATATTGAAGTTTAAGCCAAGCGGTACATCACACGAACGCTGAGTACTATTCAGGTAAAGCGTATCATCCAGCAATGAAAAATGGTGACTGTACATACAAGGACGCAAGCACCCCATGTGGAACTCACCCGGGTTGTAGAAGTTCAAGATTTCACCGCGATCATCAACACCACGCGTTAAGTCATCCACTATCTTACGTAGCTGGTCAACATGACCACCATCAGGTTTCGCCCAGGCGCGCCCTTGAACCCCATAGACACGGCCCATGTCGTCTTCGCCTTTACGGTATGGGTTATTCAACCAGGCATCATTTAGGTTGGCATTGGCATCCCAGGTTTTCGTGCCCAGCTTACGAAAATCTTCCGCATTATCGTAACCACGAATATACCCTAATAGCTCTGCAACGGCCGCTTTCCAAAAACTTTTACGTGTGGTGACCAACGGAAATTGATTGTTCGCAACATCGTAGGTTAAATCCGCGTTGATTACGGTCAGGCAGCGCTTGCCTGTACGCTCATTTTCAACCCAAACACCTTGGTCAACGATGCGTTGACACAAATCTAAATACTGTTTCACACCAATACCTTACTTCGTCTTTTGTGGTAATTCGTCTTTGTAATGACCACGTTTGTATGCCCAAACCATCATGAGGACACCGATAACCACCATTGGCAGGGATAAAATCTGTCCCATGGAAATAAAGCCACCGAATAACCCCAAATGAGCGTCTGGTTCGCGCACGTATTCTACTAGGAAACGGAAGGTTCCGTAACCCGCAAGAAAGAGTCCTGAAACAGAACCTAGAGGACGAGGTTTCTTGATGAACCAATTCAAAATGAAGAAAAGGACGATACCTTCAAGCGCCATTTCATAAAGCTGTGATGGATGACGTGGCAGTGGACCGCCATTTGGGAAAACGATCGCCCAAGGCACATCCGTTACTCGGCCCCACAACTCGCTGTTCATGAAGTTACCTAAACGCCCCATACCCAAACCAAATGGCACAAGCGGCGCGATAAAGTCAGCAACACCGAAGAAAGTTCGCCCGTTTTTGTGTGCATACCAGAACATCGCAGTAATCACACCCAGTAAGCCCCCGTGGAAAGACATACCACCGGTCCACACTTTAAATAGATACAAAGGGTCAGCCAGGAAGAGCTCAAAATTGTAGAAAAGCACGTAGCCTACACGGCCACCAATCACCACGCCAAGGAAGCCTGCGAACAACAAATCAGAAACCTGCTCTCGTGTCCAACCACTTCCAGGCTTATCCGCACGTCGGTTCGCTAACCATAGAGCAAACATAAAGCCAACAAGGTACATCAAACCGTACCAACGAACCGAAACAGGACCAATAGAGATTAAAACCGGATCAATATTGGGAAATTCAATATATCCCTGAGACATAAATCATTCTCTTCTTATCACAACAAAATAAATATACCCAAGTAACCTCTAGATGCTTGGTTCAGCGAGAATGACTTGGGTACAAACTTAGAGCAGCATGGTCGCTGCAACAAACATTAAGAACACCGCGAATATCTTTTTTAATACCGCAGTTGGAAGGTTAGTTGCGAGCTTCGCACCCACTTTTGTTGTGAGCATCGAGGCCATAGCAATCGCTAATAAAGCGGGAAGATAAACATAGCCAATACTGTATGAAGGTAAGCCTTCCACTTTATAGCCATGTAAGATGAAGCCGATCATACCAGAAATAGCAATCACGCAACCACAAACGGAGGATGAGCCCACCGCTTTACGCATCTCTATCCCATGTTTATTTAAAAATGGTACCGACAGTGAGCCACCACCAATACCAGCAAGGCTTGATACGACACCAATTCCCGTGCCGTAAACTACAGTCACAGGGCTGCTCGGCATAGGTTTACTGCTCGTAACTTTAATGGAACGAAACATTTGTACTGACAGGCAAAGAACAATGACACCAAACACTTTCGGCAAATAGTGTGTAGGGATCCACTCAGCAATATTGGCACCAACAAAGCCACCAATGACCACACCAGGCATCAACCATTTTACGACAAACATATCGACATTGCCGAGCTTAAGGTGATTCATCGCCGATGAGCCAGACGTAACAATAATACTCGCTAACGAAGTGGCTAAGGCCATGTGCATACTCATTTCTGGAGAGATCCCAGCAAGAGGAAGCAAATACAACAAGGCAGGAACAACAATCAAACCACCACCGATACCGAGTAACCCCGCCATCACACCCACAAAAGCGCCTAGCGCCAACAATAACAAAAATAAAGAGACGGTCACGATTTCCTACTTTTTACCTGCACGGATAAAGCCCGCAAAGCCCTGTTGAATGAAGAAGTCATGCATCATTTGATGAATGTCCTCCCCATAGGACTTTGTCATTGCTTGCTCCGCTAATTTTTCTAATTCTTCTTGTTGGCTATGACGAATCAAATATTTCACCTTAGCCACATTGGAGGTGTTCATACTCAAACTGGTATACCCTAACCCAAGTAAGAGAAGAGCGCCAAATGGATCACCCGCTAGCTCACCACAAATACACACGGGCACCTGATATTTATCACACACCTCATGGATTTGCTTAAGCGCTAACAGTACCGCAGGATGCATAGATTCATAGACATCCGCTACGCGCGAATTGTTCCTATCTACCGCTAATAAATACTGAGTTAAATCGTTTGTCCCGACAGAAACAAAATCAACACGGTGAGCAATCGTTGGCAACAGATACACCATCGATGGTACTTCAATCATGACCCCAATTTGTGGGAATTGAATTCTATCATCAAGCAAAACGGCTTCGCTGTGAGCTTGATTAATCAAGCTAATGGCATCGTCTAACTCTTTTACCCCTGACACCATTGGCAATAAGATACTTAAGTTTCCGCTTTCTGCACTCGCTCTTAACATTGCACGCAGCTGGATCAAGAAAATGTCTGGATGATCCAATGTAAAACGAATGCCACGCCAGCCTAGAAACGGATTATCTTCTTCGATGGGCAAATACGGCAAAGGTTTGTCACCACCAATATCCAAAGTACGCATCACTACTCGTTGATTCGGATAGCTGTTAAGTATTGCTTGGTATTGATGATACTGCTCATCTTCCGAAGGAAAGTGATGCTGAAGTAAAAATGCAATCTCAGTTCGGTACAACCCAACACCATCAACACCTGTGTTGATGGCAATATTACTGTCTGCACTGAGTCCCGCATTCAGCATAATTTCGATATGGTGATTATCTTGCGTAACCGCAGGGAGTGCGAGGTCCTTGTTTACCATGGCAAACAATTCAGACTCTTCGCTTACTAAGCTGCGATACTCTCGCAACAACTGGCGGTTTGGCTCTAAGAAGATCTCACCCGTATAGCCGTCGACTATCCCGAGTTTGCCATTAACCACATCCGGATTAATGTTGGCGCCCATGACTGCAGGGACCCCAAGAGCTCGAGATAAAATGGCAGCGTGAGAGTTAGCGCCTCCCTCTAATGATACGACAGCTAACAAAAACTCTTTAGGTACAGAAGCGAGCAAGGTGGCAGTGAGTTCGTTCGCCACCAAAATAATGGGACGATCAATTGCAGAATTTTCTTGCTCACTGTTGTGCAGAAAATAGAGCAGCCTTTGCCCTAACTCTCGGATATCTTGCGCTCTTTCACGCATGTATACATCCGACATTCTTGCAAATCGATTCGAGTATGACTCTACAACTTGGCGTAACGCCCAGTCTGCCCTATCTCCTTTTTCAATCTGCTTCTTCAAATCACCGCGAAGCATCGGATCATTCAGTAAGTGAGTAAACAGATCGAAGATCGCCAGCGCATCTTTGTTGATTTCACTGTCCAGCTTTTTCCGCATACGGCGAAAGTCATTTAACGCTCGCTCTATGGCCACCAGTAATGTCTCGTGCTCGCGTTCCTTATCTAACGTGGACGAAGGGAAAACATCCGATAAACTCGGCTGGGTATTGTCGAACCAAAACTCTCCAATCGCGACACCAGTAGACGCAGGCAAACCTTTTAATACCGTGGGTTTAGATGCTAACTGCCAATGCCCAAGATTCTGCGCATGTGCAATGAGCACCGCTAACTGAGCGGATAAGGTAACAAGAAACGATTCTTCCATTTCACTAAACAAGCGCGGCGTTTTTTGTTGGATCACCAACACACCTAAAACTTGTTTACGATGAATGATTGGAGTAGCTAAAAAAGAGTGGTAAATCTGTTCGCCGAGTTGAGGAAAGAATTTGAACTCGGGGTGTTTTGAGGCTTCGGCAAGGTTAAGGGGTTCAGCGCTTCGTTTTACCAACCCAACCAAGCCTTCATTGAAGTTGATATGAATACTATCACCTTCAAAAATAAGGCCTTGAGTTGCCATTAACTCAAGGCGCTGCATTTCTTCATTAGCAAGATAGATAGTACAGCACTCAGTACTAAGAGCAGCACAAGTCTCTTTCACCAATATATCGAGTGCCAGATGCACATCATCGACCCTGGAGACTTTCTCAACTATTTCCCTTAGCTGACTGAGCATGATTATCCTCTACGTTGCTTTTTTCTTTTCCCTTTCGCTTTTCTCTCTCGAAAAGGCATGGCTAAGGATGCAAATTCTTTCATCGCTCGTCGATAAACATCTCGCTTGAAAGAAACAACTTGCCTAACTGGATACCAGTAACTTACCCAGCGCCAACCATCAAATTCAGGGGATTTTCCGCGTTGCATATTAATGCGAGATTCATCGCATTCTAATCTCAGCAGAAACCATTTCTGTTTTTGGCCGATACAAACAGGCTTGGAGTCCCAACGCACCAATCGCTTTGGTAGCTTATATCTTAACCAATGACGACTTGTTGCAATGATCTTAACGTCTTTTTTCGTTAAACCGACTTCTTCGTATAACTCCCTGAACATGGCTTGTTCAGGGGTTTCACCTTCGTCAATCCCACCTTGTGGAAATTGCCATGAGTGTTGCCCGTATCGTTTAGCCCAGAAGACCTGACCATGGTTATTACATATCACAATACCAACATTAAGTCGGTAACCATCGCCATCTATCACTGGCTAACCTCTATGAATAAATTTTTTATTACCGTGATTTTTCCACATATCCCCATTACTAGCAAACTTACTGATGTGATATGAGCAAGATTTATTACCTTTTCAGCATTTTTGGATATCTTTTAATCAAACCATGCCTTATCAACACAAGAGTGAGACATTGCCCACATTTATTCACCTTTTCTGTGAATAACTTTGTGAAGAATTCAATTCAAATGAGTAATTCAGTTCAATCCCATCAAATAAAAAACAAATGAAGAAACAAAAAAATAAACATAAAGCATTGATAAAAAAGTATTTATTTTTAAAAATAACGATAATTAGATCTTCAGTTTCTTGATGATCTTTTCACCAAACTCAGATCGGTCAAAGATCCACCAATAGGCTATTTATCCACACTCACCTGCTATTCGTTTAGATGATTACAACAAAATCAACCCCAAAAATGCATTTTAACCCCTGTTTATTCATACAGACCCCTCAAGATCTTATCTATATCTCCTCCACCTGTGGATAAGTTATGAATTGATCGTTCTTACACCGCCTCGGTGAAATCTTAAACAGTAGATTTGGTCGGAGTTTGATAAACTATATTTTTTGTAATACCACCTTGTAACTATGAAACCAGAACCACAAACAGAAGCAGAGCTATTGGAACGAGCGCATGATATGGCAGGACTCAGTTTTGCTGAGTTGGCCGCCGAGGCGAATATGATTGTTCCTGAAAACTTAAAACGTGATAAAGGTTGGGTGGGTCAATTACTCGAATGGCACTTGGGCGCTCCAGCTGGCAGTAAACCTCAACAAGATTTCGCAAAACTAGGGATCGAGTTGAAAAGTATTCCGATCAGTTACTCTGGCAAACCTTTAGAAACAACCTTTGTTTCTGTGGCCCCCCTCACTGGTGTTCATGGTCTTACATGGGAAACAAGTCATGTTCGAAACAAGCTATCTCGTGTGCTTTGGGTACCCGTAGAAGGAGAACGAGAAATCCCACTCGCTGAAAGACGTGTGGGCAGTCCACTCATTTGGTCACCAGATGAAGAAGAAGAACGGATTTTGCGAAATGACTGGGAAGAGTTAATGGAGATGATCGTCTTGGGAAGATTTGATCAAATTTCCGCCAGACACGGAGAAGCGCTGCATCTTCGCCCTAAAGCCGCAAATGCAAAAGCGCTCACCGAAGCATATAACTCAAATGGTAAGCCGATGAAAACTCTGCCCCGAGGCTTTTACCTTAGAACACAGTTTACTGAACAGATCTTACTCAAGCACTACATTAACACTCAACCAGAATAAAACCATATCAGCTATTTAGTGCGTCACGAGCGATAACTCAATATCGCAGTATGAGGCTGCCTCTTCAGTGCCACATTCGTCATACGCATTGCGCAGCCTTAAATACGCTTTATCGACCCCTAGCCTCAATAGTTCTTCTTTTACTAAGTCTAGAGAGCCAAAATGTATCGGGTCTTCACCGTCTTTAATCGGCTCAAGTTGATGCTTGTACTCCACAGCTAAAAGATAGTCAGAGACATCAGAACACCCAATCACAAATACTTTGGGAGTTTTATAAGTATCTTTATGTGGACCATGTAGCCACATGTCCAATTGATGCTTCTGCATAACATACCTCCTTCACACGATCATTTAAGTGTAGTTAGGCTAACTGTAGCTTTCGAGTTTGCTCTTCCTTTATACGTAAATCATTTGCGATTGCGGCTAAAAATCCCCTATATTGGAGTCACTTATTTAGTCGGTAACTCTTCAAGGACGTGATATGCAATACACAAAACTACCGCACTCATCACTTGAGATCAGTAAAATCTGCCTCGGCACTATGACGTTTGGCGAGCAAAACACAGAAAAGGACGCCTTTGAACAGCTCGACTTTGCCCTCGATCATGGGGTGAACTTCATCGATACCGCTGAGATGTACCCTGTACCGCCAAACTCGGAAACACAAGGGCTTACCGAGCAATACATCGGTAATTGGTTGGCAAAAAGCGGCAAAAGAGAGAAAGTAGTACTGGCAACAAAAGTGGCAGGCCCTCGCAATGTTCCTCACATTAGAGACAACATGAGCCTTAATCGTCGCCACATCCATACAGCGATTGATGACAGCCTTAATCGTCTACAAACCGATTATGTCGATTTGTACCAACTACATTGGCCGCAGCGTCAAACCAACTGCTTTGGTCAACTCAACTACCCATACCCTGACAAACAAGAAGAAGTCACGTTAATTGAAACGTTGGAAGCGCTTACTGAATTAGTGAATGCAGGTAAAGTGCGCTATATCGGCGTATCCAACGAGACGCCGTGGGGTGTGATGTCGCTATTGCGTTTGGCAGAAAAACACGATTTGCCAAGAATTGTCTCCATTCAAAACCCATATAACTTATTGAACCGCAGCTTCGAAGTTGGCTTGTCTGAAATCAGCCATTACGAAGGCGTTCAGTTACTTGCCTACTCTCCTTTGGCATTTGGCTGCCTGAGTGGTAAATACCTAAACGGGGCAAAACCTGAAGGCGCTCGATGCACTAAGTGGGAGCGTTTTGCGCGCTACTTCACTCCGCAAGGTGTTAAAGCGACCGAAGCTTACGTCAATTTAGCTCAAGAGCATGGTCTAAACCCTGCACAAATGGCGCTCGCGTTTGTCAATCAGCGTCCATTTGTTGCTTCTAACATTATCGGAGCAACAAACCTAGACCAATTAAAAGCCAATATCGACAGTATTGATTTGCAACTTAGCGACGAACTACTTACTGAAATTCAAGCAATAGGTACAACTTACTCGAATCCTTGCCCTTAACAGTACCACCTTCAAACGAAAACAGCTGATCTTCAAGATCAGCTGTTTATCCAATGAAGTCATACTTCATATAAAAAGTTAAGCGTGTTGAATGACTCGTTAGCAACTCTGTCAGTCCAACACGCTAACGATTACGTCATTATTCGCGACGTTAAAACTCGACGAAGGTGACGAACTCGACGTTCAACTTTTACTGCATCCGGAACATTGGCACGTGTAGAACGACCATCGCGATCTAAACCAATATCCCTCAATAGATGAACATTCGTCCATGGAATATCATGAGCAGTTCGGCGTATGGTACGCTGCCATTGCTTTTCTTCGCGTTTAAGGTCTGCTTTCAATAGCAAAGTGGCCAATTGTAAGTAAATAGAGTGACGCATAATATTTTCTCCGATTATCGATGTATTCGACTGGGAAAAATAGTGCGTAAAATGAACAGAAATATTCTGTTGATACTAAGCCGCTACTTTCCCGCAGCCTAGTAATAAATATGATAGGTTACGGATTAAATTTTATCTTGTGAGCCAGTGGTATTGGTATCATCCGATTTAAGGGTTATCGGAGCGATAGGCATACGATCAGCGCAAGCAGTGGTGTTAACAACGTAATGTTTCATCTTGCGCCTCCTAGCTAAAAATTAATCCGTTTATGAAAGGTATAACTCATTGAGTTACGGTTAAATTGTAAGCTTTGATGAATATATATCAAACATTTTTTGCCTTTTTGATTAAAAACAAATCAATACACCGCAATTTAGTTTCATATACTTTTATGTATAACATATTCACCTGAGGAATATATAAATTTGCGGATTTTATAAATCAAACCAAACAAAAAATAAAAAGAGCGGCTCTGTGGCCACTCTCTTTTATTGTATTTATTCGCCTATTTAACACAGGGAAAGGCCAACTACATGGCTTGTTCGGAAATCAAGTTATGTTTATTAAGTAGTCGATACATGGTTGCACGCGAAACTCCGAGCTCTTTCGCCGCATTTGAAACTTGACCAGAATGAGATTCCAAAACAACCAGCAACGCATCACGTTCACTCTTCTCACGGATTGATTTCAAGCTGCGCTTTGAGTCATTACGTTGAGGTAAATCTAAGTGATGCTCTTCAATCATTACGCTGTCGGACATTAATACCGCTCGCTTCACTTGGTTCATAAGCTCACGCACATTTCCAGGCCAGAAATAACGTGTCAGTGCCTTGAATGCATCCTCAGAAAAGCTTTTTGCTTGCGAGTTGTACTCTTTTGAGAACTCTTGTAAGTAGAAACGAGCCAGCAATGCGATGTCACTCGCACGTTCTTTCAAGCTAGGGACATTGATGCGCAGAACGTTGATGTAATGGTAAAGCTCTTCATTGAAGTCACCGTCAATCAAAGCTTTTTCAACATCTGACGAGTTAGCAGCAAGAATACGCACGTTAACCGCTTTTACGCCATCTTTGGTATCAATGGTGCCTTCTTGCAAGAATCTCAGCAGATTCATTTGCTGCTCTCTTGAAATGGTAAGAATGTCATTAAACAACACGGTGCCACCATCTGCTTGTTCAAGCAGGCATGCTTCCATATCTTCATCGGCGTTAATACCAAATACTTCAGCTTGGAAACGTTGTTCATTGAGTGCGCGACAGTTAATTGCCATAAACGGTTTATGAGAGCGTGAAGAGACTTTATGGATGGCCCTAGCAACCGCCTCTTTACCAGTCCCACTTTCCCCAGAAATCAGAATGCTGACGTCCGTTGGACCAATGCGCTTCACTTGATCGCGTAAACGTTTCATCGGGATAGATTCACCGATCAAACCCATATCTAAACTGCTACCAAAACTAGGCCAAACTTTTTTCTCCAACTTAAGCATGCCAAGCTGGTGACCTATTGTGCTTAATAACTGTGCATCTGGGATCGGCGCTGTGAAAAAATCGATACAAAAGTTAACAATGAACTGGCATATGGTGTCAGTGCCAAGCTGAGATTCACGAATAAACGCTAACCAACGTACGTGTTTGTGAGAGCTGACTAAGTTCGCCAAACCATTCAAGCTGAACTCGTCATGGCTGAGATCAACAATACCGATACATGGACCAATATCTTCTAACAGCGTATTAGCTTTGCGTAAGTCACCTACTTGGTGACACTTCCAGCCCACTTGCTCCAGTACCGATAACCAAGGCTCATAAGTACCGCCAACTACCACAAGCGATCCCGGGATGGAATCCATCTTAAACTGCCCAGCCATTCTCTAACCCTTTTTCATTGTTAATAGAAATTTTGTGCCACAAACTTATCTTTGCGAGCGGGTAACATTATCGAGACTCCGCCCCCTCACGTCTGTCTCAGTATTAAGACTATGCAATAGATTGAGATTTGGCGAATGTTTATTTGCATATCCCATTAAAAGGCAAGTGCAACAACTTGAATTACCTTAACTAAAAGGCAAAAAAAAACCACCCGAAGGTGGTTTTTTTTACTCATCCTATCGAATTACGCTTGCGGGCGCATTGCAGGGAATAAGATCACGTCACGGATAGTGTGCGTGTTAGTCAGTAGCATAACCAAACGGTCGATACCGATACCTTGGCCTGCTGTTGGCGGTAGGCCGTGCTCTAGAGCAGTAATGTAGTCTGCATCGTAGAACATTGCTTCGTCGTCACCAGACTCTTTCGCTTCAACCTGTGCTTTAAAGCGTGCATCTTGGTCTTCAGCATCGTTAAGCTCTGAGAAACCGTTCGCTACTTCACGGCCACCGATAAAGAACTCAAAGCGGTCTGTAAAGAACGGGTTATCGTCGCTACGACGAGCCAACGGAGAAATATCTGCTGGGTAACCAGTGATGAACGTAGGCTGCATTAGCTTAGGTTCTGCTGTTTCACCAAAGATCTCTTCAAGAAGCTGACCACATGTCCAGAAAGGTTCTACTTCAACGTGAACAGATTTCGCGATAGAAACCATTAGATCACGGTTTTGTAGGTCTTCTTCTGTTAGCGCTTGGATTTGCGCGTGGTCTGGGTTGTAGTGCTTGATTGCTTCGAACATGCTCATACGAGTGTAAGTACCACCAAACTCAACCGTTTCATCACCGTAAGGCATTGACGTTGAACCTAGAACTTCTTGCGCCACTGAGCTTAGTAGTTCTTCAGTTAGGTCCATCAGATCTTTGTAGTCTGCGTACGCCATGTAGAATTCCATCATTGTGAATTCTGGGTTGTGGCGTGGAGAAAGGCCTTCGTTACGGAAGTTACGGTTGATTTCGAATACGCGATCAAAACCACCAACAACTAGACGCTTCAGGTATAGCTCTGGCGCGATACGTAGGTACATTGGCATGTCTAGTGCGTTGTGGTGCGTGATAAATGGACGCGCACTCGCACCGCCAGGGATAACGTGCATCATTGGCGTTTCAACTTCCATGAACTGCTTAGAGATCATGAAGTTGCGGATTGCAGACATTACTTTAGAACGTACTACGAACGCTTGACGAGAGTCTTCGTTAACGATCAGGTCAACGTAACGTTGGCGGTAACGCATCTCTTGGTCAGTTAGACCGTGGAACTTTTCTGGAAGTGGACGTAGTGCTTTGGTTAGCAACTCGTACTCTTCCATGTTCACGTATAGGTCACCTTTACCAGACTTATGAAGTGCACCTTTAACACCGATGATGTCACCGATATCTAGACCTTGGTATTTTTCTTTAAGTACTTTTTGAACCGCTTTGTCAGCGTAAGCTTGGATACGGCCAGAAGTTTCTTGAATTACCAAGAATGGACCACGTTTAGCCATGATACGGCCAGCGATTGCTACTACGTGGTTAAGCTCTTCTAGCTCTTCCTTCGTCTTTTCACCGAACTCTTTCTGAAGGTCGCCCGCTAGTGCGTCACGACGGAAGTCGTTTGGATGGCCGTTCGCTTTGCAGCTCTTTCGGATTGCATCCAGTTTAGCGCGGCGTTCAGCAATCAGCTTATTTTCTTCTAGTACAGTTTCGTTTTGAACAGCATCAGTCATTTTCGATGTATCCTGTTTTTGTCGGTGAAAAGCTTTATAGACCTGATTTCAGGCTAGCTTCAATAAATTTGTCCAGATCGCCATCAAGAACCGCTTGAGTATTACGGTTTTCAATGCCCGTACGGAGGTCCTTAATACGTGAGTCATCCAATACGTAAGAACGGATCTGGCTACCCCAGCCAATGTCAGACTTAGCGTCTTCATTAGCTTGTTTTTCCGCATTTTGCTTTTGCAATTCAAGCTCAAATAGCTTCGCTCGAAGCTGTTTCATTGCCTGATCTTTGTTCTTATGTTGAGAACGGTCATTCTGACACTGAACCACTGTGTTCGTAGGTACGTGCGTAATACGTACCGCAGATTCTGTGGTGTTTACGTGCTGACCACCTGCGCCTGACGCACGGTAAACGTCAATACGTAGGTCGGAAGGATTAATGTCGATGTCGATGTTTTCATCAATCTCTGGATAGATGAACGCAGAAGCAAATGACGTATGGCGACGACCGCCTGAATCGAACGGAGATTTACGAACAAGACGATGAACGCCCGTTTCAGTGCGTAACCAACCGTACGCATACTCACCAGAGATGCGAACTGTTGCCGACTTAAGACCCGCGACTTCACCTTCAGAGACTTCAATCACTTCAGCTTTGAAGCCCTTCGCTTCTGCCCAACGTAGGTACATACGCAGCAGCATGTTAGTCCAGTCTTGTGCTTCTGTACCACCAGAGCCAGCTTGCAAATCGATGTAACAATCAGAGCTATCGTGGTCTCCAGAGAACATACGACGGAATTCAAGCTTTTCTAGCTTCTCTTCCAACTCAGCAAGTTCTGGTTCAATTTCGTCAAATGTTTCTTGATCTTCTTCTTCTACAGCCAGCTCAAGAAGACCTTCTACATCTTCCACACCTTGCTCTAGTTGATCAATGGTTTCAACAACCGCTTCTAGTGATGCACGCTCTTTACCCAGTGCTTGCGCACGCTCAGGTTCGTTCCATACATCTGGTTGTTCAAGTTCTGCGTTGACTTCTTCTAGACGCTCTTTCTTCGCGTCATAGTCAAAGATACCCCCTCAGGACATTTGTGCGCTGAGACACGTCCTGCAGACGGTTTTTAATTGGATTGATTTCAAACATGTTTACTCAACATTTTAGAATAGAATTTAACCGAGAAATTCTACTGAAAAATGTGACCGAGATACAGGAAAATTTCGGATGAGAAATCAGATTGCGGTGAGAGAGAGCACGGTCATAAAATTTTACACCCACTTAGGGACAACCGTACTCTATAAGAAAGGTTAATCTAGGTATTACTTAGCTTCGATATGGCCGATCATCAATTGCAATGATTGATTACCACGAAATTCATTCACATCCAGCTTATACGCGAGACGTACTGTTTTAACCGATGCATCTGGCCATCGACGTAGATCAACATTGAATGCGATACCGTCGATCATCACATTGGTAGGGTGACCTTTATAAAGCGGCTCTAACATCAATTTAAGATGCTTCTCACCCACCAGCTTTTGATGCAGTACTTTAAACTCACCATCAAAGATTGGCTCTGGGAAAGCTTGTCCAAAAGGGCCACCCGATCGCAGCTGTTCAGCAACATGCATAGAGAACTCTTCCGGCTTAAGTTCGCCATCTGACATGATCACGCCTTTTAGCGCCGCTTCATCGAGTTCCTTTTTTACCACTTCATCAAACAAACGACTGAAACGCTCAAAATCCTGCTCTTTAATCGTTAAGCCTGCTGCCATGGCGTGTCCACCAAACTTGATGATCAAACCCGGGTTTTGCGTGTCGATGAAATCCAACGCATCGCGCATGTGTAGCCCCGGAATAGAACGACACGAGCCTTTAATCGTCCCTTCTCCGCCATCAGCAAATGCAATGACTGGACGGTGAAACTTCTCTTTAATACGCGAAGCCAAAATACCAATCACACCTTGATGCCAATCACGTTGGAACAAGGCTAGGCCATAAGGAAGCTCATTGCCTTCACCAAACTGAAGGCGCTCACAGAAAGCCATCGCTTCTTGCTTCATGCCTTCTTCAATCTCTTTACGTGTTTGGTTCAAGCCATCCAATTCACTTGCCATGCGACGAGCAGCGTGGATGTTGTTACACATCAGCAGTTCAACACCGAAAGACATGTCATCAAGACGACCTGCAGCGTTAATACGTGGACCTAAAGCAAAGCCAAAATCGGACGCAACTAAACGACGCGCATCGCGCTTCGCGACCTCAATTAACGCTTGGATGCCGGGACGCGCTTTGCCCGCACGAATACGTTGCAAACCTTGGTGTACAAGAATGCGGTTGTTTTCATCCAATGGAACGACGTCGGCGACGGTACCCAGTGCAACAAGGTCAATCAGTTCCATCAACTTGGGCTCTTGCATCCCCTGTTCTGCAAACCAATTGTGTTTTCGCATATGAACGCATAGTGCCATCATGAGATAAAACGCGACCCCCACACCCGCAAGCGCTTTAGATGGAAAGCTACAGCTCTCAAGGTTTGGGTTCACCATTGCATCCACATCAGGCAACACTTGTCCTGGCAAGTGGTGATCGGTAACAAGCACAGTAATGCCATTTTCTTTTGCGTAACGCACGCCTTCGATTGATGAGACGCCGTTATCCACCGTCATGATCATCTCAGCGCCAAGCTCTAAGGCTTGGTCAACGACTTCTGGACTTAACCCATAACCGTCTTCAAAACGATTTGGCACTAGGTAATCCACATTGTGACTACCAAGCATACGCAGCGCGAGTACTGATAATGCTGAGCTTGTCGCGCCATCAGCGTCAAAATCACCGACAACGATGATGCGTTTTTGTTCTTTTATCGCCTGAAACAAAAGATCGACAGCTTGCTCAATCCCCCCGAGTTTTTGATATGAATGCAACCCACGGGCCGACGTTTCTAATTGTGAAAGATCCGTTATCCCACGGTTGATGTAGATACGTTTAAGAATCGGAGGAATGGAATCAGGAAGAAGGGAAAGATCAGGTTCAGGACGTCGTTGAATTTCTATCATGCTTAAAAGAGCCGACAACTTTGCCGGCTCTGCTCCTAATGGATTATAGTTGCTTTAAACGTTTCAATAGCTCTGCAGGTGGTAGGTAGCCACCAACCATTTCGCCATTCGGTAAGAAGATTGCTGGCGTACCAGAAATACCCAATTGGCGACCTAGATTGTAATGCGCCTGGATGGTTTCTTTACACTGTTTCAAGTCTTTCGCAGGGTTATCAAATGTACGATTCACTTTCGCGTTGTGCATTGCCGACGCCGGATCTTCAGCACACCAAATCGTTGCCATTTGCTCTGCCACAGGGCCAGTTGCACCTTGGCGAGGGTAAGCCATGTAACGCACTGTAATACCTAGATCATTATAGCCTTGCATTTGGCTATGCAGACGCACACAGTAACCACATGTGATATCAGTGAATACGGTCACAACATACTTTTCATCGTCGGCTTTGTATTCGATCATGCTATCGGAGAACTGCGCAATTTTCTCGGCGTTAAGTGGCGCTTGACGCTCTGCTATGACATCTTTGTAACTGCCATCATCATTAATGGCATAAAGCGTACCGGCGATAAAATGGCTACCATCATTTGAAGCAAACAGGATCCCGCCATTGGTTTGAATTTCCAATAAGCCAGCGACGTCTGATGGTTGAATATCAACGATAGATAAACCAAGCTTTGAGAACTTAGTTTTTAATGCTGCTTCATCAAAGCCGCTTTGTGCAGCTGGCGCCACTTGTTGCGCAGGAGTCTCCGTTTGAGCCTGACTTTCTTCTGCACCACAAGCGGTAACAAAAAATGGTAAAGTCAGCAGAGTTAGTCGGCGTAATACGCTCATGAAATTCACCTTAATGTAAAATCGTTTTTCCAAGAAGACATGGATGAATCTAACCATTGTTATGCTCTTGGGTGGTGTTGACTGTGGATCTGCTTCAATCGTTCAGTCGCCACGTGAGTATAAATTTGCGTGGTCGATAAGTCACTATGTCCTAAAAGCATCTGTACGACCCTGAGATCTGCGCCATAGTTCAATAAATGCGTGGCAAAGGCATGACGCAGTACGTGCGGCGACAGCTGATCAGTATCAATCCCTGCTATCAAAGCATAGTACTTAATACGGTGCCAAAACGTCTGACGAGTCATTTGTCTTGCGCGTTTACTAGGAAAAACAATATCAGATGATGTATCACCAAGTAACGCAGGGCGCCCTTGTTGAATGAACGTCTCGATCCAATCGACCGCGTTTTCCCCCATAGGAACCAGACGTTCTTTACCACCTTTACCAGTCACGCGCACCACCCCTTGGCGCAAGCTAACATTTTCCATGGTCAAACTGACGAGCTCTGTCACACGCAACCCTGTCGCGTAGAGTAGCTCTAGCATCGCTTTATCGCGCAATTCTATAGGGTCATTCGGGTCTGGCGCTTCGAGCAACGCGTCCACTTGCTCTTCACTAATATCTTTGGGTAAACGTTGTGGCAGTTTAGGGCTAACCAAGAGCGCACTCGGGTCATCAGCACGCACCTTCTCACGATGCAGGTATTGAAATAAACGACGAATAGCCGACAACATACGCGCACGGGACGTCTGTTTGTAATCTAAGTCTACAAGGTGGCTTTGATATTCTTGCAAGCCAGACAAACTGATAAAATCAAGACGGTATCGATGTTTTTCCATCCACACGAGCAGCTTCATTAAATCGTTTCGGTAGGAAGCCAACGTGTTCTCTGATAGACCACGCTCCATCCACATCGCATCTAAGAATTGCTCAACAAGCGAAAAATCTTGTTGATTGACAGGCTGTTGTGCCGTCATGAATGCTTCCTTATCTGTTTATATTTACAGTATTTAGATTAAAGCACCTGCCAATCCAATACCATAAAAAATCATCCCACATAGGATATTCGCTGCAATCTTCCTCAATTTATGGTTAGAATCTTCCACAACAGCAACACAAATAACGACGAATATAATGAAAATCGGACTCTTTTACGGCTCAACGACCTGCTACACAGAAATGGCAGCAGAGAAAATTCGTACCCTTATTGGTGAAGACCTTGTCGACATTCACAATGTGAAAGAGACACCGTTATCACTAATGGCGGACTACGACTTATTACTCCTTGGCATCTCAACTTGGGATTTTGGTGAAATTCAAGAAGATTGGAACGCGATTTGGCAAGACATCGCGACCACACCACTGAAAGGCAAAGTTGTAGCGCTGTTTGGTCTGGGTGACCAAGAAGGTTACGGAGAGTGGTATTTAGATGCGATGGGCTTACTTCACGATGAATTACAAGCCACAGGCGCAACCTTTATCGGTTACTGGCCAAATGAAGGCTACGAATTTGAAGCATCGAAAGCACTGATCGAAGATGGCAGCAAGTTTGTTGGACTTGCGTTAGATGAAGACTCACAGTACGAACTGAGTGATGAACGCATCGAAAAATGGTGTGAACAAGTTCTTGTGGAATTCCACGACACGCTTTAATAGCGCAAACACGTCATCATTAAAAAGTAAAAAGCCCGATGAAGTAATTCATCGGGCTTTTTATTATCTTGATAACGCGAAGTGATTACGCGGTTTCTTGTGCTAGTTCTGGGCGAGGTTTCGCGATGAAGAACATGCACACGATAGCCGCAAATGTTGGAAGCACCCAACCCATGCCGACTTCGAATAGTGGCAACATGTTAAACGCAGAAACATCAATACCCGATACTTTTGCCGCATCAACCAACGCAAACAACAGAGATACAAGCAGTACCGCGCGGTAAGCAAAACGTGGATTTGGCAGTTTGCTGCGCACAAATGTTAGTGCAACCAACGCAATCGCCACAGGGTACAGCGCAAACAATACTGGCACTGACAGAGAAATCAGCTGTGCAAGACCAACGTTTGCAACCAATGCACAAACAGAACCATTAATCAGTACCCATTGCTTGTATGACAGTGGTGTTTTCGAGCTGAAGAAATCTGAACACGCAGAAATCAAGCCAATCGCGGTTGTCAGACACGCTAGCAATACGATGACAGACAGAACGATTTGACCGTATGGACCAAACAACGCTTGAACGTATTGGCTAAGCACTAGGCCACCATTATCAGCACCAGCAGCAACCGTTGCACTCGTCGCACCTAAGTAAAATAGTGAGATGTAAACAAACGCAAGACCAGCAGCAGCAATACAACCTGCATAGATCAGATATTTAGTAGTTGCAGAGCGCTCAGTAATGCCTTTACCGCGCAGTGCATCAACCATCAGCATACCAAACATCAATGACGCGAACGTATCCATTGTGTTGTAGCCTTCTAAGAAGCCTTTGGTCAGAGGCTGCGTTAGGTATTCACCGTGCGCGCCAATCATATCGCCCTGAGGATCAAGGAAGACAGCGACAGCAAGAATGATCAAACCAACGAACAATGCTGGTGTCAGTACTTTACCGATAAGATCGATCAAACGGCCTTGGAACCATGAGAACATCATCGCTGCGATAAAAAAGATCACTGAGAACGCTGTCAGATGCGTTTGTGATGCCTCAAGGAAGAAAGGTTTCACCGCCATCTCGTAAGCCACTAGGCCAGTACGAGGCGCTGCAAACGCAGGACCAATGATGATGAAAATCAGTGCAGCCATAAGAACTGCCGCTTTTTTCGGAAGATCTTGCGTCAAGTGATCCCAAGAACCACCAGCAACAGCAATAGCAACGATAGTAATAAGAGGTAGACCTACCGCTGTTAGCAAGAAACCAAACATAGCTGGCATTAAGTTTTCACCCGCTAACTGACCCGCTAGAGGTGGAAAGATAATATTGCCCGCACCTAAAAAGAACGCAAATAGCATAAAGCCTACTGCGATAATATCTGTTAGTTTTAACGTCTGCTTCACAGATAACCCTTGTCTTTTAATTAATGAATGTTGTGTATGCTTAGACCACTTTTTGTATACCTAAAGTCAATAAGTACACGTGGTTCAATCTATAAAATTTTCGCCGCATAATGACGAAATACTCATCATTTGGCAACCTTTAAGAAAAAAACACCATATTAATTTAGTTTTCAAACTTAAAAGCAGTGGATATAACCAGATCCAAATAACAGACCAGTTCTTTATCTCGATCAATTAACAATACAATTTAATAACCAACAAAACAACAATCTATACAATTAATAAACAATAGAGCAATCCACTTAATTATTGAGCAAATATAAAACAATCATGAAGAACAAAAAACTGAAAACTAAAGGCTTCAATTTTAAGCAATTTTGTATTGAGGGCGGCGAGAGTGGTATGCCAGTCAGCACAGATGGGGTAATGCTTGGTGCTTGGATTCAAAGCCCTAACGACGCTAAAATTCTCGATATTGGCACTGGCACTGGCCTGCTTGCCCTGATGTGTGCTCAACGCTTTACAGAAGCTCAAATAACCGCGGTCGATATCGAATTAACAGCCGTTGCTGCCGCGCAAAAAAATATGGCCCAGTCTCCTTGGTCAGATCGTGTAAGTGTGCATCACACCGACATACTGCACTTTACGCCGACACATCCATTCCAACGCATCATTTGTAACCCGCCCTACTTCAACAGCGGCGAGCAATCGAAACACAGTCAACGTGCAACCGCGAGGCACACTGATACGCTAGGCCATAACGCATTGCTACAGCGTTGCTATCATTTGCTTGATGACGAAGGGAGAGCTAGTTTTGTGTTGCCAATCACCGAAGGCGAGCAGTTCATTGAGCTAGCATTAAACCAAAGTTGGTATCTATCGCGGATCTGTCGTGTGCAACCATCAGAAAAGAAACCAGTACACCGACTGTTATTTGAACTGTCAAAACGACCTTGCGATTTGCAGACGTCACATTTAATTATCCGTTCAAATGACGGCTATAGTGATGATTTCATACAGTTAACTCGCGAGTTTTATCTTAAGATGTGAAATAACATGTGATCCTTATCACCAATCACTTTATAATGTGCGACCTTTTTGTATTCTATGCTGTTGTGGCGAACCATTAACCAAGCTTTGCTTGTGGAGAACTCATTGTGATCAGAACCTTTGCTGAACTTGATCTAGACCAAAACCTACTTGAAGCCATTGAAGAGATGGGTTACGAACGCCCAACAAAAATTCAGGCAGAAGCGATTCCACAAGCGTTGGACGGTCGTGACATTCTAGCGTCAGCGCCAACAGGAACTGGTAAAACGGCCGCCTTCGTCCTGCCAGCATTGCAATACTTGCAAGACTTCCCTCGTCGTAAGCCTGGGCCTGCGCGTATTTTGATCCTAACGCCTACTCGCGAACTGGCGATGCAAATTGCCGATCAAGCACGTGCTTTGGCAAAAAATACCAAACTCAACATTTTCACCATCACTGGTGGTGTTCAGTACCAAGAGCACGCCGACATCCTTGCAACAACACAAGACATTGTGGTTGCGACACCTGGCCGTTTAAAAGAATACATTGATGCAGAACGTTTTGATTGTCGTGCAATCGAATGGTTAATCCTTGATGAAGCAGACCGCATGCTAGATATGGGTTTTGCTCCTACTGTCGATCGCCTATCTAACGAATGTCGCTGGCGTAAGCAAACCCTTCTGTTCTCAGCAACGTTAGAAGGGAAAGGCGTAGAAGGCTTTACCGCTGATCTGTTGAATGACCCAGCAGAGATTGATGCAAAATCGCCGCTGCGTGAGCGTAAGAAAATTGCTCAGTGGTACCACCGAGCTGATGATGCTGAACACAAACTGGAATTACTAAAACACATTATTACTCAACAAGCTGAGCGCACTATCGTCTTTTTAAAGACTCGTGAGCGTTTGGCTGAGCTACGAGCGCAGCTTGAAAGTGCACAGATTCCATGTTCTTGGATTCAAGGTGAAATGCCGCAAGATCGTCGTAACAATGCGATTTCTCGCTTCCGCGATGGAACTGTGAACGTGCTGCTCGCGACGGACGTTGCTGCGCGTGGTATCGATCTTCCGGATGTATCACACGTTATCAACTACGACATGCCGCGCACGGCTGATGTTTACCTTCACCGTATCGGCCGTACGGCTCGCGCAGGTAAGAAAGGTAACGCTATCTCAATCGTAGAAGCACACGACCAACCAATGATGGATCGCGTTGCACGTTATGTGAAAGAAGACATCAAAGAGCGTTTCGTGAAAGAGATGCGTCCTAAACACAAAAAGCCTGTGTTTAAGAAGAAAAAGAAAAAAGACGACAAGAAAAAAGTAGCGAAAAAGAAAACCGCTAAGAAGAAGTAATCTTGTTGGGGCCAAGTAGCTCAAGCTAGAAAATAACAAAGGGTTGGCAATGCCAACCCTTTTTCGTTTGTGCTGATAGAGATTAACGTAGACTACGTCTCAATCAGCTTTATTTTTGCTCTTCGCGTTTAAATACTAACTCTGTTGGCGTCGATTCATCTTCCACAAAGTAGTAACCCACCGTATCAAACTTAGTCAGGTCTGCAACGCTCTCAACACGGTTTTCAATGATGTAACGCGCCATCATACCGCGCGCTTTCTTCGCGTAAAAACTGATGACCTTGTATTGACCATTCTTACAATCTTTGAATACTGGCGTGATCACTTGCGCATCTAAATTCTTTGGCTTAACCGCTTTAAAGTATTCATTTGATGCAAGGTTGATAAGGACATTATCACCTTGAGCAGAAATCGCTTCGTTAAGCTTGTCCGTAATAACATTGCCCCAAAACTGGTACAAGTTCGTACCTTTGTCGTTTGCAAGCTTGGTACCCATTTCAAGACGGTATGGCTGCATCAAATCAAGTGGTTTTAGTAAACCATAAAGACCCGATAGCATACGCAGATGATCTTGAGCATATTCGAAGTCCGCTTCAGATAAACTTTCGGCGTCTAGCCCTGTGTAAACGTCACCTTTAAATGCAAGAATGGCTTGTCGTGAGTTTTCAGTGGTAAACGTTTCACTCCACTCTTGGAATCGACCTACATTTAAATCGGCAATCTTGTCGCTCACTTTCATTAAAGAGGCAACATCAGCAGGAGTCAGTTTGCGGCAAACATCGATAAGCTCTTTTGAGTATTCGACCAACTCAGGTTGAGTAAATTTTTCTGTCGCTAACGGAGACTCGTAATCAAGAGTCTTCGCTGGAGAAACTACGATAAGCATGACTTTCCCTTCTCTAATTTTGTTTTTAATAGGGTACAAAAAAAGCCATGCATTGTCTGCATGGCTTTTTACATCGTACTAATAGCTTTCAACTATGAGTGATAGCTCACTTAGTCTTTTTTATCGTTGTACCAAATGCCTTCTTCAAGCTGAGATTTCAGCTCTGGGAAATCATTCGCATCAAATGTTGGCACTTTGCCTTCACCAAGCTGGCGATTGTAATCTTTGGCCAGTTTAATCACGATGCCAGATAGCAAGATGATCGCCACCAAGTTGACTATCGCCATCAGACCCATAGAGACGTCAGCAAGCGACCATACGACTGGTAACGAAGCTAGTGCACCAAACATCACCATACCAAGAACAATAACGCGGAAAATGCTTAAGCCCGCTTTATGATTGTGCTCTAGGAAGATTAAGTTCGTTTCAGCGTACGAGTAGTTTGCAATGATTGAAGTAAACGCAAAGAAGAAGATTGCCACAGCAACAAAGATGCCGCCCCAATCGCCAACTTGTGAGCTCAATGCACGCTGAGTTAGCTCGATACCCGTCACTTCTGTTGCTTGACCGACATACTCACCAGACATCAGGATGATAGCCACTGTTGCAGAACAGATAACGATCGTATCCATGAACACGCCTAGCATCTGTACGTAACCTTGAGACGCTGGGTGTGGTGGGTAAGGTGTTGCTGAAGCTGCCGCGTTAGGTGCAGAACCCATACCTGCTTCATTCGAGAATAGACCGCGCTTGATACCGTTAATCATTGCCTGTGCAATTGCGTAGCCAAGACCACCTGCTGCTGCTTCTTGCAGACCAAATGCACTCTTAAAGATAAGCATCAATACATCAGGTAATTTCTCTAGGTTAGAGAACATGATGAACAGCGCTAGAGCTAGATAAAGTAGTGCCATGATCGGAACGATCATCTCAGCAACTCTTGCGATACGCTTGATGCCACCAAAAATAACAATTGCAGACAGTAAAACAACGGCAATACCGACATACAGGTTATTCCAACCAAATGCGTTGCTCATTGCATTGGCAATTGAGTTAGCTTGTACGGCGTTGAATACCAAACCAAAAGCGATGATTAGGAAAACTGAGAACAACACGCCCATCCAACGCATGCCCAGGCCTTTTTCCATGTAGTAGGCAGGGCCACCACGGTAGTTGCCATCATCATCTTTGGTTTTGTATAGCTGCGCCAGTGTGCTCTCAGCAAACGATGTTGCCATACCAAGCATTGCAATCAGCCACATCCAGAAGATCGCACCAGGACCACCCGCAGTCAATGCAACTGCAACGCCCGCCATGTTACCTGTACCAACACGTGCAGCAAGACTAGTACAAAGCGCTTGGAAAGAGGAAATACCAGCTTTGTCTGCTTTACGGCTGTTCTTAAGAACAGAGAACATGTGGCCGAAATGGCGGAACTGAATGAACCCTAATCGAACGGTGAAGTAAATACCAACACCAACAAGAAGATAAACCAGAATCGAGCCCCAGAGGAGATCGTTCATCAAATTGATTAAGTCTGTCATGTGTACCTCAAAGTGAGTTGCGCCAGTCTATGCGTCCTAGCCATCCACCAAATTGCCTGCTAAGTGTCAAAGTGTGCTTAGCTTTTTAAGTAATGTTTATGGGCAATCTAGAATCGTAAACGTCGCTTCATGCATCCATTTTACGTACCAGCGTATTTTTTGACGGGCGGATAATGCAACCTAGGAGCGCAAAAATCAATATGCAACAACAAGAATAACATTGTTATTTTTCACTATAAAGTCACCAAAAAATAACATAAATAGAAGACTTAACACTCAAACTGCGCAACATTTCAATTACCAAACGCCAACATAAATAATTATTCTTCATTAAATGGAATGGTAAACCGTATAAACAAGAACAAGCTAGTATTCACAAGGTGTTACATAAATTTACGCTAGTGACTTACCATCTAATTGAACACTATTTCATCAAACTGATTTTATGCAACTTTAACCTTTGCGCAGTGCACCCATTCATCAAATCGAATTAACATAGAAAATCTCTCTATTTAATCGTTTTCTTGAGATCGTTTGTGCATTTTTTATCCACATAGTTGCAATAAAAAGTGTGATTTTGAGAATATTTTTGCACGAAAATGTCATGCTACCGACACAAATGCGAAATATATCATGGTTATTCTCACGGCTATTGTGGTACTTAAAAAACTCCACAAGGACTGGTTACAACAGTTTAGCTTAAGAAAGGTAAAGGTGGCTTATGGAAGGCTTTCAACTAGATGACATTTTTAATCTGGATACTACCTCAACAACCAAATCTCGTGCCAAACCAGTAAAGCGAAAGTGGCGTGAAATAGAAGAGATGAACGACAGACGCAATTTGCTTAAAGAGCTGCGCGAACTTGATGTCTGTACCGATTATAACTTGGAAGACATTAAACTCTAATTCAAACAAAAGGCACCTTACGGGTGCCTTTTGTTTTTTGTTTACAGTGAAAGTAAACACCGTGAGTTTATGTACCAAGGTTTAAGTATGAATACCATTATTACTCAATGAGAATCTTCCGTACTTTTTGCCGAGAAATATGCACACGAAATTTTCGTTTGATTCCCAATAAATAAGAAGTGTATCTCACAAACCCGAGAGACGACTTTCGCTCGCTCAGGTTTCATCATTCAGTCTTAAACATACTCAGTATCACTTTGACGAACACGTTCGGCCAACTGCTTATAACGATCAGCAATCGTGTCACCAAATACAGGGTCATCCTCACTGACGCTCCATAAGCTCTCGACATGCTGCCAATCTTCTGTGGTAAATAACTCTTCAATGAGAGGCAAAATTTTTCGCTCTTCTAGCTCCAAGTGGCGCCTTTGCGATTCAATGAAATCTTCTAGGTGAGCGACGAACATGTCTTGTGGCACAACAGCATCCTGAAGGATCATCTCTATCACGGATGAAAACTCTCTGGTTTTACTCGCTAACTCTAGATGTTCTTTCTCTAAATTTTCCATGGTTTGTTGCTTACCATAGTGTTCAAGAAAGTGGTGATAGAGGATATCTTCTTTCGGGTGGTGTACTTTCTCCGAATGATTAGAGAGGTAATCAACAATCTCGCTTACTAACGCATAGTTGATTACACGTTCTTTTTTTATCTCATTAAGCTTATGGCGCAGTATCGCCAACAGACGAACCATATAACCATGTTCGCGTCGAATTCTTTCGATCATCATAGCGTCTCTCCTTAACACCTACTTTTAGTAAGTGTACATGAGAAATTTACTATCAGCCTCGAGCGTGCTCAAAAAAACAGCGATCATAGCATCCATGATCGCTGTCTCTTCATTTATACAGTTAATGGCAAATGCCAGTTAATTGGTGCTTTTTCTTGTGATGTAAGCAACTGGTTTGCTTGAGAGAAATGCTTACAACCGAAAAAGCCTCGATGTGCAGAAAGTGGCGATGGGTGTGGGGCAGCTAACACATGGTGCTTGTTGCGATCGATAAAGCGCCCTTTCTTCTGCGCGTGTGACCCCCACAGCAAGAACACTACACCTTCTTGATGCTGATTAATGGCTTCAATCACTCGGTCAGTAAACGTTTCCCAACCTGTCTTTGAATGTGAATGCGCTTTACCTTGCTCCACCGTTAATACCGTATTGAGTAACAATACGCCTTGTTCAGCCCAGCTTTGCAAAAAACCATGCTGAGGGATTTGGAAACCTTCAATATCTTGCGCCAGCTCTTTATACATATTAACCAGTGACGGTGGCGTTTTAATGCCAGGAAGTACAGAGAAACACAGGCCATGCGCCTGATTTGGGCCGTGGTATGGGTCTTGTCCTAGAATCACGACCTTAACGTCTTTGAACTCGGTAAAACGAAACGCGTTAAAGACATCTTTTGCGGGAGGAAAAATAGCTTTGCCTGCGGCGCGTTCGGCTTCAACAAAATTCAAGGTGTCTACAAAGTAGCTCTGCTTTTTCTCTTCGCCGATCACATCGTGCCAAGTGGGTGACTGATTCATGGAAAGTTCCTGTCCTAAATTTTGCTTCTATTCTAACGAGCGAAACTCAAACAAACAAAAACTTACCACGAACTTGAGACAAGTAATAAAAGACTAATGCTTCTGTGGCGTTCGAAAATGCCCCTGTCCGGTAATGTGACGATTAGGCATCGGTAAGCGAAGCACACGACGAGTGTAAGTATAAGGAGTAAAAGAGAATGGTCGAGACATGTTGGCATCCTTCTTTGCTAATTCAGAGATTGATGTTCAATGACTAAGAAAGAAAGGTGCCAACTTTGTGGTTACGCCATTAACTGTCAATGGCCGCTAAATGGAATTGACGCAACGTGTTGATCTCTTGCTGCCAAATATCTGGATCAATTGTTTCCAAAATCAGAGGGATACCATCAAAACGAGGGTCTTTCGCGATGTACTCAAAGCAATCCCACCCGATCTCTCCTTTACCTAGAGAATGGTGGCGATCTACTTTGCTGGCAAACTCTACTTTTGAATCATTTAGATGCATTGCTCTTAAATAGTGCATACCTACGATACGGTCGAACTCTGCAAAGGTGCGCTCGCAATCTTCTTTTGTACGTAAGTCATAACCAGCCGTAAAGGTATGGCAGGTATCAATACAAACGCCGACACGATCTTTATCTTCCACTTGCTCGATGATTTCAGCTAGGTGCTCAAACTTCCAGCCTAAGTTAGTGCCTTGACCTGCCGTATTCTCGATAACAGCGATCACATTCGGCACCGCTTTATGCGCAAGATTGATCGACTCGGCGATCGTCGCGAGACACTCCTGTTCAGAGACTTTCTTTAGGTGACTGCCCGGATGGAAGTTAAGCAAAGTCAGCCCCAACTGATTACAACGCTCCATTTCATCAATAAATGCCGCGCGGGATTTATTCAGCTTTTCTTCTTCCGGCGCACCCAAGTTAATCAGATAAGAATCATGGGGAAGAATATGCTCTGCTCCGAAACCCAGCATTTTACAGTTCGCTTTAAACGCACTGATGGTTTTTGCTTCTAAAGGCTTCGCCACCCACTGGCGTTGGTTTTTTGTAAATAGTGCGAAGGCATTCGCGCCAATTTCACGAGCTCTCAACGGAGCTTGATCGACCCCACCAGCAGCAGAGACATGTGCACCAATGAGTTTATTCCCAAGCTTGTTTTTCATGTTTGTCATTTAATCACTTTAGACTTTCAGTATTGCTACCTAAATACAGATAGTTGCGTTAACCAGTTTAAACTTTAATCTCAATTTGTAGTAAATTTACAACAAAACCAGTTATTAAATATTTTTTATATTCTCAAATAAATTGTAATTAGTTTGTTTTCAAAGGTTTTATTGATTTAACTCAATAAAATCACCTTAATAAAAATAATGTTTTTGGTTGTTTTTTGACTTAAATCAATATTAAAATAGTGGATATTAGCTATATAATACTCAGCTCAACGAAAATTCGAAAATTAACACCAATAATCACCACGTAAGTGGTCTAGGAGATAGTGATGATCCAAGGTATCCAAATTACAAAAGCGGCAAACGACGACCTACTAAACTCTATCTGGCTATTAGATAGCGAAAAAAATGAAGCTCGCTGTGTTGCTGCAACTGCTGGCTACGAAGCAGACCAAGTTATCGCAATCAGCGACCTAGGTGAATACGAAAGCCGTGAAGTTGCAATCGAAACTGCTCCTCGTATCGAAGGCGGCCAACACCTAAACGTGAACGTGCTTAAACGCGAAACACTAGAAGATGCAGTTGCACACCCAGAGAAATACCCACAACTAACTATTCGTGTTTCTGGTTACGCAGTACGTTTTAACTCGCTAACTCCAGAGCAACAACGTGATGTAATCGCTCGTACTTTTACTGAGACTCTATAATCTCTCAGTAAACTAGCTCGCTAGAATTTAAAAAGCTTGGTCTGCAATGACCAAGCTTTTTTTGTTTCAGAATCCTTCTAAACCCTTTCTATAATGGAAAGCAACTCGCCTCTAAGGTGCATTTCTTTGCGAAGGATCTTTCTGAAACGCTTGCGCTAAAGAGGTTGGATCACGCCTATCTCTTTGCAGTGACGCCCCTTCAGCCCACCAAATCAATTGATGCATAGTGCGATTCATATAGTTATCCCACTGCGTCTGCTCCGACTCATCCTCAGCAACGCCCTGTTCATCAAACACTTCTTGCGCTTTCGGAATGTGGATCATCGCAGAGACAGGTAGACATCCAAGTTCAGATAAGAAGGTACGCATAGAAACGGCAGCTCTAACACCACCCCATTGTCCGGCAGAATAGGTCACGATAGCACTCGGCTTGTAAGAAAACAGCGAACTGCCGAAATGGTTAAGCGTGTTCGCCAGAGCAGGACTCATCGAATGGTTATATTCCGGGCTAACCATCACATACCCATCCGCATGTTTGATTTTGTCTGCCAGCTCACTTAGGTTCTGCGGAACTTTAGAGCGGTGATAAGCAAACTCGGGCTTAAACACATCACCAAAGTCGTAATTCAAAGGGTCGATGATTTCGACCGTATGTTGCGAATGTTGACTCGCGATGAGTTTTTCACACGCTTTACTGACTCGCATTCCTAAACGGGCTGGTCGTGGTGGCGTGCTGTCTCTCACTGAGCCAAGAAAAATCAAAAAATGCATGCTTCTCTTTCCATCTCATTTAATTAAGTTCGTTTCTCAATCATAAAGAGAGTCAAAACTTACCGACAATAAAAAAGGTGAATGATTACTCATTCACCTCTCGTTATTTCTGTTTTTGATACTTACTATACTTTGAAGCTTACTGCACGCGGCGCAGTACTTGTTTCAATGCGTCAAAGTCTGCGTCGAGCTCTTCCGATAGCAGCTCCATCGCAGCGTGCTTCGCTAGTGGCGCAGGAAGCTCGATATCGGATTCTAGAATATCATCCACGACTTCTTTGAACTTCGCAGGGTGAGCAGTACATAGGAACAGACCGGTTTCACCGTCTTGCAATTGTTCTTCAAGCACTCGGTAAGCAATCGCACCATGCGGTTCGCATAGGTAGCCTAGAGCATGTAAATCTTTCACTGACTGTGCGCTTTGCTCATCAGATACTGCGCCTTTACCTAACGTCTCCAAGCCCCACTCTTTCACGCGGCACAGCTCTTCAATACGAGGCCAGTTGTTTGGTTGGCTCACGTCCATCGCGTTCGATGTTGTTGCGACTGTTGGTTTTGGCTCCCACTTACCTGTTTCTAGGTAGCGAGGAACAGTGTCATTGGCATTAGTTGCCGCGATAAAGCGTTTGATAGGCAAGCCCAGCGCTTTTGCCAGTAGACCAGCAGTTAGGTTACCAAAGTTACCACTTGGTACTGATACCACTAGGTTTTCACGCTCTTGCTTGCTCATTTGCGCAGCTGCTTCAAAGTAGTAACAGATTTGCGCCATCAAACGGCTGATGTTGATTGAGTTTGCAGAGTTCAGACCGATCTCTTCACGCAGTGCTGAATCATCAAAAGCTTGCTTAACCAGTGCCTGACACGCATCGAAGTCGCCATCGATCGCGACAGTGTGAATGTTTTTACCAAGCGTACAGAATAACTTCTCTTGCAGTGGGCTGATTTTTCCTTTCGGGTAAAGAATCACAACATTGATGTCTTCCATACCGTAGAAAGCATGCGCAACGGCTGCGCCAGTATCGCCAGACGTTGCCGTCAGAATGGTGATCTTGCCGCCGTCCGAAACCGCAGCAAGAGATTGCGCCATAAAGCGACCACCAAAGTCTTTAAACGCAAGCGTTGGACCATGGAACAGTTCCAGTGCATAAACACCGTCTTTTACTTGGTTGATAGGCGCAGGGAATTGAAACGCAGCATCAACAAGGGCATTCACTTGCTCCTCTGTAAGTTCATCTCCAATTAACGCCGATAGAATCTTAGTGCTACGAGAGACAAAGTCTTCTGCAAGCAGCGCATCGATATCTTCAAATTTTGGTAATTCCGATGGAAAAAATAGACCTTGGTTACGGCCTAACCCTTGGCGAACGGCTTGGCCAAAGGAAACTTGTTCATCATTTTCTTTTATATTGTAAAGCTTCATAGCTCACTTCCTGTTACTTTCGAACCCTGCTTATCTAGACGACAAACGTGGACGAATCCTTCTTCGTTTTGTACGTAGTTTTGTTCTAACCAGCGAGCAACTCGCTCAGCGACATCTTTCTCTTTGCAAATACTGAACAGTGTCGGACCACTGCCAGAAATACCGGTTGCCAATGCACCCGCAGACGCTGCGTATTGACGTGCATTCGCAAAACCTGGAAGCAGTTTCTCACGATACGGTTCTGCGATCACGTCTTTGATCATTTTTGCAGCAAGTTCTGGCTGACCAGAATGACACGCATGAATAAAGCCCGCAAGGTGGCGACCATGAGCAATGATATCTTGTCGGCGGTATTGAGATGGTAGGATCTCACGCGCTTCCGCCGTTGATACCTTGATACCCGGATACGCCATCACCCAGTACCAATCATCAAAGCAAGGTACTTCTTGACTGATGATACCCAACTCTTCAAGCATCAGTTGCACACCACCAAGGTAACATGGCGCAACGTTGTCGTAGTGAATACCACCAGAGATCTTGCCTTCCATCTCTCCCATCAGCGCTAGTAATTCTGTCTCGTTAAGTGGCTGTCCATGGAATCGGTTCAATGCATCTAATGCAGCAACGATAGAACATGCACTTGAGCCTAAACCAGAGCCAATTGGCATGTTCTTTTCTAGCGTCATCTCAAGTGGTTTTAGCTCAACGCCTTTTTTGTCTAACTCACGAGCAAACACAAGCCAACAGTCGTAGACGATGTTCTCTTTTGGTTCAGTTGGCAATTTCTCAACAAAATCACCCGCCGTTTTAAGGCTGAACGGGTCAGCCCCAGATTTCACCAATACACGGTCACCCAATAGTGTGCCATCCACTGGAGACACGGCAGCCCCCAGCACATCAAAGCCAACGCTTACATTACCAATTGATGCTGGGGCATAAACCACTACATCCATATCACTTGAACTCATTATTGTTATACCCCTAGTTTCCAACCTAAAGTACGCATCACGTCAGAAAATACACCCGCAGCCGTTACTTCGGTGCCTGCACCATAGCCACGTAACACTAGTGGGATTGGCTGATAGTAACGGCTGTAAAATGCCAGTGCGTTTTCACCGTCCTTGATTTTATACATTGGATCGTTTTCATCCACCGCAGCGATGCTTACTGTGCACTTGCCCTCATTAATCTCACCAACGTAGCGCAGTACTTTGCCTTCTTCCGCTGCCTTTGCAGATAATTCTTTAAAGTAGGCGTCTGCTTCAGGTAAACGCGCCATAAATTCATCAACGCTACCAGAATCATCAAAACCTGGTGGCAGTGCTTGATCAACCACAACGTCTTCTAGTTCTAGAGACATGCCTGCTTCACGAGCTAGGATCAGAAGCTTACGCGCGACATCCATACCAGAAAGGTCATCACGAGGATCCGGTTCAGTAAAACCATTTTCTTTTGCGATATTAGTTGCTTCACTTAGGCTCATACCTTCATCTAACTTACCGAAGATGTATGACAGAGAGCCAGAAAGAATACCGCTGAAGCGCTCTAGCTCATCACCCGCTGAGATTAGGTTTTGCAGGTTTTCGATTACCGGTAGACCCGCCCCCACAGTTGTTTCGTACATCAGCTTGCGACGAGAGCTGCGCGCAACATCGCGAAGCTGATGGTAGTAAGCCATGCTTGCTGTATTTGCTTTTTTATTTGGTGTAACGACATGGAAACCAGCAGCTAGGAAATCAGCGTATTGATTCGCAATATCTTCACTTGATGTACAGTCAACCAATACTGGGTTGATGATGTGGTTACGTTGAACCAAAGAAATCAAACGCGCTAGGCTGAACTCTTCTGTCGCTGCCGACATACGATCACGCCAATGATCGAGTGGCAGACCTTCACTATCAAGCAGAAGACCTTTGCTGTTTGCCAAGCCACACACGCGAATAACGATGCCTTTTTCCGCAAGCTTCGCCTGTTGACGCTCGATCTGATCCACCAGCTCACCACCAACGCCACCAATACCAACCACGAATACGTCTAAGAAGTGCTTAGAGTTGAATAGGTTTTCGTGACACGCTTTGATCGCTTCAGAGATTTTATCTTCAGGAATCACGGCTGAGATAGCACGCTCAGATGAGCCCTGTGCGATGGCTACAATGTTTACGTTCACTTCAGCAAGAGATGAGAAGAAGCGAGATGCAACACCGCGCGATGTACGCATGCCGTCACCAACCAACGTTATGATTGAAACATTATCAATAAACTCGACCGGCTCTAATAAGCTATCTTTCAGTTCCAACTCAAACGCATCGGCCAGTACTTGTTGCGCTTTTGCTTTATCTTCTGCCTCAATACAGAAGCTAATGCTGTACTCAGAAGAAGACTGAGTAATAAGAACAATAGACACACCAGCGGAAGACATTGCGCCAAATACGCGGCTTGCCATGCCAACCATACCCTTCATACCTGGGCCGGAGACGTTAACCATAGTTAGGTCGTTTAGCGTCGTGATACCTTTGATCGCCAGATTGTCTTCACCAGTGTCTTGCCCAATCAAAGTTCCTGCACCTTGTGGGTTAAAGCTGTTTTTGATCAGACATGGGATGTGGAACTGTGCGATTGGGGCGATGGTTTTCGGGTGCAGAACGGAAGCACCGAAGTAAGAAAGCTCCATCGCTTCTTGATAGCTAAGAGATTTAAGTAGGCGAGCATCTTCGACTAAGCGAGGGTCACAGTTGTACACACCATCTACGTCTGTCCAGATCTCACAGCAATCTGCGCGCAGACACGCCGCAAGAACCGCCGCCGAATAATCAGAGCCATTGCGACCAAGTGTTACCAATTCACCTTTCTCGTTACCTGCGGTAAAGCCAGGCATGATGTTCACATGACCTTGAGGAAGAGGATTCTGGCGGAAGTTCTGAGTCGAAACTTCAACATCGACCATGGCTTCAAGGTGATCACCTTTTGCGTATAGGTATTCAACTGGGTCGATAAGATGTGCAGGCTGGCCTTTGGCTTCTAACACCGCTTTCATCAATTGAATCGAAACGCGTTCGCCTTTGCTAATAATACGTGCATTAACATTGTTTGGGCACATGCCAAGAAGATTGATGCCATGAACGAATTGGCGTAATTGAGAGAGAGAAGTTTTCACTTGGTTATCGAAAGCTGAACCATCGATATTGGGTAGTACTGCTTGGACTTGAGTGAAGAGCGTTTTAAACGACTCCTCCAACTCTTTGATTTGTAGTTCTGCTTCACCATTGCGCAATGCGCCTTCAATGACCGCAACCAATTTGTTTGTTGTTTTACCAGGAGCGGAAAGAACAACCGCCACTTCTTCTTGTTGAGCGTTATTGGCAATAATGTCTGCCGCTCTCAAAAAGCGATCTGCATCAGCTAGTGATGATCCGCCAAACTTCAATACTCGCATCCCTTCCTCCGGTATATCTTCTTAAATTTGTCTAAATTCTGGATAAAAAAGCATAAAAAAAGGCCTGTATCTTGTTGGATACAGGCCTTTTTTGTGAATTTCTTTCGCTCAGCAGCCTGCCCCAACATGTGTCGTGTCGGTAATAATAATGGTCGTGGTCATTACTACTAGGCTGTTAGATGGCATAAATAAATATTCAACGTTAATTGTGTTTGCTTAACTCTACGTTTACCGAGTTTCTGATACATAGTCAACAAAAAATTGTTTGTTTTTCCATCTTTCAGAGAATTCTGCTAAGCAATGTCATTGATATTTATAGTTAATTACACATTATTGATCATTTAAAAATCTACAGTTAGTTTTTGTAAAGGACTTAACCATCATCACCAGTTCGGTTTTTTATCTAATAACTAGTCTGATCTTTGCCATAAAACGTACGATCAAATAATTCGAGAGGGTTGTGACACATAACAACAACTTAACTGTGACTTATGTTCATAGGATCGAATTATTTAGAAAATAGGTGAGCTAGCTTTCATATTCTATGCTTTAATAGTGAGAAGCTTTGGGCGCATACTAATAAAAAAGTTGACACAAGGAGTGGTGAACATGAAAAGAGGGCTTTTTCTGTTGCTGTTTTTTGTGCCTGGTGTTTGTCTAGCAAACGAGCTTCCGCCGCTTCCAGGTAAAATATCCCCTTCTCCTCATAAACTATTCATTTCCAGCGACAGTTATCAGTCTGACAGTTTTGATGTTTGGAATATCGATACGGGTTACGCTTACGAACTTTTTGATTCGGTAGACGTTTATGTCGGTGCGCGAGTCAATAACTCTCCTACCAAAAATCAAAGTGGTTTTTTGAGTGGGATCAGCTATCACTTTAATGATCGTGTCACGCTGAAAAGTACAGTTCGCTCTTACAAGAATGAAACAGCGGAAGGTATTCGCCAAGACGACAGTAGCCTCGCGGCTGAAGTATCAAGTCGCGTAAAAATTACCGATAAACTGGATCTTCACGCGACTCTTGATTACCAAGATTGGCAACAAGGCTTTGAGGTTGGTTTAGGCTTTCGTTTTTAGAAGTCCAGCTTTTGCTTAGAAATCAACACACCGTTCCAGTCCGCGTAAACGTAGTGCTTAGGTTGAACGATTTGGTTTTGCATCGTTAAGGTTACGTTTACCTCTCCTATCCCGCGTTTCTCTGTTTTAAACGGGTTAGTTCCAAGAGCTTGAACACCAATGTCCATTTGAGATATTTGTGCTACGTCGCGTATTGCACCATAGACAATGATACCTTCCCACCCATTTTCTATTCCGAGTATCGCTAATTGATCGCCGAGTAATGCTCTCTGACACGATCCATGTCCGTCAACAATCAATACTTTACCCGTTCCATCTTCGCCCAGTACTTCACGCACTTTCGAGTTATCGTGATAGCAGCGCACCGTAACGATTTCACCGTAAAAAGCGCTACGTTGACCAAAGTTCTGCAATGGTAAAGTAAGCAAGCTCACTTGGTCTTCAAATTGGTCACAAATATCGGGTGTAATGTCTCTCATATTTCCTCCGTGAATTTTCTCACCCAAGCGGTGCTTCAGTGAGCAGTATCCTTTTCTATACCTTCTATACGAGCCGAGGTTTAATGGAGCCTAACGTATGAAAAACTTTCGGCTGCGAGCACGCAATAAGATAAAGTTGGTCATTAATGACGTAATAAATCGCGTTTTGTTGAAAGTCACTCGCCAATTCAACGGCTACCTCTGGCGACAACTCGACGGCAAAGCTTTCCTCATACCATGTAAAAGCGCTATCACCTACCGTGACAGGCGCGTAATTAACGTGCTGTAGCTGTTTTTCTAACGCGTGATTGTTTATGCTGTTCTCTTCTTTGGACCTCAAGTTACTGTATGGGTTCCAAGCGGTTATCACAGCATAGTTTGAAACACGCCACTCGGCTTCGAATCTGAAAAAAGATTCTGAATAAGCATTCCATAACGATGCGTCTATGTTCTTATTACTTTTTTCTATCATAAGTCTTAAACGATTAATAACAGTTACATTTCATCAATTGATATAAATCAACAAACTGAATGGAATTAACATTTGAGCATTGTTAGCATGCTGTTAACAATATAAAATCCGCTCAATATCTTAGGGTGTTTACGTTTCAGGCCCCACTGAAAGCAGGAAATGAAAGGTAAACAAGCCCTTTAGAATAAACGTCGCCATTGGATACTGGTGAGTTGGCAAAATTCCATGGAGGGCGGATAACTGAAAGAAGTGTTTTTTTGATCAACTTGATTTATTATCAAAATCACATTACCTGTATGTTATATTTTTGCCTAGAATTTATTCTATTAGCACAATTTTGTCACAAATTTAGGTACCGCCAATGCAAACCCCGCAGATTCTTATCGTTGAAGATGAGCAAGTAACTCGTAACACTCTTAAGAGTATTTTTGAAGCAGAGGGATACGCTGTTTTTGAAGCCAGTGACGGTGAAGAGATGCACCAAGTGTTGTCTGATAACTCAGTCAACTTGGTTATTATGGACATTAATCTTCCAGGCAAGAATGGCCTTCTACTAGCGCGTGAATTACGCGAGCAAGCGAACATTGCTTTAATGTTCCTGACAGGCCGTGACAATGAAGTAGACAAGATCCTAGGTCTTGAGATTGGTGCAGATGACTACATCACTAAACCATTCAACCCACGTGAACTAACTATTCGTGCACGTAACCTACTTAGTCGCTCAATGAGCTCTAACGCGGTGCAAGAAGAGAAGCGCTCGGTAGAAAAGTATGAATTCAACGGTTGGGTACTAGACATCAACAGCCGCTCTCTAGTAAGCCCTGCTGGTGATAGCTACAAGCTACCTCGCTCTGAGTTCCGCGCATTACTGCACTTCTGTGAGAACCCGGGTAAGATTCAAACTCGTGCAGATCTTCTTAAGAAGATGACTGGTCGTGAACTTAAGCCACACGACCGTACTGTAGACGTAACGATTCGTCGTATCCGTAAGCACTTTGAGTCTGTTTCAGGTACGCCAGAAATCATCGCCACTATCCACGGCGAAGGTTACCGCTTCTGTGGCGATCTAGAAGATTAGATTTAACCGCTAATATGCAAAGGGCTTGCTCATTGAGCAAGCCCTTTTTGTTTTAGGTCTAACGACTAATGCAACATCATTGCGGTTAATAAACCTTGTTAATCTTCACGTACTTTTCGACTAACCAACGCTGTTTACCCGCATCGTCTAGAAGCACTGCGATATCAACCGATTTTTCTGTGTTCACATCAATGTGAGACGAGAACGCCACCTCCCATCGGCTTTCACTGTGCGTTCGAGTATCTAAAGACGCACTGTCCACCAACCACTCTTTTTGCCCCTGTTTAATAATAAGAGCTTCTGCCGTTAGATTTGCAGGAAGTAACTGATCTCCTTCGAGGTAAAGTGCACCTTGAATACTTTGCTCTTCCACGTCCCCAATATTCGGCATGAGGTTCACCCATAAATTACTTTTGAGCTCAACATTAACCTCATTAATCGTAATCTGACTGTTTTGTTGCCAATTCACATTTGGAACGGAACTACAGCCTGCCATCAATGCCATGGCTAATGCCAATGGTGCGATTCTTTTCATGTTATTTCCTTTGTTCCAACCAACTTTTGAGGACTTGAATATCGTTTTGGTATTCATTTTTGATCTCTTCAACCCAGTCTGAAATGTTTTCCCACCATGCTGGCATATCGGGCGATTGCGCTTTTTGCGCCACACTTTGGATACGTTTCAGGCCAATTGAACCTGCAGCACCTTTGATTTTATGCGCTTCAGAAACAATCCCATCTTGATCTTTCGCTGTCATGTTCGAATCTAAGACATCGATATAGTCTGGCATCATATCTTCAAACATTTTTATGCTGTCGTAGACAGGTTTTGCACCAACAATGTCGACGTAAGACTCTAACATATCCATATCGAGCAAATGTGTCTCAATCACAGGAGAAGGCACTGGCTCTTCCACTGTTTCGGGACCGCTCACCACTTCCTTAGGCTGTTCTAACTGGTGAGCGAAGAATTTATCAATCACTGACTGAATAGCATTCACTGCCAGCGGCTTACTGATCGCATCATCCATGCCGTTATCTAAGTATTCACGACGATCTTTCATTACATTAGCAGTTAAGGCGACCAATGGAGGAAGATTGTTATAATGCTTGCGGTAATAATTGGCGACATCAAAGCCCGTCATATCAGGCAGTTGGATATCCAACAACGCTAAGTCGTATTTTTCTGGCACAAAGTTCACTAACGCTTCTTGGCCCGTCATTGCCACGGTGACAGAGTGCCCTAGGCTCTCTAGTAACGATTTAGCCACAGTTACGTTAAGCTCGATGTCTTCGACCATAAATATGTTGAGGCGCACATTGTCGCGTTTCGCATCAATGACTGGCTCAGCTAGTTCAACAATCGGAACGTGGATCGATACAGTAAAAGTGCTACCAAAGCCTTCCTCACTGGTAACCGTAATGTCACCATCCATCATATTGATCAGTTGCTTAGATACCGCCAAACCAATACCTGTACCGACCGCATGCAGGTTGTCCTTGCCTGATTTCACTTGGTAGTACATCGCAAAGATCTTATCTAGCTCTTCGTCTGGGATACCAATACCTGTGTCTTCCACTTCCATAATAATGGTCGCAAAATCGTCTTCGACATCCGCGCTCACTGTCATCACAACGCCACCTTCCTTGGTGAACTTCATTGCGTTGCTGACCAAGTTCCAAATCACCTGACGTAGACGGGTTGCATCCACTTCAATTGCTTTTGGCAAGTCGCTTAAACGTTCTAAGTCAAAGCGTAACCCTTTTTGTTCCGCCATCAGAGCTGAGATACTCTCAATCTCTGCGACGAAGTCTTCGAAGTTAAGTGGCGCAGGTAATAGTTCTAACTTACGGCGATCAAATTTATCCATATCGATAATATCGTTGAAGATGTTACCTAGAGTAATCGCACTCACATTGATGGTCTGCATGTGTTTACGCTGCTCTTCTGTCAACGGACTATCTAGAAGCATACGACTTAAGCCTACAATGCCATTCAGCGGCGTTCGCAGCTCATGACTGATGGTTGAGATGAAGGTAGTTTTGTCGCGGCTTGCTTTCTCTAACGACTCTTCATGGCGCTTACGTTCAGTGATATCACGACCGAACCCAACGAGACCAAGGTGGCGGCCATCTTTGCTGTAAAATGGCACTTTACGCAGCTCAAAGTAATGCTTGCGACCATCTGGGTATTCGAGCCATTGCTCGTAAGTAATTGCTTGATTATCGGCAAAAACCTTTTGGTCAGTATCAACGATATGCTCGGCGATTTCTTTGCTATACACATCCCAAGGGCTTAATCCGACTAACTGGTGCTCTTTCTTGCCCGTTAGCTCTTCCATCGCGCGGTTACAGCCAGAGAAAACACCATCCGCATTGCGGTAGTAAATTAAGTCTGGTGAGGCATCAATAAATGAACGCAGTAATGCGGTACGTTCTGCCAACTCTAATTGAGTACGTTCGCGTTGGAACACCTCATTTTCGAGGTCTTGCATCGCCTCTTCACGTGCTTCTTCCGCTTTAATACGCTCTTCAATTTCTTGGTTAAGCTTTTCAATGTTTTGTTGAAGTTGGTAATTCAGCTCTTGATCTCGCGAACGCATGTCCTTCAGTTTGGACACCAGCTTAGTTAAACGCTGGCGAGACTCTTCTAGTTGATCGACAACCACAGAGAGGAAGTAAACCGCCCAAGGGGTGATCAATAGACCAAAAAACACCGAACGGACAATGTCGATATCATCTACTCGCCCTTTGAGAGCTAAAGTAATCCCTACCTGCACCACAACAGCTAATGCCACCAGCGCAAGGGCTAGCAAAATAGAGAAGCGAACAATCCCCAGTTTGACTAGCAAGTCGACATAATACTGGGCGAGATTTTTCATGGGTTTCATTAACTACTCCATGGTGGTGGCTAGATAGCGCCATTCGATGATGAAAAACAGGTAAATGCACTCGACCTAACGCAATTTAGGTCTGTTTGATTAGTGAAAAACACACGGTGCGATCTGCTCTTGTGATACGAGATAAAAAGATAAACCAACGAGCGCACAGGCTTGTGTAAGTTTAACGTGTTTAATACGGTGATTTAAACAATCAGCTATCAACTTAGAGCAAGCGGTCACAAAGCGTTAGCAAGAACTGGGGTGAATACAAGTGCGATTACGTCCATCAGCTTTAGCTTGATATAACGCACTGTCAGCCATAGCGATGCCCATTTCGGGTTCATCACCATGCTGAGGAATGTAAGAGACTAGACCGATACTGACGGTAAGGCGTTCAGATGCTTCTGAACTGTCGTGTTCCATATCAAGCTGTAGAATTTTCTCATGAATACGCTGTGCTACGTTGCGCGCACCTTCCGTGGTGGTATTCGGCAAGATAAAACCAAACTCCTCGCCACCATAACGCGCAACACAATCCGAAGAACGATTGATGACTTGTGTAAACACGGTAGCAACACTGACTAACGCTTCATCACCTTGTTGGTGACCGTAACAGTCGTTGTAATCTTTGAAAAAGTCGATGTCACATAACATGATGGTGAGCGGCAGCTTTTCTCTAGCATGGTGGTACCACAATACCTGCAGTTGTTCATCGAAACGGCGTCGGTTCGATACTTGAGTTAAGCTATCCATAAAGCTCAATTTTTCTAACTCTAGGTTGGCTTTTTCCAACTTTTGTTCTGCAAGATAACGCTCAGAAATATCACGCGCCATGATCAGCACACCATTCGTTCCTGATGCTTTATCTTTAAAAGGCGATTTCACCACATCAAACCACGTACTTTTACCATCACTACTCACGACTTTATCTATGTATCGAACTGGCTCTAACTGGCGTAATGCTTCTAAGTCACTGTCTGCTAAGCGCGCGTACATCTCTTTAGGAATCACGTCTTGGAGGCGCTTACCTATCAAATCAGAAATTTTTGAAATTCCTAACGCCTTAACAAAAGGCTGATTACACGCTTGATAGACCATGTTCTCATTGAAAATACCAATAGAGTCCGGACTGGCATCCAGAATCGTTTGTAAGATAGTATCTCTTTGCGCTAGCGCCACCTCTGTATCTTTGCGACGCTCCATTTCATCTCGCAGATTCTGTTGCATCTTGTGCCATTCAGTCACGTCATGACTAATAGACAGCGTACCGATAAGCTCACCACTCGGCGAAACAAGAGAGTTTTGATTGACTTCCAGTAAGCAACTTCGACCTTGTGGATCCGTTGTCCATTTACGTTCGCTTTTTCTGGTCATCTCACCCAAGGTCTTGGATGCGCAAGCTTCTTCCCTTCGCCCTTGCCAGAATTGATCAAATGCTCGATTGGTCGTTAACAGATTGCCTTGGCGGTCTTGGGTACAAATCAGCTCTGAAAGTGAGTCTAATGCCGAACGTGCGATGATTAATTGTGCAAGTTCTTGTTGCTGCTCTTGGTGAGTGGCTTGATATGGCTGAGCATAAAGAATCCAAACTCGATGATTGCGCAATAAACTCTTTCTGCCTGACAGCTCCACTTTAATAGATTCACTATCAGATAGTCGCCAGTCAAAAGCCTGCTGACGAAAATGACGACTAGAGAAGCGATCGAGAAACTGCTCAAGCTCATGAATATCGAATAAAGCAGGATACAAATACCCCGTTCCCAAAGAGCGAATGCCTAATAACTGCATCGCAGCCTGGTTAGATAGCAAGAGCTGAGCATGGCTAGTGTCCACCACTATGACTGGATAGGGAGAATCCGTTACTAGTTGCTTAAGTGATGTCTGAAAGTGCAAATAGATCAGTGCTAACGCGCACACGCCTGCGATTAACAACAAGACGACATAGCCATAACCGCCTTGACCACCCCAAAGCCAATTGAGTAACTGATCCATCGTTTAAACCTTCAAAGAACACTGGTTAAAATATATCAGTTATTTATTGAGCGATCTGCTATTAATTCCGGTTTAGTATAGATAAAGGTATTCCCCGTAAGACTCCCTTGAGCACCATGAGCACTGAGATCTCGACCAATTTCCGTCATCGCTAGCCAACGGTTTTCACACCACAGAGGCGATAATAACGTGGGCCTCCTAGCTGCTGATGAAACGCGATGATAAATCACATCTGGTGGTGTCATACGAATCATTTCACTGGCGATCGCAACATATTCTTCTAATTCAGGGGCTTCTAGCTTTCCAGCACGCCAAGCTTTCGCCATGGTGCTACCTTCGACAATATGCAAGCCATGTAACTTGATGCCATCCGTTCCCACGGCTAACACTTTTTGCAGCGTTTCAATATTTTCGGCGCGGGTTTCTTTGGGTAAACCCACAATTAAGTGAGTACAAACCTTGATTCCGAGTGTTCGCGCACGCTTAGTGATTTCGGCATAACACTCAAAGTCATGACCACGATTGATACGTTTTAGGGTGTCATTGTTGGCGGTTTGAAGACCTAGTTCTAGCCAAATTTCATAACCTTGCTGTACATAGCCCGACAGTAAATCCAATACCGCATCAGGGACGCAATCAGGACGCGTCCCCACACAAAGACCAACCATGTCTGCAGCCTTTAGTGCTTCCTCATACATGTTTTTGAGAACTTGTACTTCTGCATAGGTACTGGTGTAGGCCTGAAAATAAGCGAGATACTTCTTCGCTCTGTGAATTTCACCTGCGCGATCTTTTAACTGTTCGTGAATGCTTTTTATCTGGACTTCTTCATCTGCAAACGAAGCCACATTGCAAAATGTACATCCTCCCCGCCCAATCGTGCCATCGCGGTTAGGGCAACTAAATCCACCGTGCAATGTTAACTTATGAACCTTTTCACCGTATCGACGCTGAAGATCTTGGCCGATTGTATTGACCAACTCATGTAACTGCATAAATTCTCACCAACAATAAATCGTAATCAATCTCACTACGATCTGTGTAAATAAATTACATCCCTGCAAGAAAAAACACACAATATTAATCAATTCAAACACCCATCATGCGGGTCAAAATCAATAAACTTGCATAATTAAAGACAAAAAACGTTCATGTTGCGTAAATGTTAAACTAAAAATGCATAATTAAACGAAAAAATTGGGTCACAACGCCGACTTTTTCATTGCATTCTGAAGTGACAAAATTGTAGGATACTTACACAACCCCGTTATTTTTGTGACTTTTATTACAAAGCACACTGCGGGATTTGTCGGTGTTATCCCACTCCTACCTATATAAATCACTAGATAGTGATAATAAATAAAGGGATACCACCAAGGATTGTTTTTCTCGCAAAACTTTTCCTGCGAGATACGGAAAGGAATCAAGACCGGTCAACCTAGATCGGTGGCGATAATAAATATAAAGGACAAGACGTAATCAATAGTCTAGGTAGTATTTTCTGCCCGGTACTTTTGCGTCGACATTGAACTGGAAGGATGTATCTATGGTAGATAGAGAGCAAAATCCACAGGGTCTGTACACTCCGGAACTGGAGCATGACGCTTGTGGTATCGGTTTTGTTGCTCACCTTAAAAACCGTAAATCTCATGAAGTAGTGACTCAAGCATTGGATATGCTGGCTCGCATGGAACACCGTGGTGGTCAAGGTTGTGACCCATGCAGCGGTGACGGTGCGGGTATCTTGCTACAAAAACCTCATGAATTCCTATTAGAAGAAGCCGTTAAGCTAGGCATTAAACTGCCTTCGTTTGAAAAGTATGGTGTTGGTGTCGTTCTTTTCCCGAAAGACGAATACAAACGCGAGCAATGCCGTGACATTCTAGAACGTAATGCACAACGTCTAGACCTTGAAGTTATCGGCTACCGCGTATTGCCAACCGATAACTCAATGATCGGTGCAGACCCACTAAGCACAGAACCTCAGTTTGAGCATGTGTTTATCTCTGGTGGCCCTGGCATCACACCTGAAGAGCTAGAGCGCAAACTGTACGTACTTCGTAACTACACTGTACGTGTTTGCCTAGAAAGCGTTTCGAACATTGGTGACGACTTCTACATTAACTCAATGTCTTACAAGACATTGGTGTACAAAGGTCAGTTAACGACCGAGCAAGTACCTCAGTACTTCCTTGATCTGCAAAACCCGACCATGGTGACTGCACTAGCACTGGTACACTCTCGCTTCTCTACCAATACCTTCCCGAAATGGCGTCTTGCACAGCCTTTCCGTTACATTGCCCACAACGGTGAAATCAATACAGTTCGCGGTAACTTGAACTGGATGAAAGCCCGTGAAGCAATTCTAGAATCAGACCTGTTTACTCAGGCTGAAATCGACATGCTTCTTCCAATCTGTCAGGAAGGCAGCTCAGATTCATCTAACTTTGACATGGCACTTGAGCTCCTAGTTCTGTCTGGTCGCAGCCTGCCACACGCATTGATGATGATGATCCCGGAAGCATGGCAAGAAAACAAAAACATGGATCCTAAACGTCGCGCGTTCTATCAGTACCACGCGAACATCATGGAACCATGGGATGGTCCTGCTTCAGTATGTTTTACTGATGGTGTTCAAGTTGGTGCGACACTAGACCGTAACGGTTTGCGCCCTTCTCGCTACACAGTGACCAAAGATAACTTCCTAGTGATGGCATCTGAATCTGGTGTTGTGGATATAGAACCAGAGAACGTTGAGTTCCGTGGTCGCCTACAACCGGGTCGTATCTTCGTTGCAGACCTAGAGCAAGGTCGCATCATCTCCGATGAAGAAGTGAAAGACACCATCGCAACAGCACAGCCTTACGAGAAATGGGTAGAAGAAAACCTACTGAGCTTGAAGAAGCTGCCAGATGCGAGCAACCAGTTCAGCCAACCTAAGCCAGAACACCTTCTACACCGCCAACAAGCGTTTGGCGTAAGCACTGAAGAAGTGAACGAAATCATCGTTCCAATGGCGAATGATGCGAAAGAGCCATTATCAGCAATGGGTGCCGACTGGCCTCTTGCGGTTCTATCTCATCAATCTCAGCATCTTTCAAACTACTTCAAGCAGCTGTTTGCACAGGTAACTAACCCACCGATCGACCCGATCCGTGAGCGTATGGTTATGTCGCTGAACACTTACTTGGGTAAAGACCAAAACCTTCTGACTGAAACACCACTTCACTGTCAGAAAGTAGAATTGGAATCACCTGTTCTAGCCAACTCAGAGCTTGAAAAGCTGCGTGCGATCGATAACGAGCACCTACAAGCGAAGACGCTGGATATCGTGTTCCAAGCCAATGAAGATCAAGGCAAGCTTGAGCGTGCACTAAAACGTATCTGCCAATACGCAGAAGACGCGGTTATCGATGGTTACTCAATCATCCTACTCACTGACCGTGCAGTGAATTCAAACCACGCGGCGATCCCAGCAATGCTGGCAGTTGGTGCGGTACACCACCACTTGATCCGTAAAGGTCTACGTGCGAAGTGTGACATCGTGGTTGAAACTGGTGACGCGCGTGAAACGCACCACTTTGCAACGCTACTTGGTTACGGTGCGAATGCGGTTAACCCTTACCTAGTGATTGAAACCATCATTGAACTTCAACGTACGAAGAAGTTGGATCCAGAAGCGAACCCTCGTGATCTGTTCAACAACTACCGTAAAGCGATCAATGGCGGTCTTCTGAAGATCTTCTCGAAGATGGGTATCTCAACGCTACAGTCGTACCATGGTGCGCAAATCTTCGAAGCCTTGGGCATCCATAAATCCGTGGTAGACAAATACTTCACAGGTACAGTTTCTCGTATCCAAGGTCTAACCCTTGATGATATCGCCAAAGAAGTGCTGATCCGTCACCGCATCGGTTACCCACAACGCGAAATCCCAATTCAAATGCTGGATGTTGGTGGTGTTTACCAATGGAAACAGCGTGGTGAGAAGCACCTATTCAACCCAGAAACCATTTCTCTACTGCAAGAGTCTACGCGCAACAAGAACTACGATCAGTTCAAGCAATACGCGACTGCAGTAGATAAGCAAGGTGACAACGCGGTAACTCTGCGTAGCCAACTTGAGTTCATTAAAAACCCAGCAGGCTCTATCTCTATCGATGAAGTCGAGCCAATTGAAAGCATCGTGAAACGCTTCGCGACAGGTGCAATGTCATTCGGTTCTATTTCTTACGAAGCACACTCCACACTGGCAGTTGCGATGAACCGTCTTGGCGCGAAATCGAACTCTGGTGAAGGTGGTGAAGACCCAATGCGTTTCGAGCGCAAAGAGAACGGCGATTGGGAACGCTCTGCAATCAAGCAGGTGGCTTCAGGTCGTTTCGGCGTAACCTCTTACTACCTAACTAACGCTGAAGAGCTACAAATCAAAATGGCTCAAGGTGCGAAGCCAGGTGAAGGTGGTCAGCTACCAGGCGATAAAGTAGATGACTGGATCGGTGCAACGCGTCACTCGACTCCGGGCGTTGGCCTTATCTCTCCACCACCACACCACGATATCTACTCAATCGAAGATTTGGCTCAGCTTATCTACGACTTGAAGAACGCGAACCGCGCAGGCCGTGTAAACGTGAAGCTGGTATCAGAAGCAGGCGTAGGTACGATCGCTTCTGGTGTCGCGAAAGCGAAAGCGGACGTTGTACTAATCGCAGGTTTCGACGGCGGTACAGGTGCATCACCAATGTCTTCAATCCGCCATACAGGTCTTCCTTGGGAACTTGGCTTGGCAGAAACGCACCAAACGCTACTGAAGAACGGTCTACGTAACCGTATCGTGGTTCAAGCGGATGGTCAGATGAAGACACCTCGCGACCTTGCAGTGGCAACACTACTTGGTGCTGAAGAATGGGGCGTAGCAACCGCAGCATTAGTGGTTGAAGGTTGTATCATGATGCGTAAGTGTCATAAGAACACTTGTCCTGTTGGTATCGCGACTCAGAACAAGACGCTTCGCGAGCGCTTTGATGGTCGCGTTGAAGACGTCGTAACCTTCTTCCAATACATGGCACAAGGTCTACGTGAAATCATGGCTGAACTTGGCTTCCGCACTATCGATGAAATGGTCGGTCAAGGTCAGAAGCTGAAGATTCGCCAAGACATTTCTCACTGGAAATACAAGAACCTAGATCTGTCTCCTGTTCTCCACGTTGAGCAACCACGTGAAGCTGATGGTGTATTCAACCAAGCTCAACAGAACCACAACCTAGAAGAAGTGCTAGACCGTAAGCTGATTCAAGCAGCGATTCCTGCACTAGAGAAAGGCGAAGCGGTGAATGCCGAGTTCCCTATCGTCAACACGGACCGCTCTGCAGGTACCATGTTGTCGAACGAAATCTCGAAAGTGTACAAAGATGCGGGTCTACCTCAGCCAATGAACGTGAAGTTCAAAGGTTCTGCGGGTCAGTCATTCGGTGCATTCCTAGCTAAGGGCGTGAAGTTCGAAGTGGAAGGCGACGCGAACGACTACTGGGGTAAAGGCTTATCTGGCGGTACCTTAGTACTTTACCCAGATGCAAAATCAAGTATTGTCGCGGAAGACAACATCGTGGTTGGTAACGTGTGTTTCTACGGTGCAACCTCGGGTGAGTCTTTCATTCGCGGTATGGCTGGTGAACGTTTCTGTGTTCGTAACTCAGGCGCGAAAGTAGTAGTAGAAGGCGTCGGTGACCACGGTTGTGAATACATGACGGGCGGTGCAGCAATTATCCTAGGTTCAACAGGTCGTAACTTTGCCGCAGGTATGAGTGGCGGCGTGGCATACGTATGGGATAAATCAGGTGACTTTGAGTCGAAACTGAACCCAGAGCTAGTAGACCTAGATCCAATCGAGCAAGAAGACAGAGATCTATTACTCGACATGCTAACTAAGCATGTTCAATTCACAGGAAGTGAAGTCGCTCAGTCTTTCCTAGACAATTTTGAAGCTAGCCTAGCCTCTATGGCTAAGGTAATGCCGCGTGACTACAAAGCGGTTCTTCAAAAACGCAAAGCTGAAGCACTGTCTCAAGGAAACGAAACTCAAGTGGAGGCCGTATAATGGGTAAGCCTACTGGATTTTTAGAGCATGGTCGTGAACTACCACAGAAGATTGACCCAGCTGAACGCATCAAGAACAACAAAGAGTTCGTTCTGAACGAGGAGTTTGGTGACAAGATCAATACTCAAGCTTCTCGTTGTATGGATTGTGGCGTGCCGTTTTGTCATAACGGCTGCCCTATCGGTAACATCATCCCAGAATTTAACGACGCGGTTTATCGTGATAGCTGGGAAGAAGCTTGGAACATCCTAAGCTCGACGAACAACTTCCCAGAGTTTACTGGTCGTGTTTGCCCTGCTCCATGTGAAAGTGCTTGTGTTCTTGGTATCAACCAAGACCCAATCACTATCTGTAATATCGAAAAAACTATCGTAGAAACGGCGTATCGTGAAGGGTACGCCAAACCAAAAACGCCACGTTCTCGCACTGGTAAAACGGTGGCGATCATTGGCTCTGGACCTGCTGGTCTTGCGGCTGCTGAGCAGCTAAACAGCGCAGGCCATACCGTGACAGTATTCGAGCGAGACGAGAAAGTGGGCGGTCTGCTACGTTTTGGTATCCCAGACTTTAAACTGAGCATGGAAGTCATTGATCGCAAGATCAATCTAATGGCAGAAGCTGGCATTGAGTTTAAAGTAAACCAACACGTCGGTGTTGATGTAAATGCTCAACAATTGCGTCAAGAGTTCGATGTGGTTCTACTAACCGGTGGCTCAACGGTTCCACGTGATTTGCCCGTTCCGGGTCGTGAACTAAAAGGCGTTCACTTCGCGATGGAGTTCCTAGGTCAAAACAACCGTCGCGCCAATAACATGGACCTGAAAACGGAAGAAATTCACGCTGCGGGTAAACATGTTGTGGTTATCGGTGGTGGTGATACGGGTTCAGACTGTGTGGGAACATCAAACCGTCACGGCGCAGCAAGTGTAACTCAAGTGGAAATCATGCCGATTCCACCAGAAAAGCGTCCTGCTAATATGCCTTGGCCTCAATATCCAATGATCCTGCGTACTTCGACATCTCATGAGGAAGGTGTCGATCGTCACTGGAACATCCTCACCAAAGAGTTCATCGGCAATGACAAAGGTGAAGTTACTGGTCTTCGTTTGGCTGATATCGTTTGGCAAGATGCGAAACCAGGCGAGCGCCCAAGCTTCAAAGAAGTAGAAGGCAGCGAGCGTGTGATTCCATGTGATATGGCATTTCTAGCGATGGGCTTCCTACACCCTGAACCAACAGGCGTACTTGCTCAACTGGATATCGCACTAGACGATCGCGGTAACGTAGCAACTCAAGATTTTGCTACTAACCAAGAAGGCGTATTTGCTGCTGGTGATATGCGAACAGGCCAATCTTTGGTGGTTCGTTGTATCAATGAAGGCCGCGAATGTGCCCGTGCTATCGATGATTATCTAATGGGTGGCACAAACCTAGAAGCAAAAGCAGATTCACTGATGCTTTCTGCTTAACGAAGCAGTCATGCTTCTCTCTTTCAATTGCCTAATAGCCATCAGCAATATCGATGGCTATCGGTGAAGAAAGAAAACAATTCCTTCCAATCTTTCTATTTTGACCAGCATTTTATGCTGGTCTTTTTTATCTCCCACAGAATCAAATGTTACTTTTTTGTAACAATCAATTTTCTATCTATTTGAAATTATTAAACTATTTTAGCTTATTAAATGGTAAATCGTATATTCACGTGATGATCCACTAATAACTTGACCTTTTTTACAATAAGCTATAGCTTGTGAAGTTGATGAAAATAAAACACTCAAAAAATGTTAAATATTTCACAACTTTTACTGAATAATTATACATAAAGCTATAAAGATGACGCATAGTTAGTCATCGATATCAACGTAAGCAGTGTTGATATATCTGTCGGGATGACGGATAAGCAAAGGGAGAATTGCAATGGCTCTTTATGATCCAAGTCTTGAGAAAGACAACTGTGGATTTGGCTTGATCGCGCATATGGAAGGCGAACAAAGCCACAAGCTGGTACGTACAGCAATTTCTGCACTTGACCGCATGACTCACCGTGGTGGTATCGCCGCCGATGGTAAAACTGGTGATGGTTGTGGTCTTCTATTACAAAAGCCCGATTCCTATTTACGTCTTATTGCCGAAGAAAATGGTTTCAACCTTGGCAAGCAATACGCCGTAGGGATGATTTTCTTCAACCAAGATCCAGTCAAAGCTCAACTCGCTAAAGACATCGTCAACAAAGAACTGGCGCAAGAGACGCTAACTGTGGCTGGTTGGCGTGAAGTACCAACTAATTCAGAAGTACTCGGTCCAATTGCGGCCAACTCGCTTCCAAATATTCAGCAAGTCTTTGTCTCTGCACCGGCAGGTTGGCGCGAACGCGACATTGAACGTCGTCTCTACATCGCACGCCGTCGCATCGAGAAACAAATCACCGAAGATCCGGATTTCTACATCTGTAGCTTATCGACTCAAGTTTTGGTGTACAAAGGCCTATGCATGCCTGCGGACTTACCGCGCTTTTATCTTGATCTTGCCGATCTACGTATGGAATCTGCTATCTGTCTGTTCCACCAGCGTTTTTCTACCAACACTCAACCGCGTTGGCCATTAGCTCAACCGTTCCGCTACCTTGCTCATAATGGTGAGATCAATACCATTGAAGGTAACCGACAATGGGCACGCGCTCGTGCTTATAAGTTCTCGTCACCACTGCTGCCTGACCTGCAAACTGCAGCACCGTTTGTGAACGAGACAGGCTCAGACTCGTCTAGCTTAGATAATATGCTAGATCTCTTTTTAGCTGGCGGCATGGATATCTTCCGTGCCATGCGTATGCTCGTACCGCCAGCATGGCAAAACCACCCGGATATGGATCCGGATTTGCGTGCGTTTTACGATTTCAACTCCAAACACATGGAACCATGGGATGGCCCAGCAGGTATCGTACTGTCCGATGGTCGTTATGCTGCTTGTAACCTAGACCGAAACGGTCTACGTCCTGCGCGTTATATAATTACCAAAGACAAGCTGATCACTCTGGCATCTGAGGTAGGGATTTGGAATTACGCCCCAGATGAAGTTGCCAAAAAAGGTCGTGTAGGTCCGGGGGAATTGCTCGTCATCGACACTCGTAAAGGTAAGCTTTGGCAGTCTAGCGAGATCGATAATGACCTGAAATCTCGTCACCCTTATCGCGAATGGATGGAGAACAACGTTCGCAAACTAACACCGTTCTCTCAGCTGCCTGAAGATCAAGTAGGTGAGCGCAGCTTTGATGAAGACTTGCTTAAGACTTATCAAAAGCAGTTTGCCATGAGCAATGAAGAAGTCGATCAAGTATTGCGTGTCCTCGGTGATATGGGGCAAGAAGCCGTCGGTTCGATGGGTGATGACACCCCGATGGCGGTTCTTTCTTCGAAAGAGCGCTTGGTGACTGATTACTTCCGTCAGAAGTTCGCGCAGGTCACCAACCCACCAATCGATCCGCTGCGTGAGAAACACGTCATGTCGCTGGCGACCAGCATCGGCCAAGAGATGAACGTCTTCTGTGAAACCGATGGCCACGCGCATCGTGTAACCTTTGATTCTCCAGTACTGCTCTATTCAGACATGCAGCAACTACTAGAGCTGAGTGACGATCATTACCGTAATACCATTCTCGATATCAACTACGATCCACAACAGAAAGATCTCAAACAAGCCATTGATGATCTGTGTGAGCAAGCAGAGCAAGTCGTTCGTGAAGGCACGGTTTTAGTGGTTCTTTCGGACAGAGCCTTGATCAAAGGTAAGTTACCAATTCCGGCAGCAATGGCAGTCGGCGCCGTTCAAACTCGTCTGATTGACGCGAACTTACGTTGCGATGCCAACATTGTTGTCGAAACCGCAACAGCCCGTGATCCACACCAATTTGCCGTCTTGCTTGGTTTTGGTGCCACTGCGGTTTACCCATACCTTGCTTATGAAGCGTTAGGTAAACTGATTGATGATAAAGCACTAGAGAAAGACTACCGCGATGTGATGCAAAACTACCAATACGGCATCAACAAAGGCCTGTACAAGATCATGTCGAAAATGGGGATCTCAACCATCGCCTCTTACCGCTGCTCACAACTGTTTGAAGCAGTTGGCTTGAGCCAAGATGTGGTCGATCTGTGTTTTAAAGGCGTCACAACTCGAATTGAAGGCGCGAATTTTGACGACTTCCAGCAAGATCTTACAAACTTATCTCGTAAAGCATGGGCGAAACGCAAATCGATTGATCATGGCGGCTTGTTAAAGTACGTCCATGGAGGTGAGTATCATGCTTACAACCCGGATGTCGTTGGCACGCTGCAACAGGCCGTTAAATCTGGCGAAAGTAACGACTATCAGAGCTTTGCTAAGCAGGTAAACCAACGCCCTGTTGCCATGCTGCGTGACTTAATGTCGCTGAAAAAATCAGACTCACCGCTGCCACTTGAGCAAATAGAACCACGCACTGAACTGTTCAAACGCTTTGACTCAGCGGCAATGTCCATTGGCGCACTTAGCCCAGAAGCGCATGAAGCACTTGCAACGGCGATGAACCGTCTTGGTGGTTACTCTAACTCGGGTGAAGGCGGTGAAGATCCTCGCCGTTTCGGTACTGAGCGTAACTCACGTATCAAACAGATTGCTTCTGGCCGATTTGGTGTAACGCCGCATTACCTAACTAATGCGGATGTACTACAAATCAAGGTGGCACAAGGTGCGAAACCGGGTGAAGGTGGACAGCTACCAGGACACAAAGTCACCGCAGAAATCGCAAAACTGCGTTATTCGGTACAAGGCGTGACTCTGATCTCCCCTCCTCCGCACCACGATATCTATTCGATTGAAGATTTGGCCCAGCTGATCTTCGACCTTAAACAAGTCAACCCGAATGCGCTGGTTTCGGTAAAACTCGTCTCCGAGCCAGGTGTCGGCACCATCGCAACGGGCGTAGCCAAGGCTTACGCTGATCTTATTACCATTTCGGGTTACGACGGTGGTACCGCAGCAAGCCCATTAACTTCGGTAAAATACGCTGGTAGCCCTTGGGAGTTGGGGTTGGCAGAAACACAACAAGCACTGGTAGCTAATGGTCTGCGTCATAAGATCCGCCTACAGGTAGACGGTGGTCTAAAGACTGGTTTAGACGTAGTTAAAGCCGCAATTTTAGGTGCAGAAAGCTTCGGTTTTGGTACTGCGCCAATGGTCGCTATGGGTTGTAAGTTCCTACGAATTTGTCACCTCAACAACTGTGCAACTGGGGTTGCGACTCAAGACGAGACACTGCGTAAAGAATACTTCAAAGGTCTACCAGAAATGGTGATGAATTACTTCATCGGCCTGGCAGACGAAGTGCGCGGATTACTCGCAGAACTTGGCGTTGAAAAGCTGACGGACTTGATTGGTCGTACCGATTTACTTGAGGCAGTAGAGGGATTTACAGCGAAACAGACCAAGCTGGATCTATCCAATATTCTAGAAGCTCCAGTATCACCTGAGGGTCATCCGCTATTTTGGACAGAGCCAAACAAACCGTTTGATAAAGCTGAGCTCAACCAAAAGATCATTGATGATGCCATGCATGCGGTCGAAAACGGTCAATCGGCAAGTTTCTTCTACAATGTCATCAACACTGATCGTTCTGTTGGTGCACGCTTATCTGGCGAAATAGCAAAACGCTATGGCAACCAAGGATTGGCGGCTTCCCCTATCAAAATCTATCTTGACGGCACCGCAGGTCAGTCCTTTGGTGTTTGGAACGCAGGTGGTGTAGAGCTTTACCTCACGGGCGATGCGAACGACTACGTGGGCAAAGGCATGGCGGGTGGTAAAGTGGTTATCAAACCTCACCTTGGCACCGCATTTAAATGCAATGAAGCAACTATCATTGGTAACACCTGCCTGTACGGCGCGACCGGCGGTAAACTATTTGCAGCCGGTAAAGCAGGTGAGCGTTTCGGCGTACGAAACTCAGGTACGATAGCCGTCATTGAAGGTGCTGGCGATAACGCTTGTGAGTACATGACTGGCGGTATTGTTGCCATTCTTGGTGCGACAGGTGTGAACTTTGGCGCGGGTATGACTGGAGGCTTTGCCTATGTTCTGGATGAGAACCAAAGCTTTGAAGGTCGAGTTAATACTGAGTCTGTCGAAGCCATCTCATTGTCCGATCTTTACATCCACCAAGAACATTTGCGTGGCCTAATTGCGGAACACCTTGAAGAAACAGGGTCGAGTCATGCAGAAAATATTTTGGCGAACTTTGATGAATGGATTCCAAAGTTCTATTTGGTGAAACCACAAGCGGCAGATCTTCGCACGCTACTTGGTCACCAGAGCCGCAGTGCCGCAGAGCTGCGTGTTCAAGCACAGTAATCATGGAGGATGTTTGAATCATGAGCCAGAACGTTTATCAATTTATCGATGTGCAGCGTGTAGATCCTGCGAAAAAGCCTATAAAAGTTCGTAAGATCGAGTTCGTTGAAATCTATGAACCGTTCACTAAACAACAGGCGACTGCACAAGCGGATCGCTGCTTAGATTGTGGCAACCCATATTGTGAATGGAAATGCCCAGTCCACAACTACATCCCTCAATGGTTAAAACTTGCCAATGAAGGTCGTATTCTTGAAGCGGTTGAACTATCGCATCAAACCAATAGCCTACCGGAAGTATGTGGGCGCGTTTGTCCTCAAGACCGCCTATGTGAAGGTTCATGCACGCTTAATGATGACTTTGGTGCCGTCACCATCGGTAACATAGAAAAGTACATTACCGACAAAGCGTTTGAAATGGGCTGGAAGCCAGATATGTCCAAGGTGGAGTGGACCGATAAAAAGGTTGCAATCATTGGAGCAGGCCCAGCTGGCTTGGCTGCCGCGGATATCCTAGTGCGCAATGGCGTTAAGCCAGTCGTGTTTGACCGCTACCCTGAAATTGGAGGCCTTCTGACCTTCGGTATTCCTTCCTTCAAGCTTGAAAAAGGCGTGATGGAAAACCGCCGCCGTGTGTTCACTGAAATGGGCGTCGAGTTCCGCATGAACATGGAAGTAGGCAAAGATGTCCAAATGCAAGAGCTGCTTGATGAATACGATGCTGTTTTCTTGGGCGTTGGCACCTATAAATACATGCGTGCAGGTCTAGATAATGAAGATGCGCCGGGTGTGTATGACGCGCTGCCATTTTTAGTTTCGAACACCTACAAAGTCATGGATCTTGAGAGTAACCAACCCTTTATCGATATGGCAGGAAAGAAAGTCGTCGTACTGGGTGGTGGTGATACAGCAATGGACTGCGTTCGTACCTCAATTCGCCAAGGTGCCTCCAACGTAGTTTGTGCTTATCGTCGTGATGAGGCCAACATGCCGGGCTCTCGTCGCGAGGTAAAAAACGCAAAGGAAGAAGGCGTGAAGTTCATGTTCAACCTTCAGCCTTTGGGAGTTGAAGTGGATGCGTCAGGCAAAGTCTCGGGGGTCAAAGTGGTGAAAACCGCACTTGGTGAACCTGATGAAGCGGGTCGCCGACGTCCAGAGCCCGTTGAAGGCAGCGAGCACGTTCTACCAGCAGACGTTGTTATCATGGCGTTTGGTTTCCAGCCGCACAAAATGGACTGGTTAGCACCGTTTGATGTCGATTTGGATCAATGGGGTCGTATCAAAGCCCCAGCTAAGCAAGAGTTCCAGTTCCAGACCAGCAACGAAAAGATCTTCGCGGGTGGCGATGCGGTACGAGGTTCTGATCTTGTCGTAACCGCAATTGATGAAGGACGAAAAGCGGCAGAAGGCATTCTCGATTACCTCGAAGTTTAATCACTGTTAACGTCTCAAAAAGGATCCTACTATTGGATCCTTTTTTCTTTTATTACATATAATTAAATTCCTATGATAAGGGATAAAACCAATGAAAAAAGCCGCTCTCCTTTCCATTACTTTGCTCGGCTTAACCGCTTGTAGCCAAGGAGTCACAACCATGACGGATCGTTCTCAATCACCTTGTGGTGACAAACCAAACTGCGTCTCCACCCAAGACACGCGAGAAAAATACAACCTAACGCCATTCATCTTAGTGGATTCAGCGAACATCGACGCTATTGAGCAAGTTGCGCTTGAACTGCCAGGCGCGAAAACCGCGGTGAAAGAAAGCAACTACCTTCGTATCGAGTGCACATCTAAAATCATGCGCTTCGTGGATGACCTCGAACTAAAAATAGCAGGAGACCAACTGATTGTGCGCTCGGAATCTCGTGTGGGCTACTCTGATTTTGGCGTAAACAGAAAGCGCGCCGATCAATTACGAGAAAAGCTCACTCAAGCTAAGCTCATCAAATAGAAAACTGCCAACGGGGAGTGCTATACTCTCGGCCAACTAAAATATTTACCTAAAGAGAGTGTTATGAAAGTTGGTATCATCGGTGCGATGGAACAAGAAGTGACCATCCTGAAGCAAGCAATTACAAACTGCAAAACTGTAAATAAAGCAGGTTGTACGTTTTTCTCTGGTCAAATTAACGATGTTGAAGTCGTCGTACTACAATCGGGCATCGGTAAAGTTGCAGCGGCAGTGGGCACGACAATCCTTCTTGATGAATACCAACCAGACGTTGTGATTAACACAGGCTCTGCTGGCGGTTTCGATTCAAGCTTAAACCTTGGCGATGTAGTTATCTCTACAGAAGTTCGTCATCACGATGCAGACGTAACCGCTTTTGGTTATGAGATTGGCCAAATGGCCGGTCAACCAGCTGCATTCAAAGCGGATGACAAGCTAATGGACTTAGCCGAAAAAGCCCTAGCACAAATGGAAAACACTCATGCGGTTCGCGGCCTAATTTGTACTGGCGATGCGTTTGTTTGTACTGCTGAGCGTCAAGAGTTTATTCGTAAACACTTCCCGTCAGTTATCGCTGTAGAAATGGAAGCATCTGCTATCGCTCAAACTTGTCACCAATTCAACACACCGTTTGTTGTTGTGCGTGCAATCTCTGATGTCGCTGATAAAGAATCACCAATGAGCTTTGATGAGTTCCTGCCTCTAGCAGCAAAAAGCTCTTCCGAAATGGTATTCAAAATGCTGGAACTCATTAAGTAAACGACTCATTCATGGAAGAAGTTTTTCAGTCATTTTATGCCAACGGTGCGCTCCTCATTATGTGGGGTGCACTGATCTTGCACCTTTTAGTGCCAATCCCCCATTCAGCGCACCCCATCACTTTATGGCGAAAGCTAGCAGAGCAGCTAGCTAACAAAGTGAACAATAATCACAATTACTCACAGAGTGTAATCTCAGGCAGTCTTGCATTAGGCTTGATGCTGTTTCCTTGCTTGATATTACTGATTGCAGTAAAGCCATTTGTTTGGCAAATCCCTTTATATGAACTGGTTCTATTGATCCTTGCGCTAGACTGGCGCAACAGCGAAACGTTAACGAAACAGCTCGTCACAAGTATCTCTTCGGAAGACAAAGCCCAATGTCGAGCATTACTGCAACCATATCTTAATCGCGATACTGGTAGCCTCTCGCTCGTTGGCATAGGTAAAGCTGGCTCAGAAACCCTGATTATGGCATACAGCCGCAACGTGATCGGTGTGCTATTTTGGTACGCACTAACAGGTGGTATTGGTGCGTTAATGTATCGACTCACAACAGAATTAGCGCGAGTGTGGTCCCCTAGCCGACGCCAATATTTGCCCTTTGGTAAACCTGTGGTTCAACTGGTTGCTACTCTGGATATTATTCCACTTCGTCTCTTTGCCATACTTTTAGCTGCCGGAAAGAATACAAGTAATGTGCTCTCTGGAATACAACAGCAAGCGAAGTCTTGGCCCTTACCAGGACCTAGTTGGGTGTTATGTACTATCGGACACAAACTACAACTGTCTTTATGCGGCCCTGCTATCTATCAAGGTGTGCGTGCAGAGCGCGCAAAAATCGGTGGGCGCATTGCGCCATCGGCTATTCACCTTTCACAAATACATACGCTGCTCGTTTGGCGCGTCCTGGCTTGGATCGCAATCCAAAGTTTGCTTTTAGGAATAATTTATCAAGGATTATGATGAATAAATTATGCTTCGCATTAACGCTGTTTGTTTCGACAGCGACCGTCGCTCAACCCGCTCAACGCATTATAAGTTTAGCTCCACATGCCACCGAAATTGCCTTTGCTGCAGGGCTAGGAGACCAGCTTGTTGCTGTCAGCGAAATGAGCGATTATCCAGAACAGGCAAAGCAGCTAGAAAGAGTCTCAAATTATCAAGGAATTAAATTAGAGCGCATTATTGCTCTTCAACCGGACTTAGTGATTGCTTGGCCAGCCGGAAACCCCGCTAAAGAGTTGGAGAAAATTAAACAGTTCGGTATTCCTATCTATTACTCCACTACAGGTTCATTAGAAGATATCGCCAATAATATCGAGCAACTCAGCCAATACAGCGAAACTCCACAAGTAGGAAAAAAGGCCGCTGAAGATTTTAGAACGCAGCTGAGTACACTAAAAGAACAGTACAACACGAACGAGAAAGTTCGTTACTTTTATCAGTTGAGTGAAAAGCCTATCATCACTGTCGCTGGAAAGAACTGGCCAAGTGAAGTCTTTACTTTTTGCGGTGGTGAGAACATTTTCGCCGCATCCAGCGCGCCTTATCCTCAAGTTAGCATCGAGCAAGTCATTACTCGCCAGCCAGAGGTTATTTTTACTTCTCGTCACGCAATGAGTAACGATGGTATGTGGGCTGAGTGGAGTAATGAGCTTCTTGCCCTTAAAAACAAACACATCTGGTCCCTAAACTCTGATTGGATTAACCGTCCGACACCACGCACATTGAACGCGATCAAGGAAGTGTGTGAGCACTTTAAAAGCGTTCGTCAAAAACGCTAACGATTTCGTGGCAAATACCGTACAATTTCCGACCATTTTTTCTCACACTATTTAAAGGTACTAAGTAACATGGACTCCATGCTGCTTTATATGATCGATTTGTTCGGTACCGCTGTTTTCGCTATCTCTGGCGTATTACTGGCGGGCCGTTTAAAAATGGATCCATTCGGCGTTATCGTGCTCGGCAGTGTGACTGCTATAGGTGGCGGAACAATCCGAGACATGGCGCTTGGTGCCACTCCCGTATTTTGGATAACAGATACGACTTACTTATGGGTGATATTTGTTACGTGTCTACTAACCATGCTTGTTATTCGAAGACCCAAGCGACTCTCATGGTGGGTATTACCCGTTTGTGATGCCATCGGTCTCGCTGTATTTGTGGGAATAGGAGTAGAAAAGGCACTCGCCTACAATGCATCTGGGATGGTCGCGGTGATAATGGGGGTTATTACTGGCTGTGGCGGTGGCATTATACGAGACGTGCTGGCTCGCGAAGTTCCTATGGTATTAAGAAGTGAAGTCTATGCTACGGCATGTATTATTGGCGGCATCTTCCATACGATGGCGGTAAACATGGGTTATGACCACTCAACGGCTTTGCTCGCTGGTGTAATCTCAACGCTCATTATACGTCTCGGTGCGATTCGTTGGCATCTATCCCTGCCAACTTTCGCCATTAACCGTTAAACACCAACAACATCACTCATCATGGAGTCGACCAAGTGTCGACTCCTCTCATTTATGCTCATTTGATTCGCCAATTCTTGGGCAATTCGCTAAATTATCTCAACCATTCCTAACTTTCATTAATCATTATGTTGCTTGAAGGTATTGAAACGTTACTTGTCCTCAGTAAAGAAAAAACCATGAGCCGCACGGGCAGTCAACTCTATATTAGTCAGTCTGCCGTGAGTAAACGTATTTCAAATCTAGAGAAGAAGTTAGGAAAAAAATTGATAGAGCCAAATGGTCGGCACATAAAGCTGACCTCCGATGGCCTTGCGCTCATCAACACGATCGAGCCAACGTTCAATGAGTTAAGAGGAAAAATCTACGATCAACAACAAATAGAAGATACTTCTTTGATCAAGATAGACTGCTCTGAAACCTTAGTCGCTGGATACCTCAGTATGATCATGGCAGAACACTTTGCCCATGATCAGTACATACGAATATCGACCAATCATACGCCACGCATTATTGAGAATGTGAAATCAGGCAAAGCAACATTGGGATTTTGTGCTGGCTATCTACCACCTCATCATGGATTAATGAGCCTTCACCTCGCCGATGAACCTTTCTCAATTGTCAGTCGACATTCACTTTCACAACTACCTAAAGCTATTTTGACCAATGACCTAACTAACCCTGCCAACACATATCAACAAGCTATTTTATCCAAACACGGAATCGAACCTTTGATGGAAATGGATTCGTATACTGCGGCAGCACAACTGGCTTTGGGAGGTATGGCTCCCGCTTTAATCCCTAAATCTATCCTAACGACACTTAATATCACATCTAAGTTCTGCTATGACTTTGAAGAGCTAGATCAGTTAGTTCGACCAATACATATCTGCTTACGTCACAGCACATATCGTAGCGAACGAGTTAAAGCACTGACAGAATCCATTGCTGATGTTGTTGCCAAAGAAGTTTCGTTGCCATGAGCATCGACATTACTATAACTAGAGGACGAATCCATTTTTGCCCTTTACTTACCACGACCTTCGCCCCTAACTGAGCACCAAGAAAACCGCCAACAGCCATAGTTAAGCCAAGCTTCCACACTGGCAACCCAGCTAAGATAAAAAAGAGTAGTGCCGCTATGTTTGACGTGAAATTGAGGATTTTGGTTCTAGCTGTGGCTTCGACCAAAGAAAAGTGACCTAGTGCAACAAAACAAACAGTAAAAATAGATCCAGTCCCAGGGCCAAAAAAGCCATCATAGAAGCCGATCCCACCACCAATGCATAGCGCAAACATCGCTTCAGATAACTTTGGTTCTCCATCGATTTTTCGCGTACTTGGCGCGAGTAAAAAATAGAGGGAAATGGCTATCAAAAGAACAGGGATCAAACTGGTGAGTACGCTAGCATCAATAAACTGCACAGCCTCGGCACCGATTGCAGCACCTATAAAAGTGCAGAGTATCGCAAAACGCATTTCCTTTAAGCTGACAATACCGTTACGCACGAAATACCAGCTAGCAGAGAAACTGCCAAACGAACTTTGTAACTTATTGGTTGCTAGAGCTTGAGTCGGACTCAACCCCGCAGCCAAAAGCGCAGGGAGCGTAATGAGCCCTCCCCCACCAGCCATCGCATCAATAAAGCCTGCGGCAGTCGCAACCAAAAATAAGGCCAACAAAATCTCAACCGTGATTTCCACTACACTTCCTTTTTGAAGAGGTATCAAAGAGGAAGAAACGGTAGCACTTATTCACAAAACTACCAATGGAAAGTCAAGACACCAATCTATTCCTAATTTTCATCAGTTAATAAATCTAGAGAATGATACATTAAAAATATCAATTACATCCAAATATAGAGCCTCACCTCAAGAGCCTCTTAATATTTTGATAGAAAAAGAAAATGCTGTCTTAATAGGAAATATTTAATCTGATAAAAAACGAAAATAATGGAAGCCTTACTGACTCGACCATCAATAAAAGAACAGCAATTACGCTTAAAAATCGAACAGATAGTGAATATTAATCAGCTATTCAACGTTATTGACGCTAAACCAGAGACTAGCGGTGCGGGTGTAATTTATATTGATAACAAATTCACCGTTGTACGCTTAAGAGACTTTAAATCCACATGCCATATCAATCCTACATTTATCATTCTACGAGAACCGATAAAATTACAATCATCTCAAGAATTTGCAAAAAAAAATAAAACAGGAAGAATCAAAATCAAGATTCAATCAAGAGCTTCTATCAGCGAGCATTAGCTGTATTGGTGCAGCAATTGGCTGGATTGGAGTAGTTGGTTCGGGGCTAACAATACCAGTAAGTGGTCCTGTGGGCGTAACTATGTCCTATATCTCACACGCCGCTACTGTTGCTGCCACAGCTCAATGTGCTATTGGAGTAGCAAGAACCCGTATGGTATCTAAATCACCAGATAAATTATCGGATATAGACAGTAATGAGTGGTATCAAAATACAACTAAAGCTTTAGATTACATATCCTTAGCTGGAGCGGGTGCTAGCGGATATCAAACGATAAAAATGGTTCAATCTCTTAAGCAAACCACTAAGAAAGGCGTTCCCGAGATTCTAAAAGGCTTAAACAGACAAGAGAGAACAAGATTAACTAAAGAAATCATCCGTAAAAACCTTCCGAGTATTTCGAATAAAGCTCGTAAACAGCTAATGTTGTCAGGAGAAATTCCTAAGAGGTATTCACAAGCAACAATATCCGCATCCATTTCTCATCAGCTTCTAGATGCAATTGGAGGCTCAATTAGCATAGTAGGAAGTGGTTATTCGGGAGAGTTAAGAAATCTTGCAATTGGAATCTATGAGGAATTGAAAGTTGAATACTAAATCAATTAGCATAGCAAACATCTCACTAAGTATATGTTTATACTTGGCATTGACTATTGGTCTGGCTATTAGCTTAAGCATTTGGAATGACTGGTTTTCTTTCACTCAACACATTGCTCTAGATACTTACCTTCTTACATTGGGAGCTATTACGGTTGTTGTTGTATGCATTCCAAACATTCTGACAATAAGCAAAGGATTAAGTGTTGCTGCAAAAATAAACTTACTTACTATCTCTTTTATCATTCTCACTTGCAGCATTAATTTTGTTGTAGCAAGTGGTAGTACTATTTCTTCCTCTTTGGGCACATTGCTTGCCATCATTAGCTTGATGATCTTCAAAAGCGAAGCATACCAATCGTTCCTAGCACACTTTAATGCTCTTCATTTTAGAAAAACCTCGATATAAAAAAGCCCGCTCAAATGAGCGGGCAATGAGGTTGTCATGTAAGCCCTGATTAATGAGCTTACTGATTTTTATCTGTTACGCGTCTAGACTCGCTTTCACTTTAGCGTGTAACTCTTGAACCGAAGTTACTGACGCTTTTGCGTCTGCAGTATGAGACATACATGTAGCGAACGCTGCATTCAGTGTCGTTGTGTAGTTCACTTTTTCTGCCAGTGCACCACGTCGTAGAACTTTCGAATCTTCAATCGCTTGACGACCAGCAGCCGTGTTTACGATGTAGGTGTATTCGTTGTTCTTGATGCGGTCAAGAATGTGTGGACGACCTTCGTGTACTTTGTTTACCAAACGTGGGTTAATACCCGCTTCGCCCAGAATTACAGCAGTACCGTGTGTCGCATCCAACTGGTAACCCAGTTTCACTAACTTAGAAGCTAGGTCAACAACACGCTCTTTATCACCTTCACGTACAGACAGTAGCGCACGACCACCTTCAGGATAAACCGCACCACAACCTAGCTCTGCTTTCGCGTAAGCTTCTGCGAACGTTGCACCCACACCCATTACTTCACCTGTTGAGCGCATTTCAGGGCCCAATAGAGGGTCAACACCAGGGAATTTGTTGAACGGCAGAACCACTTCTTTCACTGAGTAGTAAGGAGGGATAATCTCTTTAGTAAAGCCTTGTGACTCTAGAGATTGACCCGCCATTACACGTGCAGCGATTTTCGCTAGAGGAGCGCCTGTCGCTTTCGATACGAATGGTACCGTACGAGCAGCACGAGGGTTCACTTCAATTAGATAAACGTCGTTATCTTTCACAGCAAACTGCGTGTTCATCAAACCGCGTACACCGAGTTCGAATGCTAACTTCTCAACTTGCTCACGCATCTTGCCTTGAATTTCCTGACTTAGCGTGTATGCAGGCAGTGAACATGCAGAGTCACCAGAGTGAACACCCGCTTGTTCGATGTGCTCCATGATACCGCCGATAACGACGCGTTCACCGTCACAGATAGCATCAATATCAACTTCGGTTGCATCATCCAAGAAACGGTCTAGCAGAACTGGAGACTCGTTCGATACGCTTACTGCTTCGTTGAAGTAGCGACGCAGGTCTTGCTCGTCGTACACGATTTCCATCGCACGACCACCGAGTACATAAGATGGACGAACAACTAATGGGAAGCCAATTTCTTTCGATTTCTCAACCGCTTGCTCCATCGTTGTTACTGTCGCGTTTTCTGGCTGAAGTAGACCTAAACGGTCAACAGCGGCCTGGAAGCGTTCACGGTCTTCCGCACGGTCGATAGCATCTGGGCTAGTACCAATGATTGGCACACCAGCCGCTTCTAGAGCACGAGCCAGTTTAAGTGGCGTTTGACCACCGTACTGAACAATCACACCTTTTGGTTTTTCAACGCGAGCGATAGACAGTACATCTTCCAGAGTTACTGGTTCGAAGTACAGACGATCAGACGTATCGTAGTCAGTAGATACCGTTTCTGGGTTACAGTTAACCATAATGGTTTCGTAACCGTCTTCACGCAGCGCAAGTGATGCATGAACACAACAGTAATCGAATTCGATACCTTGGCCGATACGGTTTGGACCGCCACCAAGAACCATGATCTTATCTTTGTCTGTTGGGTTTGCTTCACATTCTTCATCGTAAGATGAGTACATGTAAGCCGTGTCAGAAGAAAACTCTGCTGCACATGTATCCACACGTTTGTAAACCGGATGAATATCAAACTGCTCACGAGCACGGCGAATTTCACTTTCAGCGACACCAAGCAATTTAGACAAGCGAGCATCAGAGAAGCCTTTGCGTTTCATCTGACGAAGCACTTCTTTGGTCAAACCTGCGTAGCCGCCCGCCTTGACTTGTTCTTCGAGTTTTACAATTTCTTCGATTTGAACCAGGAACCAGCGGTCGATTTGAGTCAAGTTGAACACACCGTCGACTGACATACCCGCTCGGAATGCATCGGCGATGTACCAGATACGCTCTGCACCTGCTTCTTTAAGTTCGTGACGAATCTTAGTCAGTGCATCTGGCGCTTCCAGATCGACCATCTCATCAAAACCACTTGCGCCAACTTCTAGGCCACGCAGTGCTTTGTGAAGAGATTCTTGTTGGTTACGACCAATCGCCATTACCTCACCAACCGATTTCATCTGAGTTGTCAGACGATCGTTTGCACCAGCAAATTTCTCGAAGTTAAAGCGAGGGATCTTAGTTACGACGTAGTCGATAGTTGGTTCAAATGACGCAGGTGTTGCACCACCTGTGATGTCGTTTTGTAGTTCGTCTAGCGTAAAGCCAACAGCCAGTTTCGCGGCAATTTTCGCGATTGGGAAGCCTGTTGCTTTTGATGCTAGCGCAGAAGAGCGAGATACACGCGGGTTCATCTCGATGATGACCATACGACCGTCTTTCGGGTTGATACCAAACTGTACGTTTGAACCACCTGTTTCAACACCAATCTCACGTAGAACGGCTAGCGATGCATTACGCATAAGCTGGTATTCTTTGTCAGTCAGTGTTTGTGCTGGAGCAACCGTGATTGAGTCGCCCGTATGGATACCCATTGGGTCAAAGTTCTCGATTGAACATACGATGATACAGTTGTCCGCTTTGTCACGAACGACTTCCATTTCGTACTCTTTCCAACCGATTAGTGACTCATCGATAAGAAGTTCGTTGGTCGGAGATAAGTCCAGACCGCGACGACAGATTTCTTCGAACTCTTCTTTGTTGTACGCGATACCACCACCAGTGCCACCCATGGTGAACGATGGACGAATGATACAAGGGAAGCCAACCATATCTAAAACTTTGTAAGCTTCTTCCATGCTCTTCGCTGTATCTGCGCGAGGACACTCAAGGCCGATAGACTTCATCGCTTTATCAAAACGAGAACGGTCTTCCGCTTTGTCGATTGCATCAGCCGTTGCACCAATCATCTCTACGCCAAACTCTGCGAGAACGCCGTGCTTCTCTAAATCTAACGCACAGTTAAGTGCTGTCTGACCACCCATAGTTGGCAGAACTGCATCAGGACGTTCTTTCTCGATGATCTTGCGTACAACTTCCCACTGAATCGGCTCGATGTAAGTCGCATCTGCCATCTCTGGGTCAGTCATAATCGTTGCTGGGTTAGAGTTAACCAGGATAACTCGGTAGCCTTCTTCACGAAGAGCTTTACACGCTTGTGCGCCAGAGTAGTCAAACTCACATGCCTGACCGATAACAATCGGACCAGCACCAAGAATTAGAATACTTTGAATGTCAGTACGTTTTGGCATTATCTACTACTCCGAATTAAGCGCTGTGTTTTTTGATTAGTTCGATAAAGTGGTCAAATAGCGGTGCCGCGTCATGTGGACCAGGGCTCGCTTCTGGGTGACCTTGGAAGCTAAATGCTGGCTTGTCTGTGCGGTGGATACCTTGCAAAGAGCCATCAAATAGCGATACGTGAGTAGCACGTAAGTTTTCCGGTAATGTTGCTTCATCTGCCGCAAAGCCGTGGTTTTGCGAAGTGATCATCACAACGTTACGCTCTAAATCTTTTACTGGGTGGTTTGCACCGTGGTGACCAAACTTCATTTTCACCGTTTGCGCACCTGATGCTAGCGCCAGAATTTGGTGACCTAGACAAATACCAAAAATTGGCAGGCCTTTTTCTAGGAACACTTTGGTTGCTTCAATCGCGTAAGTACATGGTTCTGGGTCACCAGGGCCGTTCGATAAGAATACGCCATCTGGATTTAGTGCCAGAACTTCTTCCGCTGACGTTTCTGCAGGTACAACCGTTAAGCGGCAGCCGCGGTCAACCAACATTCGTAAGATGTTGCGTTTTGCGCCGAAGTCGTAAGCGACAACGTGGTATGGCAGCTCGCTGTCATCTTTCGCCTCTGGAAGTCCACCTTCAAGCGTCCACGAACCTTGCTTCCATTGATACGCTTCTTTTGTTGTAACTTCTTTCGCAAGGTCCATTCCTTTTAAGCCTGGGAATTCTTTTGCTTTCGCTAGTGCCAAAGCTTCGTCTAGGTTGTTGCCCGCAACAATACAGCCGTTTTGAGCACCTTTTTCACGCAGGATACGAGTGAGCTTACGAGTATCGATATCAGCGATGCCAACGATATTTTGAGACTTAAGATAATCAGAGAGGGATTGTTCGTTACGGAAGTTAGAGGCGATTAGAGGAAGATCGCGAATCACAAGGCCTTGTGCATGAATGGAAGAGGATTCTTCATCTTCGGAAGTGGTTCCGGTATTGCCAATGTGAGGATAAGTGAGAGTGACGATTTGCTGAGAATAGGAAGGATCAGTGAGGATTTCTTGATACCCCGTCATCGAGGTATTAAAAACGACTTCACCAACGGAAAGACCATCTGCCCCTATGGACACTCCGCGGAACACTGTCCCATCTTCTAGGACCAACAGTGCTAATTTACCCAAGACAACCTCCAGAATAAAAATGCAAAAAAAATAAATCAAACTGCAAACATGCCTTCCTTTACCTATAAAATCTACATAAATAGGTATTTCAGACAAATTGGCGGTATTCTAAAGTTGGACTCGAAACCTGTCAACCTACAATCAAAAATAAATGATTAATTTCTAGCGAGTAAGGTCATTTTGAATCAGTAAGGCCCAAAAAGATAACTTTTACATGCTATTACATAGAGAGGCATAGAGGTTTAATGAATTTTACAAATTTGAACTTTTTAGAGATCACAAAAAAGTATGAGTTTTTCACGCAAACGTTCACTCGACAAAAAAGACATTGGTTTTTAGACATCAAAACCCAAAACACCCACAAAACAACCAAAACAACAACAAAAGTAAGCACCAAAATACTTTCTGTTAGAATCATTTCATTTACAAATAATTCTATAGATATAAAAAAGCCGGCTACCGCCGGCGAATAATTATGTATTTAGAGTTCATTCAATCCCAAAACATCTGTCATGGTATAAAAGCCCGCTGGTTTGGCACTCAACCAAACAGCGGCCTTGACGGCGCCATTAGCAAACGTCATACGATCGGTCGCTTTGTGCGTTATCTCCACTCGTTCCCCGATATCAGCAAACATGGCTGTGTGCTCACCGACGATATCGCCAGCGCGAATTGTAGCAAAGCCGATCTCATCTTTAGTACGTTCACCTGTGATACCTTCTCGCGCATAGACAGCTACATCATTCAGCTTGTTGCCCATCGCACCAGCAATGGCTTCGCCCATCCCGATAGCGGTACCAGAAGGAGCATCAACTTTATGACGATGATGTGCTTCGACAATCTCAACATCACAGTAGTCGCCCATCACTTTGGCTGCTTTCTCAAGAAGCTTAAATACTAGGTTCACACCAACAGAGTAGTTAGGAGCCATGACAACAGGCACTTGCTTAGCGGCTTCGTCAATCAGTTCACGCTCTGCATCACTGAAACCAGTCGTCCCAATCACAATACTCTTTCCATGCTTCTTACACAGTTCAAGATTCGCCAACGTACTTACTGGGGCAGTAAAATCGATGATTACATCAAAATTATCGACGTCTTTAGCAAGATCATCCGTTAAGAACACATCGAATTTGCCTTCACCACAAAGTTCACCGATATCGACACCGACAAGTGAGGACTCAGGTCGTTCTGATCCCGCGCTCACTGTCGCCTCTGGGTTAAGGTGTGAAGCTTTAACCAAATTACGGCCCATTCGGCCTGCTGCTCCTGCGATTGCAATACGAACCATTGCGCTTTCTCTCCTTCTCTGGATAACGAGGTTTGCTCTCGTTCTCTCGTTTCGCTTAATCTGTTTAAACTAACAACATACCGTGGTTACCACAAGCAAGTTCATCAGGCTTAAGCGAACTCTTTTACGACACGCTCCAAGATAGGCACGTTCGCTTCAGGAAAGGCATAGTTACCCAATTCTCTTATCTCAACCCAGCGACCTTCTTGACCTTCTCGGCCGTAAGGCTCATTACTGAACTTAGATACCGTAATAAAATCAAACTTAAGTGATTTGTCTGGATAGTCATATTCCAAATGCTCGAAAAGGGCTTGCTCAGTAACTTCAATTCCTACCTCTTCTTCAAGTTCTCTTGCTAGAGCATGTTCAATACTTTCTCCTGACTCGACTTTCCCGCCGGGAAACTCCCAAAACCCGCCTTTATGCTTGTCGTCTGGACGCTTTGTAATAAAAATTTTTGATTTGTCTTGGTTAAAAATAATAGCCGCGACTATGTGAATTCTTTTCATAGGGGTTCCTAACTCTCAAGCCGTTACACTTCAACGGTCTTTGCATCTCTAAAACTATCCGATGCTATCAAAACTTATGAAATTCGACAGCCACAGAATTTGCTTAAAAAAAAGAGCCGCCTAGGCGACTCTTTAAAAAATTATCTGACTAATACGTTAGTCGATTTTGCCGTGGCACTGTTTATACTTCTTACCACTACCACAAGGGCAAGGCTCATTGCGACCTACTTTACGTTCATCACGTACCATTGGCTGACTTGAACCTTCTTCAGATTCTTCACCTTCAGAAAGAGGGTTTTGTGCTGCTGCGTGTTGCGCTTGAGCACGACGAGCGGCCTCTTCAGCTTGCGCACGACGTTGCTCTTCCATACGTTCAACTTCTTCTTGTTGCTGAACTCGAACGCGAGATAGAACAGTAATCACATCAGTTTTCAGCGCTTCTAGTAGACCTTCAAACAGTTCAAACGATTCACGCTTGTATTCCTGTTTCGGGTTCTTCTGCGCATAGCCGCGTAAGTGAATACCCTGACGCAAGTGATCCATTGCTGCCAAGTGCTCTTTCCAAAGCGTATCCAGAGTTTGAAGCATAACCGATTTCTCGAAGTTACGAAGCACTTGCGCACCCACCACTTCCTCTTTCTCTTTGTACACTTCAACGGCTAGATTGATGATCTTCTCGCGTAGCGCCTCTTCGTAAAGCTTATCGTCTTCTTCAAGCCATTGCTTCACTGGCGCATCAAGATCGAAGTCTGCTTTCAAGCGCTCTTGCAGACCTTCAACGTCCCACATATCTTCTAGTGATTGTGGCGGGATGTACTCATCAATAACCGCTGTTAGCACATCTTCACGGTTTTGCTCGATCATACCGCTGATGTCTTCAACGTTCATCAATTCGTCGCGCAGCTCGTAGACAACCTTACGCTGATCGTTCGCCACATCATCGTATTCTAGTAGCTGCTTACGGATATCAAAGTTACGACCTTCCACTTTGCGCTGTGCTTTTTCAATTGAGCGAGAAAGCATTTTCGATTCAATAGCTTCACCTTCTTCCATACCACTTTGAATAAGGCTCGCCATACGATCAGAAGTGAAAATACGTAACAAAGAGTCTTCCATAGATAGGTAGAAGCGCGATGAACCCGCATCACCTTGACGACCAGAACGACCACGTAGCTGGTTATCAATACGGCGAGATTCGTGGCGCTCAGTACCAATGATGTGTAGACCACCAGCATCTAGTACTTGATCATGTACCACTTTCCACTCTGCTTTAATCGCATCGATTTGTTCTTGAGTTGGGTTCTCCAAAGCTTCCACTTTTGATTGCCAACTACCGCCAAGCACAATATCCGTACCACGACCGGCCATGTTGGTCGCGATAGTTACCGCACCAGGCATACCCGCTTCAGCAACAATTTCCGCTTCCTTCTCATGGAATTTCGCATTCAATACGTTGTGTTTGATCTTCGCTTTCTTCAATGCGTTAGAAAGAAGTTCTGATTTTTCAATCGATACGGTACCAACCAATGTTGGCTGACCTTTCGCAACGCGCTCTTTGATATCTTCAATGATTGCAGCAAACTTCTCAGCTTCGGTACGGTACACGACATCCGGCATATCGTTACGAATCATTGGTTTGTTGGTTGGGATAACCACCGTTTCCAAGCCATAAATAGATTGGAACTCAAACGCTTCAGTATCCGCAGTACCTGTCATACCAGACAGTTTTTCGTATAAGCGGAAGTAGTTCTGGAAGGTAATCGAAGCCAAAGTTTGGTTTTCGTTTTGAATCTTAACGCCTTCTTTCGCTTCTACTGCTTGGTGAAGACCTTCAGACCAACGACGACCTGGCATTGTACGACCAGTATGTTCATCAACAATTACTACTTCACCTTCGTCAGTAACGATGTAATCAACGTTGCGCTCAAACAACACATGAGCACGCAAAGCGGCATTCACGTGATGCAACATGCTGATGTTAGTCGGTGAGTAAAGTGTGTCACCCTCTTCCATAAGACCATTTTTCACCAACAGTTCTTCAACGTACTCTTGGCCCGTTTCTGTGAGGTATACTTGCTTTGATTTCTCATCAACAGTGTAGTGACCATCACCACGATATTCTTCAGAGTCTTCTTTGTCTTGCTTTTTAAGATGCGGGATCAAAAGGTTGATTCGGGTGTATAGCTCAGAGCTATCTTCAGCAGGACCAGAAATGATTAAAGGGGTACGAGCTTCATCAATTAGGATTGAGTCCACCTCATCGACAACTGCAAAGAAGCGTTCACGTTGTACGCGATCTTCGCTACGGAAAGCCATATTGTCACGAAGGTAGTCAAAACCAAATTCATTGTTCGTTCCGTACAAGATGTCAGCTTGGTACGCTTCTTTTTTCTCTTGAGGAGGCATGTTTGGCACGTTTACGCCAACAGTCATACCTAAAAATTCAAATAGAGGGCGGTTTGTCTCTGCATCACGTTTAGCTAGATAATCGTTCACTGTTACAATGTGAACGCCTTTACCAGCCAGGGCATTTAGGTAAGCAGGAAGCGTTGCCGTCAGCGTTTTACCTTCACCCGTACGCATTTCAGCGATTTGACCCGCATTTAGAACCATACCGCCGATAAGCTGGACGTCGAAGTGGCGCATACCGTAGACACGCTTAGATGCTTCACGAACCGTAGCAAAAGCTTCTGGAAGTAGTTTATCAAGAGTTTCACCTTTCTCTAGGCGCTCACGGAATTCAACCGTCTTTGCTTTTAACTCTTCATCACTTAGAGCCTCGAATGTTGGCTCATAGTTATTAATTTCTTTTACAATTTTTCTAAGGCGGCGCAGTGTTCGGTCGTTGCGACTGCCAATCACTTTTGTCAGTAGCTTAGTTATCATTTTTCGTGAATCTCTCTTTATTCAGACCGTTCCCGATCTACTCATAATGCCTTCAGTCTCTGCCAGTTTGGAACTAAGAATACTGAGATAAATCATTTATCAAAGATATTGAGTTCAAACATCCATATTTCAAGGCTAAGTTTTGAAACAATGTGGCTTAGTGTAAGGATTTTTAATCGATACAACCATAAATAGACGTATTTGTTTGAAGCACTCTGAAGTTTTTACTTAAAGTGGTGACTGATTAGCCGATATTGCATACCGCAATATGTGTAATCCATCCAGAGCAAACTTTGCTTTTTACCTTGCTATATTGTAAAACTGAAGCTAAAGACGTTAATGTAAACTATACCTTGATAGAAAGCTGCTCTAGAATAGCTATATCTCAACAAAATTAGATTTTACCTATGCGTGATCACCGTCCAACCTCGACTGAAGATGTTATTGCTGAGTCACAGTTCAAGCAGATTCAAGAACATGCTGGAGAAATCTTACAGCTTAACCAAGCTTTGCAAGAGGTCTTACCCATGGGGACGGCCGATCATTGCCGAGTAGCGAATGTTCGTAACGGCCATCTATTGATCGATGTCTCTAGTGCCGCGATCAAAATGAAGATCGATTACGATCGCCTCATGATCCTAAATAAACTTCGTACTCAAGGCTTTGCCAAGCTGATGAGCGTTGAAGTGAGGATCAATCCTTCACTATATAGAAACCGCTTTCAACAAGACGACAGACCTAAGCGTCCACCACTAACAGAATCTGCAGCAAAGTCATTAATGACGATTGCCGACATGGCGCCACCTAAAATTCAAGAGCGTTTAAAACGATTAGCCGATATGGCAGAAAAGGAAGATCGTAAGTGAACGTTATTTCAATATGCTGAAAGCTTGAATGTTATTGATAAGTCGAAGATTAAAGCCAAATAGCAAAAAACCAGGCATAAGCCTGGTTTTTTATTAATTCTAATGCCAAGTATTTACGCAAGCACCATATTTGGTTCTGCGAATGCTACTGGTGAGCCGACTTCTTCTTCGAATGTAGTCCACTCCCACGCTTCCTGATCTGCAAGAACAGCACGTAACAGTTGGTTATTTAAACCGTGGCCAGATTTAAAGGCACGGAATTCACCAATGATTGGGTGGCCACACATGTAAAGGTCACCAATCGCATCCAACACTTTGTGAGTCACAAACTCATTTTCAAAGCGTAGACCTTCTTCATTAAGAATACGGTAATCATCCAAAACGATAGCATTGTCAAAACTACCACCCAAAACTAGGTTTTGAGATTGTAGATATTCGATATCACGCATAAAGCCAAACGTACGTGCTCGAGAAATCTCACGAACAAAGCCTTTTGACGAGAAATCAAACAGCAAACGTTGCTCGTCTGATTCAATCGCTGGGTGATTAAACTCAATTTCGAAGTCCATACGGAAGCCGTTAAATGGTACAAATTCTGCCCATTTATCACCATCTTCAAAACGAACTGGCTTTTTGATACGGATGAAGCGTTTTGGCGCATTTTGCGTTTCGATACCTGCTTGTTGTAGCAAGTATACAAATGGGCTTGCACTACCATCCATGATCGGAATTTCAGGTGCGTCTACTTCGACAACAATGTTATCGATGCCCATACCAGCAAGTGCCGCATTCAAGTGCTCAACAGTTGAAATACGCACACCTTCATCGTTTACCAATGCAGTACAAAGCATGGTGTCACGAACCGAAGCTGGATCAGCTGGAAAATCTACAGGTGGATTTACATCTGTACGACGGTAAATGATACCTGTATTTGCAGCAGCCGGGCGCAGAGTAAGTGTGACTTTACGACCAGAGTGGAGACCCACACCAGTTGTTTTCACTATTTCTTTCAGAGTACGTTGTCTGATCATCTGCTTGCCTCTCAAAAATTTGCTACAAAACACGGCCGTCTGTAACGTCGACCGTGAATGCTACCATAATTTTGAGCCATGTCAAATTTATGGGTTAAAGATTAATCAGCCTGACGACGCAAAAATGCCGGTATATCTAAATAACCACTTTCCTTTTCTTGCTTTGGAGCCGCAGAACTTTGACTCGACGAAGCTGGAGAAGAAGAAGCAGTGTTTGTCGGCTGAGGAGTTACCTGTGGCTTCTCTTGCACTTGATTATTTTGCAAGGTCTGTGCCGGTTTTTCTTCAGCTTGCGTTGCCGCTGCTTGTTGCTGTGGTTGAGCTTGCGGCGTCGGTGCCACTTTCGCTTTACCACCCGCAACTAGCGTGATATCTGGCTTTTTCTCATTACCAATACCTGTCGCTACAACTGTTACGCGGATTTCGTCAGTCATATCAGGGTCTAGAGAAGTACCGATAACAACAGTCGCATTGTCAGAAGCGAATGCCTTCACTGTATTACCAACAGTCTCAAACTCGTCAAGACGCATATCCAGACCAGCAGTAATATTGACAAGAACACCACGAGCGCCCGCTAGATCGATGTCTTCCAGAAGTGGGCTAGAAATTGCCATTTCAGCCGCTTCTTCAGCTCGGTCTTCACCTTTGGCGATGCCGCTACCCATCATTGCGTGACCCATTTCAGACATTACAGTTCTTACGTCCGCAAAGTCGACGTTGATCATGCCAGGGCGAGTAATTAGCTCAGCAATACCTTGAACGGCATTCTTAAGAACATCGTTAGCGCTTGCAAAAGCTTCTAGTAGTGTTACACCACGACCAAGTACTTTAAGTAGCTTTTCGTTTGGAATCGTGATCAAAGAGTCAACATGCTTAGAGAGCTCATCGATACCTTGCTCAGCAAATGCCAAACGCTTTTTACCTTCAAAACTAAACGGTTTAGTTACTACCGCTACTGTTAGAATGCCAAGCTCTTTAGCCACTTCAGCAATAACAGGCGCTGCACCAGTACCGGTACCGCCACCCATACCAGCTGCGATAAACACCATATCGGCGCCAGTCAGGGAATCTTTAATTCGATCTCTGTCTTCGAGAGCTGCGTCACGGCCAACCTGTGGATTAGCACCTGCACCCAGACCTTTAGTGATATCACCACCGATCTGAATAACATTGCCAACGCTTGTCTTACGAAGTGCTTGCGCATCAGTGTTGACGCTGATGAATTCCACACCTTCGATGGATTCACGCACCATGTGTTCAACGGCGTTACCACCGCCGCCACCAACCCCAACGACCTTGATTACTGCATCGTCAGACATTTCCATCATCGGTTCAAACATGTGTTGTCTCCGTTTATCCTGCAACTCAGGTTAAAACTCTTTTTGTATCCAGTTACGCAATTTATCGAAAAAGCCAGTTACAGATGAGCGTTTAGGTTCATTATAATCGCTATCGTCGCTAGACTGCATGTCTCTTGCGTAATGAAGTAATCCAACTGCCGTAGAATGGTACGGCTCTTTTACATAGTCAGTTAATCCGCTGACTTCGAGCGGTTTGCCGACCCTTACTTGATTGCGGAATACGCGTTCCGCACATTCTACCACTCCGTCCATTTGCGCAGCACCGCCGGTGAGTACAACTCCCGCAGCCAGATGGTGCTTGATACCCTCTTCGCGCAATTTTGCTTGTACAGAGTCGATAGTTTGGTTAACCAGTCCCATAAGCTCAGAGTAGCGTGGCTCAATCACTTCTGACAACGTTTGACGTTGCAGGCTACGTGATGGTCGTCCACCTACGCTTGGTACATTAACCGTGTCATCCTTACTGACCAGTTCACTCAAAGCACAGCCATATTTGACTTTTATTTCTTCAGCATCGCTCACTGGCGTACCAAAAGCAAAAGCAATATCACTGGTTACAGCATTTCCTGCGTACGAAAATACTTCTGTGTGACGTAACGCACCGCCAGTCCAGATGGCCACATCCATCGTGCCGGCGCCAATATCAACCACACAAACTCCAAGCTCTCTTTCATCCTCGGTGATTACTGCATTACTAGCAGCAAGCCCAGAAAATACGAGTTGCTCTACTTTAAGGCCGCAGCGTTCTACCGCCTTAATAATATTGCGTGCCATGTCATTATGGCATGAGATAAGGTGGACACTCACTTCCATTCTTACCCCAGATAAACCAAGCGGATTTTTGATTCCTTCTTGGTAATCAATGGTGAACTCCTGCGGGATCACATGAAGAATTCGCTGTTCATCACCGATTTTAATCGATTTTGCGGTATGGATAGCGCGATCCATGTCTTCTTGAGACACCTCTTCATCAGAAATCGTGCCCATACCTTTTTCAATTCGGCTTGCGATATGCTTACCAGACAACGAAATGAAGACTCGGCTGATCTGGCACTCTGCCATTAATTCAGCTTGATCAATTGCACGTTGTACTGATTTTACAACCGACTCCAAATCATTCACGCCACCTTTATCCATGCCGCGTGAGGGGCTACTACCTGCGCCAATAATATTAATTTGACCGTCTGGTAAAACCTCACCCACTAGAGCCGATACGGTTGCAGTGCCTATATCAAGACCAACAATAATGTTGTCATCAGCGGCCTTAGTCATCTGTACTCTCTTCTAACTCTTGTTCAGGAAACCAACCAACTGCGGCTCCTGTATCGTACCTAAGATCGATATAACTGATTCTTTGCGTGTCACTGCCAAGCTTGTTATAGAGCTTAAAAAAGCGCTCTATACGCTCAAGAAGAGACTCTTTACCGAGCTCTAATCGAATACCGTTATCAAGGATGATTTGCCAAGCTCGTCGCTCGTTTAATACCAGAGACGATATCGCTAAACCCAATTGCTGAAACTTAGGACTCAAATCACGGTAAGTCTGTAAGACTTCCGGTCCGCTATCTTTGGGTCCGTACAGCTTCACTTTTTCTTCTTGCAACAGAGCAACATCTCCATCAAAAACGAACCCGTTTTTATCTAACAGTTCGTTGCCATTCCAAATGGCTTCTGGTTGATGCTCCGTCAAAAAAACTTTTACTGTATCCGGCCACTGCTTTCGGATTGCGGCATGCGCTACCCATGGCAGAGCTTCGACACTTTGCTGTAATACATCAATATCCTGAGACATAAATGTACCGATGTGATCAATTCGACTAAATGCAGCCTGCACATCGTCAGCTTGGACATACTCCAGTTTCCCCTGAAGTACTATTTTGGAGAGAGGTAACCTTTGGTCATCCCACATCCAACTGATCGCCGCGTACAAAACAGAACTAATTAAAGTCACAACCACAACGAAAAATAACGCACCCAAGATTTTTTCTTGGCGACCACGGTTGTTACCCGTGTTTGGTCGCTCGTCATTCAGTGCAATATTCAACAACGTCTTCGTTTCCTGACTTTTGTCGTGTACTTTTTACCCATATAATTACGCAGAGGTAAAAGTCTTGACTTTAACCTTGGGATTATACTGAGCTCTTGTAAACTATCAAACACTGATAGCAATAAATCACAATGATATTGACGCAAAATCGAGATCTGAGTCTTTATCTGTCCTTCGCGTCAACAATATGTGTCAGCCAAGCATCTTGTTTATATTCAATTTAAGACCTGCCAGCTGTTTCGCCACTTTACCAATATCACCCGCACCTTGCGTTAAGATTAGGTCGCCGTCTTGTATAACGTTAGCTAAAACTGAAGGTAATTGCTCGATTTCTGGAACAAAAATCGGATCTACCTTGCCTCGGCTGCGAATTGTGCGACATAAAGCGCGCCCATCAGCACCTGCAATCGGCTTTTCACCCGCTGCGTAAACATCCAGCATGATCAATACATCCACCTGTTCAAGCACATTCGCGAAATCATCGTATAAATCACGAGTACGGCTATAACGGTGCGGTTGGAAAATCATCACCAAACGCTTGTCTTGCCAACCACTGCGTGCTGCATTAATGGTTACATCCACTTCTGTTGGATGATGGCCGTAATCATCAACAAGCATTGCATGGCCGTTGCCAGTATCAAACTCGCCAAGGTGATCAAAACGTCTTCCCGTACCTTGCGTACCAGCCATTGCCTTTAGGATCGCATCGTCTTCAATGTCATCTTCAGTAGCAACCGCAATCGCAGCAGACGCATTCAATGCATTGTGACGACCTGGAATATTCAGCGTGATATCTAAGTTAGCTCGCCCTTTACGTACTACCGTAAATTTGCCTTGCTGCCCCTCTTGACGATAATCTTCAATACGTACGTCGGCATCTTCAGAAAAACCGTAAGTTATCACTTGACGACTAATACGTGGGATTAACTCTCGAACCACAGGATCGTCAATGCAAACAATTGCTTGGCCGTAAAACGGTAGATTATGAAGGAAATCGATGAAGGTTTGCTTTAAGGTTTCAAAGTCACCACCATAGGTATCCATATGATCGGCTTCGATATTGGTAACAATGCTCACCATTGGTTGCAAGTGCAGGAATGACGCGTCACTTTCATCTGCCTCTGCAATTAGAATACGACTCGAGCCTAGACGCGCATTTGTACCTGCGCTTTTCACCAAACCGCCATTCACAAACGTTGGATCAAGACCGGCTTCAGAATAGATTTGAGTAACAAGAGCGGTCGTCGTGGTTTTACCGTGTGTACCCGCAACGGCAATACCGTGACGGAATCGCATCAATTCAGCCAACATCTCTGCGCGGCGTACAATAGGGATGCGTAATTCACGTGCCGCCATCACTTCTGGGTTTTCTTCGTTGATCGCCGTTGACACAACAACCACACTGGCTTTTTCTACATTACTGGCTTGATGACCAATAAATACCGTCGCACCTTTTGATACCAAACGCTCTGTCACAGCATTCTCTGATAGATCAGAACCTGTGATTTGGTAGCCTTCGTTCAACAGCACTTCTGCAATGCCGCTCATGCCCGCACCACCAATACCGATGAAGTGGATGGATTTCACGCGGCGCATCTCTGGCACCATTGCGCGAATCTGAGCTAAGTCTTGTGTATGTTGGATTGTCATCAATTCTATTCTCAATAATTCGGTTAACGCTTTTCGGTCAAAGCGACAATGGCTTGTGCGACAACTCGGTCAGCATTCAATTTTGCAGCGCCACGCGCTTGCTCAGCCATTGTAAGTAAAGCTTGGCGATCCAATTGTTGGATCTGCAGAGTCAGAGACTCAACGGTTAAATCTGGTTGTTCAATCATTTTCGCCGCGCCGCAATCCACCAAGTGGTCTGCATTAAGTGCTTGCTGGCGGTCTTTGTGCATGAATGGAACAAAAATAGCGCCTACACCTGCCGCCGAGACTTCAGATACGGTTAACGCTCCAGAGCGACAAACTAAAAGGTCAGCCCATGCGTAAGCTTCTGCAACGTCATCAATGAATTCCATTACTTCTGCATTTACCACACCATTAGCTTGGTATGCTGCATTCACTTCTTCGGCGGCACCTTTACCCGCTTGATGACGAATACAGTAATCTTCGCCCAATTTCGACATCACTTCTGGCAGAGTTTGGTTAAGAATACGTGCGCCTTGGCTGCCACCCATCACCAAAATGCGAATTGGACCTTGGCGCTCTTGCATGCGCTCAGTTGGCGCTGCTAATTGAGTCACGTCTTCACGAACTGGGTTCCCAACCACTTCGGCATTTGGAAAAGCGCCTGGGAAAGCCTGAAAAACCTTCTTAGCGATTTTCGATAACCATTGGTTCGTTAAACCTGCTACTGCATTTTGTTCATGCAGAACAACAGGAATACCACTCATCCAAGCGGCAATACCACCCGGGCCGCTAACATAACCGCCCATACCAAGCACTGCGTCTGGCTGCCAGCGTTTCATGTGAGCACGAGCCTGCATAATGGCATTGATAATTTGAAATGGTGCTGCAAGAAGACGTTTAACGCCTTGACCTCGTAACCCTTTCACTTTGATAAAGTCGATTTCAATGCCATGTTTTGGCACCAAATCCGCTTCCATTCGATCCGCCGTACCTAACCAACGGATCTCCCAACCTTGTTCTTGAAGCTGTTTTGCTACCGCCAAACCTGGGAATACGTGACCGCCAGTACCACCAGCCATCACCATCAAACGTTTATTTTGTTTCATTAGCTTGTTGTTCTGATTGTTGTTGCTCGCGTTTCAAGCGGCATTCGTAATCGATACGCAGTAGTATGGACACTGCGACGGACATAATTATTAGACTAGAACCACCATAACTGATGAGTGGAAGTGTTAAACCTTTAGTTGGAACAATACCGGCGGCAGCTCCAACATTAACCAAGGTTTGAAACGCAAACCAAATACCAATTCCGAAAGCCAGATAACCTCCGAACATTTCGCCTTCTTCAAATGCACGCTTGCCGATGTAAACCGCTTTTAGCACCAAGCTAAAAATCAGCATTAAGACCAGCACTACGCCTACGAAACCAAGCTCTTCAGCAAGTACGGCAAACACAAAGTCGGTATGCGCTTCCGGTAGATATTCCAGTTTTTGAATTGAATTACCGAGACCTTGTCCGAACCATTCACCACGACCAAACGCCATCAAAGACTGAGTCAACTGATAGCCACTGCCAAATGGATCTTCCCACGGGTCAAGGAAGGAGGTTACTCGGCGCATACGGTATGGCTCGACGAGAATCAAACCTACCACAGCGCCGATACCTGCCACCATCAAGGCGAGAAACTGGGTTAGTTTTGCACCTGCGATAAAAAGCATGCCAAACAGCGTGACCAGCATCACGACGACCGTCCCCAAGTCTGGCTGACCAAGTAGTAATACTGCAAAGAAGGCAAACACCATGATTGGCTTCATAAAGCCACCAAAGAACGTTTGTCGTACTTCGTCTTGCTTTCGAACTAAGTAACCAGACATGAAGATAAACAGCGATAGCTTCGCGACTTCCGCTGGCTGAAGGTTAAACAGCCCAAGGGGAATCCAACGAGACGCACCATTAACCGACTTACCCGCCAAGAGCACGATGATCAACAGTGCGAAAGAAGCCCAAAGTAAGTAATGGCTCTTCTTAAACCACTCTTGCAAAGGCACTTGCAAAATAACAGCGGAGGTCCCTAACGCCAGCACGAGAAACGTCGCATGACGAAACATAAAGTGGAACGGCTGTTCCGTTAATCGAGAGCTGATTGGAAATGATGCAGAGGTTACCATGACCAAACCAGTCAACATCAAACCCAGTGCAATCCACACTAACTGACGATCAAACATCGCCTCTGGGGCTGGATGCTTGAGCCAATTGCCAATACTGCGTTTAACGTTACCTAAACCCACGAAGTGTGTAACCTTTAATTATGCATATTTCTGAGCAAGAGCAGCGAAAGCATCACCTCTTGCCATAAAGTTGTCGAATTGATCAAAGCTAGCACATGCAGGAGACAGCATCACCATATCACCTGGTTTTAACTGCGAAGATACTTGTTGAATCACATCTTCCATAGTGTCGAAACGTATTGCAGATTCATGCAGTGGCATAAATTCATCACCATCAGCGCCAAAGCAACACAGTTGCAAGTTAAGCGTCGCGAAGATCGGTTTTAATGGCGAGAAGTCAGCACCTTTGCCAACACCACCAACGAGTAAGTAGAGCTTGCCTGTCGATTCCAAACCAGATAGCGCAGCCATAGTGCTGGCAATATTAGTTGCTTTAGAGTCATTCACCCATTTGACGCCTTGATTATCCGCAACCACCTGGCATCGGTGTGTCAGTCCCGTGTAATTTTTAAGTGCATTCAATGCGTTGTGATAGTTTACGTCCGCAGCTTTTAATAGCGCTAAAGCAACCAGAGCGTTAGATAAGTTGTGCTTACCAACCAACTTAAGCTCATCACTTGCGACAACTCGTTGACCGTGATCGAGCAGCCAAGTACGGTTGCCATCCACCTCGAAACCAAAGTCCTGATTGTCGCTGCCAAATGTCACCAATGGCATCTCTGCGTCTGGGAAGGTTTCTTGATCATCACGGTTCACGACTGCAAGAGCAGCATGGTTAAAAATACGCAACTTAGCTTGTCGATAGTCAGACATGCCTTGATAACGATCCATATGATCTTCAGAAAGATTCAGAAACGCAGCGGCTTTGAGCTTTAAGCTTGACATCGTTTCTAACTGGAAGCTCGAGAGTTCGAGTACATATAGGTCTGCGTCTTGTTCTAACAAATCCAGAGCAGGCACACCGATGTTACCACCAACGCCAACATCCAAACCTGCAGCCTTAGCCATCACACCTGTGAGGTCGGTTACTGTGCTCTTACCGTTTGAGCCCGTAATCGCAATCACCGGTTTCTGCACCGCCCAAGCGAATAACTCGATATCACCTACTACTGCCGTACCTTTTGCTAATACGGCTTGGATCTCTGGTGTCGCTAGCGCAATACCAGGGTTGGTCACGATAAGATCCGCGTCAGAAAGCCAGTCTGTATTCCAACCACCACTATGCAGTTGAACATCTTCCGGCAAGCGCTCTGCACCCGGAGGGTTTACGCGAGTATCAATGACTTTGACCACAAGCTGTGGCTGATTTTTTCTTAGGTGTTTAACGACAGAGAGCCCGGTAATACCGAGCCCTACGACGACAACACTATGTATGTTTTGCCAACGTTCCATATTTGATCACACTGTAAATCTTGTTCTTGGAAAGTGCGATTAACGCACTTTCAATGTCGCAAGACCAATCAGAACAAGAACCATAGAAATAATCCAGAAACGCACGATTACGCGAGGTTCTGGCCAACCTTTCAATTCGTAGTGGTGGTGAATCGGTGCCATACGAAAAATGCGCTGACCACGCAGTTTGTATGAACCCACCTGTAGAATTACCGACAGCGTTTCCATCACAAACACACCGCCCATGATCACCAACACCAACTCTTGACGAACGAGAACAGCAATAGTGCCTAACGCGCCGCCAAGCGCTAGTGAGCCGACATCACCCATGAACACTTGTGCTGGATACGTGTTAAACCACAAGAAACCAAGGCCTGCACCGACGATTGCTGTACATACGACAACCAACTCAGAAGCATGTGGTAAGTATGGAATATGAAGGTATTCAGAGAAGTTAACGTTACCGGTCGCCCATGCAATAACCGCGAAGCCTGCTGCAACAAGAACCGTTGGCATGATTGCCAAACCGTCTAGACCATCAGTCAGGTTAACCGCGTTACTTGTACCTACAATGACAAAGTAAGTCAGAATGATATACATCAAACCAAGCTGCGGCATGATGTCTTTAAAGAATGGCACCACTAGCTGAGTTGCTGCTGTGTCTTTACCGTAAGCATACAATGCGAAAGCGACGACAAACGCGATCAACGACTGCCAGAAGTACTTCCAACGCGCGATCAAGCCATCGGTATTTTTGCGTACCACTTTACGATAATCATCAACAAATCCGACCGCACCGTAGCCAAGTAAGACTGTCAGTACCGCCCATACGTAAGGGTTGGATAAGTCTGTCCATAGCAAAATCGTGATTGAGATGGCCGCTAAGATCATGATACCGCCCATTGTTGGGGTACCACGCTTACTAAAGTGAGATTCAGGACCTTCGTTACGCACTACCTGACCAATTTGCAGCATTTGCAAACGCTTGATCATGATCGGTCCCATCCATAATGACAGACCTAGAGCGGTTAATACGCTTAGGATTGCTCGAAAAGACAAGTATTCAAACAATCGGAAAAAAGACAGGTATGGCTGTAGCAGCTCGGCAAGCCAAATAATCATTAATAATACTCCTTCAAAGCAGCAGCGACTTCAAACATACGTGCACCGTTCGCTCCTTTCACCAATATCGTATGGTTTTCAGGAACGGCTTGGTCTAGATGCTGCTTGATGTATTCAATCATCTCTTGGTGCGTCTCAAAATGAATGCCTTGGCAAAGATCACTGATCACCTTGGCGTCTGCACCATATGTGAGAACATGTTCAAATTTTTGTGGGGCAGCATGTTCCCCGACTTGACGATGAAGTGCAAGACTTTCCTCGCCCAATTCCGCCATATTACCTAAAATCAGCCAGCGTTGACCTGGGAAAGCGGCCAATAAATCAACTGCCGCTTTCATGGCTGGCACGCTCGCGTTGTAGCTGTCGTCAATCAATTTTATCTTTTCGCTCAGCGCTTCAACCTCGACGCGACCTTTCACTTTGTTCAAATGTTTAAGGCCAGCGCGAACCTCTTCTAATGTGGCGCCCATTTGTAACGCAATAATAGAAGCAGCGATCGCATTCGCAACGTTGTGTTGACCTATAATACCCAGAGACAGTTCAATTTCTTGTGAGCTTGCTGCGATATGTAAGTCAAAGCTTGCTTCACCTGCGGCGTTCAATACGATGTTAGAAGCGAAGAAGTCTGCATCAGTATTACTTTGTGAAAAAGTAATGACTTTCTTATCTGCTAACACTTCATCCCACTTGGCTTCACCATTGCTGTCTAGGTTAACAATCGCAATACCACCAGCTGAAAGGCCTTGGTAGATTTCACCTTTGGCTTGTTTCACGCCATCAATAGAACCAAAGCCTTCAAGGTGAGCGGCGGCTACATTGTTCACTAACGCGATATCTGGTTTTACTAACTGAGTCGTGTAAGCAATTTCACCTATATGGTTAGCACCAAGCTCAATCACGGCATAATCATCATCCTGCTGTGAGCGCAATAATGTCAACGGAACACCAATATCATTATTGAAGTTACCCGCAGTGAATAACACTTTGCCTTTCAATTGCAGGATACTCGCAACCATTTCTTTTACGGTCGTTTTACCGCAACTTCCGGTGATGGCAACGGTAGGTGTTTTGCATGCTTGATGCACCCAAGAAGCAAACTCACCCAATGCAAGTTTGGTATCCGACACCACAATTTGCGGCACATTCACATCTAAGCGTTTTTCTACGAGTAAAGCACCGGCACCTGCATCTACCGCTTGTTGGCAAAAGTTGTGCGCGTCAAAGCGCTCCCCTACTAACGCGACAAATAGAGCCCCACGATCAATCGTTCGTGTATCAGTAGAAACCGCGTCGATAAGTAGATCGTCGCCGAATCGCTCGCCACGAGTGATGTCTGCAATTTGAGATAACGTTACTTTGATCATGAGGTCAATCCTAAAAGTTGCATTGCGGACTCGCGGTCGGAGTAATGAATCGTTTCGCCATTACGAATCTGATAATCTTCATGGCCCTTCCCTGCTAACAAGATAATGTCGTTTGGCGAAGCATTTTCAATGGCATAAGACAGTGCTTTGAAGCGGTCATGCTGAACAATCGCTTCAGCAGGTTTTGACAGCCCAGCTAACATGTCTTTCACAATCTGAACCGGGTCTTCGCTGCGTGGGTTATCGTCAGTCAACACCACTCTGTCGCCTAGACGCTCTGCAATTTCCGCCATCATTGGGCGCTTACCTGCATCGCGATCGCCACCACAGCCAAAAATAGCCCACAGCTGGCCTTCACAATGAACTCGTAAAGCTTGCAGCGCTTTTTCTAAAGCATCAGGAGTATGGGCATAATCGACCACGACTTTGGCACGATCCTCAGTTTGGAATAACTCCATTCGGCCGAGTACAGGTTGCAGTTGACCTGCGGTTTCGAGTAACGCTTGTTTCTCTTTACCTAAGCTTAATAAGGTCGCAAAAGCGAGCATTAAGTTGGTTGCATTAAACTCACCAATCAATGGCGCGTGCAATTTACCTGAGCCAAACTTACCATCGAACTTAATAGTAATCCCTGACTCCGCGTAACTGACTTCCGTCGCCCAAATTGCGCTTTCAAATTCAGTGTTCGCCTTGAGCGAAACAGCGATCGCATTACTTAACTGCGACGCCCATTGATGACCTACTTCATCATCAACATTGATAATGGCACGTTCACATTGGTGTTGCGTGAACAACCCAAGCTTTGCATTGGCATACTCTTCCATCGTGCCATGATAATCTAAGTGGTCACGACTTAAGTTAGTAAACACGCCCGCCGCAAATGATAATGCTTTGACACGACCTTGCGTCAGGCCATGAGAAGATACTTCTAGCGCGGTGTATGTGGCTTGTTGATTTGCGAGAGAGGAGAGCGTTTTCTGAATTTCAACGGCATTCCCCGTTGTATTCGCAGCTTGTTGCAAGTTATTGAGGAAGCCATTTCCTGTTGTTCCCATTACCGCCGCTTTATGGTCAAGCAGTTCTAGCCATTGCGCTATTAACTGGGTAATGGTGGTTTTGCCGTTGGTGCCAGTGACACCAATCAAATCCATATCAGGGTAAGCATAGATCTTTCCAGCAATTGCGGATAAACGTTGGTCCAACCTATCAATGTAAATGACGGGAACATCATCAATGATTTCCACCGTACCATGTGTTTTGACATCGCAGGCTTGCGCCAGGGCTGCATTTGCACCTTGCTCAATTGCAGAGGCAATGAATTTACGCCCATCCACAACATAGCCAATCACTGCTACAAACGTGGTTCCAGGTTGAACTCTTCGGCTGTCGAGCTCCAATTCAGAAACAAGAACGGACGATAAGCTAGGGCAATCCACCCAAGGGGAAAGCAGCACGTCCATACTGATGGCTTTAGTCATATTTGTTCTCCGAGCTTTGGCTCAGGTTTTCTTAATTTTGTTTGCTCAGTAAACCACAGGGCTTACTGTTGGAATTTGTTTTCGTCAGGTGCAACATTGAGTATTTGTAGCGCGCCTTTCATGATTTCAGAGAAGACAGGAGACGCTACCGAACCACCATAGTAGTCATCACCTTGAGGCTCGTTTACGATCACTACTAAAGCAATTCGCGGATCGCTAACCGGAGCAAGCCCAGCCGTGTAGGTGATGTATTCGTCGCTGTACCCACCGGCAGAAGCTTTACGTGATGTACCTGTTTTCGCTCCCACTCGATAACCAGGAACTGCCGCTCTGCGAGCCGAGCCCCCTTTTTGAGTTACGGTTTCCAACATGTCTAATACTTGACGCGCATACTTCGCACTCACCACTTGGCGTGACATGTCATGATCATTGCTTTCGATAATATGAATAGGCTCGTATTTGCCAAGGTTTCCAAGCGTCGCATAAGCATGGGCTAGCTGAATTGGTGTAATTGATAGACCGTAACCAAACGCAATCGTGGCACGCTCAATTGGCGACCAACGAGTTCGTGTAGGAAAAATACCCGTCACTTCCCCAACTAGGTTTAGGCCAGAAAGCTCACCAAAACCCACTGAACTATACAGCCCAAGAAGCGCCTCTACCGGCATTTGCATTGCTAGCTTCGTCACACCGATATTACTCGACTTTTTAAGGATCGTGGTCAAGCTCGCTTTGCCTACGCGAGAGACATCTCTGACTCGACTACCACCTAAACGTAGGACACCATTACCGGTATCTACGATGGTATCTTTATCGGCTATCCCATTTTCTAAGGCGGCTAAAATAACGAAAGGCTTAATGGTCGAACCGGGCTCCATTGAGTCCGTGATCACTCGGTTACGCATTTGATAGCTTTGCCAATCGCTACGATTATTAGGGTTGTAAGAAGGAGCATTAACCATGGCCAATACGGCGCCCGTTTTTACATCCAACATGACAACGGAACCTGAAGTGGCGCGGTGGTCCGCAACGGCTTGCTTAATCGCACGATACGCAATCGCCTGTAGGCGCTGATCGATGGTTAACTGAAGTGATTTACCTTCTTGCTTGTCTTGCCAAGCAATGTTTTCCACAACACGACCATAACGGTCTTTACGAATAGTTTTCTTACCCGCCGCGCCAGTGAGCCACTCATCGTAGCTACGCTCCACACCTTCTAGGCCATGCCCGTCAATGCCTGTCACACCGACTAAGTGAGCACTGACCTCACCTGCAGGATAATAACGGCGAGATTCCGACTTAAGGCCAACACCTGGCAGCTTTAGCTCACGAATATAGTTCGCCATGGCCGGACTGACCTGGCGCTGCAAGTAGATAAAGCGGCGTTTTTCATTGCGCTTAATTTTGTCTATTAACCCTTGTCGGTCAATACCAAGAACATCCGCTAATGCATGCCAACTTTTGGTCTGGCTTAACGCGTTTTCTTTAAATATCGTGGCAGGATCTGCCCAAACCGCCTCAACCGGTACACTGACAGCAAGCGGCTCACCATTTCGATCCGAAATAATACCGCGAGCAGAAGGAATGGATTTAACACGAACCGAACGTAGGTCACCTTGTTTAATCAGGTTATCTGGCTCAATGATTTGGATGTAGGCTACGCGTGCCACCAAAAGGGCAAATGCACAAAAAACAAAAAACAGTAATAGATGGAAGCGCCAACGAATCAAGAAAGATTCTTCGACCGCCACTTTCACTGCTTTGTTATCGGTTTTCTTATCCCCCGTAGCCGCTTTCTCTTTTGCTACAGGTTTACGCTTATTGGCTTGTTTCGTGTTGGATTTTTTTCTAATCATTTGAGCGTGACAACCACTTCTTTATCGCCATCAGGTCGTTTCATTTCAAGTTCTTTTTTGGCAAGGTCTTGAACACGACTGTGTTCCGCGAGGGCAGTTTCTTCCAACATTAAGTTACGCCATTCGCTATCTAATCGTTCTCGTTCAACCAACGTATGGTCTTTCTCGGTGATCGCTTGACGCGCATGGTGGGTAGCAAATACCACTCCCATTGCCGATGCCACGATCAATAGCAACAACAGTAATGGCCAGCGACCAACAGTGAGGAGATCTGTTGCAATCAACTTAGCAAGATTAGGAGTGGATTTCGTCATAATAATTAAAGCTTTTCCGCAATTCTTAACACAGAGCTGCGCGAGCGAGGGTTCATTTCAATTTCTTGTTTGCTTGGCTTAATCGCTTTGCTCACCGCTTTCATATTCGCACTACCAAGAGCACGAATTTGCTCTTCTGTCATTGGAATACCGTGTGGCACTTCAGGCCCTTTGCTCTCTTTACGGATAAAACGTTTGACCATACGGTCTTCCAGAGAGTGGAAGCTAATCACAGATAAACGGCCTTCAGGAGCTAGAATGCTCGCCGCGCCTTTAAGTGCCGTATCAATTTCTTCTAACTCACTGTTGATGTAAATACGAAAAGCCTGGAAAGCACGAGTCGCAGGGTGTTTTTTCTCTTTAAAACTTTTCGGTGCGGCATCTGAAATCAATTTTGCTAGCTGACCAGTGCGAACCATTGGCTCATTTTCTTCATCTTCACGGTAGGCAACAATCGCTTTTGCAATACGGCGCGCATGTTTATCTTCCCCAAACTCGCGAATGACCCAAGTGATATCATCGAGGTCTGCTTCCATCAACCATTGAGATACTGGAACACCTGATGTCGGGTCCATACGCATATCTAGCGGACCGTCTTTCATAAAGCTAAAGCCACGCTCTGCGTCGTCTAACTGAGGAGAAGAAACGCCTAAATCCAGAAGAACACCATCCACTTTTCCAACTAGCCCATACTCTTCAGCATACTCAGCAATACCAGAAAATGGACCATGAATAATGGTGAAGCGAGGGTCATTGATTTTGCCTGCCTCAGCGATCGCTTGAGGGTCACGGTCGATACTGTACAGTCGGCCATTTTCACCGAGTTTAGATAGAATTGTCCGGCTGTGACCGCCACGGCCAAATGTTCCATCAATATAGACGCCGTCTGGTTTGATAGCTAAGCCATCAATGGATTCATTTAATAACACGGAAATATGTTGGAAGGTTTCGGTCATAGCTTTCTCGTTGAATGATCTTGAAGCGATTCTTTAGTGTACTGATTTCCTACATCATCGCCACCACAAGTCTAAAGTTAGACGTGATTTACGCCAAGTTTATTGGTAATGACATAGTTTGCGTCAATTAAATGCAAAAAACCCATCACTACCGAAGTAGAGATGGGTCTCGAATAGGTGGAGCCGACACATAAGCCGGGTTCTGTTCCGCTTGCGCGGCGGTAGCCATTCGTCTAGGCCAGCAATCACTCACTGGCTCGAGCAACCTACCCGCCTCCTTACGCGAGCAACGCAATGTGGAGGCCTATTTGGTCTTGCTTCAGGTGGAGTTTACCCTGCTACGAACTATTGCTAGTCGTCCGGTGCGCTCTTACCGCACCCTTTCACCCTTACCTGTACCCTTACGGGCCATCGGCGGTCTTCTCTCTGCTGCACTTGTCGTAGGCTTGCGCCCCCCAGGCGTTACCTGGCACCTTGCTCTATGAAGCCCGGACTTTCCTCCCCTTTGTCAGTCTCCCGAAGGACGTCAACGTCAGTCTCCCAAAGGGACTTCGACGTCAGTCTCCCGAAGGACATCAACAAAGCAGCGACTACCCAGTCAGCTCCGAGGGCGGATTGTATAGAGTTCTCACTTCAGAGTCTAGTTAGATCACAGATATGATGAAATGAATGCACTAAGTGATGACTTTTTAGTCAACGTGCCAAAAATAGATAATAAAAAGGCCGATGCCTAAACATCAGCCCTCATTGACCATTTATCTCGCTAGCGGCACTTAGTCTAAGTTTTCTAAGCCCCATTTATATAGCGCATTCTTCTTCAAGTTATGTATTTCTGCCACCAAAGCAGCTGCTTTTTTCAAAGGCAGCTCTTTGGTCAAAATCCCTAACGTGCGTAAAGCATCTTCAGGTAGTGAGTCGTCTGTTGTTTCACGATGGCCATGTACCAACAATACCATTTCACCACGCTGTTGGTTATCGTCACTTTTCACCCATTCAATCAGCTCACCTAACGGCATGCCTTGAATGGTTTCAAAGGTTTTTGTTAGCTCTCTTGCCAACACAACTTCTCTATCTGGGCCAAGAACGTCTAACATGTCTTGTAGAGAGTCTAAAATACGGTGCGGTGACTCGTAAAAAATACACGTACGCTCTACCGAAGCAATCTCTAGGAATTTATCCTTACGACCTTTGCTTTTCGGTGGTAAAAAACCTTCGAAGCTAAAGCGATCCGATGGCAAGCCAGAGGCACTTAACGCCGTAATGACCGCACAAGCACCTGGAAGAGGCACAACTCTAACGCCCACTTGACGACATTTTGTCACCAAATGGTATCCTGGGTCGCTGATAAGTGGCGTACCAGCGTCAGAAACTAATGCGATAGACTGACCGGAAAGCAGCTTTTCTACCAAAACTTGTGCTTTTTGCTGCTCATTGTGGTCATGTAGAGCAAAAGTTTTGGTTTGAATATTGAAGTGAGACAGTAATTTGCCCGTATGTCGAGTATCCTCAGCGGCAATGATGTCCACAGTCGACAGAATTTCGATAGCACGTTGGGTGATATCCGCTAAATTTCCGATTGGAGTCGGTACGATATAGAGAGTTGGCCCCTCATTCGGCAACTTATTTTTATCTGTCATTTGTTTACCATCACTTCAACGATTAATATAGAGACAATTTTGTACAAAATTATAGAGAACTCACGGCAATGATTAACCATAAGAGACTCAGTGTACCACGCATACTTACTCCTGTTGCACTAGCAATTACGCTCGCCGCCTGTTCTTCAGGTCCAAGACAGCCTGATGGCGTTGATGTAACACTTGAGCCTACTCAGTCTGTTCAGAACTATATGATCCAAGCTGATAGCACGGAAGGCAGTTTACAAAATGACTGGTTGATCATGGCAACCAAAGCCGCGATTCAAGCAAACCAGTTTGATCAAGCAGAAATGTTGATCAAGCGCCTGGCTCGTCAACAGTTAACCGAAGTTCAGCAAGCAGAGTGGCAACTAGCGCGTGCGACCATACAGCAAAAACAGGGTAATTACTCTCAGTTGCTGCAATTGTTGAATTTTAAACCTTGGTGGAAGTTGCCAAATGAGCAATGGAAAGACTATTACTTGATGCGTGCCGACGCTTATCAAGGTCTTAACCAAGCGTTTGAGGCAAACCGCCAACTGGTTGCATTTGGCCAATATGCATCGTCCGCGGAGCAGAGAGAGATTTCTAGCCGTATTTGGATGAACTTTGGCAGCTACTCCGAGTACGAACTGACCTCATTAGAAACAGAGCCAAATGAAGATGTTTTGGATGGTTGGCTACAACTCGCTATTTATGCGAAAACGCTGTCGGGCAACTTATCCCAACTAAAAAATACCCTAGAACGCTGGTTAAACGAGAACCCATCGCACCCAGCCGCTATCTACACACCAGAAGAGATTCAAAACATTCTCTCTCTAGACATTGTTAAACCAAACAACACCGCTTTGTTACTGCCGCTTACTGGTAAATTCTCGCCACAAGCGCAATTAATTCGTGATGGTTTTGTGTTTGCGATGATGAATGATCGTAACCGTGATCCAAGCGCTACCCTCACGGTAATAGACACTAATGCGTATAACGCCGACCAAATTAAACAACGTTTGATCAATGAAAACATCGATTTTGTTGTTGGTCCTCTAGAAAAAGAGAACGTTGAGCTATTGCACACAACCATGGATGGCTCAGAAAATGGTCCTACGATTCCAGCCCTTGCGCTAAATATTCCCGAAGATGTGCAACCAGATAGCAATATTTGCTACTTGGCATTATCACCGGAACAAGAAGCCGCACAAGCAGCGAAACACTTGTTCAGCGAAGGCTATAACTTCCCTCTGATTCTGGCACCAAAGGGCAGCTTTGGTGAACGTGTAACTGAAGCGTTCAACAAAGAGTGGCGCAAGTACAGCTCTAATAAAGTCGCAGCAAGTTATTTTGGTGACAAGCGCCAACTTCAAAAAGACATCAATGAAGTATTTGGTCTGCAAGAAAGCAAACAACGTATTGCTCAGATGCAATCACTAATGCGTATCAAGCTTGAAACACAGCCACGTAGCCGTCGTGATGTCGATGCGGTTTATATTGTTGCTAGAAGCACGGAACTGACTTTGATCAAGCCGTTTATTGAGGTAGCGATTAACCCAGACGCCAAAGCGCCACAAATTTTCTCTAGCTCGCGTAGCAACAGTGGCGGCGCGACTTACGAAGATCTAACAGGCATCATCTACAGCGATATTCCATTACTGATTGACCCAGACCCTAGCGTGACCGCTGAAATGAACGAGCTGTGGTCAGAGCAATCTAACATGGAAAAACGTTTGAAAGCACTGGGTATGGATGCGTATAAATTGATTGGGGAGCTGCCACAAATGAAGGTCGTTCCGGGCTACTCAGTTGGCGGCCAAACCGGTATTTTAAGTATCGACAATAATTGTGTTGTACAGCGTGAGCTAAGCTGGGCTGAGCGTGGGGCTCTTTAGCAAGCGCCAAATCGGAAATCAATATGAAGCTCTGGCGAAGCAGTATTTACAACGCCAGGGCTTAAACTTTATTGAACAAAATTTTCTGACTAAGGTCGGTGAGATTGATTTAATCTTCCAACAAGGTGAAACTATTGTGTTTGTTGAAGTCAAATACCGTAAGAACAATCACTTTGGCTCGGCAGCAGAAATGGTGACGCACGCTAAAATGCGCAAGCTAGTCAAAACCGCACAAGTTTGGCTTAGCCAACAAAAGCGCTTAAAACACAATATCGATTATCGATTTGATGTCATCGCCATTCATGATAATGGGCGAGATATCAACTGGATAGAAAACGCAATCTCTGAAGGATAAGCGATGCTAGACAGCATTAAAGACAGCTTTACAGAAAGTATTCAAATTCAAATCGCAGCAGCAGAGGCGCTGCCTGATGCCATTACTCATGCAGCTCAAGCGATGGTGTCGAGCCTGCTTAATGGCAATAAAATTTTATGTTGTGGTAATGGCGGCAGTGCTTCAAACGCTCAACAATTTGTTTCTTGTCTTTTAAACCGTTTTGAAACTGAGCGCCCTAGCTTACCAGCAATGGCCTTAACCGCCGATAATACCACCCTAACCGCAGTGGCCAACGATTACCACTACCAGGAAATCTTCTCAAAACAGGTACGAGCGTTTGGTCAACCAGGCGACATTTTGCTTGCCATGTCAACTAGCGGTAACAGTAAAAATATTATCAAAGCGATGGAAGCAGCCGTAACTCGAGACATGACGATTATCGCGCTAACAGGAAAAGATGGCGGAGAGATGGCAGGACTGCTCGGTGAGAACGACGTCGAAATTCGTATTCCATCACACCGCACTGCACGTATTCACGAAGTACATATGGTAACACTCCATTGCCTTTGTGATCTTATTGACCAGGTGCTTTTCCCTGCTCACGAAGAGTAACCAAGACTGAGAGTCAGAATTATGATACGTAGCCTTGTTATCTTATTAACAGCATTGAGTTTAAGTGGTTGCGCAGGTTTGTTTATCGCAGGTGCAGCAACCACAGCGAATATTGTCACGGACACACGCACGACAAAACAAATCTGGCAGGACAATAACATCGAATTCGAAGTTGCGGCGATCGGCAATAAAGCACCGTTTAAAGGTGAAGTTCGTGTCGTTGCCAGTTCATATAATGGGACTGTAGTCCTTATGGGACAAGCTCCGACACAAGACCTTATCCTTGCTTTAGAGCGAAGGGCTCGAGAAGTTAGTGGTGTAAAAGTCATACACAATCAAATCAAACAAAAAGAGCCACTCACTGTTACTCAGATTAGCAATGACAGCTGGATCACAACCAAAGTAAAGTCAGCTTTGCTTACTGATTCTGAGCTTAATGGTGTTAAGGTTAAAGTGATCACCGAAGATGGCGACGTTTTTCTGTTTGGTTATGTCACGCCAGAGCAAGGCGATCGAGCGACAGAAATCGCGCGTAATATCTCAGGCGTAAAACAAGTCATTAAAGGGTTCCAATACGGCGAAATGGAGCCTGTTGAAGTAGACTTACCGAGTGACGGTGTACAAACAATAGAAAGTGAGGCAAGTACAGAAAGTGAAGAGAACGTCGAAGTCTTTACGATTAGTGAGTAATTTCCAAAGTCTGGCTTGAAATCATCTTCAACAAGTTAAAAAGAAAAAAGCAGCGTTACGCTGCTTTTTTATTATTTAATCACTCTTAAGCTTGGTTTGCCTTTTGGTCGAGGAGCATCGTCCTCATCGGCATCTGAATCAGAAACTAACTCAGAAGGCTCATCGCTAACCGTTGTGAACGATGGGGATGATTCTTCCTCGGTCATCGCTTCTTCTTCGATGTGAGTGTACGCTTCTTCTGGTTCAAACATAGTACCAGCACCATTCTCACGTGCATAAATAGCTTGAACAGCATACACAGGCACGATCACTGAGTGCGGACGACCGCTAAAGCGAGCATGGAAGGTAATCGCATCATTACCTAACTCAAGATTACCCACTGCACGTGGCGCAATATTCAAAATAATTTGACCATCTTGAATAAATTCAACCGGGACACGCACCCCTGGCATTGTTGCATCCACAACCAAGTGAGGAGTCAAGTCATTGTCTACTAACCAATCGTAAAATGCGCGAAGCATATACGGGCGGCGAGCAGTCATTTTTGCAATATCCATAACGTGTTTTAAATCGCTTAGCGAACTAGGCGCATTTCACGTTCAGCTTCAGTCAAAGAAGCAAGGAACGAATCACGTTCAAATACGCGGTTCATGTATACCTTGATTTCTTTTGAACCAGGGCCAACAAGATCGATACCAAGTTGAGGCAAACGCCACAATAGTGGTGCTAGGTAACAATCGATCAAGCTGAATTCTTCGCTCATGAAGTACTCATATTCAGCAAAAATTGGCGCTAACGTCAGAAGATCATTACGCAGCTTTGTGCGTGCTTTTTCTGATTCTTCCGCATTACCTTTCATCACTTTTTCAGCGAGTGAATACCAGTTGCGTTCGATACGGTACATCATCAAGCGGCTGTTGCCACGAGCAACAGGGTAAACCGGCATTAGAGGTGGATGAGGGAAGCGCTCGTCCAAGTACTCCATGATGATTTTTGAATCGTAAAGAGCTAGCTCACGGTCAACAAGAGTTGGCACTGATTTATATGGGTTTAGCTCAACAAGCTCAGCAGGAAGGTTTGCTTCGTCAACAAGCTCAACTTCAACACTTACGCCTTTTTCAGCTAGTACAATGCGAACCTGATGGCTATACAAATCTGATGCACTTGAGAAAAGAGTCATCACAGAACGTTTATTGGCAGCTACAGCCATGGAGCCCTCCAGTACACTTACAAGTAAATTACCACCTTCTAAAGAAGGTGGCTTTGTGTGAGCCCCCTAAAAGGGGGCCTTTGTTTAGTCCAGCGCCAAT
>NZ_JAWOUO010000012.1:0-113699 GCF_033339435.1 Vibrio sp. 378
AAGAATTTGCTTGGCGACCATAGCGTTTTGGACCCACCTGATTTCCATGCCGAACTCAGAAGTGAAACGAAATAGCGTCGATGGTAGTGTGGGGCTTCCCCATGTGAGAGTAGAACATCGCCAGGCTTTAAATTTAAGAAGCCCGCTCGAAAGAGCGGGCTTTTTTGCATCTATAGAGTTTTAAAATTAGCTCACTTTATACCTAAAAAGTGTTCATCTAAGGTGCGATATACTTGCTCTCTGCAACCTTCCAAAAGGCTTTAACAAGCGGATTCTCCAGCTGAGTTTTGTTGCAGCAAACACCAAGTTTAAAAGGTTTAATTGGTAAGACTTTTAAACGATTTATCTTTTCTCTTACCGGACTGTTGTTGATTACAACATCAGGTGCGATACCTACTCCACACCCCAATGCAACCATACTTACGATGGCTTCATGTCCGGAGGTTTGTGCGTAGATCTTTGGCTTTATTTTCATTTGTTTGAGCCAAGTATTGGCCCTGTCCCTTGCCGTTCCTGCTTCTGGGAGTATGAATGGAATGACCGACCAGTCTGGTTTTTCTTTTTGTAGCTCTTCAGCAAACGCACTAACCCCAACAGGTACGATGACAGAAAGTGGGATTTCACTGATCGTTTCAAATGCGATTTTATTTGGCATCTGTTCTGACTTGGCTGATATGGCAATATCGGCTTCATCTGCTAGTATTTTGTCGATCGCTTGAGCTGGATCGCCGGTTGATAGTTTGAATTCAATGAAAGGGTTCTGAATACGAAAGTCAGATATTAGCTCCGGAAGATGGCTGTAGCTTGCAGTAACAGAACAAAAGAGACGGATTTCTCCTTTCAATTCATCCTCGGTTCCCTTCAGGTGACTCTGATACTGCTGCCATTCGCCAAGAATCTTTAAGGCGACTGGGACTAGCTTTTTACCTTGGATAGTTAAATCAACGCTACGGTTGTCGCGTAAAAACAATTGTTGGCTGGTTTCCTCCTCTAATTTTTGTATCTGTCGGCTTAAGGCTGAAGGGCTAATATGCATTGCCGCTGCGGTCTTGGCGAAACTTTTACTCTCACAGAGATGAATGAAAAGTTGCAGGCTTTTGATATTCATTAAATTTTCATTTCCATGTTGCATAAATTGCAATAACTAATTGTGAATATATCACTTTAAGCAATCTCATGTCTGTTTTAGTATGAAGTTATTCGGTAAGGCAATTACTGACCTCAATGGAAGAATCTCAAAGGAGCACCCAGATGGCTAATTATTTCAATACCCTAAACTTGCGCGAGCAGTTGGACCAATTAGGTCGTTGTCGTTTTATGGACCGCAGTGAGTTCGCTTCAGAAGCGGATTATCTGAAAGGTAAGAAAGTCGTCATTGTAGGTTGTGGTGCTCAAGGTCTTAACCAAGGTCTGAACATGCGCGACTCTGGTCTAGACGTTGCTTATGCGCTTCGCCAAGCCGCGATTGATGAGCAACGCCAGTCATTCAAAAACGCAAAAGACAACGGTTTTGAGGTAGGTAGCTACGAAACGCTAATTCCACAAGCTGATCTAGTAGTAAACCTTACTCCAGATAAGCAGCACACAAACGTTGTTGAGACGGTAATGCCGTTAATGAAAGAAGGCGCAGCACTAGGTTACTCTCACGGTTTCAACGTTGTTGAAGAAGGCATGCAAATCCGTAAAGACCTAACGGTAGTAATGGTTGCACCTAAATGTCCAGGTACGGAAGTTCGTGAAGAATACAAGCGCGGTTTCGGTGTACCGACTCTTATCGCTGTTCACCCAGAGAACGACCCAAAAGGTGAAGGTTGGGATATCGCGAAAGCTTGGGCTGCAGCAACAGGTGGTCACCGTGCAGGCTGTCTAGAGTCTTCTTTTGTTGCTGAGGTGAAATCTGACCTAATGGGTGAGCAAACTATCCTTTGTGGCATGCTACAGGCTGGCTCTATCGTATGTTACGAGAAGATGATTGCTGATGGTATCGATCCTGGCTACGCTGGTAAGCTTCTTCAATACGGTTGGGAAACCATCACTGAAGCACTGAAGTTTGGTGGTATCACTCACATGATGGATCGCCTAACTAACCCTGCAAAAGTGAAAGCATTTGAGCTTTCTGAAGAGCTAAAAGAACTGATGCGTCCGCTATACAACAAGCACATGGATGACATCATCACCGGTCACTTCTCTAGCACTATGATGGCTGACTGGGCAAACGACGATGCAAATCTACTAGGCTGGCGTGCAGAAACAGGTGAAACTGCTTTCGAAAACTACCCAGAAACTGACGTAGAAATCTCTGAGCAAGAGTACTTCGATAACGGTATCTTGATGGTTGCTATGGTTCGTGCAGGTGTTGAGCTAGCATTCGAAGCGATGACGGCATCTGGCATCATTGATGAGTCTGCTTACTACGAGTCTCTACACGAGCTGCCACTTATCGCAAACACTATCGCACGTAAGCGTTTATACGAGATGAACGTGGTTATCTCAGACACTGCGGAATACGGTAACTACCTGTTCGCTAACGTAGCAACGCCGCTTCTACGTGAGAAGTTTATGCCAGCCGTAAATACTGACGTAATTGGTAAAGGTTTAGGTGAAACGTCTAACCAAGTGGATAACGCGACTCTTATCGCTGTGAATGAAACAATCCGTAACCACCCTGTAGAGTACATCGGTGAAGAGCTACGTGGTTACATGACTGATATGAAGCGTATCGCGGTGGGCGGCTAAATGACTCCATTTCGGTGTCGAAGGTGCTCGTTTACTATCGTAAAGTCCGCGCCTTCTCCTAGAAATGAAACCTTAATACAGCGTAATTTACTTAGTCTCAAGTAACGCAGTAGATAAACTCCAGGCAGACTGGAGTGATAAATACAAAAATAAAACACAACATCTAATCAAAAGGCTTGGTCGCCGTTGACCAAGCCTTTTTGTTTTTAGCCGATTTATCTGCGCGCCGATAAGAAAAACGCTCCTTTGTGAGGAGCGCTTTGATACTTATTTTTCAGCAAGCTTTTCTTCAAGTTGCGCCAACTTCTGTTCCATTTCTGTTAGCTTTTGACGTGTACGTAGTAAAACTTGAGTTTGAACATCAAACTCTTCGCGACTTACAACATCTAGCTTGTTTAGCTGGCCTTGGATTACTTGACGAACTTTCTGATCGACATCAGAGCCCAATTCTTTTACAGGTTGAGGCATTGAGTCGTGAATCTGTTTAGCAATTTGCTCTAATTTCTTTGGGTCAAACATAGTGGCTAAAACTCCTTTTGATTTGTCCTCATTTTAAGTAAATGATACGTGAAAGTCGCCACTTAGATGGCAAAAAAGAGAGCGGCAATAAAAAAGGCCACCGAAGTGACCTTTTTGAATGCCTTAGATAGCTTATCTGTTATCCGCTAATTCACGATGAGCTGCTTTCGCTTCGTCAACTCGCGCTAACTTCTCCAAGTCTTTGTCTTCAACAAATACTGGCAGAGGTTTGTGTTTTTCAGCTAGGTAGCTGTAAATCACAGGTAGTACGAATAGTGTGAACAGTGTACCGATTGCAAGGCCTGCAACGATGACGATACCGATACTGAAACGTTGCGCGGCACCTGCACCTGTTGCGTACATCAGCGGGATCAGACCTGCGATCATCGCTGCAGTGGTCATTAGGATAGGGCGAAGACGCACTTTCGCAGCTTCCATCACCGCATCAATACGAGACAGTTTATTATGTAACTGCTCTTCTTTGGCGACTTCACAGATCAAGATACCGTGCTTGGTTATTAGGCCGACCAGCGTGATCAAACCAACCTGCGAGTAGATGTTCATCGAGGCTGTACCCCAGGCCAATGCGATCAAGGCACCACAGATTGCCAGAGGTACAGATACCATGATGACAATAGGGTCGCGGAGTGATTCAAATTGAATCGCCAGAACTAGGAAGATGATCGCAAGTGCAAGACCGAAGGTTGCATACAAGGCACTACCTTCCGTTACAAACTGACGAGATTCGCCCATGTAATCGTGGTTATAGCCTGCAGGCAGCTTGGTTTGTGCAATATTCTCAAACCAGTCGATTGCGTCACCCATAGCAACACTAGGCGATGGTACTGCACCCACAGTCGCTGAGTTTAGCTGGTTGAAGTGTGGCAAAGAGCGAGGCTCAGCCACCACATCGATAGTAATCAGACTGCCTAATGGAACCGCTTTACCATCTACAGAGCGTACATAGTAGTTCTTCATCGATTCTGGGTTTAGACGCCATTTACGCTCAACTTGAGGAATCACCTCATACGAGCGACCATTCAGGTCGATTCGGTTTACATAACCATCTGCCATCATGGTGCTGAGAGTGATGCCAATGTCTTGCATCGTCACACCGTAGGCACCCGCTTTGTCTTTATCGATCTTGATCTTCATCGTTGCTGAATCGTAGTTCAAATCAAGGTCGGAATAGACAAACATTGGGCTACTTGCAACATCGGTTAGAATATCGCTAGCGATAGTAAACAAGCTCTCGAAGCTATTTGGTGTTGTAATTACAAACTGAACAGGTAGACCTGAGCCTGCACCTGGAAGCTCTGGCATTTGGAATGCAGTGACAGACATACCAGGCACACTTGATACTAGGCCACCCACACGTTTCGTGATTTCAGATTGGCTTGCCTCTCGTTCACTCCAAGGCTTCAATGTTGCTAGGCCAAACGCTTGGTTTGAGTTTGGTACACCATTAAAGACCTGTGCGTATTCCACCTCCGGTTGATCTGAGAGTATTTGGTTTACGTCATCCATGGTATTTTGGATATAGTCCAAGTTCGCGTTTGATGGGGCGGTACCCATCAGCATGACCACACCTTTATCTTCAGATGGTGCTAGTTCGCTAGGAATAAACTTGAACAAGACCGGTAAGCTTGCAAATACAATGATTGCAAACGCAATAACAACCGGACGATGAGCCATTACCGCTTTCAACATGCCTTCGTAACGAGTGGTCATGCCATCAAGGATATGGTGAACTTTTTGCTCAAACTTGCTTGGCTTCTCGTTCGCCTTCAGCATCTTCGAACACATCATTGGTGATAGTGTCAAAGCGATGATGCCGGATACGAATACTGAACCTGCCAGTGTCAAAGCGAACTCTTTGAACAATGAACCGGTGATACCACCCATCAATGCGATCGGTGCGTACACTGCACCTAGCGTCAATGTCATCGCGATAACTGGAACCGCAATTTCACGCGTACCAATGATTGCAGCTCGGAATGGTGATTCCCCTTCTTTGATGTGACGGTCAACGTTTTCTAGTACAACGATCGCGTCATCCACCACCAGACCGATGGCAAGCACCATCGCCAGTAGCGTCATCAAGTTCCAAGAGAACCCCATTGCCTGCATCACCATTGCCACACCAATCAATGAAAGTGGAATGGTCACGATAGGAATGATTACCGCGCGGAATGAACCTAGGAACAGTGTGATAACCACAAGTACGATGACCGCTGCTTCAAGAATCGTTTTGACTACTTCGTGAATCGATTCGTTGATGGCGATAGTTGAGTCGTACATTACGTTCATTTTGATGTTACTTGGTAGGTTGCGCTCAAGCTGAGGCAACAGTTCAAGTACGTCTGCTGCAATGTTGATTGGGTTAGCACTTGGCGCTGCGTTGATCGCCGCAACCACAGCTTCTTGACCGTTTGCACTTGCGCGATAAACGTCGTGACTCTTCTCTAGCGTTACTTTAGCGATATCACCTAGGCGGATGACATCCCCTTCACCAGTTTTCACGACCAATGCTTCAAGTTCAGCAACGTTTGATACCTGAGTATCTGCGCTACCGTTATAAAGCACGAACTCACCCGTCGCTTGACCGGTTGCAGATTGGTAGTTGTTGGCGTTAAGAACGCTCATCACATCGGTTGCGGTCAACTTCAAAGCGCCCATTTTGGCAGGATCTAGCCATACGCGCAGTGCGTACTTCATACCACCATACAGGTCAACTTTGGACACACCGTTTACGGTGAACAACTGCGGGTTGATTACACGCTCAAGGTAGTCAGTGATCTGGCTTGAAGATAACTCGTCACTCGTAAAGCCGATGTACAGTACCGCCGTTGTCGAACCTGTCGACATGGTTACGGTTGGGTCTTCGGCTTCTTTTGGTAGCTGTGAACGTACCGAGTTGGTTTTCGCCAGAATGTCAGACAACGCCGCATTTGGATCAGTATTCAACTTCATGTTTACAGTAATGGTCGATTTACCCAGTACCGATTGCGAAGTCATGTAATCAATATTATCGGCTTGCGCTACCGCTTGCTCCAATGGCTGAGTAATAAAGCCTTGGATCAAGTTGGCACTTGCACCGTAGTAACTGGTGGTCACGGTGACCACCGTATTCGTCATTTCAGGGTATTCACGAACCTGCATTTTGAACACCGCTTGCAAACCAAGCAATGCAATCAAAAAGCTGATCGATACCGCTAAAACTGGACGTTTTATAAAAACATCTGTAAAGCGCATGATGCCTCCAACTTAAAGCATTGGTGTTTCAGCAGGTGGGGTAGTTGCATCGCTTTCGACAATGCTTACTTTCGCATGGTTACTCAAACGGACTTGACCCGACGTCACCACTACATCACCTGGCTTCACGCCTTCTAGAATGTGTGCGATATCTTTAGAGCGTTCGCCAACTTTTACCACATGCTGCTTAACGCGTTTTTCGCCATCTTCTTCTGTTACGATGTAAACATTGTCGCCATACAGCGTAAATGTGATCGCGGTTTGAGGTAGAGTGACCTGATTTTCTAATTTAGGCAGAATGATGTTTGCACGCGCGAACATACCACTACGTAGTTTGCCGTCACTGTTAGGGATATCCGCTTGAACTTGAATCAAACCACTTTGTACGTTTACAGCTGGTTCAATCGCAGAAATAGACCCTTTGAAAGGTTGGTCTGGATAAGCGTCAACAAAGATATCCACTTCTTGATCGATATTGATACGTGAAATATCGGTTTGTGGCACGGTGAAGCGCAAGCGCATCACGCTGGTATCTTCAAGGCGAACAATGTCGGTTCCCGCCTGTAGGTACTGACCGAGGTACACGTTACGAATACCTACTACACCATCAAATGGCGCTTTGATTTCGCGTCGGTCGATGGTCGCTTTCAAGCTTTCAATGTCCGCTTTTAAGGAGAAGTAGTTCGCTTCTGCTTCGTCATACGCTTCTTTAGAAATAGAGCCTTTTTTAAATAGCCCTTGGTAGCGTTTGTATTTCGCTTCTGCTGCTGGCAACTTGGCTTGCGAGCTCTTTAAATTGGCTTTCTCAACGTCAGAGTCAAGCAGTACTAGTGGCTGACCTGCTTTGACTTGAGTACCGGAATCAAATGCGATTTTATCGATAACACCGCTCGTTTCGTTCGCTACCGTCACGCCTTGATTTGGCTCGATAAAACCAATTGCCTCGATGACTGGTACCCAATCCACCGCTTGCACTTCAGTTACGGTTACTGGGAATGCTGGTTCAGGGCGATTGGCAAACTGCTCCATTTTGTCTTTGATATCAATTAGTCTGTATGTAACAACGCTACCAAAAAGTAATAAAACAATTGATAGCATCAAAATCCACTTTTTCATTCTATTAAGAACTCCAAGTTAGTGTTTAATAATTGCATCCCAACTGGCTTCAATAGCGGCCTCTAATGCCGTCTTATCCAGTTGATAAAATCCCAAAGCGTGTTTCCGAGCAAGTGCAACACTTGCCTCAAAACTTAATCCAGAAAGTACTTCGTTATCGAGAAGCTTGAATACTCCCTCGTCTTTACCCTGATTAAAAAGAAGATCTACTTGGGCAAACATTTGTCTCTCAAGTTCCCGAGCTTTGCTACTATTTGAACAGGGTAAAGATTCATATTGGACTCGGTTGCTGATCGCACTTAAGTTCGAGCTCGCTAGATTCCAAATATTGAGCCACATGGTTCGATAACGCTGTTTTAAAGGCATCTCTTCACTAACACCTAGTTGCACCGCAGTAGCAACACGCTTAGCAACGTTAAGGCGTAGTTCCTCTAAAAGATGTTCTTTATCTGAGAAATAACGGTAAATCGTCCCTGCTGCGACACCTGCCTCATTGGCGAGCTTTTGCATGGAAAGCCCTTGAAAACCAGATTCAGCAATGAGTTGTTCAGCAGCGACTAAGATTTGTTCTCGTTTATCTACAGCAGGGTTATCCTTCATAATGTCACCCTTTAGTGAATGAACGTTCATTCATTATAGCTTAAATACCCGCCATTTATGCAACAGAATATTGCACTTAATTGGTGTGAAAATTACAAGAAATCAGCATAGCTTTCACGAGGCCACCCCTTTATCATAGGCGCCACATTCATCACCCGCAGAGAATTTCTATGAAGCTGAACCCTAGTCAAGATGAAGCCGTGAAATACGTGTCTGGTCCATGCCTAGTGCTAGCTGGTGCTGGCTCGGGCAAAACTCGTGTTATTACCAATAAAATCGCTTATCTGGTTCAGCAATGTGGTTACAAAGCGCGTAACATTGCGGCGGTGACGTTTACCAACAAAGCAGCACGTGAAATGAAGGAGCGTGTAGGTCAAACGTTAGGGAAAGGTGAGTCTAAAGGTTTGATGGTATCAACATTCCACACTTTAGGATTGAACATCATCAAGCGTGAGTACAAGCATTTAGGGTTGAAAGCGGGCTTCTCACTGTTTGATGACCAAGACCAGCTAGCGCTGCTCAAAGAACTTACCGAAAAGCAGCTTGATGGTGATAAAGATCTGCTACGTCAGCTTCTGAGTTGTATTTCCAACTGGAAAAACGACATGTTGACGCCAGAGCAAGCCAAAGCGCGTGCGCAAGGTGAACAGCAACAATTGTTTGCGTTCTGTTTTGATATGTACCAAAAGCAAATGAAAGCCTATAACGCGCTCGATTTTGATGACCTAATTTTGATGCCCGTTTTACTCTTACGTAATCATGAAGATGTTCGTCAGCGTTGGCAGAATCGTATCCGTTACCTACTGGTTGACGAGTATCAAGATACCAACACGAGTCAGTATGAGCTGGTCAAATTAATTGTCGGAGAACGTGGGCGATTGACTGTTGTAGGGGATGACGATCAGTCTATTTATTCATGGCGTGGTGCGAAACCTCAGAACCTCGTGTTGCTGGGTGAAGATTATCCGAATTTGCGTTTGATTAAGCTAGAGCAAAACTACCGTTCAACGAGTCGAATCCTGCGTGCGGCCAACATTTTGATAGCTAACAACCCTCACGTCTATGAGAAGTCCTTGTTCTCTGAAATTCCTGACGGTGAAAAACTCAAAGTGTTGTTGGCTAAAAATGAAGAGCACGAAGCGGAGCGAGTAACGGGTGAACTAATTGCGCATAAGTTCCTAAACCGTACCGAATATAAAGATTATGCGATTCTATATCGTGGTAACCACCAATCACGTTTGATTGAAAAGTCTCTGATGCAAAACCGCGTACCGTATAAAATTTCTGGCGGCACCTCGTTTTTTGCGCGCGCAGAGATTAAAGACATCATGGCGTATTTGCGCGTTTTGGTTAATCCGGATGACGACAATGCATTTTTGCGCATTGTGAATACTCCACGACGTGAAATTGGCCCAGTGACGTTAGAGAAGTTAGGCAGTTATGCCAATATGCGAGGGAAGAGCCTGTTTGAGTCGAGCTTTGAAATGGGGCTCGAACAGCACCTAACGGGACGTGGCCTAGAAAACCTGCGTCGTTTCACCCAATGGCTAGTGGCGATTGCTGATCAAGCTGAGCGTGGTGATACCGTCGAAGCGGTTCGTTCGCTAGTTCGTGATATCCATTATGAAGATTGGCTATACGAAACTTCAGCAAGTCCGAAAGCCGCTGAAATGAGAATGAAGAACGTTTCTGATCTTTATTCATGGATAGTGGCGGACCTAGAGGGTGACAACTACGATCAAGAAGAGAAAACGTTAAAAGAAGTCGTTCAACGTTTGACCTTGCGTGACATGATGGAGCGCGGTGAAGAAGATGAAGACAGTGATGCAGTACAACTGATGACCTTGCACGCATCAAAAGGCCTTGAGTTCCCATATGTATACTTAATTGGGTCCGAAGAAGGTATTTTACCGCACCAAACCAGTATTGATGAAGATAACGTGGAAGAAGAGCGTCGCCTGATGTACGTTGGTATTACTCGCGCGCAACGTGAACTGACTTTCACTATGTGCAAAGAGCGTCGACAGTTCGGCGAGTTGATCAAACCGACTCAAAGCCGCTTTTTGGATGAGTTACCATTTGATGACGTTGAATGGGAAGTAAACAAAAAGCCAGTATCAGCGGAAGAACGTATGGCGAAAGGTCAAGCACACATTGCCAATATTCGAGCAATGTTTAAGAAGTAAAGTAACCTTGTTCTCACTGATTAAAAACAAAAAGGCTTGCCAACTGGCAAGCCTTTTTCGTTGATGTCTTTACTTATAGACCTTCAATCATGTGGTCAATTGCTGCGATGATTTCATCGTCAGAACAGTCCATACAGGTTCCTTTGGCTGGCATCGCATTGAAGCCTTCTAATGCGTGCTTCACTAACGTATCTTTGCCTTGTGCAATACGCGGTGCCCAATCATCGGCATTACCTGTTTTAGGTGCGCCGTTTACACCAGATGCGTGACAAGCAATACAAAAAGTACCATAAACTGTGGCGCCATCACGTGGACCGGTTGGTTCTTCTTTCACTGGCTCAGAACCTGCTAGATAAACATCACCGACAGGTTGGATGCGTTCTGCGATCGCATCGTATTCAGTTTGGCTGATGTCAGAAGCTAAAGCTGCCGTAGAAAACGTTAAGGCAGCGAACAAAACGCTAATCATTTGTCGAGACATATCCATTAAACCCACTTCACATTCCCGAGGTAAGTGACTTACCTATTTATATAGTTAGAGTATTAATGCCGAGCAGAGAAATCATTAAATTCCACTGAATGGCATAGAATGATTAGACAACTTGGTTGCAGCTGTTAAATCAATGTAAATAATGGGTGATTATATCCCGATAACTTGTTGCAATAAACAACAAGTTATCCATGACAGGGCGTGAATCACATCAAAAATCCACTTTAACGGAAGATAACTGTCGAAAAAGAGACCAAACGATAAAAAAAGTAAAAAAAGTACTAGACGGCATAGTGTGATATCCGTATTATTCCACTCCGCCGATAGGGCATGCGCCCGTAGCTCAGTTGGATAGAGCGTTGGCCTCCGGAGCCAAAGGTCGAAGGTTCGAATCCTTTCGGGCGTACCATTGCCTCGGAGGATACATCGGTAAAAATCAGTGGTGGCTATAGCTCAGTTGGTAGAGCCCCGGATTGTGATTCCGGTTGTCGCGAGTTCAAGTCTCGTTAGCCACCCCATTCTTTCTTTTTTAGATTGAATGCGGTAGCATTGCTCCCAATCTTGATTCAATCAAGATAAAACATCGTCGGTGAATAGCGCAGCTTGGTAGCGCATCTGGTTTGGGACCAGAGGGTCGGGGGTTCGAATCCCTCTTCACCGACCACTATTTAGTTTATGGCTCTAATAGAGCGGTAAACAGCAAAAATTGATGGTGGCTATAGCTCAGTTGGTAGAGCCCTGGATTGTGATTCCGGTGGTCGCGAGTTCGAATCTCGTTAGCCACCCCATTAATTAAGGTGACTTCTTAGTTGAAGTGTCCTGTCTGATTTGAGAAAATCAGCAAATACAGTTCGGTGAATAGCGCAGCTTGGTAGCGCATCTGGTTTGGGACCAGAGGGTCGGGGGTTCGAATCCCTCTTCACCGACCACTATTTAAAGCCTCAGTCGAAAGACTGGGGCTTTTTTGCATCTCTCCTGAAAAGAATCGGCATTCCATTTCAATTTTCCCCAAAAGTGTACAGCTCTAGGGGCTTTTGACCACCTATGATCCAAATGCTTTTCGAGCTGACAAAATAAACCCCAGAGCAGTGTCTGGGGTTTTGTAGTTTTCTAATCCGCTGCTTTTATTGGGCGAGTGTTTTAAGGATTTCTTTCAGTTCTACCGTTTCTTGGATTTCAAAACTTGGCGTTATATCCGTTGAGTTACTTGCGCCTGTCGCATTCACCCACACACTCAAAATACCCATATTGTTAGCGCCAGCAATGTCAGCAGGTAAAGAGTCGCCCACGTGTAGAGCCTCTTCTGGTTTTACTTCGACCAAGTCGAGCGCTTTTTGGAAAATACTTGTAGCAGGTTTCTCTTCTGGCTCTTCTCCTCCCACAATAATATGGTCCACCCAGCTGCTCATTTGTGTCGCGTTTAATTTAGGGTGTTGAGAAAAAATCGGACCGTTAGTGATCACGACGAGTTTGTAATGTTGACGAAGGTCGCTGAGCATTTCTTTTACACCAGGGAAGAAGGTGAACGCGCCCATACGTGCAGAGTCAAAGTAGTCTTGAGCTTGTTGAGCCTCTTTTGCAGTGATGCTGACGCCTTGCTCCGCCAAGATGTTTTGGATCAGGCCACAACGGAAGGCATTTTCATCGGGTAGCAGAGCCACAAGGTGAGGGAACTCAGCATTCAGCTTTTTGTATACACCCTGTAAGTAGCGCTGCAAAAACGCTTTTGGCTCGGTAACTTGTGGGTAGGTCTTATGAATCCAAGTTGTAAACGCTTGTCCTGCAACTTTATCGGCTTGTGACGTTGCACATAAAGTCTCGTCCATATCAAAAAAAATCGCTTTAAGCACAGGGGCTCCTTTTATTTACGGCTTGGCTTTGACACTGTTCATCTATTATCCCACTCTCAATTGTGTCGTAAAGGGTTAAAACCGGCGAGTTTTCTTATGACGTACGAATGAGGATAGCGGTACTTTCCTTTGCTTAGTCAATAAACCGCTTAAGTGGCGCATAATCTGCGTTGGAGCAGGATTTGTGTGGTTTTGCTGTTTTGTTCACGTTTTGACCTATCCTTTCTCTTCCTAAGTTTGGCTTTTTGTATTTGCCGACTATTTTATTAATAGTTTTTTATGTTGAAAAAACACTTTTTTCATATGATATTGTTTGTTAAATGTTAATAAATGCACATGAATAATATGGTTAATGATCTTGTTTAGCTCATGTTTACTTTTAGAGCATTTTTCTAGTTTTATTGGTGCATGACGCACAAAAATAGTGTGATATGAAAATGGTTAAATACTTGTTAATGCATTTTTATTCGCTAATTGTGCGTTTATTTAATGTTTTTTCGGCGGAATATACTTTAATTGTTGCTTTTTTGTGTGATTTTTGCCAAATTATTTCCGCATTAAGATTTCAGAGTATTATTCTGAATTTGAACGGATTCATTCAGGTGATGAATGGTGCCTTTGGCATGATTCGATACCACAGACAAGGCAGTAGAGGTCTGAAATGTCACTATTAGAAGTGAAAAACCTTCGTATTGAATACCCATCCCGACACGGCGTTCACGCTGCCGTGAAGTCACTTTCTTTTCATATTGAACGTGGTGAAATCGTGGGTGTTGTTGGCGAATCAGGTGCGGGTAAATCCACCGTTGGTAACGCTGTTATCGATTTGCTTAGTCCCCCAGGTCGCGTTGCTAGCGGTGATGTATTCTTGGATGGAGAAAAAATTTCTGGCCTATCACCAGAAGCGATGCGTAAGGTTCGCGGCTCGAAAATAGGTTTTATTTTCCAAGATCCGATGACCTCGCTCAATCCACTTTTTACTGTTGAGCAACAGCTGAAAGAGACGATCCACGCTAACATGAAGGTCTCTGATGAAGAGGCGTATCAGCGCGCGCTTTCTCTTATGCAGCAGGTTGGTATTCCGCAACCAGAAAACCGCTTAAAACAGTACCCGCACCAATTCTCTGGTGGTATGCGTCAGCGTGTTGTCATTGCTATTGCTTTGGCTGGTGAGCCTGATCTCATCATCGCGGACGAACCAACTACGGCGTTAGACGTTTCTATCCAAGACCAAATCCTCAACTTGATCCGCGAGCTGTGTATCAAGAACAATGTCGGCTGTATGTTAGTTACTCACGATATGGGTGTCGTCTCCAACGTCACCGATCGCGTGGCGGTAATGTATCGTGGTGACTTGGTGGAGTTTGGACCAACAGCCAAAGTATTGGGCGATCCTGATCACTCTTACACTCGCAGTCTAATTTCAGCGGTACCACGTTCAGACAGAAAGCTAGATCGTTTCCCGTTAGTAAGCTATATCGAAGAAGCGGCGGAAATGGAGCCACTCGATATCAAGAACCACTGGTTAGGACAAAGCCAAGATGAGCGTGAGTACACTGGCCCGCTTTTGGACGTGAAGAACGTCAATCTTCGCTTTGTGACCAAAGACTCTTTGTTCGAGAGCCGCCGAGAATACGTGCAAGCATCTAATAATGTGAGCTTTGAAGTGCACGAAGGCGAAACCTTTGGTTTGGTGGGCGAGTCTGGTTCAGGTAAATCGACCATTGCACGTGTGATTGCTGGTTTATACCAACCTAACTCTGGTCAGGTGAAATTCGAGGGCATTGACCTGACCGCTTTAACCTCTGAGAAAGAGCGCCGCCCGATGCGTCGTCAAATGCAGATGGTGTTCCAAAACCCATATACTTCAATGAACCCTCGTATGAAGGTATTCGATATTATTGCTGAGCCAATCCGTTTCCATAAATTGACGAAAAACGAGTCGGAAACTCGCCAAATCGTGAATGACCTATTGGATCATGTTGGTTTGGGTCGAATGGCTGGGCTTAAGTACCCTCATGAATTCTCCGGTGGTCAGCGTCAGCGTATTTCTATTGCGCGTGCGTTGGCGACTCGTCCTCGACTTTTGATTTGTGATGAACCGACCTCAGCACTGGACGTATCGGTACAGGCACAAATTCTAAACTTGCTGAAAGATCTGCAAAGTGAGCTGAACTTGACTATGTTGTTTATCAGCCACGATTTACCTGTTATTCGTCAGATGTGTGACCGAGTAGGTGTGATGCAAATGGGTACACTTTTAGAAGTGGCACCAACAGAACAGTTATTCACGGCACCTCAACACGAATACAGCAAAAAATTGATTTCTCTGATGCCGGAGTTTACTGGCTTGCGAGAAGAGATCGAAACGGCATAAACCAAGCAATTCGCTTGGCTAACCTTTAGTCATAACAAAGACGCAAACACAACAACAAGGGATCCGTATCCCCGCATGAAGGAGTTATGCAAATGAAAACCATGAAAAGCAAATTAGCAGTGGCGCTAATGGCTGCGGGCCTAAGCTTTAACGCAATGGCAGCAGATATCAAAGTTGGCTATGCAGCTGACCCAGTATCGCTTGACCCACATGAGCAGCTATCAGGTGGCACACTGCAAATGTCACACATGGTATTTGATCCGTTGGTTCGCTTTACTCAAAAAATGGATTTCGAGCCTCGCCTAGCAGAAAGCTGGGAACGTATTAACGATACGACTGTTCGTTTCAAACTGCGTGAAGGTGTGAAATTCCATTCTGGCAATACTCTAACGGCTGACGACGTCGTGTGGACGTTCCAGCGTTTACAAAGCTCTCCTGACTTTAAAAACATCTTCGACCCGTACGAAAAAATCGTCAAAGTTGACGACAACACGTTCGATCTTGTAACTAAAGGTCCTTACCCACTAGTGTTGCAAACCGCAACGTACATTTTCCCAATGGACAGCAAGTTCTACACGGGCAAAACTGCGGACGGCAAAGACAAGTCTGAGTTAGTGAAGCACGGTAACTCATTTGCATCGACTAACGTATCTGGCACGGGTCCATTCATTGTGACTTCACGTGAACAGGGCGTAAAAGTGGAATTTGAACGCTTTAAAGATTACTGGGACAAAGAGTCGAAAGGTAATGTTGATAAGCTAACACTTGTGCCAATCAAAGAAGACGCAACTCGTGTAGCAGCGCTGCTTTCTGGCGGTGTAGACATGATTCACCCTGTAGCGCCAAACGACCACAAACGCGTTGAAGATGCTGATGGCATCGACCTAGTCACGCTGCCTGGTACTCGTATCATCACGTTCCAACTAAACCAAAACAGCAACGAAGCATTGAAAGACGTTCGCGTTCGCCAAGCGATTGTTCACGCAATCAATAACGAAGGTATCGTGAAGAAAATCATGAAAGGCTTCGCAACGGCTGCTGGTCAGCAAAGCCCGGCAGGTTACGTAGGTCACGATGACAAACTGGTTCCTCGTTACGATTTGAAGAAAGCGAAAGAACTGATGAAAGAAGCGGGTTACGAAAACGGCCTGACGCTAACGATGATCGCACCAAACAACCGTTACGTGAACGATGCGAAAGTAGCACAAGCGGCGGCGGCAATGTTGTCTAAGATCGGTATCAAGGTTGATCTGAAGACCATGCCAAAAGCGCAGTACTGGCCTGAGTTCGACAAGTGTGCGGCAGACATGCTGATGATCGGTTGGCACTCAGATACAGAAGACTCAGCGAACTTCAACGAGTTCCTAACGATGACTCGTAACGAAGAAACCGGTCGTGGTCAGTACAACTGTGGTTACTACTCAAACCCAGAAATGGACAAAGTAGTTGAAGCTGCGAACGTAGAGACGGACGCTGCGAAACGTGCAGAAATGCTGAAGGGCGTAGAAGCGACACTATACAACGACGCAGCATTCGTACCGCTACACTGGCAAAGTGAAGCATGGGGCGCGAAGTCTAACGTGAAAGCGGCAGATATCGTTAACCCAATGGTAATGCCTTACTTCGGTGACCTAGTGGTTGAATAATCACGGTTAGTCGACTTTGAGGAGGGATGGATTTCCCTCCTCAACTTAAAGCACTCGACTCAATTTTGTTTCAGTCGGATTGAGTTGGTTATTTAGACTGAATTTTCTCTCTAATTTAGAGATCTATGGATAGTTAAGGGGCAAGGAATGTTTTCGTTTCTGGTCAAGCGCCTGTTTCAGGCACTGATAGTGATGTTTGTGATCAGTTTGGTGGCGTTTGCCATTCAGGACAACCTGGGTGATCCGCTGCGTGAGCTTGTAGGTCAGTCGGTTTCGGAATCGGAGCGTCAAGCGCTACGCGACGACTTGGGCCTGAACGATCCCTTTATCACAAAGTACACGCGCTTTGTGGGTAATGCACTGCAAGGTGATTTGGGTACCTCATATTTTTTCAAGCGACCTGCGGTTGAGGTGATTCTCGACAAGCTGGTAGCTACATTAGAGCTCGTGTTTGGCGCGACGCTTATCATCATTGTTTTCTCTATTCCGCTTGGGGTGTACTCTGCGATTCATCCTAAGAGTGTTTTTACCAAATTTGTCATGGCGATGAGCAGTGTCGGTATCTCGATTCCGGTGTTCTTAACCGCAATCATGCTGATGTATGTCTTCTCCATAGAACTTGGTTGGTTGCCTTCCTATGGGCGAGGTGAAACCGCTAACGTACTCGGTTGGGAATCTGGCTTCTTTACCATTGATGGTATCAAGCACCTCATCCTACCTTGTATTGCGCTAGCGTCTATCATGTTGCCGTTGTTCATCCGCTTGGTGCGTTCAGAAATGCTGGAAGTTCTGAGTTCAGAATACATTAAGTTCGCCAAAGCAAAAGGTTTGAACTTACAAAAGATTTATTACCAACATGCACTTAAGAACACCATGCTGCCAGTATTGACAGTAGGTGGTGTGCAGATTGGTACCATGGTGGCCTACACCATTCTTACTGAAACCGTGTTCCAATGGCCGGGCACTGGCTTCCTTTTCCTAGAGGCAATCAACCGTGTAGATACACCGCTGATCACTGCCTACGTTATCTTTGTTGGTCTGATCTTCGTGGTAACCAATACCATCGTTGACTTGCTATACGGCATCATCAACCCAACTGTGAACCTAACTGGAAAAGGAGCTTAATCATGAGCCAATCAAATTTAACACCAGCTCCTGCTCCATCAGCGTGGCAGCGTTTCAAAGAGTCAGATTTTCTGTATTATTTCAAACGCGACAAAGTGGCGATGGCGAGTTTTACCGTCTTTATGATGTTCTTAGTATTGGCATTGGCTGCACCGATTCTTGCGCCAACAGACCCGTACGATCTGACGTCTATCGACATCATGGATTCTGAGTTGCCACCTTCGTGGATGGAAGATGGCGATGAACGCTTTGTGTTGGGTACTGATGAGCAAGGCCGTGATATTTTATCGACCATTCTTTACGGTTCTCGTTTGTCTTTGACGATCGGCTTTTTAGCCGTCGGTCTTCAGTTGATTCTGGGTATCATCATTGGTTTGTCGGCGGGTTACTTCGGTGGTCGTATCGATAGCTTCTTGATGCGCTTTGCGGATGTTCAACTATCGTTCTCAACCATGATGGTGGCGATCATCGTATCGGCCATTTTCAAAGCCAGCTTTGGCAGCGATTTTTACAGCCAATACGCAGTGGTGATGCTGGTGGTGATCATCGGTGTGGCTGAATGGCCGCAATACGCACGGACTATTCGTGCCTCGGTATTGGCAGAGAAGAAGAAAGAATACGTCGAAGCGGCGCGTGTGATGGGCTTTAAAGCTCCGCGAATCATGTTCCGTCACATTCTGCCAAACTGTCTATCGCCAATCTTGGTTATCTCGACGGTACAGGTAGCGAATGCGATCATGTCGGAAGCGGCACTGTCATTCCTAGGTTTGGGTCTTCCTGTTGATCAGCCGTCACTGGGTGCGCTAATCAGCATCGGCTTTAACTACATCTTCTCTGGTGCATGGTGGATTACTGCTTTCCCTGGCATCGTGCTAGTAACATTGGTTTTGGTTATCAACCTGTTGGGCGACTGGCTACGTGATGTATTCAACCCGAAACTGTACAAAGGATAAGAATTTTCCCACCAAGCGTTGTAAATTCACTTAATTCCTTCCTAAACTGAGAGCCGGATGCAAATTCCGGCTCTTTTTTTGCTAGTTATTCTTTGTTCACATTTTTTTGGCGCTTTTCCGCCATGATGACCTTACCCACTAATTTAGAGTGAAGTGTATGGAAATGAAGAAGGCCCAACGCCCATCTAACGTCTTCCAAGCAAGCCTGGCTTTGGGTTTGTTGCTGGTATGCGCCCAGTTTTCTAATCCAGTTGAGGCGGAGGAGTTCCTTTGCCAAGCCACTCAAGCCAGCGAGAAAGAATTACCGATGCTTGAGAAAACATGCCCAATTGGTAACGGAGTATGGGGAAAGAAAGTGCCGCAAGGAGGCAACTACCTCTACTGGATTCAATGCGGATTACTACCAAAGCCAATGTCACTCGCGAAAGCAAAGCCGCTTTACAGCAAGATTACGACCGACGTGTGGATGAAGCCTGAATCCAAAGGTTATCGCTGTTTGATTGGGCCTTACAAAGATCTGTCTGATGCGAGGGGAGATTTGCGAGGAGTCAAAACCTTGTCGAATTACAAAGAGGCGTTCATCCGCGTGGTTGGAAAAGAGAATAAACAGTCTACGACACTATCTAAACCCGCTGTGCCGTCGAAATCAGCCGCATCTTCGGTTAAGCCAACACCGACGGTGACCCCGAAACCCGCGCCAGTTCCTGCTGTGCGAGCTGATACCGACGCCTTTAAAGCGCGGGCAGAGAAGCCAGATACCAATGCAAAAAGTTCGCGTGATAGCTCTTCGTCTAAGCCTGTTGCTAAGACCAAAGCGAAGCCAATTGTCACTGGAAATGATGACATTGAAGTTCGCTTGAGAACTTCAGTACAGGGCAAAACGTACGTGGTCCCATATTTACTCGATCACCATAATCAGTTTTACATGGAACATGGTAAGCCGTGGAACCGCCTCAACTACGAAAACTCGCACAAAGTATGTCAGCAACTGGGTATGAGCTTAGCCAACCCTGCAGAGTTTAAAGCGCTGAGGGCGTCTGGGGTGATGGAAAAAAATCAATGGCCACTGCAACTGCCGTATTGGGGCAAAGATAAGAAAGGTTTGTTCGCCGATCGTGAGCCCAATCAGCTCACCGGGACCTCATTATTGAACGTGGTGTGCGTGAAATAACGACTCAGATATTGTGGTCAAAATATAGAAGAAAGCCCCGAGTTCGGGGCTTTTTTGCGGTCTCAAATATTATCGCTATTTGAGTGGCGTTTCTTTGTGACAGTTAGAGCAGATATACACTTCTTTGATGCCGACCAATCGTTCCCAAAATGTTCTGCGTCTTCTACGCAAATGCACGCTATCACAGCAAGGGTTAACGATGGTTGCTTTAGTCATCATCACCAGGCTCCAAAATCGGTAGTGAACTCGCGATGCTTGTCATGGCTTCTTTGCTGTTAGAGTACAGACCATATTCCGGTGCGGATTCATGACCGTTTTGTTCTTTACTCCAACGAATACCAATATAAAAGTCACCAAAATCGCGGTTGATGTAACGATGACGAGTTTTGTAATCTGACTCTGAGCCTGTTTCTTCTAGAATCAGCAGTTCACGGTCTTCATCATTCTGGATTTCCCAATTACCTGGAGTTTGGAATCCTGTTGGCATGAACGAAGTGTAGTTGTAAGTATCAGTGTCGTATTCGTACGCACCTGACGAGTATTTCAGGACTGTGTCGTCGCCTGTGCCATTACTTTCTACCATCAAGTCATGCTCTACCGTGCCTTGTTTGATGTACTCTGCAACCGAAAGTGATTCTGCAAATGGAGTATTGCTTGAATCCATCCAGAACAGCTCATCATCTGAGATTTTAACGATCATTTGAGTGCCGTTATGCTCGGTTTTGTGCTGGAACAACATTTCATACTCGTCGCCGTAGCTGTTGTATAGCTTGCCGTCTTTCAACTCAACGTCGTTACAGTCTTTATTGTTGTATTCTGTGTAACCAGTTTGTTGGTCCAGATCGGCAAGAATGGCGTAAGCATCGTGTTCCCATGTGTCTTTTAGGAAGTCACTGATGTTCGCTTTGTACTCTTGATTCATCTCATCGTGGTTTGAACCCCAGCAGAATAGTAGGCCTTCAGAATCTTGCATCAGCATGGCGTAGCCGATTTCACCGTCTTTTTGAGCGAAGCTACCCATTTTCCATTCTTGACCGTTGAAGTGCTCGTGAGTGAAGCCCAAAGTCGGTACTACTGGTGGTGGCGTGACGCCTTCGATAACCGTTGGCATGCTGAGCGCAATTTGTACCGCGGTATGGCCATCTGTTGCGCTAATCGCAAGTACTGCTCCAGCTTCACCTGCTTTTGTTGGTGTGCCTTTAATGGTGATAATTGCATTACCATCCTCAGATACTGTTAGACCTTCAATGTCTACATAGTCCGCTGAGTAGTCGGTAATTTGACCGTCTTTATCTTGGAACAAACCAGAAATATCGAGTGTTTGTTCAAACACTTCACCTTGTTGTAGGTACCAACCATCAACGATGGACTGCAGACGCGCTTGTTCTGTTTCTACAACCATTGGTGGTAAGTTTGCCGATTCGATTTCGAACTGAAATACGGTGCTTACCGTACCCAAAACCTTACCTGACGAATCAATGTCTTGCGCCGTTAGAACAATCTCAAAATCACCAGCTTTCTCTACGATTGCAGTTGGATGTAGAACAATCAGGTTGCCAGTTTGCACAACTTCAATGCCTGTGCCTGCAAAGTTGTGCGTCAGTTTGGTTGTCACAAGGTTTTGGTCTTTGTCTGCAAATAGACCTTCAATGTCTAGCTCTAAGCCATCAAAGTCCACGCCTTGTACGATTTTTGGTAGTTTTTCTAGCTTATCTTTAGCTGCCTTTTCGACGATTTTGTTTACGGTTAGCTTGTTATTAACTGCCGTTTCAGGTGCTAAGGTGTCGCTGTCTGGGGTCGCGTCAGTGATGATTGGACGTAGATTTGGGTCATTGATGTTTTCGCCAGATGCAACAAGACGTTCCACTTCTTGGTTTGCCGCTTGAGCAAACTCCGTGGCTTTTTTCTCGTAGTTCGTTGGGTTTTGTGCTTTCGAGTCGGTCAGAATCTGAGCGGTTTTATGTAGTTCGGCGTTTTTTGTCGCACCTTCAACAAAATCACTGTACAGATCAATTGGTGCTTCTTCTGAGCCTCCTAGCGCTTGGTTTACTTTCGCTTTCGCATCTTCTTCACTAATGGCTGGATCTTTTGCCATTTCAATCGCCACAAGATCCGTGATAGGTGAAATCACGTTTGACGATGTTGGTGCACGGAATACGATTTCGTGCGCCATAGCTTGGCCTGGATGATCCATATCAACCGTGTATTTGCCAGCGTACTCTTTCGCATCCAAGGCGATGAGCTGTTTCTGCTTTGAACCGTTTGGTGTGATGGTCTGTAGCGCTAGAGTGCTTTCTGGTTTTGCATCCAATTTCAGTTGACCTTTCTCATTGGTCAGACCAAGGAATGTTTCTTGAGTGTCCCATTGGCCGTTGTTGTTCGTATCTTCAAAAACAACGGCATGCTTGAAGTAGCCGTCAAAACCTGTGATCACAACGCCGTCGTTAGCACTTTTTGAACCACCATCTGAACCGCCACAGCCTGTAAGAGCGATAGCCACTGACGCTGCTAGTAAACTCACCTTATTCATTATTTATTTGTCCTTGTTTCGTTTCCGAATGAGAAAGTCGCTTTTTTAATTATTTTTTTCTTTATATCTCACTAGTGAGATATAAGAGAGTGGTGTCTTTTTAATGACTATTGAGCTTAGGTTCAAGACACGAAAATCCGCACAAAACCCGTAAAATTTATTTCTATTTTTTGTCTATGATGGAAAATTTATAATTTGATCACGGTTCCAGTTTTATTTTGGGAATGATTGTTTTGTTAATATAACCACCGGTAAAAAAGGTTTATTGGGTGCCGCTAAGGACAGGGGCGTGATAAATCATGTTGATCTTAAATTCCTCAACGCGATCAGCAAATTGAGGGTGAGGTTTAAGCACATAACTGTAGACTTCGCCTGGAATGAATATGTCGTAATCTGTGTATTCAAGGTTGTAAAACATAAATGTTCGTTGCCAGTAATCATCTGGCCATTCAGCACAATGTATTGGAGTTACGCCGTCAAAATCCATTGAGCTAGAGATAATATCGGCAAACTCTCCTCGCCCCGCTACGATAGAGCTGTACCAGTAAAATAAATAATCATGACAAAATAGGTCATGTTGATTTGATTTCATATTGAGATCAGAGTCCAGTTTGTGCACTGGTTCGTTACCCTGAACACTTCTATCAAATATGTAGTTGCTAGCAGTCCCGTTTATGTAACCTCCTCCTGAAATTGGGAAGAGGTAGTCAAACGACGTTCCTTGATATTCGTACTCGCCAGTGTGGACATTGATGCGCTTTTCCATGGACTGCTTGTTCTTTTGCATGGTATAGCTTTCGAATTGTTTACCATCAAACACGGTGGTGAAGTAGTTCCGAGTATCTTCATGAACCTGAGATGGGTATTCTTTTTTGATGGTCCAAATTTGGCGTACACCTTGGACATAAACGATCAACGAGTCATCACTGATTTTGTACTTGCCCACTTTTTTCAAGTCTCCCTTTTCAGGACACTGGCGTTTGTTATGTGAGGCGGCATAACTTACTTCGCCCCCCTCAAACTGAAAGGCCTCGCAATACACCACTTCATACGCGTACGCGATACCTGCAAGATTTTGTGTCGTCTCTAGGCGATAAACTACATCGCCAACTAACGGGTGTTCTGTGTCATTTTGATCGGGTGTGATAACGGGTAACTCAAAGCGCGTTGTGACCCATGCATGATCGCTATTACCGTGATAATCATCGCGCGCTGCTACCGCCAAATATGTGGTGGTTTTTATTTCCTCAGGTGCTCCTTGCACCATCATTTGTCCTTGGTTGAGGACTCTTAACCCATTGGCGTTTTCAAGCCAAATCTGAGTGGTGAGGAGATCGCCATCTGGGTCTTCAAAAAGCTGGTTAAGGTTGAGCGAATAACTCACCGGAGAGTTTTGTTTCAGCTCCCAAGCATAAATAATGGTTTGTAGCTGCTGTTCCACAGTGAGGTTGATGATGGGTTTATTATTCTCTGATGGGTCCTCTTGTGGTCGGCTGTTCTTATCACCCAATGCTGACTCGTAAAACGTGTTGTCTTCTGTGGTATGAAATGGATTCGTAACAGGGCCTGGTTGTCCTAAAAGGGCGGAGTTAAATGCGTCATCTCCCGTTTTTTTAGGAGTGCGATCCAACGCAGAACCTGTCAACGCTTGCTTTACTTCAACTAAAGATGTGCGCTCGTATTGACGATGTGCTTGCTGGGTTGACTTGTCGGCGTTGTCTGACAAGTCTTCCACAGATGCCAAATTGTGTTCGTTTGAAATGAAGTAAATACCAAACAAACCGACGCATACTGCGCCGATTATCCAAAGCTTTTTGTTCATGATTACGTGTGCGCCATTCGTGATTGCAGCCAACTGCGAGAGAATTTGAGGTCTTTCTCTATCAGGCTTGCGCTGCACTCGAGTAGCTCACTGATTTCTTGGTTTTTCATGCCCATTAAATACTTGAGTTTGAGTGCGCTCGATTGGCGTGGATAGCGGCTACTGAAACTATCCAGAGCTTTATCCATGATAATCAATTGCTCGAAACGATCTTCTTCATCTCTCATCAATGTAATGTGTTGACGCTTTTGTGCTTGGTGCGAGCGTGCGTTGTCGATCAAGATTTGACGCATCACTTTGGCGGCCATCAAAAAGAAATCGCGCTTTGTTTCAATTTCACTCATGTCGCAGTTGGACATCTTCAGGTAAGCATCATGAATTAATGCTGTGGTGCTGTTGACGCTATCGGCCAATACTTTGTTGTCGGTGCCGTACTTTTCTGCATTTCGTTCACGCTCGTGTTGGGCGATCTTACGCAACTGTAAATAAGCAAACTGATAGAGCTCGCTCTCAGCTCGTTTATCACCAGATTGCCATTGTTGAATGATTTGTGTCAGTGCTACTGCTGTTGCCATGGTTATACATCCTCGCTCACTTTGACAAATTCAGAAATGGTGTGGGTTTCAATGCGATCAGAGCCGTCTTGGTTGCGCAGAACATTTTGTTGATAGCGATATAAAATGCCTTGCTCCCAAGTTGCACCAGCTGGCAAGTATTCCCAGGTGGTGTAATTGATTTCGGATGGGGTTGTTGACCAACGTACCATGACGTTCATTTGCGCGAGTTCGGCTTTGGGGGCGCTATTGTTGACCCACCACATGTCGGCAAATTCGCGGGTAACATCTTGGGTGTACAGGCTTGTATCGGTTGGGCAGGTGTCCGTATTTTTCGGCAGTCGCATGACTTGTTGATGGCGCATCAATAGGCACGATTGTGTCATGGACTGTTGGTGGTATTCGGTTTGTTGCCACACGCCGAGGTAGTCAATGTCGTGTTCGCTAGTATTGGGATACGTAAACCAGAGCATTTCTGTGCGGTTATTGTGTTGGATGTTTTTTTTACGCCCGAGACCTTGTACTTTTTCCATCAATAACTCGGTGCTCGGATCAAAATTGAGGGCAACGGAGCGGTACTTCCAGTCGCCTTCATCATCGAAGTCTTCGAGAGAGAAGCCATTCAAGTCGTTGCGGGTGCACCCTGTGATTGAACAACCAACGATATTAAACCAATCCGCAAACTTGCTTATCGGTTCGACGACATCTTCCGTGATAGGGCGCTTCATCGAGAGGAAGCAGCCTTGAAAATGATCGCCAATGCTTGGGTGTTCAATCAATGAGTCTTTGGTGATGGTGAATCGAGTTTCACCAATAGGAGGACGATATTTGGGATGATGCTGATAGCGTAGATCGTAAGCACAAGCGCGGCCTTGCCAATCCTTCTTTTTGATGACGATGTTTTTGAACGTCATGTCGCGAGGTTCAAAAATGATCTCATCAGAGGAAAAGTTTTTTTCAATGTACTGCTGGCTTTCGTTTAGGTGCTCAATCGCCTCATTGACAGATACCCAATCGAGATTGAGGTAGCGTTTAGCGTCATCCAGGTAATTGAGATCAAGGCCTTTGAGCTGGCTTTGAAAGTGAGGATCAGAAAGCACACGGTTTGCTAGGACAATTTCCTCACGATTCTCAGGCGTGCTGTCGAGAGAAAGCAGCAGACGCGTCATATTGATGCTGCGGCTAGGTTTGGTTGTCGCCATCGTCGGCGTCAGCACTTCTTGGCTTGATAAGGTCGTCAGCAGATAACCTTTATCATCGTTACCAAGGAAGAAGCTAATTACATCACCGGGTTGGTAATGAAATGCTCCTTGCTGAGTGACGCCAGTGATATTGGAACTGGTTTTGTAATACAGGCCAGTCACTGGGGCGTCGATAAAGTAGCCTTGCTTCAAGGTTGAAGCTGGTGGTTGTGAAGTGGCAGCTGAAACGTCTGCTGCCAACGTGGACGTAGCCGTCAATGCAGACAGCCAAAATACCACTGAACGTGTATACATCTTGTTTTAAGCCTTATTGGTTGGTGCTGTCCTTAGACGCACAATTTGGCTGACAACTCATTGGTGTAGTTAGGTGCTTCTCTGGCACCGGTGTCATCATCGCCAACAACATTTTTTGTTTTATATGTTTGGGGATATCTGGGTTAGAGAGTATCCGCCTTCGTGTTAACTCCATCATGGAGTTCACTGAGAGATGTTCGACATTTTGCCCCTTCGCGTGGAAGATGAGGCGAGTCATTTCGTACATCATATCTTCTGCAATCTTCTTCTCTTGTTGCAGCTGGATATTCTTTTGCATCATGGCGCTGCCAAATAACACACCAGAGAGCACAATGATGCCTGACAATACCGAAGCAAGGGGACGTCGCTGTACCAAGCGAAAGGCGCTATACAATGGCCAGTTTTTTTTCTGCTCGATTGGACGGCGTTCGATAATTCGTTCGATATCAATGCGCAATGCTCTAACATCGGTATATCGCATTTGAGTGGCAGGACGCGTTGCGCGTCTTATCACCCAGTAAACATCAGACCAAATTGTTGGTGATGGAAACATCAAAGCGAGAATTTTGCCCAAGGAGTACACGTCGCTTTGCTCTGTTAGAACCAGTCCTGCTTGCTGCTCTGGGCTGGCAAAATTTTGGCTAAACGCAATCAGCGCTGAGGGTGAATCTTCTCGGTTGGAGTGCGCTTTTTGAGTCAAGTTGAAGTCAAGCAGCTTGGGACGCTTGCTACGATCAATCAGTATATTTTCTGGTTTTAGATCGGCATGCAAAACCTGGTGCTGGTGGGCGTGCTCCATCGCCTGGCAGATCTGCTTAAACAACAGCAGCTTCTCCGTTTTTTCTAGCTTATTTTCAGATAGATACTCATCCAAAGTTTGACCAAACACCCGCTCCATCACGATGTAAACCGAATCTTGATGGAGACCGCCGTCAAACACTTTCGCGATGTAAGGATGGTTTAGACGCGCGAGAAGTTGAGCTTCATCGAAGAGTGCGCGTTGCCCTAACACATTGCTCAAATTGCTTTGAATAAACTTGATAGCCAGATCTTGCTCGAACGTTTCATCTGCACGTAGAGCTGCGTATACGACACCCATGCCACCACGCCCCAACTCATGAGTTAGGCGGTACTTACTGATGATTTCTCCGCTTAGATCGACGTCTTGGTTCGTAGCCTGATGAGCACCAAAATAAAGTAACTGCGTTAGTTGTTCTTCCGGTGTCTCGTTGGCTAAAAGAGGAACGAGTTGTCGATACAGCTCAGGTTGACTTCGTTGCAATGCTTGGAGGTATTGCTGCTTTTGGGAGTCGTCCAGATCAAGCAGGTGGTAGTAAATCTGGGTTTCGCTAGAGCCTAACTGCACTGTGACTAATGTCTTATTCTTTTAGGTACGGCATTTTATAAGAACTTTGATATAAATGTCATTTATTTATTCGGTTTTGATTCACAATCCATGAAACGCAATTTGATGGCTAGTGGAGTAATAACGTCATGATTTTGCGAATTATTTTCACTGAGCTTGTCGGCAGAGAGTCTATTCGTCATAATGTTACTTGTAACATTACTGATAAATCACATATTTATGGCTCAACAGAATAAGAAAACTCGTACGACATTGCAGGATGTCGCAGACCAGGTTGGCGTCACGAAAATGACCGTTTCACGCTATATGCGTAACCCTGAATCGGTGGCAGAAAAGACTCGGGCCAAGATTGCGACTGCGATTGAAGAGATGGGTTACATCGAAAACCGTGCACCGGCGATGTTGTCAAAGTCCTCCAGTAAAGCCATTGGTATTTTACTGCCGTCTTTGTCCAACCAAATTTTTGCTTCCTTTGTTCAGGGCATAGAGATGGTGACCAAAGCCAATGGCTATGAGACGCTTTTAGCGCATTTTAGCTACGATGAGCTTGAAGAAGAGCGCAAGATCGCGTCATTACTCTCTTATCAAGTCGATGGGCTTATTCTAACTGAAAGCCATCACACGCCGCGTACATTACAGATGATCAAAAATGCGGGCATTCCGGTGGTCGAAACCATGGAACTGCCATCGGAGCCGATTGATATGGCGGTTGGACTCGATCATGAAGATGCGTCGTACACCGTGGTTAAGCAGATGCTAGATACGGGGAAGCGTACAATCGTCTATTTTGGCGCGCGTCTGGATACGCGAACCAAATTGCGGATGCAAGGTTACGATCGCGCGATGGCAGAAGCAGGGCTAGAACCCAAACATGTATTAACTGGTGATCATTCTAGTTTTTCTTTAGCGCATGATTTGCTCGAACGCGCACTGGAAACGCACCCAACGCTCGATGGGGTGTTCTGTACCAACGATGACATCGCAATTGGCACCATGCTGAGTGCGCAGCAACGTGGCATTCAAATTCCACAGCAATTGGCAGTGGCGGGCTATAACGCGCTGGATATCGGTCAAACCATCAGCCCGAAACTGACCAGCGTTGATACGCCGCGTTTCCAAATTGGTGTAAAGAGCGCAGAGCTATTAATTGCGCGCCTGAAAGGCGAAACGCAAGAAGAAAAAGTCTTCGATATGGGTTATCAGATCACGTCGGGAGAGAGTGTTTAACTAATTGTTAACTGCTCTTTGTATTCGCTCATCAATGATATTGGTAGGTTAGGGTATGGCACATCAGCTGGATGCATTGGATCTCAACTTAATGCGTTTATTAAAAGCCGTGGTGGAAAACCGCAGCATCAAGCTGGCCGCAATGCAGCTTGGCATTTCTCAACCGAGCGCCAGCCGCGGCGTGATGAAGTTGAAACAAGTGTTTGATGACCCGCTTTTTGTGCGTAAAGCACATGGGGTAGAGCCATCACCCATGGCGATTCGTCTCGCCGCCGAGTTCGACAATATGGTTGCACCACTGGAAAAAGTGGTGCAAGAATTTGAAGTGTTCGACCCGCTGCAATTCCAAGGGCAGATTGCGATTGTAACTGACCCTTATTTGATGGATGAACAAGGGCAGCGACTGCTCACTGGTTGTCATCGAGCCTTTCCCAAAGCGCACTTTGCTTTTTCCAGCTGGAATACTTACTCGCACGATGAAATGTTAGAAGGCGAGCACGATTACTGCATTCTTGACCAAGAGACCGAGCTGTCGAAAGACATTTACATGCGCCCGTTATTCGTTGAAAAACGAGTGATTTTGGCGCGCAAAAACCACCCAACGTTGTCGAAAGTCAGCAATGATTGGGACACGGTGTCCAAACTACCACTTGTCTCTTTGCCTGCGCCCGCGTCATATAAACCGCTTTGTACCGTGGAGTCCGAGTATCGACGCATGGGTTATGAGCCAGTAGTGTTACTGAAGTCCTATAATTTGCGTTTGGCTTGCCAAATGTTGCAAGAAACCGACGCGATTATGTATGCCAGTCAAAGCTCGGCATTGTTGATGCCAGAACTCGCCTCTTACGCAATGCCACCCGTTAATCGTGAGTTTAGCCAGTTTGTTGTCTCTGGCGGTTTCCTTCAAACCAACCGCAACCATCCTTTGCACAGACACCTACATAAAGTGGTGCGACAAACCCTCAATACGCCGCTGATTTTTACGCAATGACGTCATCTTATGGCATCGGCTGAATGAGAGAGTAGATGCTTTAACCTTGTCAATATTGTGTGATTACATAGACAACTTACTTCTTAAGATATTCAAAAATGAATATCTCAATTACCTGTCTCTTTTTCCTACCCAGCGCTAACCTTATCTCAAATAGTCAGGAGAAGTGGCTCATTTTTATCTTTTTAACTTTTTGAATGTCGATATAGGTACGCGACATTCACCATTCTCCGTTATGCATTTTTTTAATTTCTGATGGAGGATTAATCATGCTAGTTGCACGTCTATTTTTATTGCTCGCCATCGTTGCCGAAGTAGCTGGCACAAGCACTATGTCTCTTATCGGACAAGGGCACGGGTGGTGGGGCTACATCGTAATGTATGTGCTGATCGCAATCTCTTACTACTTTCTCGCGTTTGCCGCGAAGAAAATATCTATCGGTGTGGCATACGCTGTCTGGGAAGGGTTAGGTATCTCGTTGATCACCGTGGTGTCGATCATCGCCTTTGATGCCAACTTAAACCATCAAGAGTTGTTTGGTTTGATGTTAGCCGTTGTTGGCATTGTGTGTGTGACCTTAGGGGAATCACATGGTCAACCTAACGCCAAGAAAAATGCCGATAAACCGGCAAAAGAACGTTCATTTTCTACTAGTACAAGGTGCGAATCATGAGTCAATTTTTTACGATGTCATTTGGATTTGTCGTGATGGCTGCCTTGGTCGATATCATGGCCAATATGGCGCTGACACGCTCAAAAGGTTTTAAATATAAAGGCTGGGGCATTGCGGCGATTGTGTTGGTACTGACAGCATTCACGCTGTTGGCACAAGCGGTGAAAGAGATCGACTTAGCCATTGCTTATGCCTCTTGGGGTGCGATCGGTATCTTGGGTACCGCAGTGGGTGGAGCCTTGCTGTTTAAGCAGAAACTCAAGCCAATCGGCTGGTTTGGTATCTTTGTGGTGATTGCTGCGGTCGTAGTGATGAAGACTGCTTGATGTAATTTACTGAATGCTAGATATCGTCATTCTGAGCAGCAAGAGACGAGCAAGGTTCCTGATCTCGCTTAGGCTCGTCGGAATGACGGATTCATTCGTTTTTTAGAAAGAACAGAGGCCAATCCTAAAGTTCGTCATTCTGAACAGCGAGGGACGAGCAAGATTCAGAATCTACCAACAAAAAAAGTGCAGTGGCAGAGGAGTTTTCTCTGACGTCTTAGCATGTCGATATTTGATTTCTGATTTTGCTTAGGCTCGTCGGAATGACGGATTCATTCGTTTTTAGAAATAGCGGCGGCCAATCTCAAAGCTCGTCATTCTGAATAGTGAGGGACGAGCGTGATTCAGGATCTACCAACAAAAAAGTGCTGTAGCAGAGGGGATTTTCTCTGGCTTCACAGCACGTTGATAGTAGATTCCTAATCTTGCTTAGGCTCGTCGGAATGACGGATTCATTCGTTTAAAAAGAACCGAGGCCAATCCCAACGCTCGTCATTCTGAACAGCGAGGGACGAGCGTGATTCAGAATCTACCAACAAAAAGTGCTGTGGCAGAGGTGTTTTCTCTGTCTTCACAGCACGTTGATAGTAGATTCCTGATCTCGCCTAGGCTCGTCGGAATGACGGATTCATTCGTTTTTTAGAAAGAATAGAGGCCAATCCTAAAGCTCGTCATTCTGGACAGCGAGGGACGGTCGTGATTCAGAATCTACCAACAAAAAGTGCTGTAGCAGAGTTGTTTTCTCTGACTTTACAACACTTTGATAGTAGATCCCTGATCTCGTCTAGGCTCGTCGAAATGACGAGGTTTTTCTTCTCGCCTTAAACAATAAAGCTTGCGCCTTCTTCTGCACTCGATACGTTTTGGCGGATCACGCTAAACAGACCTCGTCCCCAAGTTTGTTGGGTCGATTCGGTATCGAAATGAATCAACTCGCGACCAGTGGTGTCGCTTAAGTTGTTCAGTTCGCCCGTTTGGCAATCCAGACGAATCAAATCGCCGTTGCGCACCAAACCAATCGCGCCGCCACGAGTGGCTTCTGGAGAAACATGGATCGCAGACGGAATTTTACCTGACGCGCCAGATAAACGACCGTCAGTAACCAACGCCACTTTAAAGCCTGCTTTTTGCACGTTACCTAAAATTGGCATCAGCTTGTGCAGTTCAGGCATGCCGTTTGCTGCTGGGCCGTTGTGTGTGACTACAACGATGCAATCTTTGTTCAGTTCACCACGTTTGTACGCGGCTTCCACTTCGTGTTGGCATTGGAATACAATCGCAGGTGCAACAATCACGCGTTGCTCTTCTTTCACCGCAGACACTTTCACCACGGCTTTGCCTAAGTTGCCAGTCAATACGCGAGTGCCGCCAGTATTTTGGAAAGTGGCGTCCGGTTTGGCGATCACGTCACCGTCTTGGCTGCCTTGGCACTGTGTCCAAGTCAGTTGTCCATCGACAAGACTCGGTAGCGTTATCTGGTCTTCAAATTCACCAAACACGGGTTTCACATCGCGATGCAAAAGCTCGGATTCGTTCAAGCGGTGCAATAGCGCTGGCACGCCACCCGCGTCTTGGAACGCGTTCATATCGGCTGGGCCGTTCGGGTAAACGCGAGCTAACAAAGGAACCACATCCGACAGATCGCTGATGTCTTGCCACGTGAGCAAGATGCCAGCAGCACGCGCCACGGCGATCATATGAATGGTGTGATTGGTGCTGCCGCCAGAAGCGAGTAGAGCGATGATGCCGTTGACCAAGCTCTTTTCTGTGACCACTTCAGCCAGCGGACGGAAGTGTGCAGAACCCGCCGTCATTGAGGCGATTTTCAGAGCGGCGTGATCGGTTAACGCTTTACGCAGTTGGGTATGGGGATGAATAAACGCCGCGCCCGGCAGCATCAAGCCCATGGCTTCGAACACTAACTGGTTGGTGTTGGCGGTGCCGTAAAACGTACAGGTACCCGCAGAATGGTAAGCGCGACACTCCATATCCAGCAGGGCGTCTTTGCCGACTTCACCCGCTGCGTATTTTTGGCGCACGTCGACTTTCTCTTCGTTGCTGATGCCCGTTGCCATCAGACCCGCTGGTACAAACGCAGTCGGCAGGTGCGCGTAAGACAGCGCGCCCATCAGTTGCCCCGGGGCAATTTTGTCACAGATACCAAGCAGTAATGTGGCATCAAAGACATTGTGGCTCAAAGACAACGCCGTTGATTGCGCAATTAAGTCACGTGAAAACAGCGACATATCCATGCCGGCTTGACCTTGAGTCACCCCATCGCACATCGCTGGCACACAACCTGCGACTTGCGCTGTATGTCCGTAGTCCGCCAGCACTTGTTTGATTTGCGCTGGGTAGTCTTGGTACGGCTGGTGGGCGCTCAACATGTCGTTGTAGGCGCTGATCAGCGCGACATTGGCATGAGTAAAATCGAGAATATTTTTCTTTTCAGAAGAGCAAGAAGCGGCGACTGCATGGGCTAAGTTACCACAAGATAAACCAACACGGCCTTTGCCAGCTTCGGCTTGCACTTCGGTGCGAGCAAGAAACGCAGCGCGCGCTTTACGGCTGCGCTCGGTCAAACGTTGTGTGACCTCAAGAACAACAGAGTGAGTCATTACGCCACCTCGATCGCTTGCATTTTGATTAGCTCAGCGGCAGAGCGTTCCACCACGTCGCTGATGTCTCCGTCGATACTGACGATCAGAGTTTGAGGCTCGTTGTCTGGGCGCTCTAGCGTCTCGAATTGGCTCTTCACCATGTTTTCTTTCATGAAGTGGCCTTTGCGCATACGCATGCGATTAAGGATCAACTCCATATCGCCATCAAGGAACAGGAAGGTCACGTTGTCGTTGCCTTCGCGGATCTGATCGCGGTAAATCTTTTTCAGTGCTGAACAGACAATAATGCCGTGTTCGTTTTTGCTTTCTAGGCTGTACGCCGCATCACGAATGCGTTCTAGCCATGGCTTGCGATCATCATCGTTCAGAGGCTGGCCCGAAGCCATTTTCTGAATGTTCGCTCGTGGATGAAGATCATCACCATCAATGAATTTACGCCCTAGCTTTTTCGCTAGATGCTCACCAATTGTGCTTTTACCACTAGCACAAACGCCCATAACGATGACACTACTACCAGCCATAACTTATCCTCATAACCAAATTTGCGCGTGATCTCAATTTTTGAATTCACTTTAAAATATGGGTTTATCTTATTCATGTTATCGGTAACATGTTACCGGTAACTGAAATAAATGTGAACCATAACACAAACAATAATTCTTAAAGGTGAACCTATGGAGCAATTAACCCAAGCCCCAGATCCTACGTTCCTACTGACGATTGCAGGCCTTGCCATTGCAGCGTTACTCGTTCTGATCATTAAACTGAAAGTCCATGCTTTTGCTTCCCTTACTATGGTGAGTTTAGGTACGGCAATCGCCACTGGCGTTCCTTCAGAGAAAGTCGTATCGACCATGATGGGCGGCTTCGGCGGCACGCTGGCTTCCGTGGCATTGCTGGTTGGTCTTGGTGCGATGATCGGTAAAATTCTTGAAGTGACTGGCGGTGCGAAAGTGCTGGCAGACACTTTGATTGGTCGCTTTGGTAAAGAGCGCGCACCATTTGCTTTGGGCGTCGCTTCATTACTGTTTGGCTTCCCAATCTTCTTCGATGCTGGCCTTGTAGTGATGATGCCAATCATCCTAAGTGTGGCGGCTCGTTTTGGTGGCTCACCAATTAAATACGCGTTGCCTGCAGCTGGTGCTTTTGCGGTTATGCACGCGTTTGTTCCACCACACCCAGGTCCGGTTGCAGCGGCAGAATTCCTTGGTGCAAACATCGGTCTGTTATTGGTGGTGGGTATTCTGGTGGCTATTCCAACTTGGTACCTTGGCGCTTACCTATTTGGTTTGTACGCGGGCAAAAAATTCGATATCCCACTATCTAAAGCCTTCTTTAATGGCGAAGCGATGGTGGATGAGCGCAACGCACCAAAATTTGGCACGGTTATGACCATCCTTGTGCTGCCAGTCCTGCTAATCTGTTTGGATACGGTACTGAACACACTGGCGGTTGCGGGTGTGATTGATGGCAAAACGGCACTGGTTGAGTTCCTACGTATGCTAGGTAAAACTCCAGTCGCGTTGCTGATTACTTTGATTGTCTGTCTGGCTGTGTTTGCCAAAGACTACGGCATGGCAAAACTAGAAAAATTGTGTGGTGAGTCATTGGCTCCAATCTGTGGCGTTATCCTAGTAACGGGTGCTGGTGGCATGTTTGGCGGCGTACTGCGTTCAAGTGGTATCGGTGATGCACTGGCTGACGTTCTTACAGACACAGGTATGCCTGTGATTGTGGCGGCGTTTGTGATTTCAACCTGTCTGCGTGTTGCTCAAGGCTCGGCAACGGTAGCGCTAACCACTACGGCAGCTCTTATCGCGCCAGTTGTGGCTGCATCAACAGGTTTGAGTGAACTAGACCTTTGCTTTATCGTAATCGCGATTGCGGGTGGTGCAACGGTACTGTCTCACTTCAATGACTCTGGTTTCTGGTTGGTATCTCGTTTGCTTGAGATGGATGAGAAAACCACATTAAAAACTTGGACGGTAATGGAAACGTTACTTGGCGGTATCGCGTTTATTATCGTCGCAACATTAAGCTTTATTCTTTAGAGGTTCCCCATGACAACACTTGAACAACGATTAAGAGATATCAAAATCGTCCCAGTTATCGCAATCAACGACGTAGCACACGCTCTGCCACTGGCAAAAGTGTTGGTAGAAAACGGTTTACCATGTGCGGAAGTGACATTCCGCACCGAAGCGGCGGCGGAGTCGATTCGCATCATGCGTGAAGCGTACCCAGAATTGTTGATTGGCGCGGGCACCGTTCTGACCACAGAACAAGTGGATATCGCGATCGAAGCGGGCGTGGACTTTATCGTTAGCCCAGGCTTCAACCCAACCACAGTGAAATACTGTCAGCAACGTGGTGTGACTATCGTACCGGGTGTAAACAACCCAAGCTTGGTTGAGCAAGCGATGGAAATGGGTCTGCGTACGTTGAAGTTCTTCCCTGCTGAGCCATCAGGCGGCGTAAACATGCTGAAAGCACTGACGGCGGTTTACCCTGTGGAATTCATGCCGACAGGTGGCGTAAGCCCATCCAACGTGGAAGATTACCTAGCGCTGAAATCGGTTGTGGCTTGTGGCGGTACTTGGATGGTGCCAACCGCAATGATGGACAACGGCGATTGGGAAGGCATTGCTGAATTGGTGCGCGCAGTTAAGTAAAACGCACAAACGGCTCCGAAATACCCCGAACGTTAGAAAACGTGATACGAAAAAGGGTCATCAAGTTACTTGATGACCCTTTTGCTTTTTGGAATGAAACGGCTTTAGAAGTGATGCTTCATAAAGCGCTTAATAAAGCGAATGAAATCTGCTTCGGCTAGCTTCGCGCACTTCAATGTTTGGGCGTGAGACAATTCTACATCTCCCAAGCCTTCTGCCATGTTGGTGATCGCACATACTGCCAATACGGGTAAGCCGCAATGCGCCGCAGAAATCACTTCTGGCACGACCGACATACCCACCACATCACCACCGATGATTTGCATCATGCGGATTTCGGCTGCGGTCTCAAAGTTGGGGCCTGTGTAAGAGACAAACACGCCTTCATTGAGGTGAATACCATTGGCTTTGCCGACTTCAAACGCTTCTGCGCGCAGGTCTTTGTCGTACGCATTGGCGAGGCTGAAGAACCTCGGGCCGTACTCTTCATCATTCGGACCGATCATTGGCGATTCAGGCATGGTGTTGATGTGGTCATGAAATACCACCAGAGAGCCGACATCAATACGCTCAGGGCGAAGTGAGCCTGCCGCGTTGGTGACGAGCAGAAACTCACAGCCCAGCTTTTTAAAGGTTCGTACGGGTGTTGTCATGACCTTCATTGAGCCGTGTTCGTAGTAGTGACCGCGACCTTTCATGCACACTACGTCTACGCCGCCCATGGTGCCAAGTACCAACTCACCAGAGTGGCCTTGCACGGTGCTAACCGGAAAGCCTTCGAGCTCTTCGTATGGAATGACCACTTTGTCTTGTAGCTCGTCTGCCAATACGCCTAAGCCTGAGCCTAAAATAAACGCCGCTTTAGGTTGGAAGTTTGGTTTGCGTTCGCGAATGGTTTGTAGCGCGCCGATTACTGGATCGTGATTCATGTTAGTCACCTTCTGGTTGTGTGTTGATTCCATTGTGTGACTTTCTGCGCTGGTTATCTTTGCTTTATTCGCTACTATCATCCTTAAAAAGAGGATGATGAAATTCGCTAGGACTCAATGCATGAAGTCAGAACCATTTGAGCGCGTGACGCTGAAGATGCTGCGTTACTTTTACGAGGTCGCACAAACCAAGCATTTCACTAAGGCGGCCGAGAACCTTAATATCACCAATTCGCCGTTGAGCAATCGCATCAAAGAGTTGGAAGAGGTGCTTAACGTCAAACTGTTTGAGCGTGATTCAAGAAACGTCATGCTGACGGAGGCCGGGCGATTGTTGGAGTCCAAATGCCAACTGATTTTTCAGACCTTGGATGTCTCGCTCAATCAAGTGCAGCAAGTGGGGTTGAACCAGAGAAATATCCTGCGAGTTGGTGTGGTAAGTAGCGCATTTTGGGGCGGATTTGATCGTCTGTTACAGCGCTTCCATGCTGAGCATGACACTTATCACGCCGACATTTTTGACCTTAACCCAGAGACGCAAAAGAAGCATCTGAGCGAGAAGAAAATCGATGTGGGCATTGTACGTTTTGCTGATGCACTCAACATTTATCCGTATCAGTCGGTATCTTTGGGCAAAGATGTGTTTGTGGTGGCGGTGTCGGAGCAACATGAGTTAGCCAGCAAATCTTTGCTGCGGCTCCAAGATTTAAAGACGTGTGAGTTTGCGTTTATGAGTCTGGCGAATTCTGCCTCGGCAAACTTCATCATCAATGCCTGTCTGCAAGAAGGCTTTTCACCCCATATTGGCAAACAAGTGGTGGAGCCAAGCACCTTGATGGCGTATGTGGCAAACAGCAATACCGTGACGTTGGTGCCGTCGACGTTTTCTCAGCATCATTGGCATGGGATTCGTTTTATCAAGCTGAAAGAGTCACTGCGTGCAGACTTGTGTCTGATTCATGATGGTAAGCAGGAGAGTGCTATTAAAGCCGAGTTTATTCGCACGTTATTGGAGAATGCGAGTTAAGCATGGGCAAACAAAAAAAGGTCATCCTAAGATGACCTTTTCAAATGATTCACTGAAATCAGCAATGCGATTAGAGCGTAATTAACGCATCGTTACGAACTCTTCAGAGCCCGTTGGGTGGATAGCCACAACAGAGTCGAAGTCTGCTTTGGTTGCGCCCATCTTCATTGCTACGCCGAAGCCTTGGATCATTTCATCTACCGTGAAACCGATGCCGTGTAGGCCAACAACCGTTTCTTCTTCGCCCGCACATACAAGCTTCATCTTACATGGTTGACGGTGCTTAGTAACAGCGGTGTACATCGCAGTAAAGCCAGATGTGTAGACTTTGATGTTGTCTTTGCCGTACTTCTCTTCTGCTTCTTGCGTTGTTAGACCGATAGTGCCGATTGGTGGGTGGCTAAATACCACAGTTGGTACCAAATCGTAGTCCATCTTCGCGTTTGGTTTGTTGTTGAAAAGACGCTCAGAAAGTTGACGACCCGCTTTCACTGCTACTGGCGTTAGCTCGATACCGCCTTCCATGATGTCACCCACACAGTAGATGCCTTTCACGTTAGTTTCTTGGTATTCGTCTACCTTGATGTAGCCTTTTTCGTTCGTTGCCACACCGGTTGACGCTAGGTTGATTGCGTCTGTCGCTGGGTGACGACCGATTGCCCAAATCAGTTGGTCAACGTTTTGGCTTTCACCGTTTTCTAGGTGCAGAGTTAGGCTGCCATCGGCTTCTTTTACCACTTCTTTTGGTACAGAGTGGGTGTGCAGTTTTGGACCTTCTGCGTCCATCACTTCAACCAATGTATCGATGATCATTGGATCGAAGCTACGCAGTGGTGACTCTTTACGTACGAACAGGTGCGTTTCTGTACCTAGCGCGTGCAGTACGCCAGCAATTTCAACTGCGATGTAGCCTGCGCCAACAACCGCAACGCGTTTTGGTTGCTCTGCTAGATCGAAGAAGCCGTTTGAATCGATGCCGTATTCAGCGCCTGGAATGTTTGGAATAGTAGGACGACCACCAACCGCGATCAGGATGTGATCTGCTGTGTAGTGTTCACCGTTTACTTCGACAGTTTTTTCGTCAACAAACTTAGCAAAGCCTTTAATCACGTTTACTTTATTGTTGCCAAGAACGCGGTCGTAAGATTGGTGAATACGACCAATGTACGCCTGACGGCTCTCAACCAGTTTGCTCCAGTCGAAACCTTTCACGTCGACATCAAAACCGTAATCTTCTGCGTACAGGTTCATTGCTTCTGCGATTTGCGCGCCATGCCACATCACTTTTTTCGGTACACAACCTACGTTTACACAGGTACCGCCAAGGTCTTGAGCTTCGATTAGCGCAACTTTCGCGCCGTACATCGCCGCACGGTTTGCAGATGCGATGCCGCCACTGCCGCCACCGATACAGATATAGTCAAAATGAGTCGCCATTACTTTCTCCAAGAGCTTATAAATTTTATCTGGTACATAGATAGATTGGGATGACCTTGTCCGAACTCAATGCCACCGTTATCCCACTATCATAAATCGAATTCGACTAATTCCTAAATGGGAAAAAGCGACAATACTTATGACAAATAGCGATGAGAGGCACAAAAAGAAGAATAAGCACGACTGGAGGGAGAAGGTGAGAGCATAAAAAAGCGCAACGAGAATATCGTTGCGCTTGAAGATAGCGGTACTGAAGTGCTTACTCTGGCACAATCCAGTCCACTTTCCAGTGGCCAGTTGCTGGTGCGATCGCGTCTTGCAGGAATGGCAGAATCTCTTTCATCTGGCTTTCCAGTTTCCATGGCGGGTTAATCACAATCATGCCGGATGCCGTCATGCCGCGCTCGTTGGTATCTGGTGCAACACCTAACTCGATTTGCAGAATTTTACGAATGCCCAGTGCTTCCAAGCCTTCGATCATATCTTCGATGTCGTGACGGTTTACCACTGGGTACCAAATCGCGTAGATACCGGTTGCCCAACGTTTATGGCTCTGATGAATCGCTCGTACCACATCGCGGTACTCTTTCGCGAGTTCGTATGGTGGGTCAATCAGCACCAAACCACGACGCTCTTGTGGCGGTAGGCTTGCTTTGAGGCGTTGGAATCCGTCTTCTTTGAAGATGCTCACTTGGCGATCACGATGGAATTCTTGCTCTAACAATGGGTGATCGGCCGGGTGCAACTCGGTCAGCACCATGCGATCTTGTGGGCGGATTTGCGCGCGCGCCACACGTGGTGAGCCTGGGTAGTAACGCAGCTTCTCGCCGTTGTTGAGCACTTTAATGGCATCGATGTAGCTTTTGATGTCTTCAGGAATGCTTGGGTTATCCCAAATACGTGCGATGCCTTGTTTGTATTCGCCCGTTTTTTCAGACCATTCGTGAGTCAGATCGTAACGGCCTACACCCGAGTGGGTATCGTGATAAACGAATGGCTTATCTTTTTGTTTCAGCGCATCAAGAATGAGGCTTTGAACGATGTGTTTGACCACGTCGGCATGGTTGCCAGCGTGGAAGCTGTGGCGGTAACTTAACAAATTAAACTCTCGAAACACTCTTTGGCTGAGTGTGGTCTGTGATTTTCACTCTATGGCGGTATTATACTCAAGTAACTTAAAGATGTAGAACTTCCAATCAAATCTGTTTCTCTGATAAGGGGACGCTATTGAAATTTCTTTAAGTCACCCACACTTACTATTGGTAATCGAATTGAACTAGGTAAGTTTCTCGCACTCAAAAGGGTGTGAAATCTCATTTAGGTATAACAAGACTCAAGGACAGAGTAGCGCTGGTTGACTATATGATGGTCATTGCGGCATAGAGAAAGGGAACGGAGCTCCCCCAATCCATGTTGCTGGCTCGTCTGTACATTGAGTTGGCCTATCTACACAAAATAGACAGGCAATCACAGAGTCAAAACACAAAAGGAATTATTCATGTCTAATCCTCTTCTGACGTTTACGGACCTACCTCCGTTTTCTCAAATTAAACCAGAACACATCAAGCCTGCCGTTGAGCAAGCGATTGCTGACTGCCGAGCAAAAATCGATGAAGTTCTACAAGACAACGCTCACCCAACTTGGGACAGTGTGATTGCGCCAATTGAAGAAGCGGATGATCGCTTAAGCCGCATCTGGTCGCCAGTGGGTCACATGAACTCGGTAGTGAACAGCGAAGAGCTACGTGAAGCTTACGAAAGCTGCCTACCAATTTTGTCAGAGTACGGCACTTGGGTTGGTCAGCACAAAGGGTTGTACGAAGCGTACAAAACCATCAAAGCGAGCGAAGAATTTGCAACGTTAACTCGTGCCCAGCAGAAAACCATCACTGATGCACTGCGTAATTTCGAGTTATCAGGCATTGGTTTGCCATCCGATGAGCAGCACCGTTACGGCGAGATCAGCAAACGTATGTCTGAGCTGAGCTCTAAATTCTCTAACAATGTGCTGGATGCCACCATGGGTTGGACCAAGCACATCACAGACGAGAAAGACCTAGCAGGTATGCCAGAATCGGCGCTGGCAGCAGCGAAAGCTGCCGCAGAAGCAAAAGAGTTAGATGGTTACCTCATTACGCTAGATATCCCATCTTACCTACCTGTCATGACGTACTGCGATAACCAAGAGTTGCGTAAAGAAGTGTACGAAGCGTACGTGACGCGCGCTTCTGATCGAGGTCCAAACGCAGGCAAATGGGATAACTCAGAAATCATTACTGAGCAGCTAAAACTGCGCCATGAAATTTCACGTATGCTAGGTTTCAATACTTACAGTGAAAAGTCGTTAGCAACAAAGATGGCTGAAACGCCGGATCAAGTGCTGGGCTTCCTGAATGACCTAGCGACACGAGCGAAACCGCAAGGTGAACGTGAAGTCGAAGAGTTACGTCAGTTTGCGAAAAGTGAGTTTGGTGTTGAAGAGCTGAACGTTTGGGATATCGCTTACTACAGCGAGAAACAAAAGCAGCACCTGTTCCAAATTTCGGATGAAGAACTGCGCCCATACTTCCCAGAGTCAAAAGTCGTGAGCGGTCTGTTTGAAGTGCTAAACCGCGTGTTTGGCATGACCGTTACTGAGCGCGAAGGCGTAGACACTTGGCATGAGTCCGTGCGCTTTTTCGATATCTTTGATGCTGAAGGCACACTCCGTGGCAGCTTCTACCTAGATCTCTACGCTCGTGAACACAAACGTGGCGGCGCGTGGATGGATGATTGTCGTGGTCGTCGCGTTACGCTATCTGGCGAGCTGCAAACGCCGGTTGCGTATCTAACGTGTAACTTCAACCGTCCAGTGGGCGACAAACCAGCACTGTTCACGCACGATGAAGTCGTGACGCTATTCCATGAGTTTGGTCATGGAATCCACCACATGTTGACGCAAGTTGATACAGGTGCTGTTTCAGGTATTAATGGCGTGCCTTGGGATGCGGTTGAGCTACCAAGTCAGTTCCTAGAAAACTGGTGTTGGGAAGAGGATGCGCTGGCGTTCATTTCTGGTCACTATGAGACAGGTGAGCCGCTACCTAAAGCGATGCTAGACAAAATGCTCGCAGCGAAAAACTTCCAATCTGCGATGGGTATTTTGCGTCAGCTAGAATTCGGCTTGTTCGACTTCACGCTTCACACCGAATATGACCCTGAAGTGGGTGCGCGTGTACTGGAAACTCTGGCGAAAGTGAAAGAGAAAGTCGCGGTAGTTCCTGCGGTTGAGTGGGCGCGTTTCTCACACAGCTTCGGCCATATTTTTGCTGGTGGCTACAGTGCGGGTTACTACAGCTACCTGTGGGCTGAAGTGCTGTCGTCAGACGCGTATTCTCGCTTTGAAGAAGAAGGCATCTTCAACAAAGAGACGGGTCTAAGCTTCCTGAACAACATCCTAGAAATGGGGGGCAGTGAAGAGCCAATGGAGCTGTTTAAGCGCTTCCGTGGCCGCGAGCCACAAATCGATGCACTGTTGCGCCATTCGGGTATTGCGGCGTAAATTGAGCAAAAAACATCAAGGCCAACCGTTCGGTTGGCCTTTTTTGTACAGTTTTTATAAAAAATTTTACGGATTTACGTTTCGGTTGATCGGGTTCTGCAACGATATCAATGTCTCCGTGGACTGAACCTCATCAATGGCTTGCAGCTTGTCGATCAGTACAAATTGCAGCTCTTCAATCGATTTGCACATCAATTTGACGAATATGTTATACGCGCCCGTGGTGTAGTAAGCTTCAACGACTTCGTCGAGCGCGTTGAGTTTTTCTAACGCGGAGTGGTAATCACGAGCTGCATTGAGGTTAATACCAATAAAGCAGCACACATCGTAGCCAAGCTTTTTGGTATTGATGATCACCTCCGTTCCCTCGATGATGTCAGCCGACTTCATCTTCTCGATACGCACATGGATAGTGGCAGGGCTGACATCGAACTGCTTTGCCATTTCTGCGTAGGGCGTTCTGGCGTCAGCCATCAGTGTTTTTAATATTGCGCGGTCAAGGTCGTCGAGTTTCGGCAGGCTCGCATTCATACTATGATTTCCGTTAGGGATAGAGTTTTACCTCCCTTTTATACTCATAGCGGATAGGATTCACAAGGTTTGGCAGGAGTAACTGCGGGTTAACTCCGAGCTATGGAGATAATGTGCAGCGTTTTCTGGTTATTGCCGCGCTATGTTGGAGCGCGTTTGCTACGGCCTCAGATCCGAAGGTGTTGGTCGTGCACTCCTATCATCAGGGTTTTTTCTGGACGGACTCCATACAGCGAGGCATCGAGCAACAGCTGGGCGATCGAGCGCTGGACATGCGTGTGCTCTATCTAGACTCGAAACGTAACCAGAGTGAGCAGTTTTTTGCGCAACTAAAATCCTTGTATCTTACGAAATTACGCAAAGAGCGATTCGATGCCATTTTAGTGAGCGATAACAATGCACTTGAACTCATGCAGCGTTTAGCCCCAATCATCAAAGACACCCCAGTTATATTTAACGGCATTAATAACTACCATCCTTCTTTACATCGTTCTCTGAATGCAACCGGAGTCATGGAAGATGTCGATTTGGAAGCGAATCTCGCTCTTATTGAGCGCTTACATCCGAACTACACACAAGTTCTCATCGTCAGTGACCACTCGGTGACCGGTGAGGTGTTGCGTTATCAAATCGACAATTTTGTCCTCAAGTTCCCGCAATATAGAGACAAAATCGTACAACTTGTCCCAGACAGCATCATCGTTCTAAAACAACAAGTCGCAAAACTGAGTTCCGATAAAGTCGTCTTGTTCTGGACCTATTACCGAGATAAACAAGGTATGGTTGGCAGCGAGCGTGACTGGGTTGGTGTCAACAAAGTCTCAAACGCGCCGCTGTTTATGGTGCATGACATTGGTTTGGGTCATGGCGCAGTTGGAGGGGTTATTCAAAGTGGTTATCGGCATGGTATTGAGAGCGCAGAGATGCTTGAATTCGTTTTGGATAACCCTGATCAGCCTCTGCCTGCGGTGAAAAAAAGTGATTCTGAAATAAAGCTCGATTACCAAGCGGTAGCGCGTTGGGGATTGGGGGCTGAACAAGAGGTTTCTGCGGTATTTTTTAATAAGCCAATGAAGCTTTCTGAACGTTTTGCCAAGGAAATTCGCCTGTTTGGTAGCCTGTTTGTGGTGATGTCGGTGGTCATTTTGCTGATGGGTTATTATTTACAGCGGATGCGTCGAAGTGAGAGCGCTGCGCGAGAAAGCCAGGCTATTCTAGAATCGATTTTCGATCAGAGCATGCAGTATATGGGCATTTTGGATGCCAACGGTGTGCTTAAATCGGGCAACGATCACCTTCAATCCTTACTTTATCACCAAGGACTGCGCTTAGACCGACCACTTTGGTTTCACCCCAACTGGAGTGAAAAAGCACAAGCGTTGCTTGAGGAGTATTTCCACGCGCCTCACCATCAAGTGTCGACGTTTGAAGCTGAAATTTGGAGTAAAGAACACGGCGCATTGGTGTTAGAAGTTTCGCTCAAGCCTTTTTCTCAGCAAGTAGGGAATCATAAGCAATACTTGTTTGAAGCGCGCGATATTACCAGTCGTAAATTGATGGAGGACAAGCTCTACCAACGTGAGTCAACCCTACGCAACTATTACGAGCAGCAGCCCGTGATGATGGTGACGCTTGATAGTAATAACCGAATTCAAGAAGTGAATCGATTTGCTCAACTACTTCTTGGCTACAAACCGATGGACATGCTCGGACATCGCCTGAGGGAGTTCTATTTTGATGACAAAGTGCTGTTCCCTCGCCAAGTGTTATTGCAACCCAACCAGCAAGTGCATGGTGTTTGGCGACGTGAAGTCGAGTATCGTCATGCAAATGGTCATCGTGTTTGGGTGCGCGAGAATATTCGTCCGCTGAGTGAATCTGAGCAACTGCTGATTGTGGGCGAAGATATTACCGAAACCAAACTGCTCTCCGAGAAATTGGAATACCAAGCTCGCTATGACTTACTGACGGGGACTTACAACAGAAACCATTTTGAACTAGAGCTTAAGACCGCACTGTGCGAAGTGGACAGCCATCGTCGAGTCCACGCCATGCTGTACCTCGACTTAGATCAGCTAAAAGTCCTCAATGATACGGTTGGGCATGATGCAGGTGATGCGGCGATTCAATTCTGCGCCAGTATGCTGGAAGGCGTTCTGCCGTACAATTCCATCTTGGCTCGAATGGGAGGCGATGAGTTTGCGGTGTTACTCAAAGACTGTGACGAATATGGCGCCATCAATATTGCCAAACTGATCATCTCGACACTAAGCGAACACCTCTTTATTTGGGAAGACACACGCCTGTTCATCAGTTGCTCAATTGGTATCCGTATCATCGATCATACCGCTGATACGCCACAAATGGTGCACGCTCAAGCAGACTCTGCTTGTCACGCCGCTAAAGAGCAAGGCCGTAACCGCTATAATCTATTCAGCTTAGATAACGAAGAGTTGCAGCGTCGTCAGATGGAAATGCAGAGCGTCAATTTGGTGCATGAGGCATTGTCGAATCAACGTTTAGAACTGTTTGCTCAACCGATAAAAAGCTTACAAAAGCACGAGACTCAAATGTATTTTGAGATTTTGGTGCGTATTCGCAATGGGTACGGTGATTATGTTTCTCCTGCGCTGTTTATCCCTGCTTCCGAGCGCTACAACATTGCCCATTGGATTGATAAGCAGGTTATTACTCAAACGCTAGAGTGGTTTGAACAGCGTCCTGAGGTGATTGAACAGCTTGGTCGCTGTTCGATAAACCTTTCAGGTCAATCTATGGGGAATCAAGAGTTTATTGACTTCTTATTGGAGCGATTGGAAAGTTCGACTCTGCCGTGTGAAAAAATCTGCTTAGAAATCACTGAGACAGCGGCGATGAGTAATCTGGATCAAGCTATTGAGCTGTTTACCAAGTTAAAGGCTTTGGGTTGCATGATTGCATTGGATGATTTCGGTTCTGGCTTGTCTTCATTTGGTTACTTAAAGAAACTTCCTGTCGATATCGTGAAAATTGATGGTCTTTTCGTGCAAGATATCAACGTAAATGAAATGGACCGCGTGATGGTTCGTTCAATCAATGACTTGGCGAAGCAACTAGGTAAAGTGACGGTGGCGGAGTTTGTCGAAAATGACCAGGTCATGCAGCATTTGATAGACCTCGGTGTGGACTACGGCCAAGGCTACGGTATTGGCCATCCTAAGCCGCTTTCTGAGCTAGTGGAGCAACTGACGGCTGTATAACCTCTGCGTAGCAAGCTCAACCTAGCATTAATAGGTAACTTAGGTATACACTCAGCGCCAGTTACCTCGATTTTTATTGGAGCCTCCTTTTGCAACTGCAATTGATCTGTGAAAACCCGTCTCAACAATCTCATCTTGATGAACTCGCTGCGCGTTGGCAGCTTTCACACACTGACGATAGCGATTTTGCTTTGGTGCTAACCACCGAGCGTTTGGAGCTACGTAAAGTGGATGAGCCAAAGCTGGGTGCAATCTTTGTGGATTTGATTGGTGGTGCGGTCGGTCATCGTCGCAAGTTCGGTGGTGGTAAAGGCCAGGCAATTGCGAAAGCTGCGGGGTTGAACAAAGGGGCAACGCCAACCGTGTTAGACGGCACGGCAGGTCTTGGTCGTGATGCGTTTGTGCTCGCCTCGCTAGGTTGTAAAGTGCAGATGGTCGAGCGTCATCCAGTCGTAGCGGCTTTGTTAGATGATGGCTTGGATCGAGCGAAACAAGACCCAGAAATCGGCACCTGGGTATCTGAGCGCATGTCGCTAATCCATGCTTCTAGCCATGATGCGCTGGAACAATTGGCGCAAGATAAAGACTTTGTCCAGCCAGATGTGGTGTATCTTGACCCGATGTATCCGCACCCAGAAAATAAAAAGAAGTCGGCGCTCGTAAAAAAAGAAATGCGCGTTTTCCAATCGTTGGTTGGCGCCGATTTGGACGCCGATGGTCTGCTAGAACCAGCCATGGCGTTAGCCACAAAGCGTGTAGTAGTTAAACGCCCAGACTATGCTAACTGGCTGAACGAGAAAAAACCGACCATGGCGATTGAAACGAAAAAAAATCGCTTCGATGTCTACGTTAAAGCATCGATGGCATAACTTCCTGACGGCTCAACTTTTCTTGTCACAGTACGGTGTGTCGTGCTGTGACTCAGCCTCTCTTTCCTAGTCTCTATTGATAGTTTTCTCTTGCTAATTCCCTTCCCTGACTGTATATCTAACTAAGAATTATTATTATTTCACTTGTTGTGATGCGGTCGATAACTGGGAAGCTGGAGTAGTAGAATGGCTAAACGTTTATGTAAAATGAGTCGCAAACAGATCGCGGCAGAACTTGGTGATATCCATCGTTTAGTTGTCGCACCAAAATTCGTTTGTCGTTCTTGCGCACGCTCTTCATCGGCCAAAGATACCCTTTGTAAGCCAGCCGCAATTCCTCCACAAAAATGCCAAGACAAGCCATTGAGTGAGCAACAAGCATGTGGCTTATTGGTTGAAGCTCTGCCAGCACAAGCGATTCCAGTGATCACTAAACAAAGCAACGAAAAAGCCGCGATTGTGAGGCGTGTTGTTGAGCGTGTGAAAGAGAAAAAACAAGCCGAAAAATCTCCGGAGCCAGTAAGAGCCGACGCACCAGTATGGTTTGATTTAGCGGATAAAAAATCGCTCAAGAAAGCGAAAAAAACACTGAAAAAGCACTATAAGCAGCAAAAGAAGTTGCTAAAAGTGGCGAAAAAACAACAAAAGTTACTTAAGCGTCAGCGCAAGCTTGAAGCGCGCAATGCGAAACTAGAAGTGTTGCTGCCAACGCCACCTAATGCTTTGATAAACGCAATCTCACAAGCCAAAGTGCATTAATCAAACAAAAAACGCTCTCCAGTCGGAGAGCGTTTTTTATTGCTGGAATATTTGTTAGTAGCGATGGCGTTACTTATTGGCGTAGCTCATTTCGACGCGCTTTTTCACCCAGGTTTCGTTAATCCATAGGGATAGCATGATGATCGCACCGCCAATGGCGAGTCGCATGACATCAACATCGCGGTTCCAAATCACAATGTTTACAATCAAGCCCGCCGGAACCAATGCATTGTTCATTACTGCCAGTGCACCTGCGTTCACCATAGTCGCGCCTTTGTTCCAAGCAAAGTAACCAAAACCAGAAGCAATCAACCCAAGGTATGTCAGAATGCCCCATTGCGTTGTAGTGGTTGGTAGTTTGTCGAGGTTACCCATGAGCGCGAAAGCCACGGTTGCTACACAAAGTGCACCTAAGTAGAAGTAGCCAAACACGGTGTGTTGTGGCAAATCGACGGGTTCACTCTCCATGATATATTTGTAGCCCACCTGACCGATGGCAAAGCAGAGGTTTGCTCCTTGTACGACCAAAAAGCCCAGTAGGAAATCTTCATTAATGCCTGCAAATTTAATCCAGGCGGCACCAAATACGGCTATTGCAGCGGTAACTAAGTACCAAGGTGAAAAGCGACCTTTCAAGAAGTCATAGATTAGCGTGACGTAAATGGGTGTGAATACGGTGAACAGCAATACTTCTGGCACGGAAAGGAGCAAAAAAGATTGGTAGTAGAAGCAATACATCAAGCCGAGCTGGAAGCCACCGACGGTCATCAGTTTCGCGATTAGGGATTTGCTAACGCCACGGAATTTCAAAAAGGGAATGAAAACCAAACTCGCCAGTGCCACGCGCATGAACACCGAGAACCAAGAATCAACCTGACCGGCGAGGTAAACGCCGATCAGGCTAAATGAGAATGCCCAAAGTAGGGTAACTGCGGATAGATAAGCCATGGATGAGAATCTTTATCAACAACAAATGTGCCCGCAGTCTAACCAAGTTTTATCGTTGCGCCAATCAGTCTTTTAGCGGTACGACCAGCATATCGACTGGTGAGCAGTTAATCAGCTGTCGAGTCGAAGATAGAATCTTGCTCCAGAAATCTTGGTGATGACCACAAACCACCAAATCAATGCTGTAGTCTTGAATGGTATCGCACAGCTCATTACTCAAATCGCCACTACCGACTAAAGTATGGGCAATTGGGTATTGCGCATATTCTGCGAAGTTTGCCAATTGTGTGCGCGATGCTTCCATTGCTTGATGTTGCGCTTCTGCCATATTGATATCGATAAGCCCGGTGTAGAGTTCTGCGTAGTTCACGTCGATGTGAATAAAAGAGACTTTCGCATCCAGAGGTTTAGCCAGTGATACGGCTTTCTTAATCAACACTTTACTGTCGTCTGAAAGGTCGACTGCCACAAGTATGTGTTTGTAACTCATATTGCTATCTCCTTGTAAGGTCATAGTTTTAGATTAGCACCAACCCCAAAAAAAATTTGCTGAAGTGATCTCATATCGGTGCCGTAGGTACAAAGTCTTGTCTCAGTAATCATGTTATAGTGGCGTTATACCCAAGTGACTTTGATATGCTGAAATAAGCGTAGTGTTACTGACTAGAGTTGAAGTGAAACTTCGCCGTGTCTGCCAGACCAAGCTATTCTCGCAGCGTCATTTATTTCGAGGTTACTTGGGTATATTGCATGCACAATAATAGGAGTTAACATGCTGTCTCAAACTATGGTCGAACAATTGAATGAGCAAATTAACCTAGAATTTTTCTCATCCAATCTATACTTACAAATGAGTGCTTGGTGTGAAGACAAAGGTTTTGAAGGTGCGGCTGAATTTTTACGCGCTCACGCCGTAGAAGAAATGGAGCACATGCAACGCCTATTCACTTACGTGAGTGAAACTGGCTCAATGCCAATCTTAGGCGCTATTGATGCGCCAAAGCATGACTTTGCGAGCCTAGGTGACGTTTTCCGCGAGACATTTGAACATGAGCAAATGATCACGGAAAAAATCAACAAACTGGCGCACGTTGCATTTACTAGCCAAGACTACTCAACGTTTAACTTCCTACAGTGGTACGTGTCAGAACAGCACGAAGAAGAGAAGTTGTTTAAAGGGATTTTAGATAAGATCGAACTGGTAGGTGAAGACGGTAAAGCGTTGTTCTTCATTGACAAAGATCTAGCACAAATGGCGAAAGAAGGTTCATCTTCAATCATGGATGCTCCAGCTGCGTAAACGCGTTTTGGGACGTTGTAAGTAGCGGGTAAAGACGAAGTGTTGATCGTCTTTTTCTCTTGAGCATTGTTGAAGATGTAGGGAGGAAAAGATGATCAGTGGAGACACAATCTTATTTGCGCTAATGGTGGTAACTGGAGTTAATATGGTCCGGTATCTCACCGCTCTTCGTTCTCTAATTTATATCATGCGTGAAGCGCATCCGCTGCTATATCAGCAAGTTGATGGTAATGGTTTTTTTACCACTCATGGAAATGTCACCAAGCAGGTGAGGTTGTATCACTACATTAAAAGTAAAGAATATCATCATCACCACGATGAAATTTTTACTGGTAAGTGTGAAAGAGTGCGTGAATTGTTTGTTCTATCGACCGCGTTGCTCGGCGTGACGCTACTTGCGGCCTTCATTCTTTAAGAGTCAATAATCCAGAAGTTGTTCTGTCTGAGATTTTGCGGACATACAGAGCGCTTAGAGTTTAAGCGCTTTTCCCTTTCGGTATTTGTCGGTAGAATGTCGCGCCTAGAAAGCAAGGATGTGCAATGTGCACATCCTTTTTTATTTTGATTCGATACCAATCAGTCTAAGAGCTACCGATGAGTAAGAAATTTGATGTTGTTGTAATTGGCGCAGGCGCAGCAGGTTTAATGTGTGCTGCAGAAGCAGGCAAGCGAGGCCGCCGTGTTTTGGTGCTCGATCATGCTAAAAAGCCAGGACGTAAAATCCTTATCTCGGGCGGTGGTCGTTGTAACTTCACTAACTACGACGTTTCAGCTAATCACTATTTGTGTCAAAACCCGCACTTTGTTAAGTCGGCGCTCTCCCAATACACTAACTGGGATTTCATCTCGATGGTGTGTAAACATGGCATTGAGTTCGAAGAGCGTGATCACGGCCAGTTGTTTTGTGTCGATGCATTTACGGCCAAAGATATCGTGAAGATGTTGTTAGCTGAGTGTGACATGCCGAACATCGAGCAGCGTTACCAATGCGATGTTCATTCGATTGAAAAAATTGATGGAGGCTTTCGTTTGCATGCTGGTACTGAGATTGTCGAATGTGAGTCTTTAGTTATAGCAACAGGTGGCTTGTCGATGCCAAAACTGGGAGCGACACCATTTGGTTATAAAGTCGCGGAACAATTTGGTCTTCGAGTTATCCCAACCACGGCAGGTCTTGTACCATTTACTCTGCATAAAGAAGACAAAGAAGACTTTGCTGAGTTATCTGGTATCGCGGTACCTGCGGAAATTACGGCTGAAGATGGCACCATGTTCAAAGAAGCCCTGTTGTTCACACATCGTGGGTTATCTGGTCCAGCAGTGTTACAGATTTCTTCATTCTGGCGGGCCGGACAAAAGGTGTTGATCAATCTTGTGCCAAACGATGATGTTGCTGAGTTATTAGAACGCAGTCGTGAGAAGCATCCAAATCAGTCACTCAAGAATACGCTTGCCAAAGTGCTGCCTAAGCGTCTGGTTGAAGTCTTAATTGAACGTAAAGAGCTAGTCGATAAACCGCTAAAACAGTTCAATCAAAAGGAGCTTGCGGCGATTGTGGAGCGTCTAGAGCATTGGGATATCGCCCCGAATGGCACTGAAGGCTACCGAACCGCGGAAGTGACACTCGGCGGTGTCGATACTGATCACTTATCCTCGAAAACCATGGAATGCAAAGACATTAAAGGGCTTTATTTTATTGGTGAAGTGATGGATGTGACTGGTTGGCTAGGGGGCTACAATTTTCAGTGGTGCTGGTCGAGCGGCTTTGTTGCGGGGCAGTGGGTTTAATCAAACACCAAACGCAGCCTAACTGCATAAAAGATAAGATACAAAAAGAGCACTGAATAAAAGTCAGTGCTCTTTTTGTATTCCCATAGCGAGTTACTCGTCTTGATACTTTTCGAGTTTGTTATAGAGCGTTTTCACGCTAATGCCTAACTCCTGCGCTGATTCCGTTTTATTTCCTTGATTCTCTTCAAGGGTATTGAGAATGGCGGCTTTTTCTAGCTCTTCTAGCGAAACGCCCGCCGGAACAAGGTCTTCGATGCTGGTGCCTGTTTCCAATGGTGGTGTGTCGAAGATAAGGTGTTCATCTCGGATGGTGTCATCAGCCAAAATGAATGCACGCTCGATCGTGTGTTTGAGCTCACGGACATTACCTGGCCAGTCGTGTGCAGCGATTTTTTGGATCGCAGAGTCAAGAATCGTTTTGGTTTTTGCCTCATTGGCGTTGCGGTGCGCAATAAAGTGCTTGGCCAGACCTACGATATCACCGCCTCGTTCTCGCAGTGGCGGTATCGTTAATGGGAAATGCGATAAGCGGAAAAACAGATCTTCACGCAGGAACTGCTCCTCAATGGCGATTTTAGGATCACGGTTTGTAGCAGCAATGATGCGAGTATTAGCGATATGAACCGTATTACTGCCAACTGGGCGATACTCTCCGGTTTCTAGCACCCGCAATAGCTTCACTTGATGCTCGATAGGCATCTCGGTGATTTCATCTAAAAATAGGGTGCCGCCCTCTGCCTGCTTAAATACACCTTGGTGAGTTTTATTTGCTCCGGTAAAAGCGCCTTTCTCATGGCCAAACAGTTCACTATCAACCAATTCAGGGCTAATGGCACCACAGTTAATCGCTATAAAGGGCTGTTGTTTACGCTCACTCGCTAAGTGGATGGTCTGCGCCACCAGTTCTTTGCCTGATCCACTTTCACCGACAATAAGGACGTTGGCTTCTGTTTTAGCAACGCGCCTGATCATACGATAGAGCTGATGCATCGGAGAGGAAGAGCCGACCAAAAGACCAAATTGGTCAAGATCGCTGGTGGACACTTTACGCCCTTGATCTTGTTTGTGTTGATAGTACTGGCTGACTTCGCTCAGGGTGTCCGTCAGAATGGCAATATCAACGGGCTTTCTGTAGTGAAAAATAGCACCCAAGTTCATCAGCTTATCCAAGTTCTCGTTTGGAGCGCCTGAGCTAATGATGATCAAGTCCATATCGTAGATGTCTTCGATATTAGAAAGACGTTGATAATCTGCACTAGTAAAGTGGGCGACTTCAACAATCGCAACTTCCGGTTTGAGTTGTAGGAAATCTTCAATCCATTGGTCTGCGGCATCGATGTCATGCAGACGAAATTTGTTCAGTTCCTGGCAAGAAGCGATGGCATTTTTAAGTGATGGATCTTGTATTCTTAGAAACAGGCTTGGCATCGACATAGAAATGTCCTCTTTACTATGACAGAAACAATGTACGTGGATTATTCTCACTTCACAAGACAAAATATTGTCAGCATAGATTTAAGGATTTGTTCGGTATTTTTATGTTGTTAGCCCCTTTTTGATATATATCGGTGAGAGCCATCAGTAGATATTTCCTTTTGTTCAGATTTTTATTTTTAAAATAATAATTTTGCTATTAATTGATTCTGGAGAAATAGCCTTTCTGTTTTATCAGGTTATTTCTGCACAAGTGGCGGAGGCTTTATCACCGATTAAAAATTACATTTTTTACGTGTAAATAATTCATGCTTATACTTTATTGCTCATCTCATTTTTACCTCTTTCCTTTATTAGTCACTTAAAAACAATGAGTTATAAAGTTGGCACATGGTTTGCTCCTAGGGAAGTGCAACGTCAATAAAGGAGAATTACCATGAATAACATCGCAGCTAAAATTGTACTTACGTCAGTTCTTGCTACTTCATCTACAGCAGTCTTAGCGAGTGATAAATGGGAAAAAGAATCCATGGACGCTTGGCTAGATGGTAAAGCTGAAACCACACTACTGCTAAACAGCAATCTCAACTCTTTTGATATCAATACCGATGTAGAGAATCAGGTCGTTACCCTTTCTGGTTCGGTAAACAATGATCTTGAAAAATCACTTGCCGAAGAGCTTGTTACTGGTCTTGATGGTGTGAAAAAAGTAAACAACGAATTGTCAGTAGTGAATGAAGGCAAGAAAGAAACTGATTCAGAAGCTTTAGCTACACTGACCGATTCTAAAATCACGACTATAGTTAAAACGCGCCTACTAATGGATACCAATGTGAGTGGTACGGATATTGATGTAACGACAGAACGCAAAACGGTAACGTTGGCAGGTAAAGTTAATTCAGATGCGGAGCATGATCTTGCAATTTCAATTGCAAATAACACCAATGACGTAAATAAGGTGATTGATAAGCTAGAAGTGGTTCAATAATAGCGAGCCGAGTGATTTAACCCACTTTTATTAGGAGGTAACACTATGGTTCGTTGGATGTTTATTTTTCTGGCACTGGCACTAATTTCTGCACTATTAGGCTTTACCGGTATTGCAGGAGCTGCTGCCTCTATCGCGCAAGTGATATTTTACCTATTCCTACTGTCATTAATTGTATCAATAGTGATTGTTCTACTGGGAAGAAAAAACGTAAATAGATAGGAGATTCCATGCGACTTACGTCATTTATTTACCGTATCGCCGCAGTATTCGGTTTGGTGTTTGCGTTGGCAGCTTGTAGTGAAGAAGGGCCAATGGAACAGGCCGGCAAAAAGATAGATGAAGCCGCCGAAGAAACCCAAAATGCGATTGAAGATGAATGTGAAAACATTAAAGAAAACCTAAACGCTGAAGACCAAGACTGTTAGCCGAATTAGGTTAGGTTTTTTACGCATAGCTATGTAAGAGAGGGGCGGTCAATCACCGCCCTTCCTTTTGTCCCAATTGTTTACAATCAGATAAGGAGTCAAAGATGAAAAACATATTTGATGTACTGAAAGAGAGTCATGAAAAGCAACGCCTTTTACTCGATGCTCTGATGGAAACGTCTGGAGATTCCCCCGCTCGTGAAGAGTTTTATCACAACCTTAAAGAGGAACTCGAACAGCACGCAGCGGCAGAAGAGCGGTTTTTCTACGCGCCTTTAATAGATAGTGATAAGACCATTGATCTCACTCGCCATGGCATCGCAGAGCATCATGAAATTGATAAAGTGATTGCACAGCTTGATGCAACCGATATGAGCTCGCCAGCGTGGCTCAACCTAATGAAAACCTTGCGTCACAAAGTGTTGCACCATCTTGAGGAAGAAGAGCAGCGTTTCTTCCAGTTAGCCGGTAAGGTAATGACCGATAAGCAGAAAATGAAACTAGCGGATGGTTATGTTGAAGAGATGGTAAGCTAGGTAGAGTGTTGGACCTTTTCGTGCCATTTCGGCACGGGAAGGCACTCAATCAAGGCGTTTACTAAAGTTCATGTATCCAAGCTCAATCCCCCGCGTATTCTAACTTCCACTAAAAAGTGCACTCGCTGAAGGCAAGGAGAGCGAATGTTTATCATCAAATATTATATTCTTGGCGCTCTGATCAGTTTATTGGCCGCTATCTATACGCCTCAAATTATCGTTAGTTTGCTGTTCTTATGGATATCGCTTTCTTTAGCGTTGGTCAGCGTAGCCTACGTATTCGACATTCCCTCTATTTTTAGAAAAAACCAAGATGGCAAGATTGTCAGGTGGATTCGCTGGGCATTCATCCCATTTCTATTGGGGGCTAGAGCGTATAACGCCTGGGAAAGACGGCGTGATACAGTGCCTCCAATCCAAAAAGTCAGCGACAATTTATACCTATCTCGCCGTTTGTTTCAGAGTGACTTAGATTTTCTCGAATCCAATGAAATCTCTTGTATTGTCGATGTCACCGCAGAATTTGCAGGCCTTGAAAGTGCGATGACCGACAAGCAGTTTCATTACCTTTCGATTCCGGTACTCGACCACAAAGCCCCAACGCTAGAGCGCCTTCGCCATGCGATTAACTGGATTGATACTCAAATCTCGTGCTCGCGGGCAGTGGTTGTGCATTGTGCGTTAGGGCGTGGTCGTTCAGTGTTTGTTGTGGCGGCGTATTTACTGAGCAAAGACCCGTCACTGACGGTTGAATCCGTGATGAAAAAAATCAATGACGTACGCAGTACCGCGAGATTGAATAAATTACAGATTAGAACGTTACGAGCGATCAGTGAAAAAGGCGTACTAGGGCTGGATCAATCCACTTGGATGGTGGTTAACCCTGTTGCAGGTGGCGGAAAATGGGAGGAAAACGAACAGCACCTGATTCGTGAACTAACCAAAAAATATCGCTTGAGTATTCATCAAACCACCACAAACCTCAGCGCCGAGCAGCTAACACAACAGGCAAAAGAAAGTGGAGCTAAGCAAATCATCGTAGCTGGTGGCGATGGCACAGTAACAGAGGTGGCGAGCCAATTGGTGGATACCGCCCTAAAACTCGGTATTGTTCCGCTCGGAACTGCCAATGCGTTATGTCATGTGCTCTATGGCGTTGGCGCAAAATTATCACCGGTCGAAAAAGCGTGTGAAGCGTTGCTTGGCGGACACTGCCAACGTATTGATACTGCGGAATGTAATCAGCGGCTTATTTTATTGGTCTTAGGCATTGGGCTAGAACAGAAAATGATCGAGCACGCTCAGCGAGAAGAGAAAAATGTTTTTGGACAACTCGCTTACCTCACCGGCTTTTTTAATGCTGTAGTGGCGGAAGAAACGCAAGCTTTAACCGTATCGTTAGACGCTCCAACTGAAGATGGAAACCACGACAAGAATACACAAACGCTTGACGTCCATAGTTTTGTCGTTGCGAATATCGCTCCATTTAGTACGTTGCTTGCCCAAGGTGGTGATGCGCCGCAGCCTGATGATGGCAAGCTGCATATCACATATTTAGATAACACCGAGTCTTTAGGCGGACGTCTTATCGCCTTGTCGGATCTGACATTAACGAGCGTAGGCGCACAGGAAGAATCGACACATTTTCAATACGCGACGGCTCAGAGCGTTACTATTTCTGCGAATAAACCGATTGAATATGTGATTGATGGTGAACTGTATTCTGATGAGCAACTGGCAATCAAGCTGCGTCCAAAGTCATTGAACGTATTTGTTCCAAGCCAGAGACGTAAATCAGCTTCGCTTTAACACAGATAATCCGCGGATAACGCGCCATTTGCTTCGTATTCTACATGGCGCTTTTTCTGTGCTGTTTGATGATTTGGTGTGCGTCGTAAAAAGGCTATCAAGGTCGCTGCGTAGATGCAGCGGCTTTTGTCTATCTGCACCTTTTTATTAGGTTGATTGGGGATGAGGGTTAAACAAAGTGAAGAAAGAAGGGCGAGTATAATTACTCACCCTGAGGTAAGTGCTTTTCAATTTCATCGTTTTCAACTTGTAAAGCAGCTAACCAATAAGAAACAAGTGCGGTTAAGTTGGTGTCGTCAATGGCTCTAAGCAGGGCTTTTAAATCATCTAACAGTAATTTATTCATAAAATGCATTTCTTTGTAATTACCTAGCTCGGCAACGCCGTATTCGGTGGCATTTTCTGCAATGAATTGTTCACCATCTTGGTCGAAAAACAGCTTCGCCATCTTTTTGATCATCACTTTTTCTATTTTCACGAATCGATATGCCGCTCTTGCGAGTGTCATATGTGATTGCGGGTTAACGAGAGGCAAACACGTTTGGCGATGGTGTGTCATTTTTACGAGTAGCTCCCTTACTCGATTGTTATCCAATGTCATAGTGACCTCTTTATTTGTGATTATTGTCGTGGGACATTTCTCGTGACGGTTATGTTAATGCGCCTGTGGGCTTGTCAGAAATGGCCAAAGCAAGTTGGCCATTTCTTTGCTCAATACCGAGCTTTATTGCAAGGGCGACCACCAGGTTTTAGCTAATAAGGCTGATGCTGCTGAGTTTTTCTTTGCAACTTTTTATATCGCTACGAACTTTCAGCAGAACCGAGTTATCCGCCTGCTCTGGGTGGGAAGTAATCAAATTCTCAATCTCTTTGAGTACCTTGCTTTCGACACCTTCAAGCTGTTCTAAATACATTGACTCTTTGTCAGAGGACACTTCCTTCATCACGTCGCTGTAGACCTCACGCGCCTTGATGGTGTAGGAAACCGGAGTGTCGTCGGCAGATTCTTCATTGTTACTTCCTAGAGAGTAGGGAGTGAGCTCAATGACTGCATGCTCACGTACTCTGAGCAGTTCTACCAACACATTATTCAAAGAAGTGTTGTCGATGTTCTCGATGGCCTTGTTGTAAATTTCATTTCCGCTTTCGATAAGCTCAATGATTGAGGCGATGTTTTCATTTTTCATATGCCACTCCTTATTTACTGGTGATAGGGGTGTTTGAGCGTATGGAATACAAACACGATGTTTCATCTTTAATTGCAGGTTGTATGCCAATGAATTTTAAGTCTTATTAATCAGTGACTTAATATCTTTTTTTGCAATAACTTGCTAACAGTCGGTAAGGCGCTAAGAAAAAATTACAAGAATGGCGGGGAAAGCTTGGAAAGAATTACACGTACAGATACGGCTTTTTATCGAAATGAAAATAAAATCAATAAAAAACAATAACTTAAAATTCTGGCATGGATATGGCTTTGTAGGGAGTAAGTGAGGTCAAACATTGTTTCACTTGATTCACTATTCAACTCATTAATGGAGGCTAGTTATGGCTACTACAAAAGAAAGCACAGTAAAACCTCAAGAGCAGTTAGAAGAAGCATATCACTTAGCGGAACAAGCCACGACGGAAGCCGTTGGCGCGATGAAAGACCAAGCCAAAGAGAAGCTGGATGTCGGTGCACAGCAAGTTCAGCAGGCGACTAAGTCGGCAGAAAATGTAATCAAGGAGCGCCCATTGCTGAGCATAGGCTGTGCCTTCCTTGCTGGTTGGGCGGTTTCGAAGCTGATCAAATAATAGTGGTCACCAAGGATTAAGCCACACAACAGAAAGGCGAGGCTTCACATGAATAACTCAGGGCAAGTTACCAATCAGCAATCAGGCTCGGCGGCTTCAGACAGCGGCCGAGCCCCTGATGGGGCAGAAGAACAGGATATCCAACAAACCATTAATGGTTTGAGTAGCATTCTTGCGCAATTGGACCAACTGACGAAATCGCTAAAAGCATGGTCAGGTTCAACGTTGGATTTGTTCCTCTTGGAGATGAAAGTTAACGTGTCCGCAGTGCGTCAGATTTTGCTGTGTACCGTTGTTTTTACCCTATTGTCGGTATTGTTCGTATTCAGTTTGTGCCTTGCCTCTGGGGTGGTGGCTTATCAGTTAACTGCCAACGTATATGTTGCCGTGGGTGTATTTATCACATCATTAGGCTTGGCATTATTTGCTTTAGCCTGGTGGCAGAAGCGTTTAGTTGGATTTCTTGGATTCAAAAATACGACAGAACAATTACAGGAGGGGTGGGATGCGCTCGCTACAAAAGCTCAATCGAGCCATGCGGATCAAGCGGATGGAAGGTAAAGCGTCTCTAGAGCAATGCTGTTTGTCGATGGAAATGTTCACGTTTACCACCAAGAAGTTTGTGAGAGAAAACCCTTGGACGACATTAGGCATTAGTGCTGTCGTTGCCGTTACCGCAGCAAAAGCAGGTCGATTGTCTCGACTGACTTCTTCTATTTCGTCAATGGGGCTATTGGTTAGCAGCGTGTCTGATATTACCGATTCGCTCACAAAGCCGGTCGCGGCAGCTTCTCTGGATGAGTCAGATGCGGAGCAAAATGGAAATGCAGCAACACAAGTAAGCAACGCTGCGACGACAGAGGGCGAACCACTCTAACAGCGGATTTCACCGCAAAATTTTCTTACCGATTCTGAGCTTATTATGACAGCGAAATTGAACATTCCTGCCAACACTGCGATTGGTGCAACGCTTCTCGTCCTGTTACTCGTCCCAGGGCTGTATTTTGCCAAGCCAATATTGTTACCTATTGTGCTTAGCACCTTTATTTCTCTGCTGTGCAGCCCTTTCATTAATTATCTTGAAGACAAAGGTTTACCACGTGCTATTACCGTCGTGTTGACGCTGTCATTCCTCGTTGGCGCCTCAATTATTGGTCTTGCCGCCATGTCGGAGCCCGCCAAGCAATGGTGGTCTGAGCTGCCCAGTATCGTGAAAAATGTGTCGCAAGAAGTGAGTGAAGTGACTAAAGCTTCGGCTGATCACCTTAATACTCCATTGAATATCGCCAACGATATGAGCATGGATGAGGTCGGGAACAACACCGTATTTTCTTTGGTAAAAACGCTCGCGACCACTACGCCGACGATTTTGACACAAGCGATGATCGTGCTGTTTATGGTTTACTTTATGCTCAATCATGGACGAAGCTTATTTCGAAAGTCAGTGTCTTACCTACATGGGTTCGCCAAACAGCGCCAAGCGATTGAGTTGGTCAAAGCGCTACAGAAAGACCTATCTCGATACATTGGCACCATCACTTTAGTGAATGCGGGGCTGGGGTTGAGTGTTGGGGCCGTGTTTTTTGTTCTAGGCCTTGAAGATCCATTTCTATGGGGCGCATTTGCAGGCGTGATGAATTTTGCGCCGTACCTCGGCCCTGTCATATCCATGGTGAGCTTTGGCTTTGTTGCTTATCTTCAGTTGGAGTCGGTCAGTTTTATGCTGACGGTGGTGTCTATCTATTTACTGCTCAATTTGATTGAAAGTCAGTTTGTTACACCAACACTATTGGGGAAAAGGTTTAACTTAAACCCGTTAGTGATTTTTGTTTGGCTTGTTTTTTGGGGCTGGCTTTGGGGCGGAATGGGACTATTGATCGGTGTGCCGTTGCTGGTTTGTATCAATATTTTGGTTGATCGTCTAGAGCTATGCCAATCAACCCAAAATCAAGCAAAACAAATCACCTCCGCGGACGTGGCACCGCGAGAGTGACTTGAGGATCAAGCTGGTTCAACGAAACAGTTTTTCAGCGCTCACTGGCTGACTAAACAAATATCCCTGACCATAAATACAGCCTTTTTCGAATAAATAATCGGCTTGTTCCCGAGTTTCTATCCCTTCCGCGACGACTTTCAACGACAGCGTTTTTCCCATGGCAATAATGGCATTCACAATCGCGTTGCTGTCGCTATTACTTGGGACATCACTGACAAATGAGCGGTCAATTTTCAGTTTGTTGATTGGCAAACCTTTCAAGTAAGACAAAGACGAATAGCCAGTTCCAAAGTCATCCAGAGAAATCTCAATACCAAGTTCTCGTAATTGATTTAACGATGCAATGGCTTGTTGAGGGTCGATCAGTAAAAAGCTCTCTGTGATCTCCAAATCTAACCGTTGGGCAGGGTATCCGGTGTTATCGAGGATAGTACTTAATCGCTGAATGAAATTTGACTGCTGAAGCTGCAACGCAGAAACATTGACGGCGATTTTGCTAAACTCGATGCCTTGGTCCAGCCAAGCATTACCTTGCAAACAAGCTTGTTGTAACACCCACTCACCAATGCTTTGAATCAGCCCTGTTTTTTCTGCAATTGGAATAAAGTCTGCTGGTGGTACAAGGCCAAACTCTGGATGCTGCCAGCGTAATAAAGCTTCCACGCCGACAATCGTATTTTGTTCCAAGTTGTATTGCGGTTGGAACTCTAACCGGAGTTGTTGTTTTTCTATTGCTTGATGCAAAGCGGATTGAATGCGTACATGGGATACGGATTTATCGGTCAAATCCGGTGAGTAAAACGCGTAGCCGTTGCGTCCATTTTTCTTCGCTAAGTACATCGCAGTGTCTGCGTTTTTCAGTAAGGTTTCACTGTCTTGACCGTCTCTTGGGTACAAGGCAATACCAATACTGGTCGAGACACGAAGTGAGTCGTGATTTGCTAAGTCGAATGGTTGCTGGAATACGCTTAGAATATCGCCGACGGTTTCCAGTAAGGCAACATCACTATGGATGTCTGGTAAAATAATCACAAATTCATCGCCGCCAATACGAGCCACATGCGCATTGAGGTGAAGCACATCTTGCAGACGAATCGCTAACTTAGACAGCAATTGGTCACCACAGAAGTGGCCCATGCTATCGTTGATGTGTTTGAAATGGTCGATATCTAAGAATAGGGTGGCAAACGTCTGCTGGTTTTTGTGTCCGGTTTCGATGTGTTGTTCGAGTAAGCTGAGTAAATGGGTGCGATTAGGTAGATTGGTTAATGGATCGTAAAAAGCCATGCGCTGCAGCTTTTCTTCGTGTGCCTTACGCACAGAGATATCTTCAAACACACAAATGTAGTTAATAAGGTGGTTTTTATCGTCCATTACGGCGCTAATGGTCGCTAATTGCGGATAAATGCTGCCATCTTTCTTTCTGTTGATGAATTCGCCTTTCCATTGGCCTTTGTTTTCGAGTTGATGCCACAACTGTTGATAGAAACCTTGATCATGATGGCCTGAGCGCAGAATTCGTGGGTTTTTTCCTATCACCTCTTCAGAGCGGTAACCTGTAATTTGGGTAAAAGCCGTGTTTACATCAATGATGTTGGCATTGCGGTCTGTAATGACCATGCCTTCTTGCGAATTGTTGAAAATTTGGGACGCTAAGGAGAGCTGCGTTTCTACCATTTTTCGGCGGGTGATGTTACGTGTCATCCCCAGAATGCCGATTAAGTTTCCCGCATGATCACGGACAGGAGACTTAATGGTTTCTAGCCAAGTGGGGTTATTGTTTTCATCAATTTGACGGCATTCTTCAACAATATTTTGCGTGCCCGTGGCTACCACCAATTTATCGGCATCAATGAATTTTTCCGCACGTTCATGGCTAAACAGAGCAAAATCGTCTTTTCCAATGATTTCACTGTTGGTTTTTTGCCACGCGTTTTCTACGCTTCGGTTGGTCATCGAATAAAGACCATCCATGCCTTTTATCCATACGTGGTCTTCAAGGCAGTCGATAAACTCTTGTAGTGTTGGTGTTGGCTTTATTTCCGCGCTTTGATGTCGCGTTTGTTCTTGCTGACAGTGCAAGTTGATATCAAAGCTGATCCGCCCCGCGATTGCGCTTAGCCATGCCGAAACAACCGTTGATTGATCATTAGGGTGAGTCAGTGTCAGTACGGCAAGCAATTCGCCATTAGGTAGCCAAATCGGTCCAATGCTCAAGGTTTGCTCTTCAAAGGGGGTATGGCTAACTGTAAAATCTGTCGGCGTAAAGTGATCGACAACTTGCGTTATCACATCGACGATAGCACGATGATTTTGGGTTGAGGTGGACACCTCAGTCGATAGCCACTGCTGAGTATCGCTCAGAGTATAAAGCTGTCCCTGAGCTTGAGTTACATTACAGCATTGTCGCAGAACGTGTTGCCAGTCTGCCATCAAAGGCGAAGGAATAGCGAAGCGAAACATAATTAATAACGAGTCCTAAATCGCCCAAAGGTAATTATATTAGAATCTAGCGTAAGCTATTGGGCTTTGTGAGTATCGTATCCAACGCGTAGCTAAATCCTAGCAGCGTAAAGTGCTTTCTATCATTAAAATGTTATCTATATCTCTTTTTTATCCAACTTATTGCATCGTTTTTTAGGGCTTTTGATAGGTGATTAAGAAGCGTTTACCGCTTTGGTTTTCTTGCCCCATGAGACTTGCTGAATGACTAAGCCACTGATGATCAATACCAGGCCAATCAAGGTTGAAGGGTGAATTTCTTCGCCGATGATGGTAGCTAACAACATGAGTGAGATAAATGGAGAAGCAAAGATCAGATTACTGATACGCGCGGTGTTTTGCGTTGATTTGAGTGCGCTCAGCCACAAAACGAAAGTGATCCCCATTTCAAACAGTCCGACATACGTCACCGCTGCCCAGCCTTTAGCTGAGATTGCCTGCCAGCTCGCACCTTCATAAAGACTTAAACCAATGGCGAATGGAATAGCGACCAAAAAGCCGAGCAGAACGCCAACCACAGGGTCGGCCTTATTTTTGGTATTTAAAATCCAGTAACCGGCCCACAGCAGCGTTGATAGCAGCGCAAGACCAACACCCAACGGGCTCTCAAATTCCATGCCTAAAAGATTGCCTTGTGTGGCAATCACTATCACGCCGACATAACTAAAACCGCAAGCCAGCCAGTCCTTACCACGGATCTTTTGTCCTAAGAAAACAGCGGCCATTAGCGTTAAGGTGATGGCCCAGCTGTAGTTGATCGCTTGAGCCTGAGATGCGGGCAGCAAGTCATATGCTTTGAACAGAATAACGTAATACGCCAAAGGGTTAATCAAACCAAGCAGTAGGTAATACCAAGGGTTTGAGAAAAATGTAGCGCTTAACTGGCCCAATTTACCTTGCACACCACAGATTACTGTTAGTGCAATCGCAGAGACGATGCTGGCAATGCATAGCATTTGAATCGGCGTAAATTCTGCCAGCGTGAGTTTAAATGCGGTTGCAACGGTAGACCAAAGTAATACTGCTGAGAGCCCAAATCCTAGGGCGCGACGCTCGTTCATGATGCCTCTGCGTGATGATGTGCCGCTCGGTTTGGATAATTTGAGCGGAAGAAAGAATATTATAGGAAGGCCTAGTGTATGCGAGGATTTTTCATCCAACAAACTGGACATTTATCCAGTGTCTAAATACCATTGTTATAGATACAAAACACAGGCTAACTCGCTATTATGCAATGGATTCTTGAGTACCAATCTCTCATTCTCTCTTCTCTTTGTGCTGCCACGCTTAGTGGTGTCGCTGCCGGTTGGTGGGTGAAACAGCGTTTTATCACCCAAGCTCAGCTTCTCGAGCAACAACTTTTTTCAGAAAAACAGCTTCATCAACAGCAACTTGAACAGGTCAAGCAAAGCCTTGCCGATGCTCAGCAAGAGTTGGATGCATTAGATGATGAGCGCGATAAAGCCGCGTTTGAAGTACGCCAAACACATGGAAAGCTGATGGCAGCAATGGAAAAACTACGTTACTTCGAGGCTGTAAAGCAAGAGCGCCAGCAATACTTTGATGAGCTTGGCCAAATGCGTGAACACAAATCACGTCTAGAAACGCAGCTGCGTGAACAGCAAGCTCGCCATGAGCAAATTAACCAAGCTAATGCCGAAAAACTGCAAATTTTAGAACAAGCAGAAGCACGCTTGAAACAACAATTTGAGCACTTGGCCAATCAACTGTTTGAAGAAAAAACCGCGAAGGTCGATTTGCAAAACCGTCAGAGTTTAGAAGGCTTGTTGTCACCGCTTAGAGAACAGTTAGAAGGGTTCAAAAAGCACGTTAATGACAGCTTTAGTCAAGAAGCTAAAGAGCGCCATACCTTAGTGCATGAGCTGAAAAACCTGCAACGTTTGAACGAGCAAATGACGCGCGAAGCGGTTAATTTGACCCAAGCGTTGAAAGGGGACAACAAACAGCAAGGTAACTGGGGCGAAGTGGTGCTCGCTAGGGTACTTGCCGAATCTGGCTTGCGTGAAGGGCACGAATATCAGACTCAGGTGAACTTACAAAATGAAGCAGGTAAGCGTTACCAACCTGATGTCATTGTGCATCTCCCACAAAACAAACAAGTGGTTGTGGATTCTAAAATGGCGCTGGTTGCCTATGAGCGCTACTTCAACGCCGAAACTGATGCTGAGCGCGATCAGGCTTTGAATGCGCACTTAGCTGCTCTACGTGCACATATCAAAGGGTTAAGCATGAAGGACTACCACAAACTCAAAGGTATTCAGAGTTTGGACTATGTTCTGATGTTTATCCCGGTTGAGCCGGCGTTCCAAGTCGCGATTCAAGCCGATCCGAGCTTGATTAAAGACGCGATGGAGCAAAACATCATTTTGGTGAGCCCAACAACGTTGCTGGTGGCATTGCGCACCATTGATAATCTATGGCGCAATGAACGCCAAAATGAAAACGCCAAAATGATTGCGCAGCGTGCGACAAAACTCTACGACAAATTACGATTGTTTGTAGACGACATGGAGGGGCTCGGCGGTGCGCTGGATAAGGCGAATCAAAGCTATCAAGGTGCGATGAACAAGCTTGCCACAGGGCGCGGAAATGTGATTCGCCAAGCCGAAAGCTTTAAACACTTGGGAGTTGAAATTAAACGACCGATTTCTTCCGACCTCGCGCAGTTAGCGCAGAGTGATGCATTTTCAGAAAATGACCCGTTAGTAGAAAGACATCCGGCTGAGGATAAAGTAAACTAATCGCCCGCAGTGCAGTGGGCGATTTTATTTGTCAACAAACGCCCCGTAGAGGAAAGCGCTGCCTAAGAGGAATTAGAATGACGGACACAAGTTTGCAATCCAATACAGCGTTAGAGAATGAAACCACTCACTTTGGTTTCTCTACAGTGGCAAAAGACGAAAAAGTGACTAAGGTTGCCGAAGTATTCCACTCCGTGGCAACAAAATACGACATCATGAATGACCTGATGTCTGGTGGTATTCACCGCCTTTGGAAGCGCTTCACTATCGATTGTAGTGGTGCTCGCCCTGGCCAACGTATTCTTGACCTAGGTGGTGGTACGGGTGATTTGACGGCGAAATTCTCGCGCATTGTTGGCGATGAAGGCCATGTCATCCTTGCCGATATCAATAACTCAATGCTTAACGTTGGTCGCGATAAACTGCGTGACAACGGTATTGTGGGTAACGTGCATTATGTTCAAGCCAACGCAGAAGAACTGCCGTTCCCTGATGATTATTTTGATGTTATCACCATCAGTTTTTGTTTGCGTAATGTGACAGACAAAGACAAAGCGCTTCGTTCAATGTTCCGCGTACTGAAGCCTGGCGGCCGTCTATTGGTGTTGGAATTTTCAAAACCAGTGCTAGAGCCGTTATCTAAAGTATACGACGCATATTCATTCCACTTGTTGCCGAGAATCGGTGAGCTAGTTGCGAATGACTCAGAGAGTTACCGCTACCTAGCGGAGTCAATCCGTATGCATCCAGACCAAGAAACGCTGGAAGGCATGATGCAAGACGCAGGTTTTGAAAACACCAAATACTACAACTTAACTGGTGGTATTGTGGCTTTGCATCGCGGTTATAAATTCTAAGGGTTAACGGCATGCCATTTGAACCACTTATCACCGCTGTGATTGAAACGTCACTGAATACACTGATCAAAGACGACCCTGCATTGGGCCGTCGTTTAGCGCGTCTAAAAGGTCAAGTTATTCAAGTTCACCTGAAAGAGATCAATAAAACACTGACATTCGTTTTTAGTCAGCAAATTGATGTGCTTGGTCATTACGAAGGGCAGCCTAACTGCTATCTATCGCTCAACTTGAGTGTGTTACCAGAGCTGCGCGATCAGGCCAACATCACTCGTCTTATTAAACAAGATAAACTTGAACTCGAAGGCGATATTCAATTGGCGCAGAAATTCTCTCAGTTGATGGTGGATTGCAAACCAGATGTTGAAGAGTGGTTGTCTCGCGTGACTGGCGATGTCGCCGCACATACCTTTGTGCAAGGTTCAAAAAACATCGGCAACTTTCTTGCGTCTCAAGCAGAAAAACACCAGCGTCATCTTGCGCAAGTAGTGACTGAAGAATGGAAACTGGCTCCCGCTCCGTTAGAAGTGGCCTATTTCTGCGACCAAGTTGATGAGGTTCGCAGCCAGGCTTCTCGCATTGAAGCTCGTTTAACGGCTTTGCTGAATAAGCTGGATGCAGATAAGCCTGCATTGGAGAAACCATGACGCCAGCAGAACTAAAGCGCTTATACCACATCGCCAAAGTACAACTGGAATACGGCTTAGATGAGCTGCTTCCCGATCACCAACTGACCAAAGCTCCGCTTTTACTGCGCAAAAGCTTGTTTTGGATTAAGAACAAGCATCCAGAAAAACCACTCGGTGAACGTCTGCGTTTAGCACTGCAAGAGCTGGGGCCGGTTTGGATTAAGTTCGGTCAGATGATGTCGACGCGCCGTGACTTATTTCCTCCGCATATCGCTGATCCCCTAGCTTTACTTCAAGACCAAGTCGCGCCTTTTGATGGCGAGTTGGCAAAAAAGCAGATGGAGCAAGCATTGGGAGGTCCGTTAGAAAAATGGTTTACCGAGTTTGATATCAAACCACTGGCGTCTGCGTCGATTGCTCAAGTACATACTGCGCGCATAAAAGACACTAACCAAGAAGTGGTATTAAAGGTTATCCGCCCAGATATTCGCCCAGTCATTGATTCAGATCTAAAACTGATGCACCGAATGGCGCGTATAGTCGCCGGAGCGATGCCTGAAGCACGTCGTTTAAAACCAGTTGAAGTCGTGCGTGAGTACGAGAAAACCCTGCTTGATGAACTCGACTTGCGACGTGAGGCAGCGAATGCCATTCAGTTGCGCCGCAACTTTGAAGGCAGCGAAGAATTATATGTTCCTGAAGTTTTTCCCGACTTCAGTAATGAAACTGTCATGGTTTCTGAGCGAATATATGGCATTCAAGTCTCTGATATTGAAGGCTTGAAAGCAAATGGCACCAATATGAAATTGCTCGCGGAACGCGGTGTGAGTGTGTTCTTCACTCAGGTGTTCCGAGACAGCTTTTTCCATGCTGATATGCATCCGGGTAATGTGTTCGTCAAACCCGAACATCCAGAGAACCCAATGTGGATAGGGCTAGATTGCGGAATCGTTGGTACACTTAATAGCGAAGACAAGCGTTATCTGGCGGAAAACTTCCTGGCGTTTTTCAATCGTGACTACCGCCGAGTGGCGGAGTTACATGTGGATTCAGGATGGGTGCCTGCGGATACCAATGTCGATGAGTTTGAGTTCGCGATTCGCATTGTGTGTGAGCCTATTTTTGCTAAGCCATTGTGCGAAATCTCCTTTGGTCATGTGTTGTTGAATTTGTTCAACACGGCACGTCGATTCAATATGGAGGTTCAGCCACAGCTTGTACTGTTGCAAAAAACGCTGTTGTACGTGGAAGGGCTTGGTAGGCAGCTATATCCTCAACTTGATTTGTGGGAGACCGCAAAACCATTCCTGGAAGAATGGATGATGAATCAAGTTGGGCCGCAAGCTCTAGTGAATGCGATTAAAGACCGCGCACCATTTTGGGCAGAGAAATTACCTGAACTGCCAGAGCTACTTTACGATAGCCTGAAACAAGGTAAAGCGATGAATCAACGTATGGATCAGCTTTATCAAGGGTATCGCCAGAGCAAGCGCCAGCAGGCGACAGGAAAGTTTTTGTTTGGCGTTGGCGCGACTTTAGTCGTATGCTCGGCAATATTGGTGAACGATGCTTTTGAGCAGCTTTCGTTGGCCTGCGGTATCGCAGGTGTCACATTTTGGCTGCTTAGTTGGCGAGCTTATCGTCAATAGACGTTAAACTCTTGAAATATTTTTGTTTGTTTAAAGACCCGAGGTAAAGAGAATGGGTGGTATCAGTGTTTGGCAACTTCTAATCATTGCTGTAATTGTTGTATTGCTATTCGGAACAAAGAAACTACGCGGTATCGGTGGCGATCTGGGTGGTGCCGTTAAGGGCTTCAAAAAAGCGATGAGCGAAGATGAACCTGCGAAAAATGACAAAGACGCAGACTTCGAACCAAAAAGTCTAGAAGAGCAGCAGAAAAAAGAAGCTGCTCCTGAAACGAAAAAAGACAAAGAGCAGGCGTAAAACGTGTTTGATATCGGTTTTTGGGAACTGGTATTAATATCTGTTGTTGGTCTGGTCGTTCTTGGGCCGGAGCGTTTGCCTCATGCTATTCGCAGCGTGTCTCGCTTTATCGGTGCCGCTAAGAGTATGGCAAATAGCGTCAAAGACGAATTGTCACACGAGCTGAAAGTCCAAGAGCTGCAAGAAAACTTGCGCAAAGCAGAACAAATGGGGATGGATGATTTGTCCCCTGAGTTGAAATCTTCAGTCGAAGAATTGAAGAAGGCAGCGCAATCTGTAAATCGTCCTTACGCAAAGAACACCGATTCAGAGGCTGAGCCTGTAAAAACAGAGCCAGCAGTCGAAGAGGTCGTGAAAGCGCAAGAGAGCAAGGTTACAGCGGCAGATAAGAAAGCCGAATAGTCTCATTAGGAGGAGCTACTAGTGATTGGTAGCTCCTTTTTGATCTGGTTTTTAATAAGAGGTTTGCCATGTCTACCGTCGAGCAGACACAACCTTTAATTAGTCATTTGTTGGAGCTTCGCAACCGACTACTGCGTTCAATCCTCGCAGTGTTGGTCGTGTTTGTTGGACTAATTTATTTCTCTAACCACATTTACGAGTTTGTTTCCGCACCTTTAGTAGAGCGTCTACCTGAAGGCGCGACCATGATTGCTACGGATGTAGCGTCACCTTTTTTTACGCCACTTAAGCTGACGTTAATTGCTTCGGTATTTATTGCGGTGCCGTTTATCTTGTATCAAGTGTGGGCATTTGTAGCGCCAGGTTTGTACAAGCATGAACGTCGATTGATCATGCCACTGCTGTTCTCTAGTTCGCTATTGTTCTACTGTGGAGTGGCATTTGCCTACTTCGTGGTATTTCCATTGGTGTTTGGCTTCTTTACCGCCATCTCTCTTGGTGGAGTAGAGTTTGCAACTGATATCTCGAGTTATCTCGACTTTGTGCTGGCGCTATTTATGGCGTTTGGTATCGCATTCGAGGTGCCTGTTGCGATTATTTTATTGTGTTGGACTGGGGCCACTACACCAGAAGATTTAAGACAGAAACGTCCTTATATTATAGTGGCTGCGTTTGTCGTAGGTATGGTGTTAACGCCACCAGACATGATCTCGCAAACCTTACTCGCTATTCCGATGTGTTTACTGTTTGAAGTCGGTTTGTTCTTCGCGCGTTTTTATACTCGTCGAAGCGAAGAAGTAGAAGCGGAAACCGAAGAATAAGGCTAATCTAGATGTGAAAAGCGGCTCAATTGAGCCGCTTTTTTTTGCGGTTGGTTTTTTCTTGGGCTAATTACTTAACTTTCATGACGTAACCACATTTTGTGCATACGTATACTTCCTTGATGCCCAGCAGCTTTTGAAAAAAACTGCGCGGTACGCGTTGTAAGTAAGCACCATGTGTACACACTTCAACTTCCATATTCATGCTGTTTTACATTTGTGCTAATTAATGGGCGTAAATCAGTATAGAAAAATAATGTGTCGAGTTGTCGACAGTTTTGCAAAGCGGACGAAGTAAAGTGACGATATGAGAAGTAAGTAGAGTTGCTAGTTAATTATTATGTTTATCAATAATTTTGTATGGATTGTTCTACTATTTCAACGGGTTGAATCGTTCATTCAATAGTTTAGGTGATAAAAAAGCGACGTTGATTTCGTCGCTTTTTTCAATTCTCGTGAATTAAATATTAAACAGCGTTTTGGCATTCTCAGTCGTTATGGCATCGATGGTTGCGATGTCGACATCACGCAAGTCGGCAACACGTTGTGCAACGAGAGAAGTGTAGGCTGGTTCATTACGTTTACCACGGTGTGGCACCGGCGCTAAATATGGACAGTCGGTTTCTAAAATGACCCACTGCATATCCAAATGTGGAATGACTTTATCCATCCCGCCATTCTTAAAGGTTGATACGCCACCCAAGCCTAAGTGGAAGCCTAGCTCATTGATTGCTTGTGCTTCTTCTAAGCTGCCTCCAAAACAGTGGAATACACCACGCAGACGACCATCTTGCTCTTGTCGTAGCAAAGTGAGTGTTTCTTCAATCGAATCACGAGTGTGGATAACGACTGGTAAATCCATCTCTTTTGCCCAGTTAAGTTGAGCTACGAACGCCATTTCTTGCTCAGCACGATAGGTTTTATCCCAATATAGGTCGATACCAATTTCGCCCACCGCAATAAACTTGTGTTTCTCAAACCAACCGCGGATGATCTCCAACGTTTGTTCAACATTGCTGTCCACATAACAAGGGTGCAGCCCCATCATTGAGTGGCATACGTCAGGATATGCCGCTTCGGTTTTTAGCATGGGCTCAATTGAGTCCAGATCGATGTTTGGCAACAGGATTTTATTAATGCCTTGCGTTAAGGCGCGTTGTACTACTTCATCGCGGTCGTTATCAAATTCGCTAGCATAGATGTGCGCGTGGGTATCGATCATCGTTACTCTCTGTGCTTCATGGTTGGTTTCGTATTCGAAGTATACTTGAGTGTGAGTGCTGGGTCATTTTCAGTTTTTTTCATTACCTTTTTCCAGATTGTCACTCGCAACATGCATCAAGAGTGATATGATTTTGTTCACCAGATGATTTGATCATCATAACCGTCCAGACAAGGAGAAAATGGTGTCTGTATCAATTCAAGGTCCATTCCCTGCACGCCGTATGCGTCGTTTACGTAAGCACGATTTTAGTCGTCGTTTGATGGCTGAGAACCAACTTTCTGTTAATGATCTGATTTACCCAATGTTCATTCTTATGGGTAAAGATCGTCGTGAGAACGTGGAGTCCATGCCGGGTGTAGAGCGTTTGTCGATTGATTTAATGCTAGAAGAAGCACAATACCTTGCAAATCTAGGCGTTCCAGCAATCGCGCTTTTCCCTGTCGTAAACCAAGACGCTAAAAGCTTATGTGCTACTGAAGCCTACAACCCAGAAGGTTTGGTTCAGCGAGCAGTACGAGCGCTTAAAGAACACATTCCTCAAATTGGTGTAATCACAGACGTGGCACTCGACCCATTCACGACACATGGCCAAGACGGCATCATCGATGAAGATGGCTACGTAATGAATGATGAAACCACAGAAGTATTGGTTAAGCAGGCTTTGTCTCATGCAGAAGCGGGTGCTGACGTAGTCGCGCCTTCAGACATGATGGATGGCCGAATTGGTAAGATCCGCGAAGCATTAGAAAACGCGGGCTACATTCATACTCAAATCATGGCTTACTCGGCTAAGTACGCATCGAACTACTACGGACCATTCCGTGATGCGGTTGGCTCTTCTTCAAATCTAAAAGGCGGCAACAAGAAAAACTACCAAATGGACCCTGCAAACATTGACGAAGCGATCCATGAAGTGGCGCTAGACATCAATGAAGGTGCGGACATGGTGATGGTTAAACCTGGTATGCCATACTTAGATGTAGTTCGCCGAGTTAAAACCGAACTTCAGGTACCGACGTTTGCTTATCAGGTGTCTGGTGAGTACGCGATGCATAAAGCGGCGATCATGAATGGCTGGCTCAAAGAGCGTGAAATTGTGATGGAATCACTATTGTGCTTCAAACGTGCAGGTGCAGATGGCATCTTAACGTACTTTGCGAAAGACGTTGCTGAGTGGTTGGCAGAAGAGAATGCACAAACTGCTCAACACCTAAATCGTACTCCGGAAGCGACAGAAGAGTAATTATCGCTCAGTGAGAAATACCAGACCAACAAGAGTTGTTCGTCTGTATATACCCAAGTAACCTCAGGCGGATTACAACAGTAACAATCCAAGGTGCTTGGGTATTTTTATTTTGGAGAAGAGAACAATGACAATGCTGATTCGTGAAGGCACATTGGAAGAAGCACTTCAAGTTGTGGCGCGTGTTACCGAGTTTTCGAAAGGAGAAACGGTAGACTCCATGACTCAACGTTTAGAAGAGAAAAACAGTTTAATCCTCGTTGCAGAAAAAAATGGCACGATTGTCGGCTTCAAAATAGGTTACGAATTAGAGGATGGTGTTTTCTATAGCTGGTTAGGTGGTGTTGTCCCTGAAGCTCGAAATGAAGGCGTGGCACAGCTGCTTTTGGAAGCTCAAGAGGATTGGGTGGCAGAACAAGGCTACAACACATTAAAAGTGAAATCTCGAAACCAGTTTCCGGCTATGCTTCGCTTGTTATTGAGAAATGGCTATATCATTGAAAAGTTTGAAGAAAAAGTAAATCTTCGAGAGTCTCGAGTGCATTTCATTAAAGCAATGTGAAAATAAATGAGATTTTTTCTCATTTAACTGTTGACTACGAAATGAGAATCATTATTATTAAACCTGTCTTAGGGAATGAGGAAAGTTCACAAGGACGTTGAGTGACTTATTAACAGAAGTTAATTAACTGAAAGTTGAGAAGTGATGAAACATTTTTCCGAGAACTTGCACGAATTCTTTTTGACACGACATTGCTCACATTGCTTCCAGTGTAATTTATAGCTTCTTGGTTAAGCTGCTCTATTTACAGAATTTGCTTTACCACTTCTGCTAGGCGACCCCATTCGGGTCGCTTTTTTCTTTTCTACGATTTCTATTTGACGTCACTATTAATATCTTTTCCACATGCGATGATCATTTTAGGATCGTTGATCTTCTCGCCGTCATGCGAATTTATTATTATAAATCAATAGGTTGAGGTGGTGTTTTCTTGTGTTTTTTGTTATTGGATAACCAGTGGATAATTTCTATAAACAGAGTTATCCACAGGGGTGGTGTTTTCTTGAATAAAGTCGGAAAAATTTACGCGACCTAGATCGAGCGAACAAGATAGATTCAGATCAGCAGTCATGGCATCCTAGGCAGATCTCTCAAGTACTGAATTGGATACAGACAATTATGGCAAGTATTCCTGAAAATCCGTTGATCCTTATCGACGGCTCTTCTTACCTATATCGCGCTTTTCACGCCTACCCGGGCACCATGAGCAATGGTGAAATTCCAACTAATGCCGTTTACGGCGTCGTGAACATGTTACGCAGCATGATGCGTCAGTTTGCGTCTGAGCGCATCGCGGTGGTTTTCGATGCAAAGGGAAAAACCTTTCGTGATGATATGTATGCAGAATACAAAGCGAATCGTCCGCCAATGCCGGATGACCTGCGTTGTCAAATTGAACCATTACACAATGTTATTCGTGCAATGGGTTTGCCGCTGATCTGTGTTCCTGGCGTCGAGGCGGATGACGTCATCGGTACGTTAGCATACCAAGCATCACAAAAGGGCATGCCTGTATTGATCAGTACTGGTGATAAAGACATGGCGCAGCTAGTGGATGATAACATTACCTTGATCAACACCATGACGAACGTCGTAATGGATCGTGAAGGTGTGGTTGAAAAGTTTGGCATTCCACCTGAGTTGATCATCGACTACTTAGCACTGATGGGCGATAAAGTAGATAACATTCCTGGTGTACCGGGTGTCGGTGATAAAACAGCGACCGCACTACTGCAAGGTATTGGTGGTCTGACGAAGTTGTATGAAAACCTCGATGATATTGCAGGGCTTGGTTTCCGTGGTTCTAAAACCATGGCGAAAAAGCTCATCGACAACAAAGAAAATGCCATGCTTTCGTATGAGCTCGCGACCATCAAATTGGATGTTGAGCTTGAGGAAACGCCAGAATCATTGCTGAAAGCGGAACCAAATAAAGACGAATTAGTGAAGCTGTATGGCCAACTGACGTTTAAATCTTGGTTGAATGAACTACTTGAAGGCGGTTCTGGATCTGTGGAGGCCGTAGAGCTTGCAGGATCTTCACAAGCTTCTTCTTCTCAAGCCGAGATGGAAACTTCTGCGGTAACAATCGATCGCAGCCAATATGAAACAATTCTGGATAAAGAAACCTTCAATGCTTGGCTAGATAAACTTCAAACGGCTGAGCTGTTGGCATTTGATACGGAGACCGATAACCTAGATTACATGCTAGCGAATCTAGTTGGTTTGTCATTCGCTGTCGATGAAGGTATTGCGGCTTATGTGCCAGTTGCACATGACTATTTAGATGCGCCTGAACAGCTTGATCGTGATTGGGTACTAGAACAGCTGAAGCCAATTCTTGAAGATGCAGCGAAAGCAAAAGTCGGTCAAAACTTAAAGTATGATGCGTCTGTACTCGCTCGTTACGACATTGAGCTAAAAGGTATCAAGCACGACACGATGTTGGAATCGTATATCTACAACAGTGTCGGCGGTAAACACGATATGGACAGCTTGGCGCTTCGCTTCCTACAGCACAGCTGCATTTCTTTTGAGCAAATTGCAGGTAAAGGCAAAAATCAGCTTACGTTTAACCAAATCGAACTGGAACAAGCATCGCCATACGCGGCAGAAGATGCGGATGTGACCCTTCGTCTGCACAATCGCTTGTTTGCTAATATCGAGCAGGATGAAAGCCTGAAGACAGTTTACGAAGAGATTGAAATGCCGTTAGTGCCAGTTCTTTCGCGCATTGAACGCACTGGGGTCTTTATTGATGAAATGAAGCTAAGTGCGCAGTCGGTCGAGATTACCGCTCGCCTTGATGAGCTTGAAAAGAAAGCGTACGAAATTGCTGAGCAAGAGTTTAATATGAACTCTCCAAAGCAATTACAAGCCATCCTATTTGAAAAAATGGGTTTACCGGTTGTGAAGAAAACGCCATCAGGCACACCATCGACGAATGAAGAAGTTCTGCAAGAACTCGCGCTAGACTACCCGCTACCAAAACTGATTTTGGAATACCGTGGTCTGGCGAAGCTAAAATCAACTTACACCGACAAACTGCCGAAGATGATCAACCCATCAACGGGTCGCGTGCATACTTCTTACCACCAAGCAGTGACCGCAACGGGTCGTCTATCTTCTACTGATCCGAACTTACAGAACATTCCAATTCGTAACGAAGCTGGCCGTCGTATTCGTCAAGCGTTTGTCGCGCCATCAGGGCATAAAATCTTAGCGGTCGACTACTCGCAAATCGAACTACGCATCATGGCGCACCTTTCTGGCGACCAAGCGTTGTTGGATGCATTCCGTGATGGCAAAGATATCCACGCGGCAACCGCAGCAGAAATCATGGGTGTTTCTATTGAAGACGTTTCAAGTGAGCAACGTCGTCGTGCGAAAGCGGTTAATTTCGGTCTTATTTACGGCATGAGTGCGTTTGGTTTGGCGAAGCAATTAGGCATTCCTCGTGGTGAGGCTCAAGCGTACATGGATACATACTTTGAACGTTACCCAGGCGTGATGCAGTACATGGAAGACACACGCAGCACGGCAGCAGATAAAGGGTATGTTGAAACGATTTTTGGTCGACGTTTGCATTTACCAGAAATCAAATCGCGCAACGGGATGCGTCGTAAAGCTGCTGAACGTGCGGCAATCAACGCACCAATGCAAGGTACGGCTGCGGACATCATTAAGAAAGCGATGCTGTTGGTTGATCAGTGGATTCAGGAAGAAGGCAATGGTCGTGTGAAGTTATTAATGCAAGTACACGATGAATTGGTCTTTGAAGTTGAAGAGTCATCATTGTCCGAAATTGAAAGTAAAGTACAGAAATTGATGGAATCTGCAGCAGAGCTAAAAGTACCGTTGGTTGCAGAAGCAGGTCACGGTGATAACTGGGATCAAGCTCATTAGTCACTTTTAGACCAAAATAACCAATTAATTATGAGCCAGCGCACAAACGCTGGCTTTTTTTTGAGATTAAAAAAGCTAGCGCAAAGTTAACTTTGATGTTGCTTAATAAAAATTTCATGAAAAAAAACTACAAAAATTCTTTGCAATTCTGACCAATTGTTGTACATTAATACTCGTAGGGTACAGAGGTAAGATGTTCTATCTTTCAGACCTTTTGTTTCACGTTATTGGATTAGGCTGATTCAGCCGCCCCAGTCAGTTTTTGACTGGGGCGTTTTTTATTGGGCGAAAGAAAATTATTCTTTTGGATCAGCAGCTTAAAGTTAGCCTTCAAAAACCTTCTTTTTTGACCTTTCTAAGTCACTGCAAAATCTCGATTTTTCCTTCAAATTTATTGCGTTATTCATCCTGTAAATTTACGCCAGTCACACTATTATTTTTTCTTGAAAGAAACTAAGTTACATCTTTTTGAAGATTTGCTTGGCTTAACTGTCTGAATTGTAACGCTATTGGGTGTTTTTGGAGTGAATGTTTGGTGATACACAGGAAACAAGAGCGCTTTTTAACCTATTGAAATCGAATCTCAGTTCAGCAATGCTTCGTCACATAACAATAATTACCAATTTTTCTCTCCCGTTATCCCTGCCAGGAAGGCGGGGATTTTTATTGCCTGTTATTTAGTTCAGATAAACAAAAGCCCCACCAAATGGCAGGGCCGTGTCGAAGAAATTTAACAAATATTGTTAATTATTCTTCATCGCTCGCTGGTATCTCTTGTTCGTCTTCTTCTATCAGGTGTGCTAGTGCTGGTGCAAACCAGGTATCCAGTTTTGCACGTAGCTGATCGACACCTAATCCTTTAAGTGAAGAGAACACATCAACAGAAACGTCACCACCGAAAGTTTCTACTTGCTTACGAACTTTCAGTAGAGTTTGTTTGCGTGCACCACTTTTTAGTTTATCTGCTTTGGTTAGCAAAACCTGCACAGGAATGTGGCTATCGATGGCCCAGAAAATCATTTGTTGGTCGAGATCTTTCATTGGATGACGAATGTCCATTAGAACCACTAAGCCTTTTAGGCACTCGCGTTTCTGTAGGTATTCACCCAAAGATTTCTGCCATTTGTTTTTCATCTCTACCGGTACTTGAGCAAAACCGTATCCAGGTAGATCGACAATGTGACAACCTTCTTCTACTTTGAAAAGGTTGATTAATTGCGTACGACCAGGTGTCTTTGATGTCTTGGCTAAGCTTTTTTGATTAGTTAGACGGTTAAGTGCACTCGATTTACCAGCGTTTGAGCGTCCTGCAAACGCAATTTCGACACCTTCGTCTTCCGGCAGGTGACGAATATCGGGTGCGCTGGTGATGAAATGCGTATTTTGGTAATGAATTTTTACGCTCACTGTTAACTCCATCTCGACTTTGTGTAGTCGATTGATTACTTTTTTGTGAAAATGTGTAAAATAACCGTGCTCGGCATAAGGTCGCCTATTGTACCATGAGTGTACGCGGTATGTTCACATTCCGTGGTACTGGAAGCTTGATAATTATAATGGAATGTCATGAAGAAATTAGCGCTAATTTTGAGTCTTTTAGCCAGTTGCTCAGTATGGGCCCAAGGTAATATTGAGGCTGGTAAAGCAAAATCACAAACCTGTGTCGCCTGTCACGGAGCAGATGGCAACAGTGCAATAACAACGTACCCGAAACTCGCAGGCCAACACGCTAAGTATCTTGAGAAGCAGTTAAAAGAACTTAAGCTAGGCATGACAAGTGGTGGTAAACAAGGTCGTTACGATCCTGTAATGAGTGGTATGGCAATGCCACTGAGCGATGAAGATATCGCAGACCTATCTGCTTACTACGCTTCGCTACCAGTTTCAGAAAACTCAACACCTGAAGATGTAGTAGCAAAAGGCAAAACGCTTTATACCGCTGGTGATGCCGAGCGTGGCCTAACCGCATGTATTGCATGTCATGGTCCTCGTGGCAATGGTACTGAGCTTTCAGGTTTCCCGAAAATTTCTGGTCAGCATGCTGACTACATCAAAGCTCAGCTAGAAAAATTCCGTGATGGCGACCGTGGTAATGATATGAATGCCATGATGCGCGACATCGCGAAGAAAATGACAGACGAAGATATCGAAGTGCTGTCTAAATACGTTGGCGGTCTGCACTAATATACCTAAATCGCTCAAGATCCTGCATCTTGAGCTGGTTGGGTAGATGTCCCTACATCGTTCGAGCAACTTGTACAAAAATGCCCTAGTGAATCCACTAGGGCATTTTTGTTCGTGACAGATATCACAGTCGAGTTTGGATACGAAAGCGATAGTTGGCTCGGCAGTTTGTGAGACATTTGCCATACTTGATGTTGGCTTTTTCTTGTTAGTGTTTTTAAGTTTTTGATTAAATGATAATTTTGATTTTTTAGAAAAATAGGCGGATTATTTTTTCAACCCATTACTTGTGAGCATAACTGGATGGCGTAAAGTAGAAGTCGTTCACAGGGAGTGAATGTAAGGATTTAAGACCACGGTTTAGGTCTCCAAGGATGTAGCTCGGATGCTTGGTGATTTAGAAAGGGATTTAGATAGGTAGGGAGCCTATCAGATAAGGATGGTCATCTCGTCTGACGGTTAAGACAGTGAAACGGATCAGGCACAGGAAGTTGCTCAGTAGACAGGAAGTAAACGGATAGCCAAAACTCATCAGGAAGATGAAAAACAACTCTTTTTGGCAGGGAAAGCTCTAAAAACAAAGGGATCATTGGTGCACCAAATGTGTGCAACACAGTTTCGCCAATTGATGGCACTTAGAAAGCGACAGTCTGACTGTCGCTTTTTTTATATCCGTTGACTTGCTCAGTCGTAACTTGAATTGAGATTACTGCACTTATTTAGCTTTATAGGTTGTAAACAAAGTTTTTTAACAAAAATTGCTGAAAAAATACTCAACAACACTCCAATCCGAGTTCACTTTCTGGTATGTTTCGCATCCCTGTTTGAGGAAGTCAGCATGCATACCTGTCCTTTATGCCAAAATCAGCGCACTCACCATTATTTTGAAGATAAGCGTCGTGAATATCTTCAATGTGAGCAGTGCAGCTTGGTATTCGTAAATCCAGACCAACGTTTGGATGCGGAAAGCGAAAAAGCTCACTATGATTTGCATGAGAACAACCCCGATGATTTGGGTTACCGACGCTTTTTGTCGCGTATTGCTGACCCGATCACAGAGCGAATTTCTCCACAATCAAATGGTATCGACTTTGGTTGTGGTCCTGGCCCAACGCTCTCCTTGATGCTGGAAGAGGCGGGGCACAACATGGCGTTGTACGATCTCTACTACCACCCTGATACGTCGGTTTTAGAAAAAACGTACGACTTCATGACAGCAACAGAGGTGATAGAGCACCTCTACCACCCAGATTTGGTGTGGAAGCAATGGTTGAATTTAGTTAAGCCAGGGGGCTGGATAGGCCTGATGACGAAAATGGTCATCGACGTGGAGGCTTTCAAATCATGGCATTATAAGAACGATCTCACTCACGTAGTGTTCTTTAGTCGTGACACGTTCCAGTTCCTAGCAGAGCGGGATAAGCTCGAACTCGAATTTATTGGTAATGATGTAATTTTACTGAGGAAACCCCAGTAATGAGCCGTAGTAAAAAATCTAGAAAACCGGGTGCCGCTGGTGCACCTGAGTTTGTTGTAACTCGTAACCGTACAGAATCTGATGTGGAAGGCCGCTTACGCAAGCGTGCTAAAAAGCGTAAAGGTCTGAAAACGGGTAACCGTAACTCAGAAGTTAACGAGCAGAAAAAGCAAGCTGCTGCACAAAATCGCGACCCGCGCTTAGGCAGCAAAAAGAAAATACCTCTGATTGTTGAACCTGCGAAGAAAATGACGAAGCAAGAGCGTCGTTTGTCGGCAGAGCAAGAACTAGAGATGCTAGAAAATGACGCGCAATTGAACGTGTTGCTAGACCGTATTGAAGCGGGTGAAAACCTGGGCACAGGTCTACAGAAATTCGTCGATGAGAAACTCGATCGCATTGAGAAGCTAATGGACCAACTAGGTTTGTTGGAACCTGAAGAAGAGGAAGACTTCACTGCACCTGCTGAGAAAAGCACGCGCAACGATGATGACTTGCTGGCAGATTTCGACGACATTAATTTCGACGACTATAAAGGATAATTAAGCTATGAATGTAACCTTATTAGCTATTGCTGGTGTTGTGATTATCATCGCACTCGCTTCTTATGCAGGTTACCTTCTGCTTCAATTGAAAAAGCAAAAGGAATTGCAGCTGAAGCATCAAAAATTGGCGATAGACAAACGTAACGCCAACATTTTTGAGAATGTGCATACCTTGTGTCAGGCGGGCATTCAAGGCCAGTGCGATTTATCTGAAATCAGTATCCGTGTGTATAACATCATGGATTATGTACAAGGTGAAGACCGCGTTGATTTCGATAAAACGTACCCTGCGATTTCTGAGCTTTACCACATCGTGAAAGATATGGCGCGTGGCGAAGAACGCCAACAACTTGCCAAGAAAGAGCGTATGCAACAGAACTTGACGCGTCATAAAGCGGAAAGCCGCCTCACTGATGCGATTATTGAGGAGCTCAAAGTGTTGCAGAAAAACGTCCAGCCACTGAATAATCAAATCAATATTCAGATGATTTAAGCGCGACCCCCAATAGTCTCCTTATGGCTAATGGGGGTATCGTGATCACGCTAGCACTTCTTTAGTTTTATACTTAAAAAGCCAGTCGGCGTTGCCACGCTTGTCATCGTCGTATGGCAAAATAGCGGTTCTGAATATCGGGTGACGGCTTTCGTTGCCCTAGCATTTAACGGAAAGTACCACCATGTCGAATCAACACACTGAATCGAAACAGCAAATCGTCTGGGATCAAGCGGTATTGGATAAGTACAACTATTCCGGGCCTCGTTATACGTCGTACCCAACGGCGCTAGAGTTTCATGAAGCGTTCACCATTTCTGATTATGATATGGCATGCACTCAATACCCAGAACGCCCATTATCGCTGTACGTACACATTCCGTTCTGTCACAAGCTTTGTTACTACTGTGGATGTAATAAAGTCATTACGCGCCACTCGCACAAAGCGGATGAATACCTCGACGTGCTTGAACACGAAATTCGTCAACGTGCTGCATTACTTGTTGGTCGCACCGTGACGCAATTGCATTTTGGTGGTGGTACACCGACGTTTCTCTCTGAAAAGCAAATCACGCGTGTAATGAGCCTGCTACGCCAAGAGTTTACTTTTAGTAGCGATGCTGAAATCAGTATCGAGGTTGACCCGCGTGAAATCGAGCTGACCATGCTGGATCATCTGCGTAGTGAAGGCTTCAATCGCTTGAGCATCGGTGTTCAGGACTTCAACAAAGAAGTGCAAAAACTGGTGAATCGTGAGCAAGATGAAGAGTTCATCGTTGCGATGGTTGCGCGCGCAAAAGAGTTAGGCTTTCGTTCGACGAACCTAGATTTGATTTACGGTTTACCGAAGCAGACCAAAGAATCTTTTGCCAAGACTCTAGAACAAGTGCTAGAGATGCAGCCGGGCCGTCTATCCGTGTTTAACTACGCGCACATGCCACAGCTATTTGCAGCGCAGCGTAAGATTAAAGACGAAGACCTGCCAAAGGCAGAAGAGAAGATGGCGATTCTGCAAGACACCATCGCGACACTGACCGGTGCTGGCTACCAATTTATCGGTATGGACCACTTTGCTTTGCCGGACGATGAACTTGCTGTTGCCCAGCGCGAAGGTATTTTGCATCGCAATTTCCAAGGCTACACCACACAAGGTGAATGTGACTTGGTTGGCTTTGGTGTTTCTGCAATCTCGATGATCGGCGATGCGTACGCGCAAAACCAGAAAGAGCTGAAGAAATACTACGCTCAAGTCAACGAACTTCGTCACGCTCTATGGAAAGGGGTCTCTCTGGACTCCGATGATTTGCTCCGTCGCGAAGTGATTAAGCAGCTGATTTGTAACTTCAAGTTAGACAAGAAAGCCATTGAGTCTGAGTTTAAAGTGAGGTTTGAACAGTACTTTAAAGAAGATTTGCAGCTACTTCAGACCTTTATTAACGATGAGCTGGTGGAAGTGGATGATAATGAAATTCGTGTGACGCTGCGAGGTCGTTTGTTGATCCGTAATATTTGTATGAGCTTCGATAAATACCTACGAGCAAAGGCACGTCAGCAACAGTTCTCTCGTGTTATTTAATCAGAGATACAGATTCAAGATATAAAAAATGCCAGCAGATGCTGGCATTTTTTTATGTTTTCGCTGGATTTAAGCGCGATCTTTTACTTTTTCTCTCAGTTCCGATTTTTCTGCTTCTGAAAGGAACGCAATCTCAAGGCCATTGATTTGCGCTTGGCGAATCTGGTCTTGGCTCAGGCCAGCGGCTGGTGCCGCTACTTCGTATTCGTATGGCAGTTCGATGCCTTCAACCGCTGGATCGTCAGTGTTCAAACACGCAAGAACGCCATGCTCTAGGAACTGCTTGAGAGGGTGGTTTTCTAGCGTTTCTACCGTACTTGTTTGGTAGTTTGACGTCAGGCAAGATTCAATACCAATGCGGTTTTCTGCTAGGTAATCCATCAGTTTTGGATCGTGAATCGCTTTTACGCCGTGACCGATACGAGTTGCGCCCAGCTCATTGATTGCTTGCCACATGCTCTCTGCACCTGCTGCTTCACCAGCATGGACCGTTACCCCAAGGCCAGCATCGCGTACTTGCTTGAAGTGAGACACAAAGCGATCACCCGGTTGGCCTAGCTCGTCACCCGCAAGGTCAACGGCAACGATGTGATCTTTCTGGCTCAGAATGCCGTCCAGTTCTTGTTGACATGCGTCAGTACCAAATGTACGACTCATGATACCGATCAGGTTGGCTTTCACGCCAAAATCGCGCATACCCGCTTGCACACCGTCCACGACGGCTTCAACAACCCCCGCTACTGGTAGTTTGTGTTTCATCGCCATGTAGTAAGGAGAGAAACGCAGCTCAGCGTAATCGATTTGTGCATTTAGCGCGTCTTCTACGTTTTCGTACGCGACACGACGACACGCATCTAGATCGCCCAGTACCGCAACACCCCAGTCGAGCTTAGAAAGGAAAGCAACAAGAGAGGGTTCCGCTTCGACAATTTGAACGTGAGGAGTGAGAGACTCAATATCGTACGCTGGTAGGGCAATGCCAAACTTTTGGCCTAGCTCAAGAATCGTTTTAGTACGAATGTTACCGTCGAGGTGACGGTGCAAATCAGTAAGAGGAAGGTTCTTCGTTATCATTTTGTCGATCCGGATAGTTATGAACTGGAACAGGGCCCAAACATCATCTGTGACAATACATGGGTAAGATTTGCAGTTAAGTATAAATAACAGTTGGGTAGATTGTCAGTAGAGGATGACTAGGAAATCAACGATTCTCGCTCTTTTCTACTTCATGTTCACCAAATGTGTTGGCCATTCTTCTAGTGGCATAGGGCGGCTGTAGTAGAAGCCTTGCACCTGATTACAGCCTAAAGAGCGGAGTAATTGTGCTTGATTGCTATCCTCGACACCTTCCGCGACGACATTAGTTTTGAGACCTGCTGTGATATTGATGACGGCAGCGACGACTGAACTGTTTAAGTTTTCTTGCGTGAGTTGATTGATGAAGGTGCGATCAATCTTCAAGCAGGTAAACGGCAGAGAGTGGAGGTAACCCAGTGATGAGTAGCCGGTGCCAAAGTCATCTATCGCGATACCAATACCCATTTCACGCAGTTTAGTCATATTTTCTAGTGTGGTCGGTGCGCTATCAATGATACGTGATTCTGTGATCTCTAGTGTGAGGTTACTTGCTGGTAATTTCGTGATATCCAATACGCTTGTCACCGTATCAACAAAACTTGGGCAGGATAGTTGATTAACAGAGATATTCACATGCAGTTGGAAGTCCGACGGCCACTGTTTGCTTTCGATCGCTTGGTAAGTGTCGCGACAAGCTTGTAACAGAATCTGTTGGCCGATGGCTTTGATCATGCCGCTTTCTTCCGCGATTGGGATAAAATCTAATGGTGACACCATACCTGAGTCGCTATGCCAACGCGCCAGTGCTTCGGCGCCACACACCGTGCCACTGACGAGATCCACAATCGGTTGGTAATGAGGAATAAACTCTCGGTTTTCAATACCAGTTTGGATCTTGGTCAGCATTTGCGTACGAAACTTTGAAGCGCTCGCTAGTTCTGGGCTGTAGTGACAAACACCAGTCAGTGAGTCTTGTTTAGCGTAACTTAATGCGATGCTGGCGTTGCGTAACCATAAAGGCATGGTTTCGTTTGGCTGGGTTTGTACAATACCAAGTGAAATCTTCATCACTACATTCTCGCCTTCCACCATAAATGGGGTGGAAAAGAGTTGCTGTAATCGACGTTCGGTTTGTTTAATTTTGGTTTCAGTGTCGACATTTGAGAGAAACACCGCGAACTCATCACCACCAATCCGAGCCAATAATGCGTTGTCACGAAACTGCTGTTTTAGCCTTTCAGCGATGCTGACCAACAACTGGTCGCCGTTGTGATGACCCACACTGTCGTTGATATCTCTAAATTTGTTGATGCCAAGTAAAAATAAACTGCCGTGACAAAGATCAGACTGATTTTCACAGATTTCGACCAAACCCTGACGACTATATAAGCGTGTTAGAGAGTCATAAACCAACTGTTCACGCAATGCTTTGAATGAAGCTCTTAGATTGTTCGCCATTTCATTAAAAGCATGAACCAGTACGGTTGTCTCATACACATAACCAGGCTTTGGCATGCCGCTATCCCAATCCCCATTTGCCAGGTGCTGAGCGGCGGCGGCCGTCGCGTTAATTGGTCTGGTAACTCGGTTGAAAATGATCCAACTGATGGCGATACCAAATAGGCTTACAATAATGCCAACGAGCCAGCTCTCTTGCTGGCTTTTTGGTAACAGGCCGAGAAGCTCAGACTCCGAAATGGAGGTGCCGATAAACCATGTTAAGCCGTCTTGGTCTCGATACGGGGTTAGCCGACTGAAAATACGTTGGCCATCATGTTCAAATGAAAAAGTATAAGGTTGCTTGGTGTTGTTGAGATCGAAAGACCGGACTCGGCTCGCACTGATTTTGATGATCGGGTCTGCGTTTTCAGCGGCAAGCAAACGCTGCCCTTTATCCGAAAATTTTGTGCCCCATGAGATGACGCTTCCCGGGCCTGAGTGAGCGATTAAACGATGATCTGGGTCCATGATGTAGACCGACGCTTTAGTGTTGTATTTTAACTCGCGCAGGAATTCGTTGAATGTATTGATACGAATGTCTGTCACCAAAACACCAGCAAATTGGTCGTGTTTGTACACCGGCGTCATGGCTGATAGCGTAATATCCTGGCGTTCATCAGCATTGGTATAAATTTCAGACCAAGTGGCGTTTTGGCTCTCTGCAACGGGCTTATACCATGGGCGAGTGCGAGGATCGTATTGGGAGATAACCGTTCGAATGTTGTTACTCACATGGTTGGTTCCATAAATAACCAGATCACCATCGGTGTGGCGATCTTGCACCATTAAGGTGTAATCGTCGGAAAGTTCGCGGCGAAAGCCTGCAAAGTCGCCGTTTTCTGAACCAAATGCGATTACATCCAACTGCGGTATAGATTGGTAAAGATTTTTGAATGCACTTAGCAGGTAGTTTTGAATGTCTGAGGTATCATGAGGGTGATAAAGGTTGTGATAGCTGACGTTGTGCGCGAGAGCCATAACCGCAGTAAAAGGCTTACGTAGATAGCTATTGAGGTGGTCGTGGACACTTTCGGTTAACACGGAAAGTTGCTTGTCACTGATATCCGTGACCACTTCTTCGTAACTTTGTTTTTGGACGTAGACAATGACACCGATCGCCAGTAAGAAGATCATGACAAATGGAATCAGAACAGCAGTACGCAGTGTAATTTGAGTCGTAGCAGTAGACATCGCCTAATCACATAGATGGTGGTGCGCCACAATTGTACTGATGTTTTTATTAATATCGAGTGACAAACGACGCTCGTTGTTAACGCACCACGTAAGTGATTGTCAGTACAATTCTTTTAATTTTCTGGTGAGTGTATTTCGCCCCCAGCCTAATACTTTAGCGGCATCTTGCTTATGACCTTTAGTGTGCTCTAAGGCTGCTTCTAATAAAATGCGTTCAAATTCTGGTAAAGCGTAAGAAAGTAGTTCTTTATCTCCTGCTGCGAGTGAATGCCGTGCCCAATCCGCCAATTGTTCTTGCCAACTACCATGTGCAGAGTCTGAAATGGATTTTTTCTCTTCGAGTAGTTCGCTTGGCAAGTCATTTGGTAACACCTCGCTACCACTGGCCATAACGGTTAACCAACGGCAAATATTCTCTAATTGACGCACGTTGCCAGGCCAATCAAGGCGGTTAAGAATCTCTACGGTTGACGGGTGGAGAGTTTTTGTTTCCACACCAAGCTCATCAGCTGCACGGATAAGAAAATGCTGTGTAAGCTTTTCAATGTCTTGCTTACGCTCACGCAGTGCCGGGATCTGAACGCGAATCACGTTTAAGCGATGAAATAGGTCCTCACGGAAGTCACCTTCGTGCACCAGCTTTTCTAAGTTCTGGTGTGTTGCCGCGACAATTCGTACATCGACACTGATCGGAGAGTGACCGCCCACTCGATAAAACTGCCCGTCAGCTAGAACGCGTAGTAAACGAGTTTGAATGTCTAATGGCATGTCGCCGATTTCGTCTAAAAATAGAGTGCCGCCATTGGCTTGTTCGAATCGTCCTTGACGAACATTGTTTGCTCCCGTAAACGCGCCTTTTTCGTGGCCAAACAGTTCTGATTCAATCAAGTCTTTGGGAATCGCCGCCATATTGAGCGCAATGAAAGGTTTGTTAGCACGTGGACTGTGACGGTGCAGTGCATGAGCAACGAGTTCTTTACCCGTGCCCGATTCACCGTTAATCAAGACTGAAATAGAGGAGCGAGAAAGACGACCAATGGCGCGAAACACCTCTTGCATCGCTGGTGCTTCACCGATAATTTCAGGCGTTTCTGCTGGAATGTCTTCTGGAGAGAGCTGCTCGCGTTTGTTTTCGTGGCTGTGTGCAATGGCTCGTTCAACCAGAGTTAAAGTTTCATCAATATCAAAAGGTTTTGGTAAATATTCAAAAGCACCTTTTTGGTACGCATTCACTGCTGCATCTAAATCTGAGTGCGCGGTCATGATAATCACGGGAAGGTCTGGGTAATCGCGCTGTACTTGTTTTAGTAGCTCCAACCCATCAATACCTGGCATGCGAATGTCTGATACTAGAACATCCGGCACTTCGCGTTCGAGCGCCATTAACACGCTTTCCCCATCGGCATAGGTTTCACATTTGATGTCGGCAGAGGAGAGCGTTTTCTCCATTACCCAGCGAATTGAACTGTCGTCATCAACGACCCAAACATATCCTTTACTCATGTAGTAATCCTTGCAGCAAACCGAAAAACTGACGCGACTTGAAGTCCATTAGCGCACTCAGATCGGCAGATAAATAGTAAATGTTGTGTGACCAGGCCAGCTTTCTACGTCTATTTTTCCATTGTGCTGGTCGATCAAATTTTGCGAAATAGATAGCCCTAATCCAGTTCCTCCCTCGCGGCCACTGACCATGGGATAGAACAGCGTGTCTTGTAGTTCCGGTGGAATACCTGGGCCGTTGTCTGTGATTTCGACACGAGCAGCGAGTTTACAGCGTTTGCCGTGAATATTGGCTTGATGCACCGTTCTGGTGCGAATGGTTATTTTCCCGTGCTCTTGATGGCTAAGAATTTGTGCGGCGTTGCTGACGATATTAAGCATTGCCTGCTCGATTTGGTCTGTATCCATCAAAATCTCTGGCAAGCTTGGGTCATAATCTCGTTCAATGATGATTGAGCGTTGTGACTCTAATTCAACCAGTTGGCGAACCTTTTCAAGAATTTGGTGCAGATTCTCTTGTGTCTTCTTACCTGGCTTTTGCGGTCCTAGTAATCGATCCACGAGCGCCCTTAAACGGTCTGCTTGCTCAATGATGATGTGTGTATATTCGGTGAGAGAGGGCTCTGGCAGCATTTTTTCTAGCAATTGCGCCGCACCGCGTAAGCCGCCAAGCGGATTTTTAATCTCATGTGCAAGCCCTCGGACTAACAGCTTCGCTGCTTGTTGTTGGGCGTGTTGGTTCAGTTCTTGAGAGAGTCGGCGCTGCTGATCAATTTTGCGCATCTCGACCAGAAGCATCAACTGCTTTTGCCAAGTGATAGGGCTAACCGTCACCTCTAGCATTAAAGGGCGGCCATCAACAACGAAAGTGACGTCACTGTCGGTGATGCTTTGGCCACTTTGCAACGGTTGAGTGAGCAGCGCGAGATCCAGCGACGCATGCTGAATCAATTGAGAAAGTGATTGTTCAATAATTCGTTTGGCGCTTTGAGAAAACAGCAATTCGGCAGCCGGATTGGCATAACGGATGGCCAATCCATCATCAAGAATCAGCGTTGCTGTCACCATATTGTTGAGAATGGCACTAGGAAGACTGGTATCCACATTACGTCCTTGTTTTGCTTTAAGATTGTGCGATGCACAATAATGGTGCAATTGAACGTTAAGTATGGCGAATAAATCTTAGAAGAAAAAGTGAAAAGCACCGCTGAGATGTGATTTTTTTCACCAGATATTCTATTTTGCCCCTTTTACGGTCGGCTTAACACTTGCTCTATGTAAATGCACCGTTATAGGGCTAGTAGATGCAATAAGCTTGCCGCTTCTTTTCGCGTGCACAGCAAGTGTGTGAGTGCCTCGGTCAATATTGTTTAACTGCCACACTATATGGCTTTGTGGCGCACCATAAGGTTTTCCATCGAGTAACAATTGCAATTGCTCACCGATACCAAGCTTGCGATTGGTTTCTAATTGAATATTGATGATGCCTCGATTGCTGCGGATGGTCTCGTTGTGCTTGGGAGTCAGCATCGAGAGTTGTAATGGAAGAGGCTTCTCGGTTGTTTTCTCTGGCTTGTTTTGTGATGCAGTAGATGGCGTAGTCTGAGGTGCGAGCGATTCAGTACTTTCTACCTCAGGAGCTGGTGCGCTGGCTTCAAGGTTTGGCAGTGCGATCGCTTTTGCTCCTTTGTTTGGCGTATCACTAAAGTGAACCACGCCATTTTCATCTACCCACGTATACGCGACCTGCGCGAAGGTGATAGGGGCGATTAACAATCCGCTGAGTGCACACAGTGATGGAATAAGCTGAACTTTCATTGCTCACCTTCTCTTGTTCGATGATTTCACGTTTCAATGGCTTAGCTCTTTGACCTGTAAGGAAAAATTCTAAGCGTATTTTTATTGTCCTCTCATGTTAAACGTCGAAGCTTGAGTGGCGAATACAAAAAAGGCCCGCCTGCGAGGCGAGCCTAATATTTTATTGCTGTGTTTACATTTTACACAGTGTCGACCTTACACAGAGTAGTAAAGTTCGAACTCAACAGGGTGAGTTGTCATGTTCACACGCTCTACGTCCTGAGACTTAAGGTCGATGTATGAATCGATGAAGTCGTCAGAGAATACGCCGCCCGCTGTTAAGAACTCACGATCAGCATCTAGCTCTGCTAGCGCGTCTTTTAGTGAGTATGCAACAGTTGGGATTTCTGCTGCTTCTTCAGCTGGAAGATCGTAAAGGTCTTTATCCATCGCTTCGCCTGGGTGGATCTTATTCTTGATACCGTCAAGACCAGCCATAAGCATTGCTGCGAAACATAGGTATGGGTTCGCCGCTGGGTCACCGAAACGAACTTCGATACGACGTGCTTTCGGGCTTGGTACCACTGGGATACGGATTGAAGCAGAGCGGTTACGCGCTGAGTAAGCTAGCATTACTGGTGCTTCGAAGCCTGGTACAAGACGTTTGTACGAGTTTGTTGATGGGTTAGCGAATGCGTTGATTGCACGAGCGTGTTTGATGATACCACCAATGTAGTAAAGCGCCATTTCAGATAGACCGCCGTACTTGTCACCAGCAAATAGGTTTACGCCATCTTTTGCTAGAGACTGGTGAACGTGCATACCGCTGCCGTTGTCGCCAACAAGTGGTTTAGGCATAAACGTCGCTGTTTTACCAAACGCGTGAGCAACGTTGTGTACAACGTACTTGTAGATTTGGATTTCGTCAGCTTTGGTTGTTAGCGTGTTGAAACGAGTTGCGATTTCGTTTTGACCCGCCGTTGCCACTTCGTGGTGGTGCGCTTCAACAACAAGACCCATTTCTTCCATTACTAGACACATAGCAGAACGGATGTCTTGAGATGAATCTACTGGAGCTACTGGGAAGTAACCACCTTTAACGCCTGGACGGTGACCTTTGTTACCTTCTTCGTAGTCAGAACCTGTGTTCCATGCTGCTTCTACATCGTCGATCTTGAAGAAAGAGCCTGACATGTCTGTCGAGAACTTCACGTCATCAAATAGGAAGAATTCTGGCTCAGGACCGATAAGTACAGTATCTGCAACACCAGTAGAACGCATGAAGTCTTCAGCGCGTTTTGCGATAGAGCGTGGGTCACGGTCGTAGCCTTGCATTGTTGCAGGCTCTAAGATGTCACAACGGATATTTAGTGTTGCGTCTTCCGTGAATGGGTCAAGCACAGCAGAAGATGCGTCAGGCATCATTACCATGTCTGATTCGTTGATACCTTTCCAGCCAGCAACTGATGAACCATCGAACATTTTACCTTCTTCGAAGAAGTCTGCGTCGATTTGGTGAGCAGGGATCGAAATGTGCTGCTCTTTACCTTTTGTATCAGTGAAGCGTAGGTCAACAAACTTAACTTCGTTTTCTTGGATCAGCGATAGAACGTTTTCTACTGACATCTTGGATAACCTCCAGTGTTAATAAGCGGTAAAAGCTCGATTTATGAATTATTCATGAAACCTGGCATTGATTAATCAATTTGACTTTTCATTAATCGATGCTGTTTTAACTAAAGCCAAAACCGTGCCAAAAAAAATATTCCATTAATTTCAAGCAATTGTGTTTTTGAATGCTAGTTTGGTGCACTTGCTTGCACCAAAATGATCTTTGCTTGCACTATTATGGTGCCAAAAATCATTGTTGCACCATAATGTGACAGGTACATTGCGTATTCAGCCCAGTTTTTGAGCAAGAGTCAATTTGAATTATGCATCGATTGGAATAAAGTTGCGTTTAATCAATTCGTTCTGAGGAAGAAAATGGGCATTAAGCGTAAAAATCGCAGAAATGCTCGGGAGTAGATCACATATTTCTAGGCTTTTTGCTAAAATCTGGTACATTATGGCCGTTTTTTTAATCAGCAAATGTCGCCAGAGAGCACCCGTTCTCAGCGTGGGGGCATTTCATCTATCTAAGTGAATCAATATCCATGGCTACTCCACAGATTGATAAATTAAGAAATATCGCGATCATCGCGCACGTTGACCACGGTAAAACCACGTTGGTTGACAAGCTGCTACAACAATCAGGCACGCTTGAGTCTCGCGGTGAAGCTGAAGAGCGAGTCATGGACTCGAACGACATCGAGAAAGAGCGCGGTATTACCATTCTTGCTAAAAACACAGCAATCGACTGGAACGATTACCGTATCAACATCGTAGATACTCCGGGACACGCGGACTTCGGTGGTGAAGTTGAGCGTATCATGTCGATGGTAGACTCTGTACTACTTATCGTTGACGCAGTTGATGGTCCAATGCCTCAAACGCGTTTCGTAACACAAAAAGCGTTTGCTCACGGTCTAAAACCAATCGTTGTAATCAACAAGATTGACCGCCCTGGCGCACGTCCTGATTGGGTTATGGACCAAGTGTTCGACCTGTTCGACAACCTAGGTGCAACTGATGACCAGCTAGACTTTAAAGTAGTTTACGCATCAGCACTTAACGGTTGGGCTTCTCTAGAAGAAGGCGAAACTGGCGAGAACATGGAACCACTATTCCAAACTATCGTTGATGTTGTTGACGCGCCAAATGTTGACCTTGATGGTCCACTACAGATGCAAGTTTCTCAGCTAGACTACAGCTCTTACGTTGGTGTTATCGGCGTGGCTCGCGTAACTCGTGGTAGCGTTAAACCAAACCAGCAGGTAACCATTATTGGTGCTGACGGTAAAACTCGCAACGGTAAAGTGGGTACAGTAATGGGCTACCTTGGCCTAGAGCGTCACGAAGTGGAACAAGCTAACGCGGGTGATATCATCGCAATCACTGGTCTTGGCGAGCTGAAAATTTCTGACACTATCTGTGCACAAAACGCAGTAGAAGCATTACCACCATTGTCTGTTGATGAACCAACAGTAACGATGACATTCCAAGTAAACACGTCTCCATTCGCGGGTAAAGAAGGTAAGTTCGTAACGTCACGTAACATCCTTGAGCGTCTTGAGAAGGAACTGGTACACAACGTTGCACTACGCGTTGAGCAAACAGACGATCCAGATAAATTCCGCGTATCAGGTCGTGGTGAACTTCACCTTTCTATCCTGATCGAAAACATGCGTCGTGAAGGCTTCGAGCTAGCAGTATCTCGTCCAGAAGTAATCATCAAAGAAGAAGATGGTCAGTTGATGGAACCGTTCGAAACGGTAACTATCGACGTAATGGAAGAGCACCAAGGCGGCATCATGGAGAACATCGGCCTACGTAAAGGTGAGCTGAAAGACATGTCTCCAGACGGTAAAGGTCGTGTGCGTATGGACTTCGTTATGCCATCACGTGGTCTGATCGGTTTCCAAACGGAATTCATGACACTGACTTCAGGTTCAGGTCTTCTTTACCATACGTTTGATCACTACGGCCCTCACAAAGGCGGTAACATCGGTCAACGTGTAAACGGTGTACTAATCGCGAACGCGATGGGTAAAGCGCTAACTAACGCACTGTTCAACCTTCAAGAGCGTGGTCGTCTATTTATCGGTCACGGTGTTGAAGTTTACGAAGGTATGGTTATCGGTATTCACAGCCGTGACAACGACCTAACGGTAAACGCACTGAAAGGTAAGCAGCTAACCAACGTTCGTGCATCAGGTACAGATGACGCACAGGTTCTTACTCCGCCAATCAAGATGACTCTTGAGCAAGCACTAGAATTCATCGATGACGACGAGCTAGTAGAAGTAACGCCTGAAAGCATCCGTATCCGTAAGAAGTTCCTAACGGAAAGCGACCGTAAGCGTGCTTCTCGTGGCGCGAAATAATTTTCGTTAAGCGATTCAATTAAGAAGAAGCCTCGAGTTATGCTCGGGGCTTTTTGTTTTCTGGAGTTGAATATGAACCCGATTATTATCACCGGTGGGCCTGGTGCGGGAAAAACAACACTGCTGAATGCGCTAGACGCGTGTGGTTATGCCACGTTTCCTGAAGGGTCTCGCGACTTGATTGAGCAGCAAAGCCAGTTAGAAAATGGTATTTTGCCGTGGACGAATTTACCTGAGTTTGCCAAGTTATGCCTTGGGTTGATGGACAAACAAAAGAGTGATGCGCGTTGTCATGATGTTGCGTTTGTTGATCGCGCCATCCCCGACATCATTGCATACCTACAAGTGGGCGGCTGTAAGGTTGACCAAGCTTTCTTAACCGAAAGCGCTGGGTACCATAGTCAGGTGTTTACTTGTCGACCTGAAGCATCCATTTACGTACAAGATGAAGTGCGTCCACACAGCTTTGAAGAAGCATTGGAGATTCATCAGTCGTTAGTGAGTGTCTATACTGAGTTGGGTTATGAAGTGATAGAAGTACCATGGGGAACTGTGCCAGAGAGAGTCGGCTTTGTTCGAAGAGTCATCGGTTTACTCGGTAAGGTCGCCGACTAAAACCTCCTCACTAGGAGGAGGTCTAAATCATTTACTTTTGATTGAGCTTTTGTAGGAATTTATCGGACTCTGCAATCGCTTCGTTCATTTGTTTGATCGCAAACTGAATGTCTTTCTCTAAGCTAGAGAACTCACCTTGCAAAGAACCAATCGCACTGGCGTTAAGGTTGTGTTTTAAGTACAACGTGTTGTCACGTAGCGTATCCAGTACCGGTGTCATCTTTTTCTCTGCACGCTTCATAGCGCTAAGCATGGTTTTGTACGAGGCTTTGGTTTCACGTAGCTTTTGCTCGCTTGAACGACGCAGTTTCGCACTCGAGTACAGCTCTAGCTCATCTTGCCACTCATCAAACAGTGCGCCGGATACGTCTTCAATCGCAGCAATACGGTCACGTACGTCTTGAGCCGCTTTTTCGCTATCTTCGTATTTGTCATTGATGTTGTTGTAGACATTTTCTAGCTCACCACCATCAAAGTTGGTGATCGCAGACAAGGCTTCAAGTGCACTGGTGAATTCTTCTTGTGCATCTTGTTGAGATTCTTTGGCATCTTCGACGCGGTCGACCATAATATCTCGTTTATGATACCCAACCTGCTCCATTGCTGAGTAATAAGCAGATTGACACCCTGTTAAAGTGAAAATTGATAGTACAATTGCTAATAAATAAGGCATTCTTATGTCCTCGGCGCTAATTATGGGATGAACTATGAACCAGTTATCAGAGAGTTACAAGGCGAGATTAATCAATCTACTGCCAAGTTGCGTCGCGTTTTTTAAGTATCTTCTTAAGCGATTAACGCATGACCGTGTGAATGTGAACGCGGGCTATCTTGCCTACATTACCTTGTTATCCATCGTGCCAATGCTGACGGTATTGTTATCAATATTGTCGAAATTTCCCGTTTTTGCGAACGTTGGTGAGGTGCTGCAAGGCTACATTATTGAGAATTTTGTGCCAGCTTCTGGAGAAGCTGTACATACGGCATTACAGGAATTTGTGGCGAATACGGGCAAAATGAGCGCGGTTGGCGGTGGGTTTTTATTCATCGCAGCGGTCATGCTGATTTCCAACATTGATAAGAACTTAAACTACATTTGGCGAGTTAAAGACAAGCGCCGTTTAGTCTTTTCATTCTCTATGTATTGGATGGTACTCACGTTAGGGCCGATCATGGTCGGTGCGAGTATTGCGGCGACGTCGTACGTGACTTCGCTGCAAATTTTAGAGAATGAGACATTATCTGGTGCGTTTAATCTATTTCTGCGTTGGCTACCGTTGTTGCTGTCCTTTTTTGCTTTTCTTGGCTTGTATATTCTAGTGCCGAATAAAAAAGTACACCTCGCTCATGGTGCCATGGGGGCAGCAGTCGCCGCGATACTGTTCGAGTTGAGTAAAAAAGGCTTTGCACTCTACATCACTCAGTTTCCGTCTTATCAGCTCATCTACGGCGCGTTAGCGGCGATTCCTATCTTATTTGTTTGGGTGTATTTATGCTGGATGATCGTGTTATTGGGGGCGGAAGTTACGGCTGCGCTTGGTGAGCGAGAGCACTGGAGTGAAGATTTAGACATGATACACTCGACCGCTGAATCTCAGTTAACAGATGAAGGAAGCGAGAGTAGTGATAGCGCTAATTCAACGAGTCAGTGAAGCAGCCGTCCGTGTGGATGGTGAAGTCGTAGGAGAAATTGATCGTGGTCTGCTGGTCTTATTGGGCGTAGAGAAGGACGACGATGAAGCTAAAGCAAAGCGTTTAATGGAGCGTGTTACAACCTACCGTGTGTTCGAAGATGACGAAGGCAAGATGAACCTAAACGTTAAACAGGTGGAAGGTAAAGTGCTGGTGGTTTCTCAATTTACGCTGCCTGCGGATACAAAAAAAGGCACGCGAGCTGGCTTTTCTCGCGGTGCGCATCCTGTTGATGCAGAGCGCTTGTATGATTACTTTTCTGACTTGTGTGAAGAAGTCTTACCCACACAGCGTGGCCGCTTCGCTGCCGATATGAAAGTGTCTTTGGTGAATGACGGTCCAGTGACGTTTTGGTTGCAGGTCTAATCTGGTAACACAGGCGCCATAGTCTAAGCTTTAACTCCAAGCTCATGGAATTGGCTTGGAGTAATTTTTCCGACACTGATTAGTGTTGTGCTTTCAAAGGATTGATATGTTCAAACTCATTACTCCCAAAACCGATAATCAGATAAACAAGTATTATCAGTTTCGCTGGCAACTGCTTCGTGAGCCATGGCGTATGCCGATCGGCTCAGAGCGCGATGAATACGACGAAATGAGCCATCACCGCATGATTGTTGATGGACGAGGTCGTCCTATGGCGATTGGCCGTTTATACATTACACCGGATAATGATGGCCAGATCCGCTACATGGCGGTTAAAAATAATCGCCGTAGCAAAGGAATGGGTTCGCTGGTTTTGGTTGCACTAGAGTCGTTAGCGCGCCAAGAAGGAGCGAAACGCTTGGTGTGTAATGCCCGTGAAGATGCCATCGCCTTTTATGAAAAAAATGGCTTTGAGCGTCGAGGCGAGCTAACCGATGAGCGTGGCCCTGTGCGCCATCAGCAAATGGTGAAGCAACTGGATCCGATGGCCAATGTGTTACGTCGCCCTGAATGGTGTACTGAGCTTCAACAGCGCTGGGAGCAACAAATCCCAATTAGCGACAAAATGGGGATCAAAATTAACCAGTACACGGGTTACCAGTTTGAATGCTGTGCGCAGCTTAATCCTAACCTTAATCCGCATAACACCATGTTCGCCGGGTCAGCTTTTACCTTAGCAACCCTGACAGGGTGGGGGATGACGTGGCTGCTGCTTAAAGAGCGTGGGTTGCACGGGGATATTGTGTTGGCCGACAGCTCGATTCGTTATCGTCAACCAGTCGAACAAAACCCCGTGGCGAGTACTTCGTTGGATGGGATCAGTGGTGACCTAGACCGGTTGGAGTCGGGACGCAAAGCACGCATCGTTATTCACGTAGTGATTTATAGTGGTGACACGCCAGCTGTGGATTTTGTCGGTACCTATATGTTGATACCGAACTACTCGCAGTTACTCAGTTGCTGATGGGGTAAGCGCCGACTGACCTGCTGGGCGCTTATCTGTTTCACCTTCTTGCTCTGTCGGTGAGAGGATTTGTTCTTCTGCTGCGGAATGCGTGTTGGGTACTTCATCTTCTTCGATAACTTCTTCGTAAAGCTCTTCCTCTTGAATCTCCAAGTTGATGTTATCAATCACGATAGGTTGCTCGATGGAAGGCTCATTTTTCTGTGGAGTCTCAATATCAGTAGGCTCGGCCAGTTTTGATGCGTTCACGCACTCATTACGGTGGGTTTCACCACTTAGTAGATCGCCTTCAATGTTTCCGCACGACTCTTCCAATTGATAAGTAATGCCACTTAGCGGGTTGTTGGCCATATCAAATGTTCCCCAAACCTTACCACTTATGGCTTTTCCTGAGATGGTGACCGGCTTTATGGCAACTTCCCCTCGTTGCGCGCTTAAACGCAGTGGACTTAAGGTAATGGCTTTGAACGAATGATTCGCTTGGGACTTCAAGCGGGTATCTCGGAGGTTGGCTTCCACTTCACCCGACAAGCTGTAGGCCAGCATGTTGCGATCACCTGACAACCCTTGTAGATCGAGGCTGAGATCGGAAAAACCATCAATAGCCAGTGTGTCGGGTAAAAAATAATCGTGGAAGAGCGATAAGGGAATACCATCAGCATTGACGTTGAGCGCCCAAGGTTGGCTCGGGGTACTCAAATCTATTTGTCCGATGCCTTCTACGTAGCCTTGCTCGAGTGGCGCAAAAAGGCGAGTCAATTGCCAAAAGCCATCTTTGCTTTGCATGGCAAGTGCTGCGTGAGACGTGAGTATTTGGTCATAGCTGGCATTGACAACGCTGACTTCCAATTCGCCTTGCCAAAGGCCCCAACGTTGAGCCGACTGTTTAATATCAAGCTGTTGCCCTTCGATATTTAAACCGGAAAGTTGCCAATAAGGTTCGTGAGATAGCTGGATAATTTGGCTGCGCTCAATGTCGAGTCGTTCGATTGCAACATGCTCTAACTCGCTGGTGGCGGCGTGCCACCAATTTAGGTTGTCTTCTGGCTGTGTTGCCCACTTGAGGCCTTGAATAGAGGCTTCTTTGAGCTTCCATTGTGTTGGCGTGAACAATCCAGAAACTTGCACTCGACCTTGCTGCCAATCTAAGCTGAGCTCGTTGAGCTGGATTACTCCTGGCTCGATAGCGGCACTCAAACGTGGCTCTATTGCGGTTTGCTGCTGGAATCGAACGCTATCCGCCTGCAATGACACTTGAGCTTTTGTCTTCCAGAGAGACAGTGGCAGTGTGGCGTTTTCCACAGAAAGATCCAAGTTCTGCCAGTGCCAGTCGCCCCATTCAATATCGGCGTTAAGCAAATCTAAGCTATTAATATGATTAATGTTAAATGGTAGATCGTGCCAAGGTTTTGCAAGCAGTGATTGGCGCTGCGTATTACTCAGTTTCAGCTTGTTGATGGTCACATTTACTAAAGACCAGCCTTGAGGATACTGCTCCCCTTGCCCAGATATTTGACTGTTACGCCAGTTAAAAGAGGTGCCATAAAGCGTACTGTCTTGCGGTTTGTAGTCTATATCGACTAAGACTTGATTAAAGGCTTCGCCATTCCAATAGAGTTGGTCAGCTGCAAGTTGAACTTCGCCATATGGTATTAATTGACCATTCCATTGTGGTGATTGAATTTGAAGGTCAATGCCATTGGCAGAGAACTGCTCGTCGGCGTAATCAATATTTTTGAGCGCGATTTGATGGAATAAAACGTTGTCTAAAGGTGGGAGCTTTGGTGCGCCATACTGCAAGCTCATACCATCAATCAATAAACTATCAACGATCCATTTACCATCGCGATAAACATCGGGATTCATCCATAAATCGACTTGCTCGATGTAAGACGCATCGTCTCCGCTGGTGTTCACGCGTTGTAAAGTTAGGTGATAGGGAAAGCCATAACGCACGCTTCCGGCCCGGAAGGGAAGAGAAAAGGTGTTTGACAGCAAGCGCCAGGTTGCGTCCGCGTAAGATGTTGTTAGCAGCGCAATCGTAGCGGCTGGAATGGCAACTAAGATAACCAGTAACAGAAGTAGAACTCGACGCGCTGTTTTCATCTTTGCTAGAACCTACGTGTGTTATGAAATAAAACTAGATAGGCTTTAGCTTGTATCAATATTCTGTGGTATTCAATAAAAAGCCCCTCAAAAGAGGGGCTTGAAGCAATTTTTGTAACTTGGCCTACGTAAAGGTGATAAGTTAATGCCAACTTTTCACTGCGTTTACGCGACGTCGCTGTTACTCGATTTAATCAATCTGAGGACCAGCCGCAACCAGGGATTTACCTTCAGCGTTGTCTGTGTATTTATCAAAGTTATTGATAAAGCGCTCTGCTAAATCTTTCGCTTTGCTTTCCCACTGAAGTGGGTCAACGTACGTGTCGCGAGGGTCTAGAATGCTAGGATCCACACCTGGTAGTGACGTTGGTACTTCAAGGTTGAAGATTGGAATGTGCTTAGTTGGTGCTTCTTCAATCGAACCATCAAGAATGGCATCAATAATTCCGCGTGTATCTTGAATAGAGATACGTTTGCCAGTGCCGTTCCAACCAGTATTCACTAGGTAAGCCTCAGCGCCCGCTGCTTCCATGCGTTTTACCAGTACTTCCGCGTATTTTGTTGGGTGGAGCGTTAGGAACGCCGCGCCGAAACAAGCAGAGAAAGTTGGTGTTGGCTCAGTAATACCGCGCTCTGTTCCCGCTAGTTTGGCGGTAAAGCCAGACAGGAAGTGGTACTTAGTTTGCTCAGGTGTCAATTTAGATACTGGAGGCAGTACGCCAAATGCATCGGCTGATAGGAAGATCACTTTATTCGCGTGACCGCCTTTTGATACTGGCTTAACGATATTATCGATATGGTAGATAGGGTAAGAAACACGTGTGTTTTCTGTTTTCGAACCATCATCAAAGTCGATAGAGCCATCGCCACGTACTGTTACGTTTTCTAGCAGTGCATCACGACGAATTGCATTGTAGATGTCCGGCTCCGCTTCTTTCGAAAGTTTGATGGTTTTTGCGTAACAACCACCTTCGAAGTTGAAGACACCGTCATCATCCCAGCCGTGCTCATCATCACCAATTAGCGCACGTTTAGGATCAGTCGACAGGGTCGTTTTACCCGTACCAGATAGACCGAAGAATACCGCTACATCGCCATCTTTGCCCATGTTAGCGCTACAGTGCATTGATGCGATGTCTTTTAGTGGAAGGAAGTAGTTCATCATCGCGAACATACCTTTCTTCATTTCACCGCCGTACCAAGTACCGCCGATAAGTTGCATGCGCTCAGTTAGGTTAAATACGGTGAAGTTTTCTGAGTTCAGGCCTTGCTCTTCCCATTTTGGATTAGTGCATTTTGCGCCATTCATTACCACGAAGTCTGGTTCAAATGTCGCTAACTCTTCTTCTGTCGGGCGAATAAACATGTTTTTAACGAAGTGCGCTTGCCATGCGACTTCTGTGATAACACGAATGCTCAAACGTGTATCTGGGTTTGCACCACAGTAACCGTCAACAACAAACAAGCGTTTGTTAGAAAGCTGGTTTGTGACCAGTTCTTTTAGCTCGTCCCACACTTCAGGAGTGATTGGCTTGTTATCATTTTTCACTTGATCAGACGTCCACCACATATGTTCTTCTGTCGTAGCGTCTTTGACGATGTATTTATCTTTTGGTGAGCGACCAGTAAAGATGCCAGTGTCAACGGCAACCGCACCTAGTTCAGTAACCACGCCGCGCTCATAACCGGTTAGGTCTTCACGCGTTTCTTCCTCAAACAACATTTCGTAGCTTGGGTTGCGAATAACCTCTTTTACGTTATGCAGTCCGTGCTTGGTTAGATCAAGTGTTGCAGCCTTAGTATGTTCCATAACGGTCATAGGTGCTCCTTATAAGGATTTTGTAGGGATTTTGTAAGAATGTTTTAATTTTAATCTGCTCACCATGCTAGCAACGGGGCGGGGAGAAAACAGGGAGATAGCTCAAAATTTACCCATGATTTCAATAAGGTTTTAGGTAACCCGTCACATATTGGTGGGAATAGTCTATCGTGCACGCAATCCTTTGCGCTAGGGCAAAATCATTATTAATTGTTTAAAATTAAGCAGTTGTTTTATTACGCTTGAGGCTAGTTATTACGAGGGGTTGATCACAAAAAGGCCAGCATTAAGCTGGCCTTTTGTAGGGTAAATTACGTGCTTGATAAGCTATGTAAATTAATGCAGGGTTTTCTTGTCCGTAGAAGCTTGTGCATACAGTTCAGTGACTTCAGATTCGTCGAACGTATAAGTTGTGCCACAGTAATCACAATGTAAAGAAACTGATCCAACTTCTGCCAAAATGTCATAAATTTCAGATTTCTCAACGGTGATGATTGCGGCACCGCTACGCTCACGAGAACAGCCACAATGAAACTCGACAGGTTGCGGCTCGTACAGACGAACTTTGTCTTGGTTATATAGTCGATACAATAACTCGTTCGCTTCTAAACCAAACAATTCTTCATCTTTTACTGTATCAGTGAGCTGCTCTAGATGTTCGAAATCATCTGGAGAGCCAGTGCCGTCAGGGATCACTTGAATCAACATACCTGCTGCGTGTGCTTTGCCCTCATGCTCACCAGTGCGGATCCATAGGCGCGTTTTTAACTGCTCTGAGTTTGCAAAGTAGCCTTCTAGCACTTCTGCTAAAGTGTCACCTTCTAATCCAACGACACCTTGGTAACGCTCGCCGTTTTTCGGTTCGATAGTGATCACAAGGTAGCCCTTACCCATTAGATCGTGAATGTTTGCGTCATCGGCAATATCGCCTTCCCAGCGAGCTACGCCACGGACACGTTGGTTATGGTCACCGTTGATAACGGCAAGAGACACAGGACCATCGCCTTGTAGCTGGATGGTGATCGAACCTTCGAACTTAAGAGTGGCAGTTAAAAGAGTAGTTGAAACGAGTAGCTCACCCAGCAGTTTCTCTATTGCTGCCGGATATTCCTTGCTGGAGATAACACGTTGGTACGCTTCATCCAATTGTACCAACTCGCCACGTACTGAAAGATCTTCGAATAGGTAGCGGTTTAAAACATTATTTGCCATGGAGTGCTTTCCTCGTTGGTAATTCCGGCTTTTATTGGTGTTTGAACTTAATGATGTCTCGGCGCTGCTTTTTATCTGGGCGGCGTTCCGGACTTGGGTTGTGGGCATTAAGCTTACGTTGAGTCGCGTGTTCCTCACGTTTCGCTATACTTTCATTAGTTTCGCGATATAAGGTTTGTGCGATGGGAGCGCCTCGGCGTTGATCTGAGATTTGTTCGATGATCACGATTTTTTCTTCGTTGCCTTGACGAAGTCTTACTTCAGCGCCCACTTCAACGATTTTACTCGGCTTGCTTCGTTGGCCATTATAGTGGACTTTACCGCCATCGACCATGTTACGCGCGATGGAGCGGGTTTTGTAAAATCTTGCGGCCCATAGCCATTTATCTAGCCTAACGGCTTCATTTAGGGAACTCATAGAACACTACGCTATCTAATCACTGCCCGAATACGGCAATGAGTGATGGATTATTCACCTACAGATGGAGTCAAGGCGTATTTTTTTCAAGGGAGTTGGCAAAAACTGCATAAGAAAAAGGTATGAAAGACAACTTGTGATATAGTTCACTGCTCTTTGTTGAGTAATAATTTTATTGCAAATTTAGCAATTTAAAGTCGATAGCTATCGTTATAGCTTAAATGACGGACGTTAGAATAAAGGAATCCATTCAGTGAAACGTTTAGAGCTAAGTGCAGGATTATCAAGCAGACCGCTACTGGCTCAGATCAAGTCCAATCATTATACCATTCAAGCCAAACTTAGCTTGTTGCTTACCTGTCTGTTTATTGCGATAACCGGATGGATACTTGGCAAAATTGTGTGGTTAGCCATACCTCAATCGTCGGAAGTGCCGCAATGGCGTCCATCGGCGAGTGGCGTTGTCGCGAGCAATAAAGGCGACGCGATAGATTTTAATGCCCTTCAGAATGCCAACCTATTCGGTAAATACACTGAGCAAAAAGCGGCAGTTGTAGAACAGCCCATTGTTAAAGACGCCCCTAAGACGCGCCTTAACCTCACGCTAGTCGGTGCGGTTGCCAGCAGTGATGCCAATACCAGCCTTGCTGTTATTGCTAACCGAGGTAAGCAAGCTACGTACGGTTTGGGTGAAGAAATCGAAGGGACACGTGCGACGCTAAAAGCGGTATTGGTGGATCGCGTCATCATTGATAACCAAGGTCGAGACGAGACCTTAATGATGCAAGGTATAGAATATAAGAAGCTATCTGAATCGCCGCAGGTAGCTAGGGCGCAAGCTCAGCGAGCAGAAGCAGCGACGTCTGACGTTGGAGAGAAATTAGAGCAAATCCGCGAGGAAATTGCGAAAGATCCACAAAGCGTTTTTAAATACATCACCATTTCACCCGTCAAAAAAGACGGAGACATTGTTGGTTATCGAGTATCACCTGGTCGTGATGCCGCATTATTTAATGATGTAGGGCTACAACCCGGTGATATTGCGGTTCAACTGAACGGGATCGATTTAAGTGATCCGTCTTCTTCAGTACAACTGATGCAAGTGATGAGCGATCCGCAAGAATTAAATTTAACTGTTGAGCGAGACGGCCAACAGTACGATATCTATATCCAATTGTAAGACTTAGGCAACCGGCGTAAGTTCAGGGAGACATACGTGAAACATTGGTTCAGCAAAAGTGCTTGGCTACTAGCAGGAAGTTTACTCTGCGTACCAGGTGCAATGGCAAACGAATTTAGTGCGAGCTTTAAAGGCACTGATATTCAAGAATTCATCAACATAGTGGGTCGTAACCTCGAAAAGACCATCATTGTTGATCCTTCAGTACGCGGTAAGATCGATGTCCGCAGCTATGACGTACTTAACGAAGAGCAATATTACAGCTTTTTCCTTAATGTCCTTGAAGTATACGGTTACGCAGTCGTAGAGATGGACAATGGGGTACTTAAGGTTATCAAAGCAAAAGACTCAAAAACCTCAGCAATCCCTGTGTTAGGTGATGGCAGCGCGCAAGGCGATAGTGTTATCACTCGAGTTGTCGCGGTGCGTAATGTGTCGGTCCGTGAGTTGTCTCCTCTACTTCGTCAGCTGATTGATAACGCCGGTGCCGGTAACGTGGTTCATTATGATCCAGCGAATATTATCTTGATTACTGGTCGTGCGGCAGTAGTGAATCGCTTAGCAGAGATCATCAAGCGTGTTGACCAAGCCGGCGATAAAGAAATTGAATTGGTGGAGCTGCGTAATGCATCTGCTGCTGAAATGGTACGCATTGTCGAAGCACTGAATAAAAGTGCGAATCAGAAAAGCACGCCAGAGTTCCTTGAACCTAAAATTGTGGCCGATGAACGTACTAACGCGATTTTAATTTCTGGTGATCCAAAAGTAAGAGCCCGCTTGAAACGTTTGATTCGTCAACTTGATGTTGAAATGGCGACAAAAGGTAACAACCGAGTTGTGTACCTGAAAAATGCGAAAGCTGAAGACTTGGTGGATGTATTGAAAGGTGTTTCCGATAACCTGCAAGCTGAAAAGCAAGCCGGTCAGAAAACATCAGGCGCATCGCGTGGTGAGGTCGTCATTGCTGCTCACGCTGCAACTAACTCGTTAGTTTTAACAGCGCCACCAGATATTATGATGGCATTACAAGACGTCATTTCTCAACTCGATATTCGTCGTGCTCAGGTTCTTATTGAAGCGTTAATTGTCGAAATGTCTGAAGGTGATGGTATTAACCTAGGTGTTCAGTGGGGTTCATTAGAAACGGGTGCTGTAATTCAGTACGGTAACTCAGGAGCCCCGATTGGTCAGGTGATGGTTGGTCTAGAAGAAGCAAAAGATCAAACCCGAACTGAATACTATACCAACTCTAATGGCGAACGAACGCCATATGATGTTACTGAATCAGGTGACTACTCTACGCTAGCGTCAGCACTTAGCGGAGTAAATGGTGCGGCAATGAGTATTGTCATGGGTGACTGGACAGCGCTAATTAGTGCTGTTGCTTCTGACTCCAACTCAAACATTCTATCTTCTCCAAGTATCACTGTAATGGATAATGGCGAAGCATCATTTATTGTGGGTGAAGAGGTTCCGGTTATTACGGGCTCTACGGCTGGCTCAAACAACGACAACCCATTCCAAACGGTTGACCGTAAAGAAGTCGGTATCAAACTCAAAGTAGTGCCACAAATTAACGAAGGTGACTCTGTACAGTTAAACATTGAACAAGAAGTTTCCAACGTATTAGGCGCGAACGGTGCGGTTGACGTTCGCTTTGCTAAACGACAGTTAAACACCTCTGTCATGATCCAAGATGGTCAGATGTTGGTTCTTGGTGGTTTGGTCGATGAACGCGCACTTGAAAGTGAGTCTAAAGTGCCGCTATTGGGTGACATTCCGGTACTGGGCCATCTGTTCAAGTCAACTAGCACGCAAACAGAAAAACGTAACTTGATGGTGTTCATCAAGCCGACGATTATTCGCGATGGTGTGACGGCTGACGGTATTACGCAGCGTAAATACAACTTTATTCGCGCAGAACAGCTTTATAAAGCGGATCAAGGGTTGAAGTTGATGGCAGACGAGAAGATCCCGGTTATGCCAGCCTTTGGCCAGGAGCGTCAGCACCCAACAGAGATTCAAGCGTTTATTGATCAAATGGAAAACAACTAATGGTTGATATGTTAGACACAGCGCCAAGTATGCGTCGTCTGCCATTCAGTTTTGCCAACCGCTTTAAACTGGTGCTGGAGACAGAGCATCCTGAGCGTCCACCTATTCTTTACTATGTCGAGCCGCTTAACCCTGCGGCTCTGGTTGAAGTCCGTCGTGTATTAAAGAAAAGCTTCGTACCGCAACCTATCGATAAAGAAGCCTTTGATAAAAAGCTGACCGAAGCATATCAACGCGACTCGTCTGAAGCGCGTCAGTTGATGGAAGATATTGGTGCTGATAGCGATGATTTCTTCTCTTTGGCTGAAGAACTGCCGCATGATGAAGACTTATTAGAATCGGAAGACGATGCGCCAATCATCAAATTGATCAACGCCATGTTGGGCGAAGCGATCAAAGAAGGTGCGTCGGATATTCATATTGAGACGTTCGAGAAAACCCTTTCGATTCGTTTCCGTGTCGATGGCGTATTGCGTGAAGTCCTGACTCCAAGCCGTAAGCTAGCGCCTTTGCTAGTTTCTCGTGTGAAGGTTATGGCTAAACTAGATATCGCAGAAAAGCGTGTGCCTCAAGATGGCCGTATTTCGTTGCGTATCGGTGGTCGTGCGGTGGACGTGCGTGTATCTACGATGCCGTCCTCACATGGTGAGCGCGTGGTAATGCGTTTGTTGGATAAAAACGCGACTCGTCTTGATTTACATAGTTTGGGCATGACACCTTCAGTGCATGACAACTTCCGTCACTTGATTGGCCGCCCTCACGGTATCATCTTGGTGACGGGCCCGACAGGTTCTGGTAAATCCACCACCTTGTACGCTGGCTTGCAAGAGATCAATAGCAACGAACGCAACATTCTAACGGTTGAAGACCCGATCGAATTTGATATTGATGGCATCGGTCAAACTCAGGTGAACCCAAAGGTCGACATGACGTTTGCGCGCGGCTTGCGTGCCATTCTGCGTCAGGACCCGGATGTGGTGATGGTCGGTGAGATTCGTGACTTAGAAACCGCACAAATTGCAGTGCAAGCGTCCTTAACGGGTCACTTGGTAATGTCTACTCTCCACACCAACACCGCAGTGGGTGCGATTACGCGTCTACGTGATATGGGTATTGAGCCATTCCTTATTTCTTCTTCGTTATTAGGGGTGCTAGCGCAGCGCTTAGTTCGAACGCTTTGTCCAAGCTGTAAAGAGCCGTATGAAGCCGATGCGGAACAGAAAAAACTGTTTGGTATGGAAGCGCATGAACCGTTAGAACTGCACCGAGCAAAAGGCTGTGAAGCGTGCAACCAAAAAGGCTACCGAGGTCGAACAGGTATCCACGAGCTCATTATGGTTGATGAGCAAGTGCAAGAGTTGATTCATCGAGAGTCTGGTGAACAAGAAATTGAGAGAGCCGTTCGCGCCCATACGCCAAGTATTCGCAGTGATGGTTTAAGCAAAGTACGTCGTGGTATTACGTCACTTGAAGAAGTGATGCGAGTGACGAAGGAAACCTAATGGCGGCATTTGAGTACAAAGCGCTAGATGCAAAAGGCAAGCATAAAAAAGGCACGATAGAAGGGGACAACGCCCGACAAGTGCGCCAGCGACTCAAAGAGCAAGGGATGATCCCGATTGAAGTGGTCGAGACGAAAGCTAAATCGGCTAAGTCTTCAGGTTCAGTCAGCTTTAAGCGCGGTATCTCAACATCTGAGCTGGCACTCATCACACGGCAATTGTCTACGCTAGTCCAATCAGGAATGCCTTTGGAAGAGTGTTTGCGTGCGGTCTCTGAGCAGGCTGAAAAGCCGAGGATTCGTTCTATGTTGGCTGCGGTTCGCTCGAAAGTAACAGAGGGTTATCCGCTTGCCGACAGTTTTGCCGATTACCCACACGTGTTTGATGAACTGTACCGCTCCATGGTTGCGGCGGGTGAAAAATCAGGTCACCTCGATACCGTATTAGAGCGTTTGGCAGACTATGTCGAAAACCGCCAAAAGATGCGATCTAAATTGCTTCAAGCCATGATTTATCCTGTAGTTTTGGTGGTATTCGCGGTTGTCATCGTTTCGTTCTTATTGGCGACAGTGGTTCCTAAAATCATTGAACCCATCATTCAGATGGGCCAAGAGTTACCTCAATCGACGCAATTTTTACTGGCAGCCAGTGAGTTTGTGCAAGATTGGGGGCTGATTATTTTCGTTGTGCTGGTGGTGCTTTTCTATGGCCTCAAACTGGCGTTGCAAAAGCCAGACTTTCGCTTAGCTTGGGACAGAAAAATCTTGAGCTTACCGCTAATAGGTAAGATCTCTCGAGGTTTGAATACCGCACGATTCGCACGAACGCTTTCGATCTGTACTTCCAGTGCGATTCCAATTCTAGAGGGTATGCGCGTTGCGGTAGATGTTATGTCTAACCGTTATGTGAAGCAGCAAGTGTTGCTTGCAGCGGATAACGTTCGAGAGGGCGCTAGTCTGCGTAAGGCGTTGGACCAAACCCGCTTGTTTCCACCAATGATGCTACACATGATCGCCAGTGGTGAGCAAAGTGGTGAATTAGAGAGCATGTTGACGCGGGCAGCCGATAACCAAGATCAAAACTTTGAATCAACAGTCAATATTGCTCTGGGTGTGTTTACTCCTGCGCTGATTGCATTAATGGCTGGATTAGTGTTGTTCATTGTGATGGCGACCTTGATGCCAATGTTAGAAATGAATAACTTGATGAGCGGATAATTTCGAATTAAGACGTGTCTACTAACGGCATGGCTTTAATCTAACTTTCGGAGAAAAAAATGAAGTTTAAGCGTAGTAAACAACAGGGTTTTACACTTTTAGAAGTGATGGTTGTTGTGGTTATCCTAGGTATTTTGGCAAGTTTTGTTGTTCCAAACCTATTGGGTAACAAAGAGAAGGCTGACCAACAAAAAGCGATTACGGACATTGTCGCGTTGGAAAATGCCTTAGATATGTACAAGTTGGATAACAGCGTTTACCCAACAACGGACCAAGGTCTAGAAGCATTGGTTAGTAAGCCATCTAACCCAGAGCCACGCAACTACCGTGATGGTGGTTACATCAAACGTCTTCCTAATGACCCTTGGGGCAACCAGTACCAATACTTAAGCCCAGGTGATAACGGTACAATCGATATCTTCACTCTAGGCGCAGATGGCCAAGAGGGTGGAGAAGGTCCAGCTGCAGATATTGGCAACTGGAACATGCAAGATTTCCAATAATTGAGCCTAAGCCAGCACTAATGAAACAAATGCGAAAACATAACGGTTTTACATTGATAGAAATTCTATTGGTGCTGGTTTTGCTATCTCTTACGGCTGTGGCCGTGATCTCGACGTTACCGACTAGCCAAAAAGATCTTTCCAAACAGTATGCTCAAAGCTTTTTTCAGCGTTTACAGCTGCTCAATGAAGAAGCGGTGCTGAGCGGTAAAGATTTTGGCGTTCGAGTGGATGATGCCAAATCGACCTACGCTCTACTGAGTTTAACCTCAGAAGGTTGGCAGCCTCTGAAATTAAAGCAGATTCCGAGCAAAACCAAGCTAGAAGAAGATATTACGCTACAACTCGAGCTCGGAGGTGGTGCTTGGGATAATGATGAGCGCTTATTCAAACCAGGTTCTCTTTTTGATGAAGACATGTTCGCAGAAGAAGAGGACGAAAAGAAAATTGAGCCACCGCAAGTGTTTATATTTTCCAGTGCCGAAGTCACGCCATTTACCCTGTCTTTTTTTCCGCAAAATGGTGATGCCTTTAATGACGGTTGGCGAGTCATTGGCAAAGAAAGTGGACAAATTTTGTTATTAGCTCCGGGCGAAGAAGTGAAAGAGGATGAGAATGCGCAATTTTAAGCAAGCTCACCCAAATTTGAGTCATCGCCGGACGAGAGGCATGACCTTACTGGAAGTATTGGTCGCACTGGCAATTTTCGCCACCGCTGCCATCAGTGTCATTCGCTCCGTGAGCCAGCATATTAATACAATCAGTTATTTAGAAGAAAAAATGTTTGCAGCCATGGTTGTGGATAATCAGATGGCAAATGTGATGTTGAATACCGGAGAACTCAAAGCGAAAAACGGCACAGAAGAGCTGGCAGGACGCACTTGGTTCTGGAAAGTCACGCCAGTCGCCACGACGCAGCCATTGCTGAAAGCATTTGATGTGAGCGTCTCGGTAGAGAAAAGCGCGAGCCCTGTAGTAACGGTACGAAGCTATGTGGCGCAATAATAATCCCCGCGCAAATACGCGCCAAAGGGTAAAAGGTTTTACACTTATTGAAGTGTTGGTATCGATTGCCATCTTTGCCAGTTTAAGTGTCGCTGCGTACCAAGTGGTATCGCAAGTACAGCGTAGCAATGCGCTATCACAAGAACGAACCCAACGCTTAAACGAAATTCAGCGTGCCATGGTGATGATGGATAACGATTTTCGTCAAATGGCGATGCGTCAAACACGTACTAATGGTGAAGAGCCTGCTAGCCGGCTAATTTTTTGGTCCGATTACCTGTTGGACTCCGATACCAAAGGACTGATGTTTGCCCGTTTAGGTTGGCACAACCCTCAGCAGCAGTTCCCTCGTGGAGAAGTAACCAAGGTTGGCTATCGCCTAAAAGAAGAAACACTGCAGCGAGTATGGTGGCGCTATCCTGATACGCCGGTTGGGCAACAAGGTACTGTTACTCCATTGCTAACGCAGGTCGAGTCATTTGATATGCGTTTCTATGATGGTAAGCAATGGAAAAAAGAGTGGGCTGAAGAAAAAGCGCTGCCGAAAGCGGTTTCTGTTGTTCTCACTCTCAAAGACTATGGAGAAATTGCCCGCACTTATCTCACTCCTGATGGCACATTGAGTCAGAAAGAGGAAAGTTCAGGAGACAGCAATAATGGTTAACCGTCAGCGCGGTGTTGCTTTGATTATAGTGTTGATGTTGCTGGCGATTATGGCGACGGTTGCTGCCAGTATGTCGGAACGTTTGTTCTTGCAGTTTCAGCGAGGCGCTAATCAAATCAATTACCAGCAAGCGTATTGGTACAGCCTTGGCGTCGAGGCGCTAGCAAAAGTGGGTATCGAGCAAAGTTATAAAGACACCGACACGATTAATATGAGTCAACCGTGGGCGATAAAAGAGCAAGTCTATCCGTTAGATTATGGTCAAGCGGCGGGACGAATTAGAGACAAGCAAGCGTGCTTTAATCTAAATGTATTGAGTCGTGTGCAACCAACGGGTCAGCAAATTACAAGACCATATTTAGTGAATGTATTGCAGCGCCTATTAGAAGAGTTGGATGTCGAGCCATATCAAGCAGAAATCATTGCAGACTCTACTTGGGAATACATTGATGCTGATGACTCTGTCCGTTCGACTACTGGGGTTGAAGACAGCACATATGAAGCGATGAAGCCTTCCTATTTGGCATCAAATGGTTGGATGGCAGATGCTTCCGAGTTACGGGCTGTCTATCAGGTGAGTGGTGAAATTTTCCAAAAATTGGAGCCGTTGGTCTGTGCATTACCAAGTGATGACTGGCGTTTAAACGTGAATACGATTGATGTTGAGCAAGCTCCGATTTTGGTGGCAATGTTCTCACCAAACTTAAGCAGTAGTGATGCGATTCAGCTAATTGAAAAACGCCCATTTGATGGGTGGGATAGCATTGATGAATTTTTAGCAGAGTCAGAAATGGCTGGCTTAAGTGAAGATGTAAAGAAAAACGCCAAAGGCTATTTGGGTGTGGATAGCGCCTTTTTTGAATTGGATGCACAAGTGTTGGTGGATGAATCACGTGTACGTATCCGAAGCCTTTTGCAAAGTACAAATAGAGAAACGGTGACCGTAGTTCGCCGTCGTTTTGGAGGGATCAG